>JBKJOF010000208.1:0-34162 GCA_046595655.1 Chryseolinea sp. | reverse complement strand
CATCAAAATTCATTGTATGATGCAATCGAACCTTTGATGATCATTCTGGGTAAAGGAAATAATTACATCTTCGTTCGAACGGGGGAAGGAGACGTACATCAGTCACTTACTGCTATTGAAAACACATGGAAGAAAGTATTTCCAAGTTTCCCTTTTGAATACGTTTTCCTCGATCAGGATTTTAACTCACAATACAAAGCCGATGAAAAACGCAGTCAGATTTTTACTGCATTTTCAGGGCTCACTATATTTATTGCTTGCTTGGGATTGTTAGGATTGACGGCCTTCACCACACAACAACGCACCAAAGAAATTGGCGTTCGAAAAGTAATCGGAGCCAATATTAACAGTCTTGTCATTTTGGTTTCAAAAGAATTTTTCTTGCTGGTAAGTATTGGAACAGTAATGGCGCTGCCGGTTGCCTGGTACGTTACGAATTCCTGGCTCCAGAAATTTGCGTATCGAATTGACTTAAAAGGCGAGTGGCCAACCTTTATTATATCTGCGTTACTTGCTTTTGCGATCACGTTAGTAACGGTAGGGTATCACGTTATTCGTGCAGCTTCTGCCAACCCAGTTACTGCGTTGCGGGATGAGTAAAAAATGCAATTCTAAACCTCGCATTGAGAATATTAATGCTAACGTTAAATATTTAAGAAGTTGTAGCATTTGAAAAACGTCAGGTTCCATTAACCACAAAAGCAAAATAGCGATTTGTAGTTTAATGCTTAGCGTCAAGCCACAATCTCATGAACATTCATGTTGTGGGCGGTGTTTGTAAAACAATATTATTGCTCAACTATAGGATTACTTTACACCATCGTTAAGTTTAGCATTTTGTCCGGCTAAAATAAGCCATACACTATCGTGCTTAGTTAATATAATGGTTCTGCGGAATTCAAATGTTTGCCCCGGATAACGCGCGTCACCAGTTAGTGCTGTGCGTACATGAGAAATGGCAACATCGGATTTTATAAAGGTAACGTCTTCTATAGAGCGAGTATCATAATGAGATGGTTTGAAGTAAGTGTTATGAACCACTTCATAATGATGCTGTATATCTTTTTTGCCGCTATAGTACGCACCAAACCAGTTAACCCATGTTGCAGCCGTATCATAATTGTCAGCCAGCCCTTTTGCATCATGCCTGTTCCAGGCGGCCTCATAGTTTTTTATAAGTTCTTTAATGGCTGCTGTTTCTTTGGCCGAGTCAAACTGTTGAGCAAGAACCAAAGTTTGTCCCATTACTAAAATGAGGGTCACAAGGATTGAGAAGGCAGACTTTTTCATTTCTTATTTAATTTATTGGTTAAAGTGAATTACGCACACGGTTGTGCATGAGCAGTGGCGCAATTCTAAAGCGCTTCACTGTCGCACGAAGCCAAACGT
Source organism: Chryseolinea sp. (assembly GCA_046595655.1). Lineage (GTDB taxonomy): Bacteria > Bacteroidota > Bacteroidia > Cytophagales > Cyclobacteriaceae > Chryseolinea. The sequence goes on along the minus strand of JBKJOF010000208.1, from coordinate 32,773 downwards.
AATTTGAAAACTAAACTACAAACTTAAGCTGAGCTCCTACATTGATTATGAATTTTGTTGTGTGCTGGGCGACTTATGTCGACCTCTTTTAGTTTACGAGTATATTTCGCCTATCAAAACATTGTCATCTAAAGAGCCTGCCTTGTATTTATTCTTGTGATCATATTTTAACCTGCTTGCCCAAGAAAGTAGAGAATGGCTATTACCACAATAATGATCGATGTCCAACCCGCAATACTTTTAGCTGTTGGACGTGGGCCATCTTTTAAGACTTTGATTCCAAGTGGTACTAATGCAATACAAAGTCCTGTAGCCGCTATGACGGAAAACAATGAAGTACCTTTAAGCACACCGCTCATAAGGGCAGCCATGAGACCGAGTGCAATGGAACGAACTAGCCCAAGTGTACCGGAGAGGTAAGTCCCTATTGCTAATATTAACCATCCAAACATAATTGTTCCATTTAGGGTAGCTATTATGTTGAATGCGCCATAAGAATCTGCTATCGTTTTAGTTGCAACTTCTAAACCCTGAAAATGCACTAGCTGAAATGATAGGTGATTAATACCTCCTTGAAAGGTTCTGGCAAAAAGCCCAAGGATAACAAATACACCACCCCATAATGCCAACTCGCTTTTCTTCTTCCCCACCATTCTACATAATGTGATAATAGCCGGCCACAGCAAAATATTACCAACGATGAAGAAGTTGTAAGATGTTGTTATCAGGTTGGGATGTTCTTTAAATGCTTCGAGTTGCTCCGGAAAGAAAAAATGATACTGAATTCGGAGAAGCATTCCTGTAAGAAAAAGAATCGGTGCGATGGTCATTGAAATACCACCAATCCAGCGGCCAGGAAACCAAAAGTCTTCGTTGGTATTTAGAGATTTAGTATCTCTATGAAGGATATTTCTTAATGTCATAGTAACAAGTGGCAGATGCTGTCACTACAAACGAATCTTTTCTTTTATTCGTGGTAGTCAGTCAAAAAAGTAATTCATTTTTTTCGCAATGCAATTGCCCGTGTCGGAGAGTCGTTTATTAAAGTTGGGATGTATAGACAGTCATTTAATATGAAACCAAATTTATGTCGCTCAACTGCACGCTTATCTAGAAGCTAAATTGCTACTTACCTTATTCGGACTAACGTTTCACAAGTTGATATTCCATTGCAAACCGAGGTCGTCAGGTGTGATATCAAACTTATGAATTAGCTTTTTCATTTCCAGTACCTTGCATTTTTTTTTGATCGCGGAACTCGGATTGAGTCTCTGTTTTGTAAGGTGTCTTTTTGGTGATCATGTTCCAAATGATAACGGCCAAGAAGTCGAACTATCAACGAAAGTGGAAAATATATTTTACTGTTTTATTGCGTTACGTCTGCGGATCCAAACCTGAACAAAGAACAAATGCTGTAGCTTGTTCATTGACCCTATATAACGCTAAACCAAATGTTAGCTATTGTTTTACGTTATGAGCGAATTAAATCATCAGTCCCAACTTTTCGCAATAAGTTTATTCCAATAAAATAGATCAAGAAAAATGGTATGGCCGGTATCATAAAAGGATAATATGGAAAACCTGAAAATACTGCCGAACCTGGATATAACGGATAAAGCAGTATAAATAAAATAGCCAATAAACTTATAATGATGTAAATGCGCGAAGGCACTTTACGAAACCAGTTGGCAGATTTTAATGCGGCTACAAACGCTGCTATGGCTAGGTAAGTTAGAACAACCTCAACCACAGACAATATCCAAACCTGATTGAAAATAGGCATGAACCATTCTGGTGTTTTTGCTGAAACAGAATTTAACCTGATTTTGTATGTTTCCACAGCGAAGCTGTGCCAGAACGACATATTAAAAATTAAAATGGGCAAGGCTATAACAATGGCGGCATAACCAAGCTGCGCATAAAAATTTCCAGCAGTCCCTTTTAATTTGTCTCTTAAAAGAATTAAACCGAACCCTATACATACCCCACTAATTATTAAAAACGAAAATCTTACCTGTTGTTCTGTAGCCGTTGTTACCCATTCTTTAACTGTGCCTGGAGGAGTACCCATCCCTCCGAAAATAGACGTTAATAACGTTGGGGCCAGCAGAAGACAAGCAACAACAGCAAGGTGCTTTTTTTCAGGGTCATTATTTTTGATAACATGTGCGCCAAGAAACCAAGCCGCCACTATCATTAGGCAAACATTAACAATCCAGATCGGTAAATATATTTTGTAACTGACGTGTCCAGTCGTAAAAGCTAGAAACATAACTGCGAAAGGAACCAGAGAAAGATAGATTTGTGCGGCATTCCGCTTGAATACTGTTGAGGGCATGAGTCTTGAAAGTTTTGGTCATTTGAAAAAACATCTAAGTGGGTCACCCAAAGGAGTTCATCCTTAGATCCTCCGGAAACCGTACGTAAAAGTTTCCCCTTCATACGGCTCCTCCTGTTCAATAACAAATGTATTCAATACATTATGGATGTACCAATTTCCAGTGAGTGAATAGATTCGATCGTTCTTCATACTTCTTTTTCAACCACTTAATTAAAGCCATCGTATAAAATCCTTTCTCCTAAATAACCCATTTCTGTAATCGTTTGTTAAGTTGATTCCATACATCATGGGCGTGCTAAGACCCGATTTTACATTAATAGTTTATTACTCCGCGTATCACTGGGTTTAATTCCTTGGCTAACTCTTCGATACTTATACTCCTCTTGTGAATATGCTAGAATTTTCGCAACACAATGCTCAATGATCTCTTACTGACACGGAACGTGGTAGAATTTTACAACACAGCAATACCACTTATTTTTGCAATAGTAGCTCACTGCTTTCCATTAGTAATTCGTTTGTCATTGCTTTACTACCTTACCAGTAAATATTTTTTTGTCACCCGTTACTTGGATAAAATAAAGACCCGAATTCAAGGCAGTCAAATTGATTTGAATTTTACCTGTCATTTTATTTCGTTCCATTACACATTTCCCTGTTTGGTCAAAAACTTTTAGCAAATAATTCTCGGCAGTTAATTCAATACTTACAATATCGTTTGTCGGGTTTGGTGAAAGTTTCAGATTAGTGTTGTTTTCAAATGAGTTATCCGATAACCCAGTCGTTAAAATATCTGTAAGCATATAAGTCCAAACTGGAATAAATACTGGTGTTCCCAATATTTTCGGAGTTTTAGTATCCTGAACTGTGCTGGCGTGTTCGTCACCAGAAGCAACAGCATAGGTAGTTATTAATTGTCGTGTGTAGTCATAAGGGCTTGGATTACTGTCTATGTTTATTGGTAAGCCATACTTGTCTAAACCTAAACTGTCCAATATTTCAAGTTGTTGAGAATAATTATCCAATGTATGGTCGAATGAATAAATATCACTCTTCGATGTTTGCCAGCTACCTGTAGAATACCAAAGTGGTGGTGCATTAAAATGATTGCTATAGTCTTTAGGTGAGGAAAAACAAATAATGCGCTTTGTTGGGAAATACTTTCCGATTACCGCTGCGTGCCCACCGCCCTGCGAATGACCAGAAAAAATTATTTTAGAATAAATTAAATCATTGTTAATGTTTAAATATTGACCCCAATTTTCAGAAGGATAATTCGCACTGAGGTAAACCAATAGTTTTTTTGCCCTGTATAAAATGCATTCTGTTGAATTAATTGCAATTGCTGATGAATAGTCAACCCCTTCAATAATTTCTCTTCGTACATTTTCAAAACAAGAAGGGTCGCTTGAACTTGAACAAATGCTTCCTACTGTCGGAACATTTGGATACATTAATCCGATGCTATGAAAACCTAAATCAGAAGCTAATGTACCAAAAAGAGTAGCCATTTTTGGTTCTCCATAACTGCCCGGTAAATGAATAACTAAAATATTTTTAGCAGTCGCTGTTGTGTTCAAGTAAACATAGTTGGAGTCTGTATCGAATGTTGTAATAAGTGGATCTGTCTCACTCGGTTTTACTTTTTTTACTACCGTTTGCCCAAATAAATTTGCACTAACGAAAATGCAGGCAAAAGCAACGGTGATTTTATTGATCATATCTCATTTTTTAGGTTCTATGTTTTGACTTCAAATATCGTCAAAGGTTTAATCTGTGGCGCTAAGTATTCTCGGTTTTCAAGGGTTGTATTCAACGGTTTGCGGCTTAAAGAAGTGGTGGCTTGAAGGACTCTAACTGTCTACACACACCAAAGTTCATTAGTATCACAATGGGTATTCGCACATCTCGTACCATTTTTTTAGTTGTTGTTATGTGCTGTTAATTCAATTAACCATTCAAAGGTTTGGTAGACAATGGGTGGCTCCTCAGAACGCTCTAAAATGCATACATTTAATGTGTTTTGGTTCAAAGATATTTTTGAATGAAATCTCCACGACTCCTTTTCTGATATGCTCTTTAATTGCAGTTTCGCCACTTCTCGTAAATCCAAATCTATAATTGTTAACTCGCCCGAATTTTCAAAAATAATATCTCCATTATTTAGAGTTATTGGATTTGATGTAGAACAAGTTTTAAGTTTGGGACCCTTTTCAATACTCCCATCTAACTTTAATTTTACAACCGTAGCGCCTGTTGGCATAGCTCGATCTTGCTCTATAACACGAATATTATCATCTCCTTTTACCACATAATGACCGTAACTTTTCCATCGCTGAACCAGGTCTCCGTTTGAATCATAGAGCCAAGTATCGAATACATCATATCCTTCTAATCCTAGCAAAAACTTTCCATTGGACAATGCTACACCACTGCTACCTTTTAATTCCTTAATAATTAAACCGTTTGTTAAATCAATCAGAATAGCAGGACCCAGATTGCCCCAAGCGTGATAGTCTTCGGAATTGGTAGTGACAAGTAAACGATCGTCTGATACATATGCGTTATTTGGAATTCCAGGACAGGTAAGTGCATTTTTCCACAACAAATTTCCATTACAGTCGATCAACCCGAGTTCTTTATCATCGGCAACGATTAGGTTGGTATTTTTTCTTCCTAATAACTTTGTCCATTTATTAAACAACAGTTGTTTGGATTCATGCTTTTGCCAGAATCCCGTATTAATTTTCGAGTCTATTATTTTAAAAGAATATTTCAATGGATTCATTGTATTATTAATTGCACATAACGGCTCGAGTATTGGCGAAGAAGAGGGATAGAATTCCGTTAGCGCAGCTTAGCACAAAAGTAGAAAGAATTACTACTGTTCAATTACTTCCATCAGCCCTTTTTACCAGTACCATGTTACAGGCAGTGTTTTGGTTGTCCGTTCGTTGATCGTCAAATTAAACCGACAAGCGATTACACTTTAGTTAAATGTAGCTGAACAATGTCGTCAGTCAAAAATTTATGCTCTGTCAGTTTTGGATAACAATACAATAGCACCAACAGAGTTTGGGGTCAATCATAGAAAAAAATATAGGTATATAATCTACCCCTAGGTTCTCACAGAGAACCGTACTTAAAAGTCTCCCTTAGACCGAGGAAAGGGACGTTCTGAAGAGAAGAAATGAAAAGCATACTAAAATAATTTAAAAGCACGTTACATTAAAGGGTTATTGACTTGCGAGTTGAAACTGTGAATATTTTACACATCACTTCTGAAGGCTCTTAAAGATTAACTCTATACCATTAATGTTAGTATCAATCACAAAATTTAGAAAAAGTAGAAGGGCAAACACGTAAACGATATCATCCAAACTTCAATTATCTATAAAAATCAACATGAAAACCTCTTTAAAATATTTCTGCCCTTTTTATTTGTAACCTGCATTTTATGGAGTTGTGGAAAAGATTCTTCTCCCACTCCTATTATTCCTGAGGTGAAATGCCTAATTCAATCTGAAACGTATGGCCTCTCCGGAAACGAAAAAGGGTTTGCCTATGAATATACTTTACAACCGCATTATCTTTTTTAATGGTTAAATCTTCAATTATTGATAATTAAATAAAAGCAATTTGTATCAGCACTATTTTTTTAAGGACATAAAATTTATAACATAGAAGAAATGAAAAATAAAATAAAATCAACATCTTTTTACTTGAGTAGGAGTTTGTTCCTTGTGTTGCTAGCTATAGCATTTTATAGCTGCCATAATAATGACCCCGCTCCAGGGGCTCAATTAACTGGCCTTAACCGTAATAAAGGCTTAGCGGGTGATACCATAATTATTACAGGCACTAATTTTAATGCTGATACCAGTAAGAATATAGTGTTGTTCGGCAACATTAAGGGTAAGCTTGTTAATGCTAACACCAATCAGATTAAAGTAATAGTACCTACAAATGCAGTTACCGGAAAAGTTACACTAACTACCAATGGTACTACACTTACGTACACCACTGATTTTATTGTATACAATATTTATGTAGCAGGGTATGAACATAATGGAGATAATTTTGTTGCGAAATACTGGAAGAACGGAGTGGGGGTACCCCTTACAAATGGAACACATGACGGCTTTGCAAATTCAATCTATGTTGCTGGCGCGGATGTTTATGTAGCGGGGTATGAAAGTAATGGTACCCAAAATGTTGCTACATTCTGGAAGAACGGAGAAACGGTGCCACTTACAAATGGATCAACTGCTAGCATTGCACATTCAATCTATATTTCTGGTACAGATGTTTATGCAGCAGGATATGATAACAAGGGTATTTATGATGTTCCCAAATACTGGAAAAACGGGGTAGGGGTACCTTTAAAGGTTAGCAACAATTCCTACATAAATTCGATATACGTTACAGGCACCGATGTTTACGTGGCTGGCAGAATATACAAATCTTTCTATGCTGCCGGATACTGGAAGAATGGAGTGGAGGTATTGCTTACAGATGCAACAAACAGTGCCAGTGCAAATTCTATTTATGTTTCAGGTACGGATGTGTATGTTGCGGGATATGAAAACAATGGTACTTACCATATCGCCAAGTACTGGATAAATGGTGTTGAAGTGCCACTTACAACTGGGGCAGACCATGCTGAAGCGAATTCAATCTTTGTTTCGGGTACAGATGTTTATGTAGCAGGCCTTGAATCTTATATTGCCAAATATTGGAAGAATGGGGTAACAGTATCACTTACAAAAGGAACAAATATATCTTCTGCAGAATCAATCTATGTGTTCGGTACAGATGTTTTTGTAGCAGGATATGAATACAATGAAAATGGTACAAAAATTAATGCTAAATATTGGAAAAATGGAGTGGCGATATCACTTACGAACACAAATGCTGCTTTTGCAACGTCAATAATGATCGCACCATAAACAGGATTGAGTTTCCGTAATTTCATTGACAATATTCAATAAGTATTATCTCCATTTGCGTATCAGTGTCATTCGCATGAAAACGTTGGTAGCTTAATCTATCAGATTTGTATCCCAATCAGTGTCACCGGTTTCCAGGACGCTGATCTTGACGAAAAAATGTCCGAATGATACATTGATTTTGTGGACGCATCATAGTTGTTGAGGCAAGTGACTCAGATGGGGAGCAACGTTACGAAGTAGTATTTTTTTTTTACCCCATTCACCCAAAAGCTTAATCGAGGGCAGTAATTCAATACCGGTAGGTGTCAATGAGTATTCGACCCGGGGCGGGACTTCTAGATATACCTTTCTCACAATTAACATATCTTCCTCAAGCTCCCGCAAGGCTTGGGTAAGCATTTTTGGCGTCACATCCAACAGCAATTTTCTTAGTTGGCCGTATCGCTTCAGGCCATTTTCTAATTGCCATAATATACGAGCCTTGTATTTTCCCCCAATTCTTTGAAAAGCATAATCGACCGGACATGTCGAGGTAATGGTATTTTTTTTTGCCATAAAATGAAAATTAAATAATTGGTTATCAGTATTAGTATACAATTGGTGCATAGTGCACCAAAAAGTGCATACTTGAAATAAAGGTATTAACTAAATATGTTTATGCCACACTAAATGAAAGTAAAATGAAAGCAGTTATTTTAACATCTCCGGGAATAGAAAACATTATGATTGAGGAGAAAGCCAAGCAACCATTAAAGGCAAATGAGGTACATGTTAAGATCGGGGCAATGTCTTTAAATTATCTTGATTTATTCATTGCAAAAGGGTTTGTTCCCGTTCCGCTTTCTTACATTTTAGGCTGTGATTCAGCAGGGGTAGTAGACGCGGTAGGTGAAGAAGTTAAAAACCTGAAAGTGGGTGATCGCGTATCAACTCATCATATGCCTTTATGGCAAAAGGGAGATATACAGGAAACATACACAAAATTAGAAAATCGGATTATTGGTGGTGCATTCTCCGAGTATCTCTCGCTAGCCGAAAATGCACTGGTAAAAGCACCAGATAGCTTGTCATTGGAAGAGGCTGCAACACTTCCGATTGCAGCGGTCACTGCGTGGGAAGCCTTATTCAATGTGGGACGAATTAGGCCTGGACATAGGGTACTGCTTCAAGGAACGGGTGGTGTATCAATGTTTGCATTACAATTTGCTAAATCCGTAGGTGCAAAAGTATTGATCACATCCAGTTCAAATGAAAAATTAGAAAAAGCGAAATCGTTGGGTGCCGACAGCACAGTTAATTATAAGGAGTTTCCAGATTGGCATACCAAGGTTTTGGAATTCACTGAAGGGAAAGGTGTCGATATAGCGTTAGAGGTGGTAGGTACTGAACTTAACAAAACCATCCAGTGCGTAAAAATTGGTGGACATATAGCGATTATCGGGTTGGTGGGAGGCGTGTCTGTAGACTTGAAAATTCTTGATTTATTGCAAAGACCAATGACAATCAAAGTCATTGAAGTAGGATCAAAAGATACATTCGAGGAAATGAATAAAGCGATCGAGGCTAATCATATAAAACCTGTAATAAGTAAGGTGTTTCCTTTGTCAGAAATCCAAGAGGCATTCCGCTACATGGAGAAAGGGGTGCATTTTGGAAAAGTGGTGATACAGTTTTGATTTTTACCCCGATCAGTGTTACTGATTTCTTGTCAGTCAGTTGTGACCAATCGTTATCCCAGCTGCACCTCTACAGTTGTTATTGAATGATGATTCATTGTTTCACATATTAATCGCGTTAAACCCTACATTTTTTGGGAGCGTATAATCGTCTTTTTTATAGGCGGGAGGCCTTTAGGCGACCCTGCTTTTAAAAAATTCTTTCGTCAAATAAAAATTCTGTTCAACCTATATGCCTACACATTCTTTCGGAGCACCGAATACCATTTAGCAATTCGCTCATGGTCGCTAGTTCATGCCCTTGTTTAGAGGCATTTCTCCATTGATCTACGTTACTCTCACGAAGATTTCCAGTTAAAAAAAATGTCGCTTTAAATTTATGTTTATACACGTTAGCACAATGGCAGCCTTCTTGTTATCCGGCCATTTGATCTGTGCCGTTGCCGGATAAAGTAATATCAATAGCATTCCAAAAATAATGAAGACTCGCATACCTAAACTTTTGATTAATTAGTGAATTCTCGGAAATCTACTGAAACTCTTTGAAGTATTCCAACACTCGGATTTCCCCACTAGCACTGAAGTTCTTCTGAGACTTTTAAATTCAATTCGATGTAGTAAAACTAGGGTGGCACTCCGACAGCTAGTGTCGGAGTAAAAAAAGTAAACGATTTTTTACCAGATACTTTCTGAATACCTGAACAACAATTAATAACCTTGGGCGTGTACACGAATGCATGTCATTGCATAAATGATATGAAATGATCCGGCCATAGCGGCCAATGCCTACCAGGTGCCTGGCGAGATCTTATAGAGACCCATGCTATACTGCATGGATTATAGCATGTCATCTGAACAACATCGATACAACATCTGGACAACATGCATGGTTATAGCATCAACATAGCATCAACGTAGCATGAACATAGCATCAGCATAGCATGCCGCTAGCATGGCAGACGCCAGTCACTCGGTAAGCACTCTGTAGGCACAAGGAAGAAACCAGTAGCTTTATTTTATCGGAAGGGATTATCGATGGAAGGTATGCTCAGCCGCTGTCTGCGATTCACCCCAATACACTAAAATTTCATTTTCCATTATCACTGTCCAATGTTATCCCGTCCATTTATTCTTCGCGTGGGATACAGTAAGTCCGTTGTATTGCCTCCATCTACCGATCATTTACAAACTCAAAATAGAGGAAATAATAAACAAGATTGCCGCATATAAAAATATCCTTTCTACTTTTTTGATTAAATATTTTCTTGAAATTAAACTGAGTAAGCCTGTGCTTATTATAGTCACAATGGCAATAATTGAAAAACCTTCCAATAGTTCAAAATGTGAGTATGCTAAATAAAAATTTATAAATCCCATAAAAGTTAGGCAAATGCCAAAGGTTGCATTAAATCCTAACCAAGCATTCCATAGAAGTGCCTTTGGATCAACTTCAATGGGAGTAACTTTCATTACTTCTAATAATTGTTTATTTGTTGGGTATAATAACTTTGAATATAACGTTCCACTAAAATGGACTATTCCGATAATGAATGGAATTGCAGAACCTACTTCCCATAAAATTTTTGATATCATAACTTTCTTTCTTAATCAATTTATTAAATTCAAACCACCCCCACCTATTTAATTGTGTAAATAGGCAAATGAAACCAAGGAGTTTTGGAATAACTCAAAACACCCAAATCCATTGCCCATAATGTAAGAAATTAAATTACGTACATATTAACTCATCCTCTTGATGCATTTCCCCACGCAGAAACGGCACTTTAATCTTTCCATGTTGCCTCGTTTTTAGTTACAATCTATTTTATACTGCTCTTCCTGTTTAATCACAAATGTATTTCTACAATTTTGGAGATGCCAATTACACATTGGGCTCGATCGCGTGTCATATCTATCAGACATTTCCGCCAGCTGATGGATTGGTAAAAGTTATGAAACTAAACAGGCTAAGTCCTTCGGTCGTTTTACCACCGTCACTCTCTGTACCTTCTTATTTTTTTAATTGTTTTCAATTCGATCACTGTCAACAGATACAAAACTGTTGTTAATACACTCTTCAAAAAACACTACTACTCCACTATCTCCGAAATAGGTTGGCCTGTGCAGCTATTCGGAAATTTAATATTCAACAATATCGACAAGGTAGGTGCAATATCTGTGATGGTATGGTATTGTGACGTAGATCCTTTTTTAATTCCTTTACCATAAAAAAGTATCGGCACATGGGTATCGTACTTATATGGTGACCCATGCGTTGTGCCTTGCACTGTTCCAGATTCGATCCAACCGGGTTGTAGGGTGTAAACAATATCGCCTGAACGTTGACTATTAAATCCGCGAATAACATCTCCTCTATCGCCTCCCTCATCATAACTACCTTGACGGAGTATAGCTTCTGTATAATAATTAGACACGCCATCAAATGACATTAAGAATTTGCCGATGAGTTCGGTGGCAATGAACATATCAACTCCTGTAGCTTTTGCATCGTGCTGAAAAGCATCTTGATTTAAAAAAATCTGATGGTTGCTGATGTTGGAGATTAATTGCTTATTCGGAAAGTAGGTTAATAAATATTCGTTCAGTTTTGCTTTTACATATTCATCGTTAAAATATCCGCCAGGCATTTTATTGTCTTTTAGATATTGAGGAACATCTGCCACGGCATGATCGGCCGTTAAAAATATAGTGTAATTACCTGCACCAACTTGCTGATCGAGTTTCTTAAAAAATTCTTCAAGGCTTCTGTCCAACCGTAGATACATATCTTCTAACTCTACTGCATTGGGTCCGACCGCGTGACCAAGTAAATCTGTGCTTGAATACGACAGACAAAGAAAATCAGTAACATCATGCTTACCCATTTGCTCACCTACTACCGTGGCCATAGCCAGATCTGTAAGAAGATTGTTAGCAAACGGAGTGCTTGCAAGAAGATCATAATTTCCATTCTTCAACCGTAGCTCACTCAATACATATGGGAAAGTTGATTTTAATTTTCCGGAATATTTTCGTTCATACGGAGATTCATCTGGACCACTTTCGGTATACTGCTCAATTGGTAATAAGGTATTCCACGTTTGTGATAAATATTTGTTGGCTAGGTTTTGTTCATTAAACTTTATAGTCCAATCAGGAAGTTTAGTCATGTAATACGTACTTGAAATAAATTTACCTGTAACACCATCATACCAATAGGCAGCATCTGCCATATGACCTGCAGGCAAAACTGCTCCGCGGTCTTTAATCGAAATACCAATAACCTTTGCACGCTTCTGCGTAGATAATTTTAACTCATCGGTAATGGTTGATGAAAGTAATCTCCAGGGTGACACATCGCCATTTCCTGCTTCTGTACCAATTGGTTTTTGCAAAGGATCTTCCACACAGTTCACCATCTTACCTAAACGCTTGTGGAAAAAATCATTTCCAATAATGCCATGAAAAGAAGGTGTCGTTCCTGTATATACAGAAGCATGCCCAGGACCCGTTACCGTGGGCGCATAATTATAGTGCGCGTTCTTTAACATAAACCCATCGTTCATTAAACGCTTAAATCCTCCGCCATTAAATTTTGAATAAAAGCGATACAAATACTCCTGCCGCATTTGATCCACAACAATACCTACTACCAATTTTGGACGTTCGTTAACCGGAGGTGTTGGTTGTGCTGATGCTTGAAAGAAGATCAGAATGAAAAGGAGAACAATTAACTTTTGCATGGAATAAAATAAAGGGAGCAATATAGGTATTTCATTTTTTGGCAAAATGAATCTGTTATGAAGGGTGTATTAATTATCTGAACAATAAATCTTCTCGTAGTCATCTTGTTCGTACACTTCTTTACGAAGCATTTGTCCATCCGCATTGTAGTAGATCACCACAAAGATTGAGGCTTCCTCCACATGCTTTTCCGTAAAATACAGGGGCACGTCTCGTGAACCTACATTAACGATATCGCTGAAATTAGAAGGTATAATTATTCCTTTGTAATTATGAACAACACCATACGTATTGTCTTGATGAATAATAGCAATTTTTTCGTGATCTATATCTTGAATTAATGTATAGTCCTTTACCCTATCCATCAAAATCTTGCCTGATTGAATGTCATACAATTGCCAGAAGGAATTACTTTTCACCAGTGCGGAAGTGTCATTCCAATACCGTACTTCATCAAATTCAAATTTGCTCAATGGCTTATTGTCCCAACCTACAAACCCACTTTTACCTTCTTTAAAGACTAACAATTTATCAAAGGTGTAGGGCACAATATTTTTTAGATACTCTGGTTTGATGAGTCGCTTCTTTTTGCAATCAAACAAACCAAACTTCATTGCTTTTAAAATAGAAACCGTATTATTCTTTACCGTTCCAATGGCATCATACTCTAGCGGCAATAGAAGTTTTCCATCATTACCTACAAGTCCTTTTTTTTCTTTTCTCGAAACAATAAACATGTCTTGGCCTGCATATTGAATTTTATCATACGCCACGTTGAAAAGTTTTCTTCCTTCGCCATCGAAGAGTGTTTTATTTCCATTTTGTTCTACCAAGAGAAATGCAGTTGAGTCCTGACCTGGAATAAATTTTAGTTTCGCTGGCTGAGGAAAATCAATTGAGTAATATGGATTGAAATGAATAGTGACACTATCCGATTGATTACCTATTGCAAAAGGTCCGATAAAATAAATAGAATCGTAAGTAGGGCTTTGAAATACCTGATCCATTGGATTGTATAATCTCCATGAAGACGAATTGACTTTAACCGATATCCATGGTTTAGATATTTGAACGTGTTTGAATACAGCAGATTCTTCTCCCCTATTATTAAATATTGAAACGCCAAATGGCGAAGTAGCAATTCCACCGAAATGGGTGCTCTCTAGTTTATGTTTGTCGAAACGAAAAAAAACTTCGAGTTGCTGATTGAGTACGCCTTCATATTCATCCGATTGAACTTGTAATAAATGTTGAGGCCATGCCTTTACATTATCAAACGCATCAGAAAGTTGAAGAGGCTGATGATCTGCTACGCTTGCAACGGACTGAATCGTGGCCAATTTAGTTTTGCTTCCGTTCTTAAAAAGAAGAACGTCCTCTACTGTTGAAATATCATCCCATAAAAAAGATTCTAACATCTTTCCAGATAAAGTCCAGACTGACCATGCCGCTTCTTTTTTTATGGCGAGCATTTTACCATTCAACACCTTGCCGTCTGTTACACAACTATCTCCAACACTAAAACCAGATTTGTGAATTACCTTAACACAATCGTCATTCTTTATTTTAAGAAAACCAGAGCCTAGATCCGTTATCTCGTTTGCATTACCAGAATAGAGAATCGATCCAGACCTTGAAATAATTTTATCAGTAAGTACCAATACATCTTCTGTAATATTTCCACATCGATAATCCTCTGGAATTTCTGAAGATTCGGGGTGGATGATTTCTTCTCCACGGGCATTCATAAACCCAACCAACCCAAGGTGAAGAATAGGAACTAGATAATTTTTCTCTAATTCTATAACACGCATTAAGGAATCCGTTTGAAAAAATTTGACCTCTGATAAATTTGAGTTAACAGAAATATGAAATAGGATATTTAATGCAGCCTTAGTTTTGGAGCTTTGTGGATTGTCTTGCAGAAAGGTGTTATAACTTTCCACTGTTCCCAAGGCGGTGCTGATTTCAAAAATATTTAACTCTACATCATCACGATACGGTGATTCAGGGTACGCCTCCAGGAATTTTTTATAACTCGACAAATGTTGGTCGGCCGTTTTATTTTTATAAAGTAATTTTTCATAGAGCGCTTTTGCTTCGCTGGCCCGAACAGATGTAGGATATTTTTTGAAATAGTCTTCAAATGCAGAATATGTATTCACACTAAGCGCATCGAGGTAGGCTACCTCATCGCGCAATTCGATTGCCTGCATACGTTGATTAGCCAATGGAAAGTTCGCTAGAAAGTAAATGTATGCCTGTTCGGTATTTGTCTTTTTTGCTCGCTCGAAGGCAGCGCTATCAATTTGAGTATGTAGCTGAAGAAGAATTAAACTATCGATAGGAAAACGTTTCAACCGTTCGCGTTGGCGTGGCGATGCCTGTGTCAAACTCAGACTTGCCATGGTGCTGTAGCGATAAGCTGAATCAATTTGATATGCAGGGTTCTGTGGCTCAAAGAAATAATGGGTCATTACGTATTGTGCTGCTACATTAAGCGAGTCTTTATGCATGGCCTTCTTCAACAAACTGTAGGCGCGATCCCATTTCTGTTTTTGAATGTTCCGCTCAGCAAGGTATTCGCGCGAGATCTGGCACATCCCCATCGAGGGTAAGACGAGCAGATAAAGAAGTGCAATGTGCTTACGGAACACGGATTTCAAATTTTGATTTAGCGGCCAAAATTACAAACTTACCATCAAGATTTTTTGACCTGTCATATAAACACTAGTTGCTTACTGTAATAAATTTTGTAAATTTTGAGACTGATTAAATCCATTCATGGCAAAGCTCAAGAACATCATCAAGCAGTTGTCCGAAAAAGACTTCAAAGCAATTTATGATTCGCTGATAGAAAGCAACGCTGAGAAATCAGCTTACCTGTTAAAGGGGTTGCGTGAGCGTCAGCTTTCAGATACCAAACTGATGACAGAGTTGGATGTGAACGCCAACGCTTATTATACCCTTCGTTCGAGATTGAACCTTAAGATTGAAGAGTATTTAATGGGGCAACTGGAAAGTCCACGCACGGACGTTCTGCGTAAAGTGGCCAACGTCACAGAGGTTTTGTTTACCAAGAAGAAAGCGATCTCTGTGGCCACTCTTAAGAAGCTGGAAAAAGAACTACTGGATTATGATTTGGCGAATGAGTTGACCGTTATCTACAAATCGCTCAAGAAATTAAACATTAACTCTCCCGATTATTTTCAGTATTCACAACTCTACAACCGCCATGTGGCCTACATGCTTGCCGTGGATAAGGCAGAAGATATGTTGGCAGATTACTTTAAAAAGTATGCTGACTTCTTACTGAATGGCGGAGAAGTAGAAAAACTTGGGCTGAGCTTGCTCATGAAAGAAATGCAGAACGTAGCCAAGCTCTACGAATCGCATCGTCTATATGTCTACCATAGCTGCATGTACATCTTCCATCGTCTGTTTGTAGAAGTGGATGACAACATGCAACAGGATGGAGAATCTATTGAAGATATTTTCACCAAAGTGCAGAAAATCTTTGAAAGCTATCACCTCGATTCCATCTACTATCACCTAAACCTTGTATTCGAATTCCTGAAACTTGAATACTATAACCATTATAAGGTTTACCGCCAAGCTGAAAAATACTTTGAAGAAGTAAATGATGCTTGCGGCAACCTGTTGGTAAACTATTCAACCTACACATTCCCATCACAGTTTTTAATCTCCAAGATTGAGCGCCATATCCGTACAGGCAACGAAGCTGAATTATATGTAGAAAACGAAGCCATCTTTTTAGACTATGAAGTTGACATGCTTGACATTCCGCGACACATTATTTATGTTGTGTATAAAGCAATATCCGCTTACTATGTGAGCAAGTTTGATGAAGCTGCGAAATTGATAAACGGATTATTGAATGACGTAAGCCTAAAGAAATATCCGTACGCTCAACTAGAGATCAAATGTTTGCTTGCGTTGCAATATACCTTGCTAAAGGATTTTGAATTATTTAATCAATTGTCGAATAGCATTCAGAGACAAATCAGAATGTTTGGCAAAGATGATTGCGAAAACATACAACTCTTCCTTAAGATTTTGAAGATTGCTACAAGCGAAGCAAAGAAAGAAAAGGTGAAGAAGATTAATTCAGTGCTGCCAAAATTGGCTGCCACTACCGTTGGATACTTCGCACCAACAAAGCTGATAAAATTAGATGAACGTTTTGTAGATCTATTGACGGATTTCTAAAAACTTCTAAAGCTTGATTCTAAAGTTCGAGCTTTACAATACTCTCGTGCGACAATGGTTTGTTTAGATAAAGCTTAACATTTTCGTATTTCTTAGAACGGTTAAAGTCCTGAGGATTGATAGAAGAGGTAAGCATAACGATTTTACATTTCTTCTTTGCAACGTTGGTGAGCTTCTCAAACTCATCCAGAAATTGAAACCCATCCATTAACGGCATATCAATATCCAAGAAAATAACATCGGGTAGTACAGATTCTGCCACATCCAATTTTTCCATGTTTTTCAAGAACTCAATTGCACTCTTTGCTCCGGTATGAGTGTAGATGTGCTCCGTTATGGAGGCGGCTTCAATCATCTTCTGGTTAATAAGATTATCAATCTCATTATCATCGATCAGCATTACGGTGCGGTATTTTTTCTGTGGCATACTTGTGGTTAATGGTTTATAAAAATAGGTTTTTGATCCTTATTTACAAACAAAGTCTACAGATCAAATTTTATACCTTGAGCTAATGGAAGACTGTTTCCAAAGTTAATCGTATTGGTTTGCCTCCTCATATACACTTTCCACGCATCTGAACCTGATTCACGTCCACCACCTGTTTCTTTTTCACCACCAAAAGCTCCTCCAATTTCTGCACCAGACGTTCCGATATTTACATTGGCAATGCCACAATCTGAGCCTTCATTAGAAAGGAATCGCTCCATATCCTGCATGCTGTTGGTCATTATAGCCGATGACAATCCTTGCTTTACTCCGTTTTGTTTTTCAATTGCTTCATCAATGGTTTTGTATTTGATCAAATATAATATGGGCGCAAACGTTTCCTCTTGCACAATTTTATACTCATTCTTTACTTCTGCAATGGCGGGTTTAACATAGCAACCAGAAGCGTATTCTTTTCCTCTCAACACGCCACCCTTCACTAAAAACTTTCCTCCCTCCTGTTCTACTTTTTTCAATGCTGCCAGGTAGGTTTTCACTGTTTGTGTATCGATCAACGGGCCAACGTGATTGTTTACATCCAATGGATTTCCGATAACCAGTTGAGCGTAGGCTTTCTTTAATCTGTTCTTCACTTCATCATACACACTTTCGTGGATAATTAATCTGCGGGTTGAAGTACATCGCTGGCCAGCAGTACCAACTGCACCAAACACGGCACCGATGATGGTCATGTCCAGATTTGCATTTTCGGTAATGATGATGGCATTGTTGCCACCCAATTCAAGCAATGATCTACCTAGTCTTTCGCTTACAGTCTTTGCAACCGCCTTGCCCATACGAACAGAACCTGTTGCCGATACCAATGGAATACTTTCATCCTTCGCCATCAGTTGTCCGATAAGCGCATCGCCATTTACAATACTCGATACACCTTCAGGCACACCATTCTTTTGAAATACTGCATTCGTAATATTCTGACAAGCAATGCTACATAATGGAGTTTTCTCTGAAGGTTTCCAGATGCATACATCACCGCATATCCATGCCAGCATCGAGTTCCATGACCACACCGCCACAGGAAAATTAAATGCCGAGATAATACCTACTGTACCAATGGGATGCCATTGCTCATACATACGATGATTGGGACGTTCGGAGTGCATTGTTAATCCGTGCAACTGTCGTGATAGGCCAACGGCAAAGTCGCAGATGTCAATCATCTCTTGTACTTCACCTAAACCTTCTTGATAGGACTTCCCCATTTCGTAGGAAACTAATTTGCCTAACGGTTCTTTATATTTTCGAAGTGCAACACCAATCTGGCGAACAACCTCGCCTCGCTTTGGTGCAGGCCATTTACGCCATTCTTTATAAGCCTCTTGTGCTTTCTTCGTTACCTGATGAAATGTTTTCTCATCACATGCATACACAGAACCAATAAGCTTACCATCAGCCGGTGAGAAAGAATCAAGCCGTTTGCCCGAAGTTCTATACCATTTTTTACCGGAAGAAGTGCCGAGGTTAGTTTTCTTTACACCAAGCGCAGCAAGTGATTCTTTGATTCCGAAGTTTTTCATAGTGAATGAGATAAGTGTGCAAAACTAGCAAAATGTGGTGAAGTGCTGAGGACAGTGAGTAATCGGATTCTCGGTGTTTAGAAGAATATAGAATTTAGAAGGTAGAATTTAGAATAGCAACGAACCCGAAACTTTAAACTCTGAACTTTGAACTTGGAACCTTGAACTTTGAACCTTAAAACTTTGAACATTGAACCTCCCACCTCACCACTCAACTCCAAAAGTTCCCTTACTGCCATCCGTATAAAATCCTTCGATGAGAATGCCGCCTTTTTTGAAATCGAGAATTCGGTTAAGGTCTTCTACATTATCAACAGGTATCTTATCAATGTAGGCAATGATAAATCCTTCTTTTAAACCCGCCTCTTTCCACTTGCCAGATGTTATTGACTTGACCTTTACTCCACCTTCAAGTTGAAGCGTATTCAACAGTTTGTAGGGAACATCTTCAACCTCCATGCCCGACAAATTATACATAATCTCCTTCTTATCCACAGCATCACCACCTTCAAAATTCTTCAAGCGTGAGGTTACTTCATATTGATGGCCATCGCGTAAGTAGGTTACTTGAATTTCTTTTCCTGGCCGATTTCGTGCAACCCATTCCTGTAATTCAGAAACAGAATTAACATGATGTCCATTTATCCCAACAATTACATCACCTGCAACAATTCCAGATTTTTCGGCTGCGCTTTCTTTGTTCACCTGATTTACCAACACGCCTTGATTCACAGCCAATTTAAGTTCTTCTGCAATGGCTGCATTGACATTGGTTATTTGAATACCTAACAATCCACGTTGCACTTTACCAAACTCTAATAAATCATCCATTACTTTTTTTACAAGACTTACTGGAATGGCAAATGAATAACCTTGATAGCTTCCTGATGATGTAGCAATCGCTGAATTAATACCAATCAACTCTCCATGTAAATTCACCAATGCACCTCCACTATTTCCAGGATTAACAGCAGCATCGGTTTGGATGAACGATTCAACCTGAAGACTATTGCGATCGCGAAGAATACCAATGTTGCGTGCTGTTGCACTTACAATGCCCGCGGTAACAGTTGAGTTAAGATCAAATGGATTACCTACTGCCAAGACCCACTCGCCTGGATTAACTTTATCAGAATTGCCGTACGGAACAAAAGGTAAATTCTTAGCTCTGATTTTTAACAATGCTAAATCAGTAGTAGGGTCCGCTCCTATTAACTTCGCGTAGTAGCGTTGATTGTTGTTCATCACGATTTCAATGTTATTGGCATCTTCAATAACGTGGCTGTTGGTAACAATGTAGCCATCGTCCGAAATGATAACACCCGAACCAGAAGATCGTGTTGGAGCCTCCGGATAAAATGATAAAGGATTCGCACTGAAATCTCCGGGGCCATAAGCAATTCGAATATGAACAACACCGGGTGTAGTTTTTTTTGCTGTCGATAGAAAATCGAGTTCTTTAGGAACACGATAGGTGCTGTCAGGAGTATACCCTGTTAACACGAGTTGCTGCCTTCCTTCTATGGAAGCATATGGTGCTGGAGAGGAATCAAAAAAACGCATGGTGAACAGTGATCCTAAAATTCCACCAATAAAGGCCGCAAAAATCACAATGAGAATCAACAATGATCGCTTCATATCAAACCCGCTTTAATTGTGTATAGAAAGGTAACGTTTAAAGTTTGAAGTTTGAAGATCAAAGTTCAACCCGCTGAATAATAAAAGGCGCCACCCTTGCGAGATGACGCCAAACACCTACCTACCTAACCCTATTTCTTAATTTACCTTGATGGTTGCTTTCAAGATTTTCTTTTCATCCTTTGGCACATTGATTTCTAATATACCGTTGTTGTACTGCGCACTAATGTTTGCAGCGTCCGCATTTTCAGGAAGTGAAAATGAGCGACTGAAACTTCCATACTGTGTTTCTACTGAATGAAAGTTGTGGTCTTTCTTTTCATTTTTGAATTTACGCTCACCACTAATGGTAAGGTAATTATCATTTAAGTCGATCTTAAAATCTTCTTTGCTGACACCCGGAACGGCTACATGAATAAGAAATGATTTTTCAGTTTCCAACACGTCCACTTTGGGAACGAATGAATAAGACGATCCACCGGAACGCGCGATTGATTCGCTAAAGAAACGATCGATCAGATTGCTAAATGAAGTCGGTGTGAAATCATTAGCAGTGTTATAACGAATGATGCTCATAGTATTGTAATTTTTAAGTTTAACATGAATTTTAAAATCACAGAACCTCTTAGGAAAAAATATGCCGACTCGATATCACATCGATTTTAAAGACACCTTGACCGGATTAGTATGATTTTCAAAACAAAGAAAGACATCTTGGCCGAAAAACGAATATCAATTCGTCAGATGTTGATACAGAGCAAGAAGCTCCAGTAAAGAATTGGTAAACATGAATGATCAACTAATTGAAATATAAAAGCGGCTGGCTCACAACATACTAAACTAAATATCATCCGGCACGCTTGGCCTTATAACCATCCTTCAATAGTATTTGTAGAAGTTTGTCACGATGATCGCCCTGAATAATAATCTCTCCGTCTTTAACAGAACCGCCCACTCCGCATTTTGATTTTAGGTGTTTACCTAATTGTTCTAAATCAGTTACGGAACCAGTAAAGCCTGTAACGAGCGTTACTTGTTTTCCTGCTCGCATACTTTTATCCAACATCACTTTTAAGTTTTGTTGTTGAGGTGGGAGTGTCGCTGCATTTTCGTTTTGCCCGTAGTTGAATTCAAAATCACTACTCGTGGAGTACACTACTCCATCGCGCTTTTTCCAGTCGTTGTTCTTGGCCATAGTGTTACAAAAATAATATGATTATGACCGTAAAAAATAAAATGATCAAACTAACGATGCCGTAGTTAAAACTTTTTTCAACATTTTTTCTAAACATAAATGCGAGAAAGGAAATAATCAATAATGCTGTAGGTGCAAAAACAAAATTACCGTAGATAGATTTGCGAAGCGGAACAATCTGGTGGTTTGCCTCAACCCATCTTTGCACACCTAACAAAAACGAAGCGTTAATAATAACAGTATGACCCACTTGAAAATAATCAGATACTTCAAATGGCAATTGAATTTCCTGACCCCGCTCGGTAACAGCAACATGGTACGTTGTGGAATACCTACCTGCCGTATTAGTGTGCGAATATGTCTTTGTGATTTTTTCTGGTGTAACACGATTTGGCAACAGATAATCAAACAACATAAACACTGAAATAAAAAGACAAACAATGGTAATGCGATTGATAATGGGCTGGTATCGACTCATCATTTCAAACATTCGTTGACGTTCACTTTTTACATTGGGTCGGTTCTGTTTTGGTTTACGGTAAGCCGGATCACGGTGTGTAGGTTGTACAGGTTCCTGCAATACATTAGATAAAGGTCTTTGCCTCTTCCAGTCATAGCCAGCTCGCTTTTGCGGATCGCTTAATACCTCATACGCTTCATTAATTTCTTTAAACATTCTTTCAGCGGCAGGAGCTGGATCCCGATCCGGATGATACAACATAGCCAGTTTCCGAAACGCACGTTTTATATCGGCATCGTGAGCAGAAAGGTTAACCCCTAATATTTTATAGTAGTCCTTCATAAGGCGACAT
The DNA here is from genome assembly GCA_046595655.1 of Chryseolinea sp. Taxonomy (GTDB): domain Bacteria; phylum Bacteroidota; class Bacteroidia; order Cytophagales; family Cyclobacteriaceae; genus Chryseolinea. The sequence continues at coordinate 10,160 of JBKJOF010000208.1, read as the reverse complement.
TATATACGAGCGATACAATATTAGTAGTTAGATTTTATGCCAAATGCAAAATGCCCTGATAGAACAGGGCATTTTGATATTTGTAATTGTTAAGACGATCAATTAGTTATTTCCCATCTTGTCCATTTCCTTCTCGAATGTTTCCTTAAACTTTTCGTAATCGTAATCGATTTTTAATCGATCGTCTTTTGATAAACGTTCGTTGTACGTTGCTACAAGATCATCTGCTGAAAGCTCAATTGCAATGTAGGTTTTGTATGTGCCGTTTTCCGTTTTTACCTGTTTCTCGCAAATGGTTTTGATGCCCGAAAGTTTCTGGTCTACAATCTCTCTGTTTAATTGTTCAAAGCGTTCTTCAACTTGCTCTTTATTATTCATCTCACGTGAATTAACATAGTTATCCGTTACTGCTTTTACCGTTGTTTGAATGCTGGCTGCCAACTCTGCGCGGGCGTTGGTCAATGCTTTCTTTTTTGATGTTACCTGATCTTGACTTTCGCCAATGGAATTAGCGCGAAAGAATTTATTAGTAGTAAAGAAATCTGGGCCAGAACATGGCACTACTACTTCAACTTCACCTTTTGGTGTTTTTGTTTTTTGTTTGCCTTTACAGCCAATCATAAACGCGCCACCTAAAGCAAGGAGGACAAGGGTGGAATAAGTAAGCTTTTTCATAATCAATTTATTTAGTTACAAGTTATACTTCGTCAGTCAAATACCAAAGTAATGCCAAATTTATCGTTGTACGATTCGATCTCAGATTTTACAAACCTCTACTGTAGCACAGTATTTAGCAATTCCGATATCCTTTCTCTTTCAAGGATTTCCAAAGATTTATTGTAACTGTCTATGCTGGATTTATCGTAGTCTAGTCCATAGCCCTTTACGCGATCCAGCGTAGTGGCATAAATTTCTTTGGCCTCGCGCACCGCTGTTACCTTAATCACACCTGTGAGGTAGGTAACATAAATGCTTCCGGTAATGGAACCTCTCTCGGCATCTGATTTTATATCAAACCAAAGATCGGCCAGTTTTTTATTATCGGTAAACTCGAAACCGTTATTTGCTAATAAGTTTTTTAGTTTGTTGGTGATTTGATTATTCGGTTTTATGAAACCGAAACTTCTTTCGTCTGAGGTAAGATAAACAATCGGTCGCTGCACTTTCAACACTATCTGTGCCTTTGGTACATTCAGTGTTTTGGCGATGAGTGTAAAGATTGGAGATTGACTGAACCCACTCAAGGCATCAATGTCTACTTTTAATGCAACGGTCTGTTCCAAATCTTTCGAACTGATTTTACTCATCAATATTTTCGCCTCACCCATTTCATTTGTTTTATAGGTGGGATAGATATCACCGGCACCTTTTTCAAAACCAGCTCGAAGTGACAAATCAACCGCTACCTTATTTATGTCTTTATAAATAGCCTTTGCCGTAACGGTGTGACCTTGTTGAGCTAGTCGTCTATTTAACGTTATCTCCGCAGGATCTACCTTTATCTTAATTTTATCGAGAGCGGTTTGAATCGCTGCATAAATTTCATTGGTGAGAAATAGTTCTTTGTTATCAACGGTAACACGAACAGGTTCACCTAAATATTTTTCAATGCTTCTAAAGGCTTGAAAATAAAATTGAATAGCCTGCAATCGCTCACCGTTTTGCTCCGCCTGCTTTGCTTTAGTAAAATAATCTGTTGCCAATAGAGTGGCGTTGCGTTTCTGCTCTTCTTTTATCTGACGATAGCGCGAAATGGAAAGGCGATAATACACCCAATAGTTAGTGGCATCTTGCCATACATCCACCAATTCAAATTCTTCAATTTCATCAGCAGCTGTAGTCTTAATGATTTGTTCGTATTGTTCAGTTACCTTCTTATCAACCTCCAACTGATTTAGCACAGACGTACTCGAAACATTTACTTTTATCTCTGAAATTAAATCATCAAGTGCGCTTTTCTTTGCCGCTTGTATATAATTGGTGCTGTTGTCTTTTGTACTTTGGCCGATACCTACGTAGTATCCATCCTGATAAGGTGTTGTTTTAAGCCAGGAAGGTTTTAATGATTCCGGATCTGGCGTTTGAATTTTAGGGCTACAGGCCAAGAAAAAGGCCGTAAAAATTAAAACAGTAAAGCGTGCCTTCACAAAATAACAGTTAGTGTGTAGTCGTTAGCGTATTGCCACATCCGTGCCAAATTAGCGATGCAACAAATCTAAGCGCGAATGGTTGATGAACATTGGATAACAGGTAAAATTTTTAATTTTATAGAAATATTCAGCTTATGAAAAAGATTATTTGCGTCTCCCTGGTCTCTCTTTCTTTTCTGGCTTGTCAGGACAATGAAAGTGCAAAAAGTGAATTTACCGGAAATGAGACTACCTATGCTTTGCAAGCTGGTTCTACTTATAACATAAATGGAACGGTAACTTTTAAAGAGAAAATTGGAGGAGGTACACTAGCCGTTATTAACCTTACGGGAACAGAAGGCGATCTGCAACATCCTGTGCATTTACACTTAGGAGAAATTTCTACTCTAGGAACTAATGTAGCTGCGTTGCTTAATCCTGTATTAGGAAAAACAGGTATTAGTGAAACAGTGATTACTAAACTTGCAGATGAATCTACCATTACCTATAACCAGATTATTGCATTAGAAGCCTGCGTAAAAGTACACCTTGCAGCTGCTGGCTCAGAACGTGATATTATTTTAGCGGCAGGAAATATTGGATCATCAAAAGGCTTAACATCCGGAAGACAAAGTATAGGAGTTTGTAAAAGTGAATAGCTAAACTTAAAGTCTTAAAAAAAGAGAGCCTTGAAATTTCAAGGCTCTCTTTTTTTAAATCGTTTTCTTTCAATAATTAAAAGCTATCACTTTCTCGATATGCCTTAATCAGCGCCAGCTCTCCTTCCTTACCTTTCTGTGCATTGCCATGTTCCATACCTAAAACACCTTTATACCCTTTACCATTCAACCACTTAAAAATATTTTTGTAATTGATCTCTCCCGAGGTCGGTTCATTGCGCCCTGGATTATCACCTATTTGCACATACGCAATTTCATCCCAGCACTTCTCCATGTTCGGAATCAAATTACCTTCGTTGCGTTGCATGTGGTAGATATCGAAAAGTATTTTACACGAAGGACTATTTACGGCTTTGCAGATTTCAAATGTCTGATCTGAGTTTCGTAAAAAAAGATCGGGAGTGTCACTCAATGGTTCAAGCACCATGATCAATCCATGTGGCTCCAGAATGGCCGAACCTTTTCGAAGTGCATCAATAACATTGGCGGTTTGTATTCCGATTGGTAAGTGGCGCTCAAAAAATCCGGGCACCACCGTCATCCATTTTGCATTTACTCGCTTGGCTACCTCCACTGATGCCTGACATGTTTTGATAAACGTATCTTTAAACTCTTGCTTACCTGTAGTGAGTGAGGTCTTCCAATTATCTCCACCATCAATTACAAATACACCCATTGTCATTCCAAGACGAGCCAAGGTCGCACCAATTTTTTCCTGCTCTTCTTTCGAGCGGCCTAACATACCGTTGTCTTCAATAGCGCGAAAACCTTGCTCATGCATAAATTTAATCTGATCAACAAAATCTTTTCCTGCATGGGTGGCAAACATCCCGTCATGCGGTGCATAATTCATTTTAAAAGTTTTCTCTGCTGATCCGGGAACAAATTGATTTTTGCTGTTCTCGCTTTTTTCGGTTGAAGCAAATACATTTCCAAGTGCCAGCGTTGAAGCCGCTGCTGTTAATCCATTCCGAAGGAAGTTTCTTCTTTGCATGATGTCTATTGTTTTGAGGTTGTAGGTTTTCAATGTTAATGAAGGAAGCGAATTTATAACCAATTTTCGATTTAAGATATGATTTGTTTCAAGTTCGCGGTTTCAGGTTGTTAATTATAGTGCCCATTCTAACTTTGAACCCGAACCTTGGACTCGGAACTCAATACACTATCTTTGCTCCGTGAAACTCTACATAAACATTGCCCGTGCCGTAGTACAGGCGCTCGAACTCATCTTTGAAGATGGCAAGTATGCCGATAAGGTAATTGAAAAGGTATTGAAGCAAAACCCTAAGTGGGGCGCCCGCGACAGGCGTTTCATTGCTGAAACAACCTACGATATTGTTCGCTGGCACCGCCTCATTCAAAACATGACGGGCGCTGAGCCGAACGATCATTGGAAATTTGTAGGCTGCTGGTGCATTCTTCAGGAAATACCATTGCCTGAATGGGACGAGTTTCAAGGATTGGAAAAAAATAAAATTCTAGAACGTAGAGAGAAATTCAAATCGATCAGAAAAATAAATGAATCTATACCCGATTGGCTTGATGCGCTGGGCGAACAAGAACTCGGCAAACGTTGGGATAAAGAGTTGAGTGCCCTTAATGAAGAAGCACCTGTTGTCTTGCGCGCCAATACCTTAAAAATTTCCGCAAAAGAACTAAAAGCAATATTACTTCCTGATGGAATTGAAACCACCGCTCTTCCTGAATTTCCGGATGCGCTTATCTTAAATCAACGTCAGAACGTTTTTCGTCATCCTTCATTTAAAGAGGGTCACTTTGAAGTTCAGGATGCTTCATCACAACTCATTGCTCCGTTTATGCGGATTCAACCGGGTATGCGCGTGATCGATGCCTGTGCTGGTGCTGGTGGAAAAACTCTTCATATCGCGGCCGTTATGCAAAACAAAGGACGCATCATAGCACTCGATACAGAAGATTGGAAATTAGATGAATTAAAAAAACGCGCACGCAGAGCCGAGGTAAGCACAATTGAAACGCGCTTCATCGAATCTTCTAAAACTATAAAACGTTTAGATAATTCAGCTGATCGGTTGTTGCTTGATGTGCCTTGCTCCGGTCTCGGTGTATTGAAAAGAAATCCAGATGCCAAGTGGAAACTCTCTCCTGAATTTATTGAAGAGGTAATTAAACTTCAACAACATATTCTTCAGGATTATTGGACGATGCTAAAACCGGGCGGACTGATGGTGTACTCTACCTGTAGTTTGATGCCATCAGAAAATGAACATCAGGTTGAAACATTCTTGAAAAATCAAGGAGACAAATTTGAACTCCTCGAAGAAAAACGCGCATGGCCATCAGAAGGATTCGATGGTTTTTATATGGCATTGCTGAAAAGGAAAAGCTAAACCCAAGAAATTTTTCATTTTATCATTTAAAGATCAACCAGAGGATATACCTAGTTGCAGTCGATTGCAGTTTTTCTTACCTTGCAAATTCATCTATATATTTTCAAGGTTGAAATCATTCTTTAAACTCCTATCACTGGCTGCTATTTGGTCATTTGCCTCTTCAGCTCAGTCTCTTTTTGCACAATCATACGAACAAATCCTTCCGGGATCATCCGTTAAATTTAAAATGGTTTCCATTCCTGCTGGAGTCTTTACCATCGGAAGTACTGAGTTTGAAAAAGGTAGAGATAGTGACGAGGATCCCCAGAAAAAAATTGAGATCAGCGCTTTTTGGATAGCAGAACATGAAGCGACTTTTGCTGAATGGGACGCATTCTTTAAAAACATGGACGTACCTCAAACAAAAGCCATTGCTGTTGATGCAGTGTCACGACCCACTGCACAATACATTGACTTAACATGGGGCATGGGCCGCGATGACAAGCACCCAACCAATAGTATGAGCCAGGCTGCTGGAATTATGTATTGCAAATGGCTTTATAATACGACCGGCATTTTTTATCGATTACCTACAGAAGCCGAGTGGGAATATGCGTGTCGTGCAGGAAGTACAACTGATCCAGAAAACTTAAGAGATTATGCGTACTATAAAGACAACAGTGGAAATAAGTTTCACAAAGTTGCCCAACTCAAACCCAATGCCTGGGGACTGTATGATATGCTTGGCAATCTAAGTGAATGGACGCTTGATCAATATGACGCAAGTGCCTATCAAAAACTAAAAGAGCCAACAAAAAATCCGACCACGCCTGTAGACAAACGATATCCCCGAGTTACGCGTGGCGGATCGTATTTAGATGAATCAAAAGAATTGCGTTGTGCTAATCGAATACCTTCATCATCAGATTGGAATAAACGCGATCCACAAATTCCGAAAAGCAGATGGTGGCTTACTGATGGTATGGGAATCGGATTTCGAATTGTGCGGCCAGCGCAAGCACCATCAAAGCAAGACATTGAAAAGTTCTATGCAGCATATTTAAAATGATAGCCACTGATTCACCTTTTTGTTTGAATAAAAAAATGCAGACAAACTCGTTAGCCATGCAGAAAGAATTTAGTAGAACAGAATATCCAACGCAAGATGAAACTTTTATGATTTTGGCGAATCCTCATATGTAATACTTAAAAAAGAATCTGTGAATCTGTGGCTAAAAAATATTTAAAATGATAGCCACTGATTCACTGATTTGTTTCAAAAAAAAATGCCGGTAAACTCGTTAGCCATGCAGAAAGAATTTAGAATAACAGAATATTCAATGCAAGATGAAACTTTTATAATTTTGACGAATCCTCACTCGTAATACTTTAAAAAAAATCTGTGAATCTGTGGCTAAAAAAATAAGAAATTAAAAACCAATAATCATGACTGAAAAAAATAGTAATTCATCACGAAGGGATTTTATGAAACAATCTTCCCTGCTAGCAGGCGGCATGTTGGCCGCTCCGCTCATTTCAAATGCGAGTTACTTTAACTCTGTTGACGACACCATCAAGATTGCACTTGTTGGTTGTGGTGGTCGGGGTACAGGTGCCGCGATGCAAGCTTTGCTCACCAAACAAAATGTAAAACTCGTTGCTATGGCCGATGCTTTTCGCGACAGGCTGGATAGTTGCTACGCTACACTAACCGATGAGAACTCAGAAGAAGGAAATGTAAAAGCAAAAGTAACTGTAACAGAGGCAACGAAATTCACAGGCTTCGATGCATATCAGAAAGCCATCGCATTAGCTGATGTTGTTATTCTTACAACACCTCCGGGCTTCAGACCGATACACTTCACAGAAGCGATAAGACAAGGTAAACATGTGTTCATGGAGAAACCTGTAGCGACTGATCCTGCAGGAATTCAAAAAGTTTTGCTCGCTGCGGAGGAAGCAAAAAAGAAAAAATTAAACGTGGTAGTTGGACTTCAACGTCATTATCAAAATTCATATCTTGAATTGTACAAGCGTGTACAAGATGGAATGATTGGTGAAATAACTTCTGGCCAGGTATGGTGGAACACTGATGGTGTGTGGGTGAACCTGCGCAAGCCTGAACACACGGAAATGGAATATCAAATGCGCAACTGGTATTACTTCAACTGGCTGTGTGGCGATCATATCAATGAACAACACATTCACAACCTCGATGTGATGAACTGGTTTAAAGGTTCCTTCCCAGTGAAAGCTCAAGGTATGGGCGGAAGACAAGTTCGCACTGGAAAAGAGTTTGGTGAAATTTACGATCATCATTATGTAGAGTATCAGTATGCCGATGGAAGTGTTCTCAACAGTCAGTGCCGACATATAAAAGGTACCTACGCCATAGTGGATGAAATGCTGGTGGGCACGAAGGGCGTTGTGAAATGTGGAGATGCCACAATATCTAGCAAAGGTAAATCCCTTTATGCGTACGATAAGAAGAGTGAGAACAATCCCTACCAAACGGAACATGATGAACTCTTTGCAGCAATAGCTAAAGGACAATATAAATTTGCCGATGCAGAGCATGGAGCAAAATCAACCATGACGGCCATCATGGGTAGAATGGCAACCTATTCCGGCCAAGTTATGGAGTGGGATAAAGTAATCAACTCGGGCATCAGCATTATGCCAACGAAATTTGCGTGGGATGCTGATATGCCGAACAAGCCAGATGCAAATGGATTCTATCCGATTGCAATTCCTGGAGTGACGAAGTATTTTTCTTAGCTTAATCATACCTAAAAAATAGCCACAGCTGCAGTTGAAGTTGTGGCTATTTTTTCAAACATTTAAAATTTACTTTTTAATTACTCCCCAACTTTTAATGCTGGCCTTTTTCTCATGACCCATTGAAGCAGAGACGGGCAACTATTTTAACTTTAAAACCACTTCACCAGAGAGGACAAGGGATAGATTAAAATTCACCTCCAAATTTATTACATCACTTGACCGACATCATTCAACATATCGAAGGCCTTATTAATCACGGATTTTATCTGGAGGCTCGTGCCAAAACAGAAGATGCTTTGCGTGACACTGAAAATTTGCGCCTTCGGCAATTGCACGCTTTGTCTCTTTCAAAATCAGGTGCACCTGAAGCGGCTCGAGATTACCTTGAACCCATTTACAGGGAAAACATCACTGATCCAGAAACTGCCGGAATTTTAGGCAGCATATACAAACAACTATTTAAGAAAAATCAACGAACGGAATTAGCGATTCAATCACGCGATACCTATTTAAAAAACTTTGAGGCAACCCGAAATTATTACACCGGAATAAATGCAGCATCGATGTCGGCTATGGTAATGCAGGCTTCAAAAAGCAGGGAGATTGCAAATCGCGTCATTCAATCCATTGAACCCGATACGGCAGACTTCTGGGAGTTGGCTACCCTTGGTGAAGCATATTTACTCACAAAAGATAAAGCCCGATCTACCGAACACTATCTGAAAGCAATGAAAGCTGCGGGAACAGATTGGGGAAAAATAACCAGTACGTATCAGCAATTGTGGTTGCTAAACCATTTCATACCGGTATCAGGCGAAGTACTAAAGATATTCACACCACCCGCGGTTGTCGCCTTTGTTGGGCACATGATCGATCATCCTGAAAGAAAATTACCACGCTTTCCGCCTGAGATTGAAGCTAAAGTAAAAGAAGGAATATCCAATACTTTACGAACACTGAATGCTAAGATTGGATATTGTTCACTGGCCTGTGGTGGCGATATTCTTTTCGCAGAAGCCCTGGCAGCGCAGGGTGGTGAAGTGAATGTATTCATACCCTTTGCCATTTCTGATTTTATAGAAATGAGTGTGCGATTTGCCGGTGAACAGTGGCTCAACCGTTTTAACACCCTAATCCAAAAATATAAGGTAACACTCATTACCACCGATCACTATTTTGGGTATGATGATTTATTTACGTTTCAGTGTAAGCAGATTTACGGATCAGCGATTTTACGCAGCGCCACAAATCATGCGCAACCAACATTGATAACCGTATTATCAGAAATAGATTTAAAAAGAAGTGAAGGCGGAACGCGCGATACGTTGCTTTTGTGGCCATACCCAAAACGGCACATCAACATAAATCCGGATCCGTCTATTTTGACGGAACGCAATGCAGAAACCGAGCGACTAACCAACAAACCAAAAATAAAAGAGATCGACCGACCTGTGTTATACCTTGTGTTGGCAGATCTTTTATCCTTAACTCCTATTGATAAAGAGCGACTGCAGAAGGTTATCTATGCCAAAATTGAGGGCGAAGTTATTCCGCATGCCGCACATGAGTTGACCAATGATTACATTTTATTCGCCTTCGAATTTGAAACCAGCGCAATCGAAATGTTGATGGTTATGATGGATGCAATAAAGAAGGGAAATGGAAAATCGGATCTGAAAGTTTCCCTGCACGCAGGACCCGTATACCGAGATGGTTCAACACTCAGTGGAGAGAATGTAATGATCACAAAAAAGATAAATCATTTTTCAACTTCATCTTCAATTTGCGCTAGTGGACCAATGGCCGCAGTTCTCGCACTAAGTCCTGAAAAATTTTCTGTTGAATATGGAGGAAGTATATCATTAAATGATGGTGCTGAGTCAAAACAAAGTGTCTACAAAATTGTGGTAAAACGTTAATAGATCATCACATTGAATATAGGCTCCGTTATCTTGTGCAGAAATTGTTTCATTGAGAAGCCATTCACCAATTTAATTGACTTTCGTTGAATAAATCTTATTTTTAAAAATGGCTTCAATCTTACCCAACTTTGAGTACGACATTTTTATTTCATACCGACACAACGATAACCGTTCGGGAGGTGTTACCGAGTTTGTTCACCTGCTCAAAGCGGAGCTGGCCGCTACCATTAAGGAACCGTTGTCTATTTATTTTGATAAAAATCCACACGATGGTTTACTCGAAACGCACAGCGTAGA
>JBKJOF010000022.1:0-33764 GCA_046595655.1 Chryseolinea sp. | reverse complement strand
ATGCAGGGCAAATTTATCAACGAGTACCCGGTTTAGGAACGTGGTTGCCGATCTATACCAATTCTAAAAAATATTTGATGCGAAGTGTTTTTGAAACATCGGAGGGGACGGTGCTGTTAAGTTGCGATAACGGTCTTTACAAATCTGCCGATAAGGGACAAAGCTGGAAGCAAGTTCAAAATGAAGTCCGGGTTACGGATATTGTGGAGTCAGAAGGAGTTCTCATTGGGAAAGGTCAAAAGGGAATCATGCGTTCGACAGATAATGGAGAACACTGGCAATGGGTGATCAGCGAGGGTGGGGTAGGGATAGAGATCGAACAGATCAAAGGTGGATTTGCTGCGATAACGTATAACACAATAACCAAAACCAGAAGGATACGCATATCAATGGATAAAGGAAAAACCTGGCAAGCCATTGATGAAGGACTTCGGCCTTCTTTGTCCATCGCATCAATCAAACAAGTGGGCGAATATTTATTATGTGGTCATCCGGATGGTATCTTCCGATCAGCTGACATGGGTAAGACATGGAATATAGTTCACTCGAAGTTTAATGCTAGTAAAACACCGAGTAACCTTGACTTCACAGTTGATAAAAAAGTGTTTAAGCTATATGTCTCCGGTAATATCGTGTACGCTTTGCTGAAAAATGCTGGATGCTAAAATGGATTGCTCGTTGACAATCCATAAATGAAATTTTTATTTTACTCAAGTGTTGAGAAGTGGCAACGAGCGCTGCTCACTCGGATCCACCATGCGTGCAATCTTCAGACTGCACAATACAACGTTAATTGCTTTGTTGATGCAATAGTTATTCTCCATAGGGTTTAATCACTTTGTTTAGTTACTGCGGATTTTATCCTCCGGTTCCCTATCTTTAAACGTAAAATAAACTATCAGCGAGCATGATTTCAGTTACCGATATTCGAAACCGCCTGATCGATCAATTAATGTCCATCAAGGATGCCGACTACTTACGAGCTTTGTCGGATATGATTGACCGTTCCCATGTTCAGGAGGAAAATGTTTCTCTTACTGAAGAACAGAAAATTATGCTGGCGATGAGCGAGGATGATATACAAAGCGGAAGAACCATTGACCAATACACGTTGAATGAACGAGAACTGGAATGGCTCAAAAGAAAATAATCTGGACTGAAACTGCAGCACTTCAAAGAAGGTCTATTTTAGAATATTGGTTAGCAAGAAATAAATCTCCAATGTATTCCCTTAAGCTGCTTCAATTCAGTAATGATAAAGCTAATCAAATAGCTCAAAACCCACTTCTCTATAAAGCATCTGAATTTCCTGACACCCGGGTCGCGGCTATGGGGCATTTCAGTATGTTTTATAAAATCCGCGAAAATAATATTATCATCACTGCATTTTGGGATAATCGGCAGGACCCTAAGAAACTATTAGAAATGTTAAAAGCTTAACAGTTAAAAGCCCGTTCATTTTATCAAACGAGGCATCACATTCTTTATTTTACCTAAGCCTGATGACCACCAAACATCACGACATCTCCTCTTCTTATTTTTTTCTTCTTTGCGTTTCGTTTTCACCATTCACTTTAATCTCTTGGTTATCGATGCGGACTTTAGCCTCACCTCCGGTTTCTATCCAACCTAATAGGTTGATTAGGTTTTTAGTTCGAAGTACTCTTCATTAGATCGCAGACCATTTGTGTACTGAGCAGACAATCTATGAAGACGTAGGAGAGGGAGTAGGTTGAAAGGTAAAACAGATCAAAAAAAAACATTTTCTTTGCCTTAGCCTTTTGCACTGCAACAAAACCATAACAAGACTTTGAAACTTCAACAAAAGAAAGAGCATCCAAACGAAAAGTCTGGCTTACATCCTCGGAACAGGCATTGCAAGCGTTATAAATTTAGCGAGCTCATTGTCACGTCTCCTGAACTGATGCCCTTCGTACGATTGAATGATTACCAGGATGAATCGATTGACTTTTCAAATCCAGACGCGGTGATGATGCTGAATAAAGCGTTGTTGAAACATTTCTATGATATTCATCATTGGAATCTTCCATCGGGTTATTTGTGTCCACCTGTTCCGGGAAGAGCGGATTACCTTCATCATCTAGCCGATTTATTAGCAAGCTGCAATAATGAAATAATTCCGGTGGGCACTAAGATAAAATGTCTCGATATTGGTGTTGGAGCAAATTGTATTTATCCAATCATTGGGCATAAAGAATATGGATGGTCTTTTATCGGTTCAGACATTGAGCCTACTGCCATTAGCTCTGCTTGTAAAATAGTGCAGGATAATATCTCTTTGAAAGGAAAGGTAGAGCTCCGATTACAACAGCATGTAAAGGATATTTTCAGCGGCATTATTCAAAAGGATGAACGTTTCGATTTAACAATTTGTAATCCACCATTTCATGGTTCTTTACAAGAAGCCCAATCGGGAACGCTTCGTAAATTAAGCAACCTGAATAACAAACGAATTACTAAACCCACGCTGAACTTTGGAGGTATGAACACCGAGTTGTGGTGTGAAGGCGGTGAAGAGAAATTCGCTCAAAAAATGATTTACGAAAGCAAACAATTTTCACGTTCCTGTTTTTGGTTTTCTACCTTGATTTCTAAATCATCCAATCTTAAAAATGTTTACACTGCTCTTCAACATGCAAATGCTATTGAAGTAAAAACGATTCCAATGTCTCACGGAAACAAGACAAGTCGTATTGTGGCCTGGACATTTCTAACTCCGGAAGAGCAGCGTAATTGGGTGAATACGAGATGGACTAATTAAGTTATTCATTGTGATATCGACAGCAACTCCCATCCGGCCACAATTTGGGAGCATGAAATTTGCCGAATTAAATCAGAGATTTTTTAAACAGATTACTTTTGATTCATTCGATTTCGTTGGGTAACGCAATGCCAATTTTTTGATGCGGAAAAAAACGGGCAATGTTTTTCTCTTAAGTATTAAATTTAATTCTGGCGATTGATCCTCACGGAGCGAAAAACTACGACAGAAAATAGACCCCGATTCAAACTCTAAACGTTGGCATTCAACAAGGAAATTCCTTAGCTCGGAACTATTGTTCGCGGCTTGAATGTGGATCAACTCCTCGCTTGCCTTACATTTGCTAATTCTATGACTGATTTAAAGCAGGGAAAGATAAGTTTTAAGCGAGCGATATATTTGGCGCTGACTGTGCTCTGTATATATTATCCGATTACAATTGCTGCCAACATCCCTCTCGAACATTGGAAGAATGTACAGTTCCTTGCGTTGCCTGCGATTGTGCATTTCGTATTTTACGCTTTGCTCATCATCGCCATTGATCGCATCATTGACGCTTCGGAAAAATTAATAGGCTCACGTATACTTGAACTACGGATAGGAACAATTGCTTTGTCCATTGTTGTTGCCGTGATGGCGGTAGTATTATCACAACTTCTGTTCAAGCTCAATTCCTGGATATGGTCAATGCTGATCGAGCCGATGAGTCGGGAGGAAGTTCGCCAACTTGGTCACAAGCCTCGTCTGGTGTTGTGGCAGGCTGTGGGGCGAGCAAATTATGGACTTACTTTTGTCATTTCCATTTCCATTTTTTATCTGATTCTAAATCGCAAGTCGCATTTAAGAATGCGTGCTATGGAAATTAAGACCGAGCAACTTGTGAAGGAAAATGCCTTGGCCCAATTTGAAGCATTGAAGAATCAAGTTAACCCGCACTTTCTTTTCAACAGTCTGAGCATATTATCTTCTCTCGTTCATGTTGATGCGAACCTTTCCGAAAAATTTATTGATCAACTATCCAAAGCCTATCGCTATATTCTTGAACAAAAGGACAACGAAACTGTTTCTTTAAAAACAGAGTTGGACTTCCTTAGCGCTTACGCGTTCTTGCTTAAGATCAGGTTTGAGAACAAGTTTGATGTGAAGATATCCATAACGGATCAGGAAGCTGAAAAATATCAGATTGCTCCGTTGACTTTGCAACTGCTGATTGAGAATTGTGTTAAGCATAATCGTATGTCAGAAAAAGAACCTTTGATTGTTACGATTTTGATTAAGGATGATTACCTGGTTGTTATAAACCCTGTTAGACCTAGAAACGAAATTGAAAGAATCGCATCAACAGGGATTGGTTTAGCAAATATTAAAAACCGATATCAACTTCTTACCAAAAGTGCTGTATACATTGAGAAGGATGAGGAGTTGTTTACTGTAAAAATTCCGCTGCTATGAATGTCGTAGTTATTGAAGATGAACGGTTGACAGCTCAACGGCTGATTTCGCAAGTAAAAAAGTACGATGGTTCTATCCATGTGCTTACACAAATTTCTTCCGTTGCAGAAGCGATATCCTGGTTCAAAACTAATCCGCATACTTCTGTTGATCTTATCTTCATGGACATTCATCTTGAAGACGGTGACAGTTTTCAAATTGTGACCCAGTTGAATCTAAAGACTCCGATAATCTTTACAACCGCTTTCGATGACTACATGATCAAAGCCTTTAAGGTTAACAGCATAGACTATCTGCTGAAGCCGATTAACGATGAGGAACTTGCTGCCGCTCTTGATAAATTTAAATCGTTGCGGTCCAACAATGAATTCCAATCGCAACCAACGCAAGTAGATATTAAGGCATTGATCAAACAATTAAGCCACCAAAATAATCCACAGTTCAAGGATCGATTTATGGTGACCGTTGGCAACAAGATAAGATCGATCAAAACTGAAAGTATCGCCTATTTTTATCTGGAGGAAAAAACAGTTTTACTGGTTACAAATGAAGGCACAGTTCTTCCGATTGATTACAGCCTTGATAAACTGATGCAGATCATCGATCCGAAACAGTTCTTTCGCATAAGCCGGCAATTTGTTGTGTCGCTGAATTCCATTCAAATGGTACACACGATCTCGGCAGGAAAACTGAAGCTCGACTTGATTCCAAAAACAAAACAAGAAGTTGCTGTAAGCGGAGATCGTTTTTCTGATTTCAAAGAATGGTTGGGCAAAGATTAAAAAATTCACGTCTTGAAAAATGTCATTCAGATCAATCGATTGGTTACTCAGAAAAATACGTGAGTAATAGCAGACCTTTCACATTTCGGTTGCTTTAATTTGTTAACCATTAATCAACTGAATCATGATCGGAAGCCACATTAAAACATCGGTGCGCTCTATAAAGCGCAACAAGCTGTTCTCGACAATCAACATCGTTGGCCTTGCCATAGGCATGTCGGTAGGCTTGTTGCTGATCGCTTTCGCGCACGACTTGCTGTCGTATGATAAGTTCAACGAGAAGGGGACACGCATTTATCGCATTACCTCGCATGCGAAGTTCCGGCAAGGATACAGCGATAAGTTTGCAACTACCTCAATAAAGATCGGTAAGCTGATACAAGAAAAAGTAGCAGGTGTGGAGGAGATCACGATGATGCAGACGGAATTCTCTGGCGATGCAGACATCAAAGGCAATTTCATTCCGATCACAGGCATGTATGCCGAACCTTCGATGCTTCGGATCTTTACGTTGCCGATGTTGAAAGGTGACGCGGCCACGGCCCTTACTAAACCGTATTCCATTGTACTCACAGAAACCTCAGCAAAAAAACTTTTCGGTGCAGAGGATGCGTTCGGGAAAACCATTTTATTCAAAGACCTCAATTACCAAGTCACGGGTATATTAAAAGACATATCATTCTTTTCGCATATCCAATTCGAATCGCTTGTTTCGTTTAGCTCAATCGAACCTCGGATCGCGAAGGATCAAGACCTTCTTAAGTGGGAAAATGTTTGGCAGAGGAACTACGTTTATTTGTTACTTCCGAAAAACGTAAGAGCGTCTAACATTCAGGCGCAGATTGATGCGATCTGTGTGGAGGAAAATAAAATGGAAGAAGAAGCAAAGATACAGATCACCCTTCTTCCGTTGTACGATATCGTATTGGGGGAAGACCTGAGCAATTCCATTGGATCGGTTATGCCGGCAATCGTACTGTGGATCATTGGTGGGTTAGCGCTGATCGTGATTCTGTCGGCATGTTTCAACTACACCAATCTTTCGATTGCCAGATCGATGAGACGTTACAAGGAAGTAGGTTTACGTAAGGTAATCGGGGCGGGAAAGAGTCAGGTGCGTCAGCAATTTCTTGCCGAGGCATTGATCGTGTCTCTTGTCGCGCTTGTTCTTTCCTTCGGAATGTTCCTGGTACTCCGTCCGCAATTTATAAGCATCGCCCCCGAACTCCAGAAAATGGTGAAGCTCGAAATAACAATACCGATGACGTTGGTGTTTATTGTTTTCTCTGTGGTGGTGGGTATGATTGCCGGCTTTTTACCTGCATTGTTTTTCTCAAGGGTGAGCATCATCCATGCACTGAAAGATGTGTCTTCGGTAAAAGTGTTCAAAGGGATGAGCATCAGGCGCGCGTTGGTGGTGGTTCAATATACCCTTACGTTGATCTTCATTACCAGTACGGTTATCGGTTACGTTCAGTATAAAAACATTCTTGCTTTCGATCTCGGTTTTAATACGGAGAACATTCTCAACATCAGTTTGCAAAAAAACAAACCCGATGATTTGATTAACAAGCTGAAAGCCATGCCCGAAGTGTCCGGGGTCTCGCAGTCGCGGCTACTGACCAGTGTTGGCAACGTATGGGGTGGCTTCGCGAAATATAAAAGTCTGCGCGATTCAGCGCTTGTATTTACCAATATAGTGGATGAGAACTATATACACTTGCATGATTATAAGCTGGTCGCGGGTCAGAACTTTATCACCAGACCAATAACGAAAGATGCTACCAACGAAGTGATCGTTAACGAAAAAACACTGAGGCAATTTAACATCGCCAATGGTGATCCGGAAAAGGCAATTGGAGAGGAGATACTTTTGAGAACCGGTATGGACAAGAATAACAGAAAGCTTACCATCGTGGGTGTGATAAAAGACTTTCATTATGGAAAGCTCGATTCAAATATCCAACCCGTTGTGTTTACCTATCTTACACCCGATGGATTTCTCACATCGGATGGGAGGGACGGCTTGGTGAATGTAAAAGTTAATACACGCAATCCGATTGAAACCATGTCAAAGATTCAGGATGTGTGGAAAAGCGTTGATCCCGTTCATCCATTCGAGGGACGGTTTTATAAAGATTCAATCGAGGAGGCGTACAACGAACTCTCTGCTATGATAAAAGTTATTGCATTCCTTTCATTCATCGCAATCTCCATCGCATCATTGGGATTACTAGGCATGGTGGTTTTCACCACCGAAACGAGAATTAAGGAGATGAGCATACGAAAGGTATTGGGTGCAACCGCTGGAAATTTGGTGTTCTTGCTCAGTCGCGGATTCGTAGTTCTGCTTGCGGTATCGGCATTGATTGCCCTTCCCATAACCTATCTCTTCTTTGAAAAAATTGTACTCACCAAATTCCCATTCCACGAGGCCATTGGCATAGGGGAATTGTTTGGTGGGCTGCTCGCTGTTTTGGCGATCGCATTCATCATGATCGGATCGCAGACCATGCGGGCTGCACAGAGTAACCCGGCCGAAATTTTGAAATCCGAATAGACAAAAGATGACTTGAAAGGTCCAATATGTTTCGCGAATTTAAACTTGAATGACATAAATGGATCCTTATCAAGCCAGTTCTTTGCAATACATTGTCTGACGGTTAACAGGTTATTGTAAGAAATTCGGTGCGTCATTTTTTTCGGCTTAATTCTAACGCACCTAAACTCCCACCTTTGCGTTGGTTTTGGATGAATGTTTTGGGAGGTCTATAAATAAAAAGACCGCCTAAACATATCGTTTAGGCGGTCTTGGTGTTCGTTAGTAAGTACTTGGTGATCCGGCAGGGAATCGAACCCCGAACCCTCAGATTAGAAATCTGATGCTCTATCCAGTTGAGCTACCGGACCCAATTTATTTTTAACAAAACTTACTCGTGACTTCTATACATGCCCAAAAGCATCTTCGAAATCTTTTCATATCGATCGTAGAGATTCTGTGCTTCGGCCAGGGGTAACGAACCGGTCTCTCCCAATATTTGTATGATGGTGACACATTCAAAAACTGAACCTCTCGAAACAGTGATGAAATGTTTTTTGTCGGTACTGGTCATTCGGCTCGTGCCTTCCGCCAGATTTAATAAAATGTCAAGGCTCGCCTTTTTCCACTGATCCTTTATATAGGGATCGAGCTTTGAATTGCTGAGAATGGTTTTAAGTGAATCGGTTACAACCCCCTTTGCGATTTGATAGACTTCTAATTTCTCAAAATCAAACATAAAAGGATCCTAACACCTAATTAAAAAATGCGGAGGGGGGGGGATTCGAACCCCCGGTACCGGTTGCCCAGTACCGCAGTTTAGCAAACTGCTGGTTTCAGCCACTCACCCACCTCTCCAATATTAGCATTCATCTCTGCTGTACCCGTTGCCAAGTACCGCACTTTATCCGACAATTCAGATGGTGTCTGTCGCATTGCAGATGAGACCTTCAAAACATCTTCCTTAAAAAGGAACGCAAATATAAAGGGAGAACTGGAACTATAGCAAAGTCAATGCGAATAAAATACTAAAGAGTTGTTGCTCAATCCGGATAAACTGTTTAAAGTAGAAAGCTTTTGCTAATTTTCAGCGTTAAAACTATTTTAATTCTTTACACCCAATCTATTGAAACAAATTCTCTCAGCCTACACGAAGGAGCAAGTAAAAAAGGCCGGATTTATAAGGGCTATATTTTTTGATATCGATGGTGTGTTGTCTGATGGTAAAATTATATATGACGAGACGGGTAGGGAAACTAAAAATTTCAACGTAAAAGATGGCTATATCATTAGTCACTTGAAAAAGGCAGGAATCATTGTTGGGGCAATTTCAGGAAGAGAGTCTGGTGCAACAACAAAACGATGTGCCGAACTCAAGGTTGATTTTTGTCATCAGGGAATTATCGACAAAGCGTCCGTGTTTGAAAAATTGGTGAAGCACTACAAATTCAAATCGAAGGAAGTTGCTTTTATTGGTGATGATATAAATGACCTTTGCGTCTTTAGACTAACCGGTTTAAGTGTTTGCCCTGCTGATACCTTTGACTATATAAAAGACAAAGCTGACCTAGTGACATTTACCAAAGGAGGTAATGGTGTACTTCGCGAAGTTGCAGATTTAGTATTGGCCGCGAGAGGAGAGATGGAAAAAATTCTGAAATCATAATGATAGGTATGGAAATTTTTAAAGATAACGTTCAGATTACAAACAACATTACGCTCGGTGGCAAACGCATGGTATTGTTTGCTGGCCCTTGTGCTGCGGAAAGTTTTGATATTTGTCTCAAGACAGGAGCGAAGGTGAAGGAATTATGTAAGCAACTTGATATTGATTATGTTTTCAAGTCATCATTTGATAAAGCAAACAGAACTTCGTCCGGTTCTTACCGCGGACCTTCCAGAGAAGAAGGACTACAAATCTTAGCACGCATAAAAAAGGAATTAAATGTACCGATCGTAACGGATGTACACGAATCATATCAATGCGAAGAGGTAGCAACAGTAGCCGATGTATTGCAAATACCAGCCTTTCTTTGTCGCCAAACTGATTTGTTAATAGCGGCTGCTCGAACGGGTAAGGCTGTGAAAATTAAGAAAGGTCAGTTCATGGCACCAAGTGATATGAAATATGCAGTAGACAAAGTTCGAGGTGAAGGAAACAACAATGTGTTTCTAACAGAGCGTGGTGCAAGCTTCGGTTATCATACTCTGGTAGTCGATATGCGATCGCTGCCGATCATGCGTCAATATACTCCTGTGATCTTTGATGTAACACATTCTATTCAACAACCTGGTGGTATGGGCGGATCATCTGGTGGACAACGTGAGTTTGCTCCTCATCTCGCCCGTGCTGCTGCTGCTGTAGGGGTAGATGGATTTTTTATCGAAACACATCCCAATCCTGAAAAGGCACTGAGTGATGGACCGAATATGATCCCACTGCATGAAATGGAAGCCTTTTTGAAGATGATCAAAAAATATTGGGATTTAGGTAAAAATGGTTTTTGAAAGATTTCAATCGATAGAAAAGTCAATAATGTTAACCCATGGTTATTCCTTACCTTTCTAAATCTAATTTAACGTCTATGGAATTTGTAGATTTACATCCGGAAAAAACTACCTTTGCCTGTAGATCACAAACAAGAATGCTGTTTTAAACTTTATTTATCAAACATGACCCAACACCTAATCCTGAGGAAAGTTTCTCTTTCCACCCTTTTGATCAGTATTCTTCTTATTTCAATTCAGTTTAGTTGTGGCGGAAAGAAAGGATCTGATTCTTCCACTAAGGGGTCAGGTGAATTAGAGGGAACAATATCTCTTTCCGGGGCCTTTGCACTCTATCCGCTTGCGAATAAATGGGCGGAAGAATTTCGTAAAGTACATCCGGATGTAAGGTTCAATATCTCCGCGGGTGGAGCTGGAAAAGGAATGGCAGATGCTCTTGGTGGAGCAGTTGATTTAGGAATGGTTTCGCGTGATATTAAAGATGAAGAGAAGACAAAAGGTGCCTGGCCTATAGCGGTAACAAAAGATGCTGTCATTCCAACCATGAGTATCAACAATCCTGTATTGGTATCAATAAAAGAAAAAGGGTTAACAAAGGATGAGTTCCGAAAGATATTCATTACCAACGAGCTTAAAACGTGGGGAGAGGCCGTTGAAAGTTCTTCAAAGGATAAGATCAATGTATACACACGATCGGATGCTGCGGGTGCCGGAGCTACTTGGGCGCAATACCTTGGAGGAAAAGATCAGGATGAAATAAAAGGTCTTGGTGTTTTTGGTGATCCCGGTCTTGCGGAAGCCGTAAAAAAAGATGCTGCCGGAATTGGTTACAATAATATTATTTATATCTACGATTTAGCAACAAAAGCGAAATACTCGGGTATTGAAGTCGTGCCAATTGATGTGAATGGTGACAACAAGATTTCTCCAGAAGAAAAATTTTATGACAACTTGGATAACGTGATCGCAGCCATTGCAGATGGTCGTTATCCTTCACCACCTGCGCGTGAATTATATTTTGTATCGAATGGAAAACCTGCAAACCGGGCGGTTACGGCTTTTTTACAATGGGTACTAACAGAAGGGCAGAAGTATGTTGCTGAAACAGGATATATTCAATTGTCTGCAGAGCGTCTCACAGCTGAAAGTGCAAAGTTGAAATGAGAGTCGTTAGACGATTAAAAGAATACACAGCAGGTATCTGGACACTCTTCTCGGTAGGGATTGTGTTATTACTTCCGTTATTTCTATTCATCGGTATTGCCTATAAAGCCGTTCCTATCTTCGATCATGTCTCGTTAAGCGAGATGCTTTTTTCGAGTGTGTGGCAACCATCATCTGGTAAGTTTGGATTTCTTCCTTTCATTATTAGTTCACTTGTTGTTACGGCTATCGGCTTGGTATTAATGATTCCATTTGGATTGTTACCTGCCATATACCTCACTCAATATGCACCACCCAAAACGCTTCGTGTAATGCGTTCGGTTATTGATATTTTGGCTGGCATACCATCCGTTATTCACGGAGTGTGGGGTGTTTTAATTGTTGTTCCATTTGTGTCGGAATATATCGCTCCGATTTTTGGAAAAGAAACAGCAGGCTATACCATTTTGGCCGGTGGCATTGTGCTAGCGATTGCTACACTTCCTTTTGTTCTACACATGTTGCTGGAAGTATTCCGATCCATTCCAATAGAATTGAAGGAAGCTTCTTTATCACTGGGTGCTACCTATTGGGAGACCATTAAGAAAGTAGTTCTTAGAAAAGCATTTCCAGGCATCATTGCCGCTTTTGCATTGGGTGTTTCAAAAGCATTTGGTGAAACCATTGCCGTGTTAATGGTGGTTGGAAATGTTGTTCAATTGCCGAAGGGAGTATTCGAAGCGGGTTATCCATTACCTGCACTCATTGCTAATAATTATGGTGAGATGTTGTCCATCCCATTGTATGATGCAGCTTTGATGTTTGCTGCGTTACTGCTGTTTATAATTGTATTGATCTTTAATGTATTTTCTCGACTGGCCATTCAACGTACCACGCAACAGTAAGCCTTATGAACAGGAAGAGGAGAAAAAAATTAGAAGAGAATTTCTTTAAATATCTGATGGCGCTGTTCACTTATAGCCTCATTGGATTATTGGTGCTGATTATTTTCGAAATATTGATGAAAGGTGTTCCTGCACTTTCATGGCAAATGATAAGCGAAGTACCGAAGGGTGGTTTTTATTTTGGTAAAGAAGGAGGTATTCTAAATGCCATTGTTGGGTCATTGTATCTGGCACTCGGATCATCTATGCTCTCCATTCTTATAAGCTTGCCGGTCGCCATCTTTATCTCCATCTCATTGGTGAAATATCAGAAATGGCAACACACTATTCGTCTGGTACTGGATGTATTGTGGGGAGTTCCGCCCATTGTATATGGTGCATTTATGTTTGCGATTATGCTTTCGCTCGGATTGAAAGCATCCTTACTTGCCGGGATTGTTACAATTGCTTTATTAATAATGCCGGTGATGATACGGGCGATGGATGAAGTGATGCGAAATATTCCATTAGGCCTTTTAGAATCATCATTGTCGTTAGGAGCTACTCGATTTGAAACAGCAACCATATTTTTTAAACAAGCATTGCCAGGAATTGCAACGGCCTTCTTACTTGGTTTTGCAAAAGGTATTGGCGACACAGCAGCTGTATTATTTACAGTAGGCTATACAGACTACATTCCGGAAAGTATCATGGAGCCTGCGGCTACATTACCACTTTCTATTTTCTTTCAATTAAGTTCACCCATTGCTGAAGTGAAGGCCAGAGCGTATGCAGCAGCAGTGATCCTAACGTTCATCATTCTTATCATCAGTATTTTTTCGCGATATTTATCATCTAAAGTTTCAAAAAACACCGTACTATGAGCTTGGCGCCAGAAGTTTTAAATGCGGGTTTAAATACAGGGGAGTCTGCTAAACCCATATTGGAAATTAGCAACCTCTGGGTTTCACATCATGACCAGCAGATTCTGCGAAACATTAACCTTGATATTCCAAAGGGAAAGATCACTGCGTTTCTTGGTCCTTCAGGATGCGGTAAGACAACGTTACTAAAGTCAATTAATAGGCTTACGGATTTACACAGTGGCATGAGTGTTAAAGGGAGCATTCGCCTCAATGGTCAGGATATATTAGGGGCTGGTGAAAACTTGTCTGACTTAAGACAGAAAATGGGATTGTTATCGCAGAGACCGTATCCATTGCCGATGAATATTTTTGACAACATTGCATTCGGTTTAAAGATACAAGGCATCAAAAACAAAACAGAAATTGCCCATCGTGTTGAAAAGCATTTGAAGCAAGCGGCTTTGTGGGATGAAGTGAAGGATCGTTTGAAATCACCAGCAACGAAATTATCTATCGGGCAGCAACAGCGTTTGTGTTTGGCCAGAGGTCTTGCGGTTAATCCGGAAGTAATTCTTGCTGATGAACCTACCTCTGCACTTGATCCTATTTCAAGTCGTAAGATTGAAGAACAATTTCAGGAATTGAAAAATGATTACACCATTATTTTAGTAACGCATATTTTACGACAGGCCAAATGGCTGGCCGATAACATTGTCTTTATGTATCTCGGTGCAGTTGTGGAGCAAGGCTCACCAGAAGCTATTTTTCAAAATCCACAAAGTGATATTTTGAAGAACTATTTAAGTGATAGCCATTAATCTCCATTCAAAGTGAATAACATTTACCCCATCACCACAAAGGTTAGTAAAGACCAGCGGCATCAGCAGCTTAACCAACAACCAAATTTAATCTGGTTCACCGGTCTTTCCGGATCAGGTAAATCAACTCTTGCTGTTCAGCTTGAAGCACAACTTTTTGAAAGAGGATTTAAAACCTATTTACTTGATGGTGATAATATCCGCTCTGGATTAAATAAAGATTTATCGTTTACAGACGAAGGTCGCATTGAAAATATCAGAAGGATAGGAGAGGTATCCAAGCTAATGCTCGATGCAGGTGTTGTTGTATTATCGGCATTCATTTCTCCTTTCAATTCAGATCGCGAACAGGTTAAGCAAATTGTGGGAGCCGAGAACTACGTGGAAATCTTTGTTGATACACCTATTGAAGTATGCGAGCAGCGAGATGTAAAAGGACTTTACAAAAAAGCGCGCGCTGGTGAGATCAAAAATTTTACCGGAATCGATTCCCCTTATGAAAAACCAATAAATCCCGATGTAATTGTTCCTACTGCTCAATTGAGTGTAGAGGATTCATTAGATTTGCTATTGAAACATATACTGCCAAGAATCACTTACAAAAAATAACGTCAGTGCGAACTGACAGAAAGTAAATACCACCGAAAGATTATGAGTCAATATTATTTAAGTCATTTAAAAGAACTGGAATCGGAAGCCATCTTCGTTATTCGCGAAGTAGTTGCGCAGTTTGAAAAGCCTGCATTATTATTTTCAGGCGGAAAAGATTCTATCATTCTCGCCTACCTATCGAAGAAGGCATTTGCTCCTGCACGCATTCCGTTTCCTCTCGTACACATCGACACCGGACACAACTTTCCGGAGACCATGGTGTATCGCGACTGGATGGTAAATGAATTGGGAGTGAAATTAATTGTTGGCTCTGTTCAGGAAAGTATTGATAAAGGTCGCGCGAAAGAAGAGACTGGTGCGAACGCAAGTCGCAATGCACTTCAAACGGTAACCTTGCTGGATACACTTGAGCAGTACAAGTTTGATGCAGCGATGGGTGGTGCAAGACGTGATGAAGAAAAAGCAAGAGCGAAGGAACGTTTCTTCTCACATCGCGATGAGTTTGGTCAGTGGGATCCAAAGAATCAGCGTCCTGAGTTATGGAATTTATTTAACGGCCGAAAAAGTATGGGCGAGCACTTTCGCGTTTTCCCTATTTCAAACTGGACCGAGATGGATGTGTGGCAATATATTTATGCAGAGAACATACCAATCCCTACATTATATTTTTCACACGAGCGTGAAGTGATTGAGCGCGATGGTGCCATCTTATCAACATCACCTTATCTCGCATTAAAGCCGAATGAAGTTCCAAGCAAGAAAATTGTACGATTCAGAACCTGTGGCGATATGCCAATTACAGGTGCTGTAGAGTCTGATGCTGATACCTTAGAAAAAATCATTGAAGAGGTAGCATCATCGCGTAAAACAGAACGCGGCACACGTGCTGATGACAAACGTTCTGAAACCGCAATGGAGGATAGAAAAAAAGCAGGATACTTTTAGATTAACAGTTAAGTTTCGAGTTTAAAGTTTCGAGTTCACCACAATCGAAATTAGAACCGCGAAACTATAAACTTTAAATTCGAAACTTAAATTAAAAACATGAGTTCTTTAAATAATCAACTTTTAAGATTTACAACCGCTGGAAGCGTAGACGATGGTAAGAGTACACTTATTGGTCGACTTCTTTACGATAGCAAATCTATTTTTGAAGATCAATTAGAAGCAGTCGAAGCCTCCAGTGCAAAAAAAGGTTTTGACTACGTTGATCTTTCGTTGTTGACGGATGGATTAAAGTCAGAACGCGAGCAAGGTATTACCATCGATGTGGCCTACCGTTATTTTGCAACGCCTAAAAGGAAGTTCATTATTGCGGATACACCTGGCCACATTCAATACACCCGTAACATGGTTACCGGTGCATCGACAGCTAACCTTGCGTTGATCTTGATTGATGCGCGTAAAGGATTGGTGGAACAAACCTATCGCCACTCGTACATCGCTTCGTTATTAAAGATACCGCACATCATTGTCTGCGTAAACAAGATGGATCTTGTTAATTACGATGAAGCAGTTTATGATAAAATTGTTGAAGATTATAAAGCATTCTCTTCCAAGCTGGAAGTATCCGATATTCAGTTCGTGCCAATCAGTGCGTTGGTCGGTGATAACGTGGTGAATCGCTCTTTAACAATGGATTGGTATCGCGGTGCTACTTTGTTACACATGCTGGAGACCGTTCACATCGAGAGTGATCACAATCACATTGACAGTCGTTTCCCTGTTCAGTACGTTGTTCGTCCAATGTCGAAGGAACATCATGATTTTAGAGGTTATGCGGGTAGGGTAGCAGGAGGTATTTTCAGACCGGGTGATGAAGTGTTAGTACTGCCGTCCGGATTTACATCGAAAGTGAAAACAATTCAATTAGGTGATAAAGTATTGGAAGAAGCTTTTGCACCAATGTCAGTTACGATCACGCTGGAAGATGAGATCGACATTAGTCGTGGTAACATTATTGCGAAGCCTAACAATCATCCACAATCGGAGCAGGATATTGATGTGATGATCTGTTGGATGAATCAACGTCCTATCAATTTGGGTTCAAGGTTCTATGTTCGCCACATGACGAATGAAGTGAAAGGCGTTCTAAAAGAAATTCAATACAAACTCGACATCAATAGTTTTCATCGCATTGAAAATGCTGAGCAGTTAACGATGAACGAAATTGCCCGTGTGAAAATTAGGACAGCGCAACCTTTATTCTTCGACAGCTATCGCAAGAACCGAATCACTGGAAGTATTATTCTGGTAGATGAAGGAACGAACGAGACTGTAGCTGCGGGGATGATTGTGTAAACTTCCGAGTTTCGAGTTTAAGTTTTCGAGTTAGTGGCACTTCGATTCGAAACCCGAAACTCTAAACTCGAAAACCAAACCGGGCAACAATACATACATTTTTATGAATCTCATTCCACTACTTACCCTCGCCATCCACGCTTCAGAAGAAGCATCAAAAGAAATCTTAACCGTTTATCATTCGGGTGATTTTCAAGCAGAAGCAAAGGGAGACAACTCCCCACTCACGTTGGCGGATAAAAAGGCTCACGAAACCATTGTTAAAATTTTGCAGCCTTCTAATCTTGCTGTGTTAAGCGAAGAGGGTAGAAGCATTCCCTATGAAGAACGTAAGGACTGGGATTATTTCTGGATGGTCGATCCGCTTGACGGAACAAAGGAATTTTTAAAACGTAATGGTGAGTTTACCGTTAACATTGCGCTCATTCAAAAAGGTATTCCCGTTCTTGGAGTCGTGGCTGTTCCTGTAACAGGAGATGTTTTTTTTGCTGATGAGGTAACCGGAGGATTTGTAAAGCGCAACGGAGAAACTACACCACTCGCGAAGCGTAAGCCTATCGACCTGACTCAATCTTCATTGCGCATTGTTGCTTCACGTTCGCACATGAGTGAAGAAACTCAGGATTTTATTAATAAGTTGAAGGAACCCACATTGGTTTCACAAGGAAGCAGTTTAAAGTTTATGCTGTTAGCGGAAGGTAAGGCCGATGTTTATCCGCGTTTTGCACCGACAATGGAGTGGGATACGGCTGCGGCACATGCCGTTGTTAAATCGGTTGGGTTAAAAGTACTTCAACATGGCACAGAGACGGATGTGGTTTATAATAAGCCTGATCTTTTGAATCCTTGGTTTTTGGTGAATTAGGAAGTTACTGGTACGAATTTCCAGATACGTGTTGCGGGTTAGGTGATTTGGTTTCGTGTTTGAAGTGCGAAGTTCAAGGTTTCGAGTTTGAAGTTCAAGGTTTCGAGTTTGAAGTTTAAGGTTTCGAGTTTGAAGTTTAAGGTTGAAGGGTGGGTATTTTAGAAATCATGCCATAAAATCAGTTACATTTGTTGTATTGGCTTGATCAATTCAATATGAGAAAACATCTATTTGGGTTCCTTCTACTTTTTGCGACTTATTTTTCAAATGCGCAGACCGGTCCTGGTGGCGTTGGCAATGCTACAGGAGCAAACGGACAACCCGTAAATGTGCTTTGGTTAAAGGCGGGATCTGGCGTGGTGCAATCAGGAACGGTAGATAGTTGGGCCGATCAGTCTGGCAACTCACTATCAGCTATTGGCACCGGAGCTTTTAAACCTTCCTACGTTGGTTCAGATGCTAATTTTAATAATTTACCTGTCATCAATTTCACGCCTGCTGGTTCTGGTAAAAATTTAAGCGTAGCAGATAATGATATTTTAGATGGCGGCTCAGGATTTTCTTTTTTCTACGTTTTTCGCCCCACAGCAACGGCTGCAGATTATGGAATTCTCTCTAAACGAACTTCAAATGGCGTTAATCAATCATACGTCACGTGGGTAACGGCAAGCGTTTTTAATTCTCTCATTGGCGCAACTACTGTAAGTGGTGGCGCAATTAATACAACTACGACTTATGTTGGCAGTACTATCTACAATGGAGCAGCCTCTACAGTTTCTAATTTTCTTAATGGAACTACTGTGGCTACAGTTGCCGCACCAACATCAATAGCAAATAACATATCAAATCTTTACATCGGAACATTCGATGCGGCTGCGGGTCAGACGCTAAATTTTGAAGGAGGAATAGCTGAAACAATTATTTTTGCGACCACATTAAATACTGCTCAACGTCAAATCATTGAAAATTACCTTTCTTCTAAGTATAATAACACGATTACTGGAGATTTATATGGTGGTGATGTTGCAGGGGGTACAACTCTTAATCACGATTTTGATCTTGCGGGCATTGGTCAGCAAAGCGGAACTCAGCACCTTTTGGCAAACTCACAAGGGTTTATTCTTTCTCCTTCGGCAGGTACTGTAGACACTAATGGGGAATTCTTATTAGCTGCTCATAACGGTTCAGTAAATTCAGCGGTCACCACCAACCTCGGTACAGGCGGAGTTGTTCAACGCTGGAATAGAACTTGGTACATTGACAAAACAGGGACGCTTGATGCTAACATTGCTTTTGATTTTAGCGAAGGTATCGGGGGTCAATTCCCAGCAAATAAAAATAATTACGTTTTATTAAGTAGGAATACAGGTACAGGCAATTATGATGTAGTCACTAATGTAACAAACTCGGACAAAACATTAGTTGGCGATCAAATTTCATTTAGAGTTGGAAATGCAGATTTAATAGATGGAGTTTATACACTAGGAACACTTGATCTAACGGCTAGTCCAGTAAATGGAGTAAGTAACCGAACATGGTATAGCTATCAATCAGGAAACTGGACTGATCCACTTGTGTGGACCCTTGATGGTGGAGTGTTTCCTCTTTTCGTAAATCCGGCAAATGAAATACCTTCTATAACGGATAATGTAGTTATTACCTCGGGTAGAACAATAACCACAAATACGAATAATATTCAAATTAACAGCATTGATGTAACTGGAAATCTTGACTTGCTCGCTTCTACCGGACATAATTTTGTAGCTATTAGTGGGGCGGGTCGTATAAAGATGGCTGGAGCAGCTGATAATTTCCCCGCAGGTGTGAGTACAAGTTTTGCTGATGCGTCAATTGGAGGCACGCTGGAAATTAATGGTACTGGAATAACACTCAATCAGGCCAGAACATTTAGAAATGTAGAACTTAATCTAACGAGCAGTGCGAACATTGCTTCCCTTGAAAATAATTACACTCTCAATGGGAACCTTACCATTACCAATGGCACTCTCAGATTTAATGACAATGCTACATCGACCAATAGAAATTTTACTGTAAATGGTAATGTTGTTGTTGAAACTACAGGGGCGATCCGAGTGGGTACAGCAAATGCCAGACACGAGTTTAATTTATACGGAGATTTTACGAACAATGGAACCGCTTATTTTACTCAACGCGTTGCTGCCAGTGCATCTGCTGAAGCTACTGACGGTATTGTTGATGTAAATATGTTGAGCTCAACTCGTGATCAACAAGTTATTTGTAATGGAGTTACACGATTCTATAGAATTGAGATAAGCAAAGGAACAGACGATACTTATAAAGCTTCCATATCATCTTCGTCTTCAGCCAATTTTAACCTTTTCGGATATGCAAATCAGGGGCATGGAAATGTAGCTCAACTCACGGCTAATGATAATGCGTTAGGTCTTATATATGGTACGGTAGAATTAGGTACCAACGTTACCGTTTTGTTAAATAACACTGGCAATTATAACATTTCGGTTGGCGCGCAATTATGGATAAATGGAGCGACTGTAACAAAAACTGGAGGTAATGCTATTGTTTCTTATGGCATTGTTAGAGTAAGCAGCGGTACGCTTACAGCAAACACAATTGATAGTGGTATTACTTTACGAGATAGCGGAGTAATAACAGTTGATGGAGGAACCGTTACGCTGAGAGCCATCCGAACATCCACTAATGGTGCCGGTGCAGTTGGTAGTTATATTCAGTCTGGAGGCAATGTAATTCTTGAAGGAGGAGCAGTGGATGCTGATTATGCCGTGTTTAGCATGACCTATACGGGAAATGTTTTTAATATGAGCGGAGGCACCCTAACCATTCAGAATAGACAGGATTTGGGAACTTCTAGTTTGAGAGGCGCCATCTTTATTAATTCAGATCCTGCCAATATTAATGTTACCGGAGGAACTATTATTATGGAAGCAGACAATGCTGTGATTTATAGGATATGTTCACGTGCTTCTTTATGGAATGCGACTATGAGACCTACAGGCGGTGATAGAACATTTGAATTGCTTGGTACCACTTCTGGCCAAGGAACAGTTGGCGTTGATGAGATTACATTGGCGATTCAGCCGATTGCGATTTTAAATGACTTTACTCTTGAAACCATTGGGGCGAACGATGCAATATTCACCACGAACAACGCCAATGTTTCAATAAATGGTAATTTTGAAATTCAAAACGGCAGCACTTACACATCTGGAACAAATACAACGACCATATCTGGCACGGGGTTAAGCACATTGATTTTTGGGAGCACAACGACAACCCAAACACTAAATAATTTTGTTATTACCAAGACTCTCTCAACCGATGAAGTTGTAATATCAACAGGCAGGCCAAGCCCCAGCGCAGCCCTGCAAGTGAATGGATCATTAACGGTTACGAAAGGCCTTTTTGATTACGGAAATTTTGTGGTTTCGGCAAAGGGAGCAATTGTTTTAGGAAGTGCTGTTGTTGTTGGTAAAAGCGCAGGGACTGGAAAAATATTAGTTAATGCCACAAGCGCGCAGACGATATCATCCACTGCAAGTTCTATTTATAATTTAGAAATAGATAATTCTACCACTCCGGCTACTGCTCTAACCCTTACTACTGGAGCTTTATCCATTTTTAAAACGCTAACACTTACAAATGGTGTTTTTAATATTGCAACTTTTAAACTCACGCTTATTAGCGCTGCGGCAAACATTTCGGGTTCTGGCTTTAGTGCCACTAAAATGATTCAGACCTCCGGAAACTCCAGTGATGGAGGATTGGAGCTTTATCTGGACACAAACGAGGCTCTTAATTATCCCATTGGAGTTTCAGGTAAGTACACACCTGCAACAGGAACATTTACTTCGTTTAGTGATGATGGGTTTGTAAATATAATTCCTGTTAACAGTGAACTACAAACAACGGACTTAACTGGAAATACAAGTATTGTGAGGTATTTTTGGAGGGTTAACTTTTCAAATTTCACCATAAAACCGGTAGTGTCTTACCAATTTACTTATGCGGAAGCTGATGTATTTCTTAATGGTGTACTTGAAAATGCTTTTATTCCAGGTAAAGTACTTGACGTTTCTCCTTTTACACGATCGTTTGAAAATGATGTAAACAAGGTAGATGACGCGACCAACAATATTATTACGTTTAACGGAACAGGTACTGGATTTACATTAGAGCAAGCAAACTACACCGCTGGTGCCACAACTCGTTTTATGGGTAGTCCGGAAATTTATTATAGCCGTGGATTTGCAGACGCTGCAGGGAGAGCTTGGGACAATGTTAATAACTGGACGTTAGGCCTAGGCGCATTTCCGCCTCATGATTCTAGGCAAGCAGTAGCGACTGACTTTCCTAAGGCGGGAGATATAGCAATCGTTGGGTATGTACCCTTTGGCGACCCGGCAGGCAACAACGGAAAGCCCCATGGAGTGGCTATAAATAACGATGTTACCATCGCAGAACTTCGGTTTGAACAGAT
Source organism: Chryseolinea sp. (assembly GCA_046595655.1). GTDB lineage: Bacteria > Bacteroidota > Bacteroidia > Cytophagales > Cyclobacteriaceae > Chryseolinea. The sequence continues at coordinate 11,714 of JBKJOF010000022.1, read as the reverse complement.
GAAGGATGTTTCGAATAATCCAACAGCTCGAATCTATGCCTTTAATTTCCAATTTCGACCAACTGTTTGTATCAATAACTTAGGCACACAGGGGCAATTGTTAGGCGCAAAGGTATCAGGAGAAGGAATGTTTTGGATAAGGAGTACTGGAGGGAGTTTATCAGATCCTACTTTTGCTGGTGTAGATCTCGGAGCTTTCAATCTTCAGGATTCTTCTTACGTTGTTTATGAAAGTACATTAGCCAATGCGACATACGTTAACACACCTTCTACATTTCCCAATTTGTTGATGGCCACCGATAACTGGGGAGCTCAGGATAAAAACTCAACTATTACTAACACTATTTCGGTTAATGGAGACTTTGAATTGTTAGGCAATATTAACCTTGTACTTAATACGGGAGCCACAGGGGACATTACTGTTAACAGAAAACTAAAATTCTTTAGGTCTAACGCGAATGGTAACGATAGTGGAGGAGGAGGTGAGATTCGATTTGGCAACAGCGGTACTGCGAGAACAATATCGGTGTTGGGAGATCTTGTTATAGGAAATGGATATGCCGCGCTTATCAGCATTCCATCGCCAGGGGTTACTCCGCTTACGCACGCGTTTAATTTATCAGGCAACTTTACACAGAATACAACGGTGGGTAATGGATTTAAAGCAGGTACTAGTTCAACAAACGACCGCATTCACGTAAACTTGCCAGGTTCTACTTCAATGGTACTTACCAATAGTGCCGGAGATGCACCACAATTTTATTCTTTAACAGTTAATAAGGGTTCATCGATATCGACAACGGCAACGTTCAATGCCAATTTTACTATTAACGGACCAACTAATTTGACCACTAAATCGCTCGTGCTTCAAAATGGTCTCTTTATAATGAATAATGCAAGCGCTTCCGTAGTCTTGACTTCCGGTGGTGCGAATTTCAATATTCCAAGCACTGCAGGATTGGAGATACGGCAAGGTTCAGTAAGTACAACCACTACTAGCACCAACGCTAATTTAACTTTGGATGGATTGCTTCGAGTAAGTGGAGGAACTGCCACAATAGATGCTGGTGCGGGCTTTCCTAACTACATAGAGTATTCCAATACCGGAAGCGCAGCGATAGAAGTGACAGGCGGAACACTTACAGTTGGAGGACAGGTGAGAAGATCCTCTGCCAGTACGACCGGGATTCTAAAATACACACAGTCAGCAGGAACGGTATTGATAGGTAATCGAGGTGCTCCGCTAACCACTCGGGGTGTATTTGAAGTTTTAAATACAGGAAGTCAATTTAATCATACAGGCGGTAACTTTACCGTTGTGCAAGGTATTAATAGTACCACCATTCCTTCGCTCTGGTTAGAACCAGCTACTTCTAATATTACTTCGGGTTCTACTATCACGATAGGTAATGCATCGACACCGAGTGGCGTAAATTCTCAGAACATAGGGATACAGTCAACGGTTTCATTATATAACCTAACCATTGCAGGATCAAACAGTCCGGTGGCTAAAATATTTACTACACCCCTTACTATAAGCAATGCTTTGACTGTAAATAGTGGAACAACGTTCAGTGCTAATAGTCAGAATCTCTTCATTGGTGGAAATTTTACGGTAAATGGATCCTATGTGTCAACCAACAATACAACAACCTTTAGCAATGCTGGGGCGGCAGTAATTTCAGGCACCACACCATCGCTTAGCTTCTATAATTTTACTAAATCAGGCGTTGGAACGTTGACGGTTTCAAAAGATATAACGATAAACCAAGATATGCGTGTGCTTACAGGCACATTATCAACATCAACATTCTTAATAAACTTAAAACGTCATGCGTTGATTGACGCTCCGATTACAAGTGCAAGTGGATCTGGTTTGATATTCAATGGAGCAGTACAACAACAGTTAACACGCACAGTGGCCGGAACAACTTCGTTGGGTATTGTCACAATTAATAACGCTTTAGGTGTCATTATTCCAGATGCTAACGGATATAATTTTAATATAACAGGCGGACTTAGACTGCAGCAGGGTGTTTTCGATATTGGCGGTAGTCAATTGTTTCTTGATATAAATGCATTGATTACTCCTGTTAATCCTTTCTCGATTACGAACATGATTCAGACGAATAGTTCGTTTACAGATAAGGGGGTGAAGAAACAATTTGCAACTAACTATACCACGGATTTTGTTTTTCCAGTTGGCCAATTGGCTTATACACCAGTAACCTTCAATTTCAGTAGCCCTACCAATACAACAGGAACTACACTTACACCAACAATTACCGTTAGACCTGCAAATGAGAGGCATCCATCTGTGATAAATGACAACGGAGCAGGAGAATTACCTGACCCTATCACTTTTAATGATTTAAATAATGTGCTACAATATCATTGGATTATTAATGGAGATAATATTGCTAATACATTTAAATCTTCGATGACGCTTAGCTATCCTCAATCACTTGTTTCTGTTGTTGCTCCGTATACAGAGGCAGATTATTTGGCGGCCAGGATTTTATCGGATTCAAATCCTGCAAAGCTTATTAATAAATTTACAACCACTGAAGTAGATGAAACTGCAAATATTATAACCTTCGCATTTAACGGAGTTACGGATGCTGGTATAACGGGTGAATATTTTGCTGGGGTAGATGTCGCTATACCAGACAACGTTGCCATTTATACTACGACAGCGTCAGGGAATGTTAATGCCGCTATTTATACACCGGTAGTTCCGGGTGGAGGTGCGCCAACTGGGGCAACTGTAATTGTTCAGACTGGGCATAATCTGACGTTCAATATTGGTAGCATTAATTTGTATGAAACCCAAATAAATGCCGGTGCTACCGTTACAATACCTTCCGGTTCTATTGGTCATCGTTTAGGAACCGTAACGGGAACTGGGGATTTAAGAATAGATAGTAATACAGGAAGCGCGGTGTTACCTGCAGCGGTATATGATGATTTCTTCCTATGTACAGGTGGTCGATTGCTTTATGGAGGAAGCGGGAATTATGAGATTTTAGGTGCTATTACAGGCATTAGAAGTCTTGTATTGGATGGAACAGGTACTAAAACACTTGCTAACAACGATGTTACTATTTGTAACGACTTTACTGTAAATGCAGGATCGTTTAACAATTCCAATAATAGAATGATTACCATTCAAAACGATTTGCTTTTAAATGCTGGAAATTTCACAACATTTAGTGGTCCACTTAACATAACCCGCGATTTCACTCAAGCAGGTGGAGCGTTCTCAGGAAGCACAGGAGGTACTAAAATAATTGGCCGCAACCTTAATATCAATGGAGGGGCATTTACTTCAGGCTCAGGAACAAATACAATACAAGTGAACGGAAATATGACATTGGCTGGAGGCGCAACTTTTACAGGTGGCTCAAGCTCCTCGACCGGACATCGATATCTGTTTCAAGGTTCTCCGACACAAACTCTTACAGGCGATTTTACTGGAACTCGATTTATTAATAGACTAGAAATAAATAACGCTAATGGACTGAACCTAGCAGGAAATGTTACCATTGATCAACAGCTAATTTTTACATTGGGAAATATTAATCCAGGGGCAAGTACGTTGTTGATGAACAGTAATGCGGTTGGTGTACCCGTTGACGGACGATCTAATTCATACGTTGATGGTAAACTGTACAAGGTATTTGCAGCAGCAGGTAACAGCTTTAATTTTCCAATCGGAGACGCACCGGCATGGCGTTCTGGAGCAGTTAAGACCGTAAGCGCGGCTGGTACTTGGGACATGGAGTTTGTCGGCATCAATGCAGACGTAAACGAAGTATTGGTTACCAATATGACTCCCGTTGCTCCAATCGTGAGGATTTCCACGGGAGGTTACTGGATTGTTTCCGATGGGTCAGCGACTCCGTCAGGAAAAACTGCAATAATCGGGCTTAGCTGGGGTATTACAAGTGACGTGAGCGCATCATCAGCCGCTCGACAGGATTTACGCGTTGTAAATTGGAATACGTCCACCTCTCAATGGGTGAACAAAGGCGGAAGTAATTTTAGTGCCGGCAATACGCAAAGCAGGGGCACGTTTGATTCACAATCAACCATATCTTTCAGTAAGCAATTTGTAACGCTCGGTTCAATCGATCCTGCTAACCCACTTCCTGTTACCTTTATTAGCTTCTTTGGTAAAACAGAAAATGGAGTGAATATTTTAAGATGGTCAACTGCGTCAGAAAAGAACAATGATTATTTCGAATTAGAACGTTCCTCTGATAATTCAGAAACGTTTGAAGTGATTGGAAGACTTGAAGGAAACGGTACGAGTCAAAAGCTTTTATCGTATTCCCTTGAAGATTACGAGGCACATGTTGGTAAAAACTATTATCGCCTTAAGCAGGTCGATTTTGATGGCACCATTTCGTACCATCCTGATCTGGTATTGCTAACGTTAGAATCGAAAGGCGACGTTCTTGATTTTCAAGTGTTTCCTAATCCTACGGAGGGTGAATTGGTTAATCTCAAAATTTTTAAGAATAATGATGAAGCGGTTCAAATCCGGTTCTATGATGTGAATGGCAAAGTGTGCTTTACTCATGATGATGCTATGGATAACCTACAACTTCAAACTGATCGGTTGAGCCCTGGTATATATATTATTGAAATTACGCAAGGCTTCAGAAGAGCTACTAAACGTTTGATAATTAAAGATTAGAGGTTGTTGTGGGTTTATTATGAAATTTTAAAGGCGTCCTCTAAATGGGGACGTTTTTTTTGAATTGAAATATTGAAACCGCTACATCTACTACTCAGCGTTAGTCTCTTGCTTACCACTCTTTTCAAATGCTTTACCTTTTTCTGCCATCAGTATGGCTTCAGTGTAGTTGGGTTTAGGCTATAGCCGGAAATTAAATGTTGACTCATTCCTTCATTGATATTCATGCATCTTGTAATGATGCGTAGAGAATGTTGATCTATCATGCTATTGAATGGTGACGCATGTGATCACTCTCTATAAAATGTATGGTTTAAGAAGGACGAATGACCCTATGCGTATTCTAATCGGAACCGACATGCAACACTTATGAATGCCCTTCTGATGCTCATAATATGCCTCAAGTTAAAACCAATTAAAAAAATACTGAATCTAAAACCCAGCTGCTGAGCCAGATTCAAAGTATTCATTTAAATTTCGTGGATTTTTAAAAATGGAGTATTGCTGTGGATAAACTACCAAAAAAGTGGTTTGTATTTTATACAAAGAGCCGACAAGAAAAGAAAACGCGTGATCTGTTGATTCGAAATGGATTTGAAGTTTACCTACCTCTACAAAAAGTGATGCGGCAATGGAGCGATCGCAAGAAGAAAGTAGAGGTACCCCTTTTTAATTCTTATATTTTTGTTCTTGAAATTGAAGACAAAATATCCGTGATACTCCAAACGCCAGGAGTGGCCTGGAACATCCGGTTCAACAACAAGCCAGCCGTACTTCAGGATGAAGAATTGAAAACCATCGAACGGTTTATTACATCCGGGTATCGTCTGGAGATCAGACCACTTGATAAACTGGAAGCGGGAGACGCTGTAGAGATAGTTGATGGCCCGCTTAATGGAATGGTAGGCTATTTAACCAAGACGACAGAAGGCGACAAATTCACAGTCTGGCTGGAGTCCATTGGCCAGATCATGGTCGCCCGACTTGATCCCACCGTGCTTCGAAAAAGGTCTTGAGGCGTTTTAAAGCCCATAATTATCGAGTAAATATATTACTCATTTCATTTTTTGATGTAGTTTTGCCTTGTGTTAGAAACCCTCATCACTTCTAAAACTCGCCTGAAGATGCTATTAAAGTTCTTTGTGAACTCAGCATCATCCGCATACCTCAGAGGCTTGGCCGAAGAATTTGGAGAATCCACCAATGCCATCCGACACGAACTTAACAATCTATCAAAGGCGGGCTATTTAATTTCCAGAGAAGAGGGCCGGACCATACTCTATCAAGCCAACACTGAGCATCCCTTATTTAAACAATTGAAGAACCTGATGCACAAATATCTGGGCATCGATGAGATCATTGAAAACATAGTTTCCAAATTAGGCGATCTGAAGTCAGCATACATTATTGGTGATTATGCACACGGAAAGGATACTGGCACAATCGAAGTATTGTTGGTAGGAAATGTCAATACAGAATATTTAAATCAATTGGTGGAAAAAGCAAAGAAGCTGATCCATCGCAACATCATAGTCAATCATATTTCGCAGGATAACTTTTCAAAAAGTGCTAAGCACTTTCATGACGCCCTGCTCGTATGGGGAGAACCTTAAACTTGGAACTTGAACTTTGAACTTCGAATATCTAACCTCAAACTTCAAACCTCGAACCCGGAACTCTAAACTTTGAACTCGAAACTCGAAACTGTGACCGAGGAGGCGAAGCCATGAAGAATTGTGAGGATTTGTCTTTTTTTATTAGGTTTGATTTTATGCGTGCTTATATAATGAAACGAAATTCGCTACTACTATATGTTGGTATCATACTGATGAGTTCTTCATGTGTTATGAACAAGCAGTATGTGCTGTTGCAAAAAAATGACGTAAACGTTAAAAATTTGCCAAAAGATACGGTGGTGAGAATACATCAGACCGTTCCCTACGATTATAGAATTCAGTTTGAAGATAATTTGTCTATTCGCTTCGAAAGTCTGACCCCACAGGAATTTGACATCTTCAACCGGGGGGTGGGCGGCACAGGGCAGTCCAATCAAAACCTGAATCAGGGCAATGCCATTCTTATGGGAGAGCTCGTGGATCCAGAGGGTAATATCACCTATCCCGTAATCGGTAAGGTGAACGTGAAGGGGCTCACCGTGTATGAAGCCCAAAATAAGCTGCAGAAAATTGCCGATGAATATTTAGAGTCTCCGGTTGTAAAAGTGCGGTTGATTAATTTCAGGATTACGATTTTAGGGGAGGCAAAAAGAGAAGGGAACATTATTATGGCCAACAATCGGGTCAGTTTAATGGAGGCGATTGCTCTGGCAGGTGGATTGACGGATCTGGCAGATAAGAGAAATGTAAAACTCATTCGTATTGTAGGCACAGACGCTCAGGTGCAATACATTGATTTGCTGGATGAAAATCTGTTGGAGTCGCCAGAATATTATGTTCATCAGAATGACGTTCTGATTATACCGGCACTCCGCCAACGACCCTACCAGATTTATTTTGGTAAGAACCTGGCACTATTGATTTCATCTTTGTCCTTGTTGTTGCTTACCCTTACACTTATAAATTAGAATTAGTTTGGCAGATCCTTTTTCAGATTCGGAAGATCAACAACAGACTCAGTCAGGATTTAATCTTGACTTTAAACGTGTATTGTCAAGGGCCATTCGCTTTTGGTATGTAATCGTCCTTTTTTTAGTGGCAGCGTTTACCTATTCGTTTTATCAGAACCGCTATACATTACCCGTTTATAAAATTTCCGCTTCCATGCTCATACGCGAAAGCCAGGAAAAGGGAGGCGCTGAATTGTTGTATAAAAGTGGACTGATAAGCCCATATCGCAATTATCTAAACGAACCCTACATAATCCGATCATATCCCCTCATTGAAAAAGTAGTGCGCGACCTTAATTTCAACATCTCATTCTACCAGAAGGGATACATCATGACAAGTGAAATTTATGGCAACTGGCCTATCAAAGTGGAATCCTGCAGGCCTTATGATATGAAGACCGGTAAATTGGTTTTTAGAATTGTTGATCAAAACCACTATTCCCTGGCGCTTCCCGAAGATGATAAAGAAGATCAGCACTCGCAGACTTTTTCGTTTGGTGATTCCATCAGCTACATGGATTTTAATCTGTGCTTTCGAAATATAGGAGGAGACGCCCTTAAAAAGCGCATTGGCGATCCGTTCGATCTAATTATTCAAAGTCCAACTGCCGTGGCGGGTTCGTATATTGCTCGTCTTGGGGTTGAGTGGGCTGAGTTAGGATCAGGGGTTGTGAAACTCAGTATTACCGGAACCAATGCTGAAAAAGAAAGAGACTTTTTAAGTGCTTTAATCTCAACCTATAGCGATCAGGATCTGAAACGAAAAAACGAAACGGCTGCACGAACCATCAAATTCATACAGCAGCAATTAAAGGAAATTAAAGACTCTTTGCGGTTAGTAGAGTTTGACCTCGAGCGGTTTGGAAATAAAGGGCGGATGAAAGATATGAGCTTTGATGCCCAGCAGTTGTTGACCAGAGTGGAAAACATCGAAAAACAAAAATCGGAACTTGCGATCAAACAAAACTATTATCACTATCTGGACAATTATTTGGCGCAGGGCGAAGAAAGCATGAATCAGATTGTGCTTCCGTCATCACTGGATATTGTTGATCCAATTCTTTCAGGTTTACTGATAAGTATAGAGCAGCTTCAATTGGAAATGAAACTGGATGTTGATCCAGAACATTTGAGAAATCCATTGGTGCAAACACGGCGCAGAAGTACCATTAACAAGATACAGGAAATAAAAAAGGATGTCACAGAATCCGTGAAAACGTTGCGATCAACGGATAAAATCAAATTGGATTTTATCAATAAGCAATTGAGCATTATTGAACGAGAACTAGACCTATTACCCGCGTCAGAACGACAACTGGTTTCTGTGCAACGCAACTATTCCCTGCTCGAAAACATGTATGTGTATTTGATGCAGAAATCATCTGAAGCAAAAATTTCAGAAGCGGCCAATACCTCCGATATTATTCAGATCAATCCTGCGATGAAAGGAGGTTCCATTTCACCGAAGCCGGAACAAAATTACATCATCGCAGCCGTGGTAGGTCTGGCTATTCCATTCGCCATCTTTGTGTTGTTTGAATTGTTCAACAATAAAGTACAATCAAAAGAAGACATTGAAAAAATGTCGGCCATACCATTTCTTGGTGGGTTGGGCCACAATACCTCTGCTACAAATTTGGCGGTTGCCGGAAAACCAAAATCGGGTCTGGCAGAGTCGTTCCGATCCATGCGTTCCAACCTTAACTACTTTACGGGTAATAAAACCAAGCAGGTATTCATGGTGAGTAGTTCCATTAGTGGTGAAGGTAAAACGTTCACCACAATAAATCTATCCACCGTCTTTGCATTATCTGGAAAGCGCACCCTTATTATTGGAGCGGACATGCGCAGACCAAAAATCTATGGAGATTTTATGTGCCACAACAATTCAGGACTCAGTACATTCTTGTCGGGTATTTCCGAATTTAAAGACGTAATTCAAAAAACGGAGATCGAAAATTTGTTTTTAATGAGCGGTGGCCCCATACCACCCAATCCTTCTGAATTATTGTTGACTGAACGTTTTGAACAATTAATACAATTGGCGCTCGCTGAATTTGATTACATCATCATAGACACACCACCCTTGGCGTTGGTTACTGATGCATTCGTTATTTCGAAGTATGTAGACCATACGGTCTTCGTGCTTCGTCAAAATTATTCTCCGAAGGATTTTGTGCGCAGCATCGATGAATATTACCGTGCCGGCAAACTCAAAAACATCAGTATTATTCTCAACGACATTTACAAATCTGGTTTTGGCTACGGCTACGGACAGGATTACTCGTATCATTATGGTTACTCGTATGGATACGGATCGAAGAAGAAGAAGAATGATGGTGGTTATTATGAGGAGTAATGTATTGATTCAACGTTTCCAGTTTCCAGTAACAACAAAGTAGACTTCATTGATTTCGAATCTATCTTTTCTAAACGGAATTCATTCACAATATCGGGCACTGGCAACCGGCAACCGGCAATTGGAGACCAGCACTCAAACCAAAAACCACTATCCTTCAACCCCCTGGTTCAACAAACCAAACAATGACTGAATCCAATCATAAGACAGAAGAAAACTGGGATCTCATTATCACTGGAAAGAAGGGTCTGTTTTCTCTTCAGTTAGCTGACATCTGGCGTTACCGTGATTTAATGATCTTGTTTGTAAGGCGTGATTTTGTAGCGCAGTATAAGCAAACCATCCTTGGGCCTATATGGTATTTAATTCAACCGGTTCTGACAACCATTATGTTTCTGATCGTATTTGGTCGTATCGCGAACATCCCAACCGATGGTGTGCACCCTATTGTTTTTTATATGACGGGCATTACCATCTGGACCTATTTTTCTACTGCACTCACCGCTACCTCAAATACGTTCGTTACCAATGCTAGCATCTTTGGCAAAGTTTATTTTCCTCGGATGGTTTCACCCATTTCGATTGTAATCTCCAACCTGATTCGGTTTGGTATTCAGTTCTCCTTACTACTGGTGGTCATGATCTGGTTTTCGTTTCGTGGATTCCCAATGGTTATTTCGTTTAACTGGCTTTTTCTTCCCGTCTTGATGGTGGTGTTTGCTGCAATTACGCTGGGGATGGGTATTATCATTTCATCCCTCACCACCAAGTACCGCGATTTTTCGGTGTTGGTAACCTTCAGTATTCAGTTGCTGATGTATGCCACTCCCATTGCTTATCCACTTTCATTTTTGAAGAACTCGAAGTATGCTTTTTTCATCGAACTGAATCCACTCACACCCTTGGTGGAGGCGTTTCGATATGCGTTATTGGGCAAAGGTACTTTTACTACGGGTAGCCTGCTTTATAGCTGTGCCTTTACGTTGGTCGTGCTGGTTTTTGGTACAATGCTGTTTAATAGGGTGGAGAAGAATTTTATGGATACGGTGTAGACGTTAGTAGTGAGACATTAGACTTTAGTAGAAAGACACAATAATGAGTGAAGTAGCGATACGGGTAGAAGGGGTTTCCAAGCAATATCGTTTGGGGAAAATTGGAACGGGTACGTTTAGCCATGACCTGAACCGGTGGTGGCACACCGTACGTGGCAAAGAAGATCCCTATCTTAAAATTGGTGCAGCAAATGATCGCAGCAAAAAAAGTGAGAGCGATTATGTGTGGGCATTGACAGACGTTTCGTTTGACATTAAGCAAGGTGAAGTGTTGGGCATTATTGGAAGGAATGGTGCCGGTAAAAGTACCTTGTTAAAAATACTGAGTCGCACAACGTTACCTACTACAGGTAATATTAAAATAAAAGGACGCGTTGCGAGTTTGCTTGAAGTAGGTACGGGCTTTCACCCTGAACTTACCGGAAGAGAAAATATATTTTTAAATGGCGCCATCCTGGGCATGCGCAAATGGGAGATAAAAAAACAGTTCGATGAAATCGTAGACTTCTCAGGAGTGGAAGCCTACATCGACACACCTGTAAAGCGCTACAGCAGTGGTATGTATGTGCGACTTGCATTTGCAGTAGCAGCACACCTTGATCCTGATATTTTAATAGTGGATGAAGTACTAGCAGTAGGCGATGCAGAATTTCAGAAAAAATGCATCGGGAAGATGAAGGATGTGAGCGAAACTGCTGGAAAGACGGTAATATTTGTAAGTCACAGCATGACGGCCATCACCTCGCTTTGCACAAGGGTAGTATATATGCAGAATGGAAAAATGAAGAGTTCAGGAAGTCCCTCTGCCGTGATCAATGAATATCTAAGTTCTGGTTCAGATGTTAATACTATGAAGAAATGGGATTCTCTAAACGAACCTGGCGATGATGTGACTCGATTAAAAGAGGTAAGGCTGATTAATAGAAACGGTGATAGTATTCCTGCCATGGATTTTCATACAGAAGGTGGAGTTGA
>JBKJOF010000028.1:0-3344 GCA_046595655.1 Chryseolinea sp. | reverse complement strand
GCTTATTATCCAAAATCTTTTTTACCGACAATAAAATCTGGCTGGGGTTCAAAGGCTTGGTGAGGTAGTCGGCAATCTTCGGTCCTATCGCCTCCTCCATAATGTGTTCCTCTTCATTCTTGGTGATCATCACTACCGGCAGGTTCGGATTGTTTGCCTTAATCTGAGTGAGCGCTTCCAACCCCGACATACCCGGCATATTTTCGTCTAAAAAAATAATATCAAAGTTTTTGTCGGCACTCATCTCCACAGCATCCGATCCATTGTTTACCGGAGTGATATCATACCCGCGCTGTTCTAAAAAAATAATATGTGGCTTCAACAAATCGATCTCATCATCCGCCCACAAAATGCTATATCTTTGCATAGGTAATTTTTTTACAAGTTACTCCTAAATACGAATAGTTAATGGTTGATGGTTATTCGTTGATCGTCAAAAGCATAACAAATTAGCAGACTCCGAACAACAATCAACCATCAACGAACAACCATTTTGAATAAGAAAAAGATCATCAACGACCCAGTTTACGGATTCATCAACATTCCGGGTGAACTTATCTTCGATATTATATCGCATCCTTATTTTCAGCGCCTCCGTCACATTAAGCAACTTGGTCTAACAGATTATATTTATCCGGGCGCCATGCACACGCGTTTTCAACATGCGCTTGGCGCCATGCACTTAATGGGACAAGTACTGGATAATCTCCGATTGAAAGGCGTTGAAATTTCAAACGAAGAATACGAAGCTTCTCAACTAGCCGTGCTGCTTCACGATATGGGGCACGGTCCATTTTCTCATGCACTTGAAGATTCTTTTCTGCATGACATTTCTCACGAAAGCATGTCGTTCAAGTTCATGGAGCATTTCAACCAAATATTCACTGGAGGCCTTGATCTTTCCATTAAAATTTTTAGAAACGTTTATAAGCGAAAGTTTTTTCATTCCCTTGTATCCAGTCAACTGGATATTGATCGGCTTGATTATTTGAAGCGCGATTGTTTTTTTACAGGTGTGCAGGAAGGTACGGTGGGTGTAGATCGAATCATTGCTATGCTTAACGTTCACAACGATGAATTGGTCGTAGAAGAAAAAGGAATTTATAGCATTGAAAATTTTCTTCATGCACGCAGACTTATGTATTGGCAAGTTTATCTCCACAAAACTACAGTAAGTGCAGAGCGTATGTTGGTGAATACCATTCGCAGAGCTCAAGCATTGGTTCGCGCAGGTGAGTCCCTACCCGCCACTGATTCGCTGATGCTTTTTCTAAAAGAAGAAATCACACCCAATCATTTCAATAATAACAACAACTTACTTCAAGCCTTCGGCCAATTGGATGACAACGATGTGTGGGGAGCGCTTAAATATTGGCAAAGTCACAACGATCGAATTCTTTCTTTGCTTTCTAAAATGTTGCTTGATCGTAATCTTTTTAAAATAATGCTCAGCACCGAACCCATTAAAAAAAGTGTTGCAGAAAATATTCATCGTGAAGTAATCAAAAACTATGGAACACTGCGTTCCGAAACACCTTACCTATTCTCGCACGGCACCGTGAGCAATGAAGCTTACGCGGAAGGCCACCAAATTAATATTTTGATGCGCAGTGGCGAGCTCCTCGACATCGCTCAAGCTTCCGACCTTCCATCGATTAAAGCCATCAGCAAAATCGTAAAAAAAAATTATCTCTGCTGGCCTAAAAATGTATCTTTGCTTTGACCGGGGAAGAGTTGTTAGTTGAGGGTATTTGAGAATTGGATGTGATCGCTGAACCAGATTAAACTAGAATCAGTATCGCAAAAATCAACGGCTTAAATTATCAACATCACTAACGATCAACTACCAACCCATAAAAACCAAGGAATGGAATTTACAGTAAATCAGATTGCGCTCTTGTTGGGTGGGGAAGTGAAGGGAAATGGAGAAGAGAAGATAAACATGTTGGCTAAAATTCAGGATGCCAAACGCGGACAGATTGCATTTCTGTCGAACCCCAAATACGAGCAATACATTTACACCACTCAGGCCACGGCCGTTATCGTTAATAAAGATTTCGTTGCAAAGAAAGAGATTGAATCATCTCTGATTTTAGTAGACGATGCTTACATCAGTTTCACGCGGTTGCTGGAGGAATATCACAAGATGATTTCATTCCAAAAGTCGGGTATCGAACAACCAAGTTTTATCGGAGAGAAATCAACTGAAGGAGAAAATATCTATCGCGGTGCTTTCTCTTATATTGGTAACAATGTGACGATTGGTGACAATGTAAAAATCTACCCTCAAGCTTACATTGGCGATGATGTATCCATCGGAAAAGATTCCATTATTCATCCTGGCGTAAAAATTTATGCAGGAACACGCATCGGAGAAAATTGTGTAATTCATTCAGGCACCGTAATCGGAAGTGATGGTTTTGGTTTTGCCCCACAAGGGGACGGCTCTTACAAAACCATTCCTCAACTCGGTCATGTTATTATTGAAGACAACGTAACGATTGGCGGCAACACCGTTATTGATTGCGCCACCATGTTTGGAGACGCTACCACTATTCGCAAAGGTGTAAAGCTCGACAACCTTATTCAGGTGGCACACAATGTTGAAATCGGAAAGAACACGGTCATTGCTGCGCAAACCGGAATTTCAGGTTCTTCACAAATTGGTGAGAGTTGCATCATTGGTGGACAAGTTGGTATTTCGGGTCATATTGTAATTGCTAATAATACCAGTATCGGTGCACAAGCCGGCATTTTAAAATCAACAAAAGAAGGCGACAAACTTTTAGGTGCTCCGGCCTTTGATGTAAAAGAATTCTTTAGAACCTATGGAGTCTTCAAATCATTACCTGACATCAATAAGAGATTACAAGAGTTGGAGCGAAAGATAGGACAATAAGCTGCCTGCAGCTGTTTATGATTTTTAATGCTGATGCGAGCTTTAAGCTGAATGCCTTTGCGAGTTTAGAAAGTGCTTCACTGTCCTCGTTTCAAATTTAAATTAGGCATTAAAATCTACTCATCTACTGCGCCCCTAACCTGCGTTTAGCTTTTATTAACAGTAGTTGCTAATCTACAATAACGCCTTCAACATACATTTTAGAACTAACGATGAAATCATAAACGTCCAGAATAAGGGATGTTTCAATAGTTTCCTCTTTCCGTGCATGGCCTTTAGATTTCGCAGTTACCTTTATACGCGTCCGTCCTTTATCACTGTAGTTAATCCGAGATTTTGCAATAGAGCTATTCTGAACTAACCCGTAAGACTTAGTGGCAGGTTTATATTTTTAATATTTGAGAATAGGCCTTCATACCATTGTCTTCTTTTGAGTGGTACGGAC
>JBKJOF010000112.1:0-113345 GCA_046595655.1 Chryseolinea sp. | reverse complement strand
AGATGGAGTTCCTTTTTATAGCGTTAAACGCAACGATGAAATTATTCTGACTGACTCAAAATTGGGTTTTGTTCTGAAGGATCAGCCGGCATTGTCAAAGGACTTTAAAATCATTTCCGCAAAGCAATCTTCTTTCGATGAAACGTGGACGCAACCATGGGGTGAAGTAAAAAATATACGGAATCAATATAACAGTCTTGTGATTGTGCTGGAAGAACAATCAGCATTGAAGCGCAAGATGCTAGTTGAATTCAGAGTGTATAATGATGGCGTTGGCTTTCGATACGAAATTCCTCAACAACCTAACCTAAAAGATTTTGTGATCATGGACGAACTCACAGAATTTGCCCTAACGCAAGATCTTGATGCATGGTGGATACCTGCCTATAGTGAGGACATGGATTCTGAATGTCTCTTCCATAAAAACAAGGTAAGTGAACTGAAGGAGAAGATGCATACACCATTAACTTTAGAAAGTAACGGTTTGTATTTAAGTTTTCATGAAGCTGCTTTGGTGGACTATGCTTCAATGACTCTTTTCAATCAAGGTAATAAAACACTGAAGTGTGATCTTGTTCCATGGACAAATGGGGATCGCGTTGTGACTTCCGCTCCGATGAAAACACCATGGCGTACAATTCAAATTGCAGATAAGCCTGGTGATCTGATTACCTCGTATCTGATCCTCAATTTAAATGAGCCGAATTGGCTCGGTGATGTATCATGGATCCAACCTGGAAAGTACAATGGGATATGGTGGGGTATGCACATTAAAACGCAGACCTGGGAAGGTGGCCCTAAGCACGGAGCCACTACTGAAAACATGAAAGAGTTGATTGATTTTGCCAGTAAGCATCATCTCTCCGCTGTGTTGGCAGAAGGATGGAATGAAGGATGGGAAGGTGACTGGACTGTATCTGGAAATTTCAATTTTATAAAACCATATTCAGATTATGACATCGCTGAAATAAGCCGTTATGCCAAAGAGAAAAATATCGGGTTGATCGCTCATCACGAAACCGGTGGTAATGTGGCCAACTATGAGAGCCAAATGGAAGATGCATTTAAGTTGTGTGAAAAATATGGAATCCACCGTCTTAAAACCGGATATGTAAATCGATTGCCAGCAGGTGAACATCATCAGGGACAATTCATGGTTCGCCATTATCAAAAGGTTTTAGAAACGGCTGCTCGTTATCATGTAATGCTCGATGTCCATGAACCCATTAAAGACACAGGTCTTCGCAGAACCTATCCAAACATGATGACACGAGAAGGGGCACGTGGAATGGAATATGAAGCATGGAGTACAGGCAACCCACCGGAGCATACAACCATAATTCCTTTTACCAGATGCCTAGGCGGCCCGATGGATTTTACTCCAGGCATATTCGATATTCAATTCAAAACGACAGGCACGTTCCGTGTGCATACAACGCTTGCCAAGCAACTGGCTTTGTATGTTGTCATCTATAGCCCCATGCACATGGCGGCTGATCTTCCGAAGAACTATGAAGGAAATCCTGCATTCAAATTTATTGAAGATGTTTCAACGGATTGGGAAACAACCAAAGTAATCGATGCTCAAATTGGTAAGTATGTTACCATAGCACGCAAAGACCGAAACAGTAATGATTGGTATGTAGGAAGTATAACTAACGAAGAGGCAAGAACAGTTGAGGTCAATTTAAATTTCTTGTCGCCAGAGAAAAAATACATAGCAGAGATTTATCAGGATGGGAAAGATGCAGACGTAATCACCAATCCACTTCCAATTGAAATAAAAAGTGAAGAGGTGAATTCGAATTCTGTATTGAAGATAAAATTAGCAACAGGTGGTGGGGCGGCTATTCGCTTTTATGAGATCAACTAAAAAAATAATGAAAATGATAAGACCGTTACTATTACTCTGTTCATTGACATTGATGGCAAATGTGTTCACTTGTCATGAAATCTATGCCCAGGAACGTCTGATCTCAGGACAGATAACTGCATCTGATACCAATGAACCTATACCTGGTGTAAGTATTTATAAGAAGAGAACAACCATTGGAGCATTAAGTGATTCGGAAGGGAAGTTTCAACTGCAGGTGTCGGACTCAACAATATTAGTTTTTAGTTCTATCGGATACGCCAAACAAGAAATCTATGTAGGATCGAGGGCTGTTCTTAATGTTTCTCTAAAGGAAGATATTAGTTCTTTAGAAGAAGTTATTGTGGTTGGATATGGAGAGCAGAAGCGTTCAAATATTTCTGGCGCAGTAGCTAAGGTAAACGTTGCTGACATATTAAACAAAACACAAACGCGACTTGACAATGCTTTACAGGGCATGGTTGCGGGTGTAACGGTAACACGTAACGGTGGTGCTCCTGGGACAAGCCCAACAATTCATATTCGAGGCGCTGGTTCTATTGGCGATACGCAACCGCTTTGGATCGTTGACGGAGTTATATTAGATCCCGGCAATCACTTCGATGCCAACGATGTGGAAACAATGGAGGTGCTGAAGGACGCATCAGCATCGGCTATCTATGGTGCACGCGCAGCACACGGAGTTATTCTGGTAACCACTAAACGAGGTAAGGGATCGTTGACTGTTAATTTCAAATCGTCTATAGGTAAACGCGATCCGATTAATCTTCCTACTCTTCTGAATAGTGCCGATTTTGTTAAATATAAAAAAGAAGGTAGAATCAATGCACAGCAAAATCCAGAGCCATCATGGGATGATTATACAAACGACACTAACTGGCTTGATGCATTTTACAACGGAAGCGGAGTCGTTCAATCGTATAATCTTTCAGTGTCTAAAGGTGATGATCGTTCTAATTTCTTTTTGTCGTTTGGCAATGATAAGGAGCAAGGTATTTTGATTGATAACAGCTACAAGCGGTATAGTCTTCGTTTTAATTCAGATTTTAAACTTACCAAGTGGTTGAAACTTGGTGAAAGTGTGCTGCTTTCGAAAGTAAAAGAAAATCCAATAGGTAACAATAATGAAAATTATTCTGGAGGAATTCCATATCGCTCCATTCCGATCATGCCAATTTACGATGAAAACAATCCGTATGGAGGTTGGGGAACGGCACCTGTATATTTTCAAGGACCTAATCCTGTAGCCACACAATATCAGCAACATGAAATACGTACGTACAATCGCCTGAATGGAAGTGTTTACCTGGAAGCGAAACCATTATCCGGGCTTACCATCAGAGGTACGGTGGGCTACAACTATACTACTTTTCTTGGCGAAAAATTCAATGAAGCCTTTAGTTACGGATCGTTCGCAAATCCAATCGCTTCACTTGTGTATAGTTCGGCTGATGACGAGACGATTACAGGCAATGTTGTAGCAACTTTCGAGAAAAATATTCACAAACATAATTTCAAAATTATGGGTGGTATTGAAGCGTATCAATTTGAGACGACACATTTCAACACAGGTCGTACAAACTTTCCCATTGATGTTGCGTGGAGCTTTAATCTTGGCACAGGTCCCTACACCAGTACCGATCCTTACAATAAAGATTTAAACCGAATACTCTCCCAGTTCGGAAGACTAAACTACAATTACGATGAACGGTATTTGTTTGAAGCAAATATTCGTAGAGATGCGTCTGCCTCTAAGTTTGGTCCTTCAAATCTGTATGGTGTATTTCCATCGTTCTCAGCCGGATGGAGAATTTCGCAAGAGCGATTTTTCCAAAGTGTTCCGTTCATAACTAACCTCAAATTGCGAGCAAGCACAGGTAAGCTTGGATCGGATAACATTCCTAGTTGGATATATCTGAAAACATACACATCACAATTTTCAACCTATTCTTTTAATCAAGACGGATCTCAAAAAGCATCGGGTTTTTACATTAGCAAATATCCCAACACGGAGGTGCAATGGGAAGAAGTGGGAATGAATAACATTGCTCTTGATGTTAAAGCCTTTAAGGATAAGGTTAGCCTGAGTGTTGATTTTTATCTTAAGGATACGCATCAATTACTTTATGAATATCCGATCCCTTCTTCTGTTGGTATTGCAACACACAATTTCGACCCGGTGAGTCCGAAGAAGAACGTTGGTACAATGCGCAACTCTGGTGTTGATATCGATTTCAGTTACACTACCGCAATAGATAAATTTTTCATCACGCTCGGAGGCAATACTTCTTTCATGAAAAATGAAATGATCAAACTGAAAGAGGGCGGCTACATAACGGGAGGAAATGGAGGCGGACAAATTGGTGGCATGACCCGCACACAGGAAGGTAAGCCAATCTCCAGTTTTTATGGCTATGAAGTTCAACAAATTCTCAATTCACCAGGGGATGTTTATGCCATCAATACCTGGGCGCCTGATGGGTTGTATCAAGAGGCAGGTACGGCAGCGGGCGATTTAATGTACAAAGATATCAGTGGCCCTGATGGTGTGCCCGATGGCCAAGTGACAGCGGAGTACGATCGTACAATCATCGGTAATCCTTGGCCTAAGATGACGTACGCAATCAATGCAACCACATCGTACAATAGTTTGATTGATTTGTCTTTACAGTTTCAAGGAATTCAAGGTGTTGATGTTTTTAATGCGAGCAAAGCATACAGTCGTAATTTCTTTGGCGACAGCAACACCACCACTGATATTTATGAAGCCTGGACACCGGAACATCACACCAACAATCCGCGAAACATAGCGAGCGATCCCAACGGAAACTTTGGACGCTCGTCTGATTATTTTATTGAGAATGGTTCTTACCTCAAACTCAGAAATGTACAGATCGGTTTTACAATGCCTAAGGCACAATTGGAACGGTTGAGTATTCAGCGTCTTCGTGTTTATGTCAATGCAAATAATTTGCTCACCATTACAAAATACTCGGGAATTGATCCGGAAATAGCGGGCTCAAATACAGGCCGTGGCGTTGACTATGGCCGATACCCACAAGTGCGATCATTCTCTGCCGGCCTTGAAATTCAATTTTAAAATCATAAAAGTAAGTTCAATGAAAACAACAAAGCTTTTTGTAGCATTTACTTTCGTGGCAGGATTGCTTTATAGCTGCGATGATTTTCTTGACATTACCAATCCCAACGAATTAAGTGCAGATAACTTTTATTCGAAGGTCTCCAATTTCGAACTATCGTTGAATAGTACGTATGATGCCGTTAAGAACTTAGATCTTTTTGGACAAACATTTTATGTGCAGACATTACTCGCATTACCTCATGAATCAGACTATTGGAATGCGCAAAACAGAAATGAAGTAACGTCAACAGATGGCAATGTGTATATCGCATGGAGAGGGTTTTATCGAATCGTTGCCAGAGCAAATGATATACTAGAAGGCGCACCGAAATTTACAGCACACTACAGCCCAACAGCAAGTGAACAAGCTGAACTTGATAAGATTGTTGCGCAAGCGCATTTCTTACGAGGCTTTGCGTACTTCCACATGGTAAGGTTGTGGGGAGAGGCTCCATTCGCAGTGGATAGCGCAGCATTAGCGGTGCCGATTATTTTGAAAGTGGCAGAAACAAATTCTGAATTGATGATACCCCGATCATCTGTTGGAAAAGTTTACAAACAAATTATTTCGGATTTTGAAAAAGCAGAAGCAGCACTTCCAGAATCATGGGATGCTAATAACATTGCACGGGTTTCAAAGATTGCTGTTAAAGGTTATTTGGGTCAGGTGTATCTGTACATGGAGAAGTATGCAGAATCGAAAACGTACTTCGATGAAATTCTGGCGAATGGAAAGTATTCATTAGTACCCTTCAGCCAATACGATAATCTTTTTCAAGGTAAGAATGAATTCAGCGAAGAATCGCTTTGGGAAATCAACTACACGGTTGATATGCAACAAAATATTTGGGAGAATGGATTGGGTTCTGGTATTGCCCTTGTGTTAGCGCCTCCCGGAAGAGGCTGGAGTAACTGCACGCCTCACGGTGTTAACATAGAAAGATTCGGAACTGACCCTCGATTGAAAATCTGTACGTATGCACCTACGGATTCAGCAGCAGACGTTGAGGGAAAAATGAAGCCGGCCGGAGTAAGTGTATTCAATTTCACAGGCCATAGTTTCAGAAAATATGTTCCGAAAGATTATTGTGTCTATACAACCAATAGCAATAGCGGAATCAACTATCACATGATGCGTCTTGCGGATGTATACCTGATGTATGCTGAAGTGATGAATGCTTTGGACAACGATGTAACTGCTGCGGAGTACATGAATAAGGTGCGGAGAAGAGCGTATGGATTTAATACAAACACACCAACGCCTGCTGTTGATTATACAGTTACAGGAACACAACTCAGAGATGCTATTCGTGAAGAGCGTTTCAGAGAACTTTTTGCAGAAGGTCATCGCTGGTATGACATCGTGCGATGGGGAATTGTAGAGCAAGAAGTTTTGAAATACAATGTGAAGAAGAAGACACAAGGAGAAATTATCTATCAGCCTAAAGATTACTACTACCCAATTCCATTGCAAGAGGTTGATAACAATACGAACATGGTTCCAAGTACTGGTTATTGATGGAAGGCGAAGAACGATCGCAGACAATAGCAAACTGAAATGAACAACGAGAAGATGAAAAGTGTGGCGCAGATAATATTCATACTATCCTTTTTTTTTATGAGCAGTTGCTCATCGGATGAAGGTATTGAAGAGACTTCAGTTAAGTCGGTGAGCAAAACGAATCCCATGAAAATCTACATGCATTACATGCCGTGGTTTCAAAGTAAACCGGTATCAGGTTATTGGGGAAGTCATTGGAAGATGACAAACAAGAACCCGGATATTATTGATGCAGACGGCAAGCGACAAATCGCATCGCATTATTATCCATTGATTGGCCCGTATGATTCAAAAGATCCTGATGTAATTGAATATCATTTACTGCTTATGAAGTATGCAGGCGTTGATGGAATCTTGATTGATTGGTATGGATCACACAATGTTTACGATTACAAAGTAAATCTTACGGGCACCAATGCCGTCATTGACCAGATGGATGATGTTGGACTTCAGTTCGCAGTCGTCTATGAAGACTACGTTGCAAAAAGTGTAGAAGATCAAACCAGCAAGACCGCCATTCAAGCAGCGCAAGAGGACATGATGTATTTGCAAGAAGAATACTTCTCGAAGAAAGAGCACATCACTATCGATGACATACCCTTGCTGATGACCTTTGGTCCGCGGCAATTTAAGATCTCCAGCCAATGGACTGAAATTTTTAGTGGCTTAGCATCAAAGCCAAAATTTCTGCCGCTCTGGGATCATGGAGGATATGTTGGAAGCAATGGTAACGGAGAATTTGCCTGGATTGATTTCAATGAGTCGTTGAGTCAGCTAACCAATTTTTACAATAAGGTTAGTTTGGAAAACCGAATGGGTTCAGCTTATCCACGCTTTCATGATTACTATGTTGAAGGAGGAACTGGCAGCAGTTATGGATATGTTGATTACAACGCTGGGGAGACACTACGCAATACATTGGCGAAGGCGCAAACAGGAAAAGCAAAATACCTTCAACTCGTTACGTGGAATGATTTCGGAGAAGGTACAGTAATTGAACCAACACTAGAAAACGAGTACGAGTGCCTGGAAATCATCCAGGAGTTCACTGGAGTCTCCTATGGAAAAGAAGAGCTTGAATTAATTCACGATTACTACCTCAAGAAATTGGAACACAAGGGCAACGTGGAAGCAACAGAAACACTAAAGAAAATTTTTCAACACCTCACATCACTTGAAGTAGACAAGGCTCAAGAACTACTCAATCAATTTTAACAGTAGCTCTAACAAAATCAACTAAATAATTAAACAACTAAAATCGATTTCTATGAAAAAGTTAATGCTAACACAATTAATGCTGCTGCTCTTCGCTTCAGTATTTTTCCTTTCCTGCGGTGGTGACGATGACGGACCAACAATACTTTTACCCAAGCTAGATGGTTTGTTTGTTTTCGGTGAAAACGCACTTGCCGAAACGCCTACAGAACCAAGTGCAAAAATGACGCTGGCTACATTAGATCCAACAAAAGGTCCGGCTGACAAAGCAGGAGTTTATGGTAAGTTCATGTACATCGGAGCTAACGGAAAAATTCAGTTTGTCCAAGTAATATCGGAAGTTGGAAAAATTTATGGATCTGCGGATGCAACAATCGTCAATGGTGCAGATGAAGGTTTTTCTGTAAATGACAATGTTATCACCGGAACGCTTGTTGAAGGTGGTGCTGCAATAGCGGTTGCAGATGAAGGTTTGTACTATGTATTTGCCGATATGAATGCCAAGACTTTTGTGATTACAAAAGTGAAAGGACAAATGATTGGCGATGCGATTGTTCCATTGGAATGGAGTGCCGGAACGGTTTTGCCATTAAAATCAGTTTCAAAAGAGAAGACCGTTTTTGAAGCAACCAATATTCAGATGAAAACAGGGTACGGATATAAATACAGATTTAATGATGGCTGGCACTCCTACACAGATGCAACGATTTCTACTTTTTCATTCTTAGGAGTTGTTAGTTATGGTGATACTTGGGCCGCTCAATTAGCTGATATTGGATTTTTCAATGATAACATTCCAAGCTTTCACGCAGGATATTATACAGTTAATTTTACCTATACCGAAAGTACAACCGGTGGAGTTGGCATATGGAAAGAAACACTTACAAAGACCGGAGATGTTCTGGTTAATTATACCGACTATAATATTGGAATAATTGGTGATGCGACTGCAAATGGTACTTTTGACGGAAATGGAACAGGCGGATACGAACTTAAAAAGCCAACGAAAGCTGGTAATGTTTACACTTGGACATGGGATAATGTGAGCCTTATTCAAGACAAAGAATTTATTTTCTTGCAAGATGCAACCTGGGGTGGCTTACTAATTGCCTCTGATGGCGCTGCTGTTAGCGGCTCAACGATTACAGATGGGAAAGTGATTGATGCACACGCTGCTCCAGTAAATAGTGAGTTTCATAATTTTCACGTCATTACTGCTGGATCGTATGATATTACTTTGACCATTGACGCAGCAACAGAGGGAAGAACGGTTACTATAAATAATAACTAACGAAGTAAATAACCGAATTTTGGTTAATCAAAATGCTTCAATTAACAAGAGCAGCCACACGGTTGCTCTTGTTTTTTTATTGACAATACACAATGAAAGGAAGATAGGTATGTTCTAAATAATCTTCACAGCCTTTACAATTGACAGACAGTAAGATTATTTATTTTTAAAAAAATAAGCATACTTGCAGGCTGTACATTCAGAATCTGATTTTTTTTTAGTTTATGCCCTTCCTCGAAAAGCAACTCATCATCAAAAAATCAAAATTACCTGGAGCAGGGAACGGCCTGTTCACCAAAAAGAAAATTGAGAAAGGTACGCGCATTGTAGAGTACAAAGGGAAGATCCAGCCTTGGCGGGAAGTGAAAGATGAAGATGGGCACAACGCCTATCTCATGTACATCAATCGAAATACAGTGATCAATGCGAAGTCAGCCATGAAGGCTTTAGCGCGCTATGCAAATGATGCTAATGGATTGATAAAATTAGAAGGGTTACGTAACAACAGCGAAAGCATTAGCGAAGGAAAAAAATGTTTTATTGATGCCAAGCGTGATATCGAAGCAGGCGAAGAAATTCTGGTGGGCTACGGCCGCTGGTTCTGGACGCTGCAACGAAAACTGAAGAAGGAAAAACTCAAAACGATTTAGAATGAGTAAAATAGAAACCCTGAGTTTGAAATTCATTTCAACTCAGGTTTTTTGTTTTGAAAAAGTGGGGGTTAACTTTATTCGTATCGTAAAGCTTTTACAGGATTGATAACGGCTGCTTTAAATGAACGATATCCAACGGTGAATACAGCAATCAACAAAGTAAGTGAAAAGCCAATAAGGAAAATGCCAGGACCCAATTCAATTCTATATTCAAAATCGCTAAGGTAATTGCTCATCACAAGCCATGATATGGGCGCTGCGATTACAAACCCAACAGAAATCAGCAACACAAATTCTTTAGAGAACATCATTACAATACTCGAAACAGAAGCGCCTAAGACTTTCCGAACACCAATCTCTTTTGTCTTTTGATTGGCAACAAAAGTAGCAAGACCAAATAATCCGATACAGCCAATAAGAATAGAGATGGATGTGAACACCGTTAACAGAACTGACATCTTCTCTTCTCTTTCGTAAAACTGTTTGATGTTTTCATCTAAGAATTCGTAACTGAAAATATATTTCGGATAGGTAAGTTCCCATTGCTTTTGAATGTCTTTAATGCTCGATTGTAAATTTTTAGGATTGATGCGTACGGCCATCGTGCTAAAATTCACAATGCGATTGACCAAAACAGTCGGCTCAATTTTATCGTGAAGCGAAGTAGTGTGAAAATCTTCCACAACACCAACAACGGGATAAAGCTTGCGCCAAACACGAATTCGTTTTCCAATAATTTCGGACGGATTAGTGAAGCCAGCTATCTTCGCAAATTGTCTGTTAACAACATATCCGGTTGCGGTATCAAGATCAACTAAACGTTCGCCAGCAAGTAATTTTAGCTGAAAGAGATCGATGTAATTACCATCAACCGTTTTTACTTGCGTGTCTTTTCGTTGTTCATCACGTTCGCCCTCTAAAATAAAACCAGTTCCACTAACATGTCCAGATGAAGGGGCGGCATTGCAAAGACTTACAAGTTCTACACCACCCAATCTGGAAATTTCATTTTTTAAAGTGCGAATCTTACTGGAATGTCCTGTAGAATCTGTGGTCGGTAATTCTTGCTCTGGAACAGGTATTGTGATAATGGCATCCTGTCTAAAACCAAGCTCTTGTGTTCGAAGAAAATTAGTCTGTGTGATAATAACAATGGTACCGATGATCAACAATTGTGAAATGGAAAATTGAAACACCACAAGTCCTTTACGCATAAAATATCCGAATGAAGATTTGTTTGATGTTTCGTTCTTCATCACCAACGCAGGTGTATACCCCGACATGATAAAGGCTGGATAAATTCCTGCCAATACGGAAACGCTGATAAACAGAGTAAGCAGAAAAAGAACAAGAGAAGTATCGTGCAATAGATCCAACGAAAGATCAATTTCCATAAACGTATTCAAGTAACCGATTGCTAGTTGAGCTACACCAATGGAGAATATTATGGAGATAAGGGTAAGGAGGGCAGTCTCTCCTAAAAATTGTCCCATCAGTTGACCACGCGTGCTGCCTAATGATTTGCGAATGCCTACTTCTTTCGATCGTTTGATTGCCTCGGCCGTTGAGAGGTTAATGAAATTGATGCATCCTGCTAAAATTAAAAAGAGGCCAATAAAGAAAATAGCTGTAATGGTTGTTTGACTCATGCTACTATCTGAATACGCATAGTAACGATCATTGAAATGCAGATCGCTTAGCGGTTGAATGTTAAAGAGTTCTTTATCATAATTATCTTTACCGATGTATTTATCTGTAAAGGCCACCATTCGTTTTTCCAACTGCCCAATATCAGCTCCTTCTTTTAATAAAAAGTAACATTGATTGTTGCTGGAAATTCCTCCCCACCCGCGTTCTTCTGATTCTTTCCGAATGGTTTCATAAGAAAGAAAAAGAGAAAACGGAAAATCGGTATTGTTGGGAGCATCTTCTACTACAGCAGAAACTTTATAATCTCTATTGTCAAAATTCAAAACTTCGCCAACAACATCTTCTTTACCGAAATATTTATTCGCGAGTGTTCGGGAAACAATTGCTTCATTGGGTTCATCCAATCCTTTCAGTGCATCACCTGAAAGAACAGCTCTGTCGAATGTGGTGAAGAATGTAGCTTCGGTATAAACGATTCCGCGTTCCTCTTGATATTTTTTTGCATCACCCTCACGTTGTGGTATCGATACTTGTCCATCATCTTGGTAACTAGTAAAAACAACTTGTTCGACTTCCGGAAAATCATTCTTAAGAGCAACGGGTAGCGGATTTGGAACTCCGGGAGTGTAAAACATTTCTTCGTTTCCTTGTGATTGAGTCACTACCCTATAAATGCGATCGAACTTTGAGTGAAAGGTATCGAAGCTCAACGTGTGTGAGATCAACAAGAATAAAATAATGCTGCTACTGATTGCCAGAGTTAAACCTCCAATATTGAAGAATGCACTGTTACGCTGGCGAGTAAGGTTTCGGAAAGCGGTTTTGAGATAA
This sequence comes from Chryseolinea sp., assembly GCA_046595655.1. Taxonomy (GTDB): domain Bacteria; phylum Bacteroidota; class Bacteroidia; order Cytophagales; family Cyclobacteriaceae; genus Chryseolinea. The sequence goes on along the minus strand of JBKJOF010000112.1, from coordinate 101,129 downwards.
TTTGTAAGCATGAAATCGGGATTAGAACAATTCTGTGTTCCAAGATGAATGCCAATTGCAGATAGTTGAAATGGATGCCCTCAGTACAGTTTTAATTTCACCGGATGTTCGTAACTGAGCTGATCTGTTCGCTGACGAACAGAAGAAGATAGTAACAGATGAAATTATTTTAAAAGAGACAGCGTTAATAAAATCGAATCCATACTTTTGCATCATGCTACAGCAAATCATTATCGGCATATTGTTTTTGGGGGCCTTGGCCTACGTAGGGCGATTAATATATAAGAGCTTTCAAGCAAAAGCAGCTTGCTCAACTGGTTGTGGAAAATGCGGAGCTATTGATTTTGATAAAATCGAAAAGCAGATCAACGCCAAGCATCAAGTGACTAAAGGTTAATGATCAATTTTCGTTGACGACAATTCTCAAGCAAATACCTTAGTTCCTTCTGTACAATTCTTACAGATTTCTATTTCACTTCTTGACCGAAGCAACGAAGCTCTGAACTCGTTGTACTTATCACCATTCCAGATGTCTTCAAACGTCTGATGATTTAAATCACCTAATACGTAGTGTGCATCTTTGTCGAAACAACAAGGCACTACTTTCCCATCCCATGTGATTACACAACTGTGCCACATTTTCCAGCAATGATTATCTAATGCGTTTTTAATTTCGAATGTGCCATCATTTTGTTTTTTGTATCGGGAATATTTGTCGATGGTAGGAATTAAAGCTGAACCGTTTTTATAATCGTAAATCTGTGCAGTCTTTAATCTTACTTCATCAACACCCAATCGTTTTGCCCATTGATACACTTCGGGTATCTGATGTTCGTTTGGCTTCACTACCAGAAATTGAAAAATAGTATGTGGTGTTTTTGATTTTAATTTTTTCTTCCAGCGAATAATATTTTCAGCGCCCTCCATTACTTTTTCTAATGAACCCCCAACGCGATACGATTGATACGTGTCTTGAGTAGTGCCATCAATCGAAATAATTAGTCTATCGAGATTCGATTCAATGGTGGCTTTGGCCGATTCATCTTTTAGATAATGGGCGTTGGTAGATGTTGCTGTATAGATTCCTTTTTGAGAAGCATACGCAGCCATCTCTAAAAACTGAGGGTGAAGATATGGTTCACCTTGAAAATAAAATGTCAGGTAATTTAAGGTTGGTGCCAACTGATCGATCACGTTACAAAACAACTTCTGATCGAGCATGCCAGTTGGTCGCGTAAACGAACGCAATCCACTCGGGCATTCTGGGCAACGTAAATTGCAAGAGGTAGTAGGCTCGAAAGAAATACTAATTGGTAAACCTTTGATGTTTGCATTTCCTGTAAAACGCGAGCGATGGTAACTATACAATATCGATGCAGCATTGACGGCACGTTTTGCCGTCAGTTTAGAAGCGAGGTTTATTCCGTCTTTTAAAATGCTCATGATGTGCGCAAGATAACGTCTTAAATTATCTGATCCGTTATTCTTTGTTTCTATCTTTCGAACGTTTATGTAGATCGAAATGAAAAAATACATCGTCTTTATTTTTCTGTTGTTACCTTGTTTTGCTCAGGCACAAAAGCTTACTGAACAAGCGACTGTCTCTGTCATTACTTTCGGCCCCTTTCAGGGTGAATTGTATTCTGCCTTTGGCCATAGTGGATTTCGAGTACATGATCCTGCAAACGGAATTGATGATTTTTATAATTATGGTGTCTTTGATTTCAATCAACCTAACTTCTATTTAAACTTTGCCCGAGGGCATTCTCTTTACAAACTTGGCATTGGGGATTATACTCGCTACCGTGATTATTACATTTCTTACAATCGCTACGTTCATGAACAAGTGCTGAACTTAACACCAGCGCAAACTCAGAAAGTATTTGATTACCTCACCTGGAATGCTTTGCCAGAAAACATGAATTACTACTACGATTATTTTTATGATAACTGCGCTACCAAAATTCCTGCGGTTGTTGAAGCAGCGTTAGGCGACTCAGTACAATTTGATGGTTCATACATCAAAACGAATTACAGCATCCGCGACCTAACCGATATTTATTTAAGACAACAACCCTGGGGCGATTTAGGTATTGATGTTTGTCTCGGATTACCTATGGATAAAAAAGCAAGCCCATATGAATATATGTTTCTTCCGGATTATGTTGAATCAGGATTTGATCATGCTTCTATTAAAAACGCAACGGGTACTGTATCATTAGTAAAAGAAAAAATTTCAGTCTACGAATCGCGAAAGGAGATCGTAACTGGGCCGCCTCATCCACTCTATATATTTTCCGCATTCGCAGTCATTTGCATTGTATTAAGCGTGTGGGATGTAAAGCGAAACAAAACCTCAACATGGTTCGATGTAATCGTATTTGGAATACTGGGCCTGGCAGGATTATTACTTTTTTGTTTGTGGATGCTCACCGATCACAGAGCAGCCGCACGCAACATGAATTTACTTTGGGCATTGCCAACGCATCTTATTACTGTCTTTGCCTTTATCAAAAATCCGAAATGGTTAACAAACTATTTTTTAGTGGTTTCAATAATTACTGCCTTGTTGCTAGGCACGTGGTTCTTTCTTCCGCAGAAATTGAACTTAGCCCTAATGCCGCTTGTCGTTGGTATTTTAGCCAGAGCGTTTGCGCAGTTTAAGGTGAGGAAGTTGAATCGTATAGTAGAATAGATTAAAGACGTTTAGTATAGAAGGTGTAAATCAAAAGAGGCTGTCGATATCGACAGCCTCTTTTTGATTTTATGAATTGCAAGCTTTTAATTAAGGAACATCCTGTTTAGCAACAACATTCAACGAATTAATCCACTTCGCAATTTTCAATGCTTCATCTTTTGGAACTTGTGGCATTGGTGCCATTGGTGTTTCATGTTCCGGCCAGTTCTTTGGTTCTGGGTTATAAATTAATTGAATGATGCGTTCATTACTGTATTTGCGTTTTGCAATGTCGGTGAATGCGGGTCCCACTTGGCGCTTGCTAGTTTGATGGCAAGCCGTACAAGTATTCTTTACGAGCAGAGGTTCAATCTCTGCATAGGTAATTGCTTTTGTTGATGAAGCAACTTTTGGTGTAGCAGTCTTGGGTGCAACAGGTTTAGCAGTAGAAGAAGAACGTTTAATAGTCAATTCATTTACTGGCAACTTTGCACCCTCGGGAATATTATTCAAAGTATAATATGCTGTTGAGTGAAGAACAGGTAATCCATCTTTCGAACGAATACCAGCCACCAGTATTTCATGTAAATAATATTGACGAAGATTGTCGATCACTACACGAACCTTCAATCCATCGGCAGAAACTTTTACACCTTTTATATTTAACTTCTCTTCGTTCACCGGAGGACTTCCATAGACGGGATGATATTTATAAATGAAACTTCTTCCATTGTAAGATGATAAGTCTTCCGCAGTGTTTTTATCAACAGGCTGAGTGAATTCAATTTCAAATCCATCAGGCATTGCGCTTACCGTTTTCATCTCCATCGGTACTTTACCAGTCCATACTAAATGTTGGAAGCCGGCAGTTGCTGTTCCTGCTGAACCCCAACCACGATTGGTGAGTCCAACGAACATAGAACCATCATGCGCCCAGTTCATTCTCAAAACGCCTGATTGAAATCCAGATCTAAATTCAAATGCCACACCTTGAAATTCTCCTTTCACTTTCTCCATCACCACGCGCATGATTTTACTTTGACCTTGATCACCAACAAATACTTGCCCGGCAAAAGGTCCAAACTTTCCAGCAGTTTCATCGCTGATAATTTCTGAATTCGAAATTCCCAATACACCATGTGGCAACCACACAGCAGGTAATCGCAATTCAGGAAAATCTTTCTTTACTTCGTAGAGGAAATTTGGATCTTTTTCATCCAAAATATTTTGTGGCTTTACATATTGTCCATCACGTTTGAATTTGCGTTCGTCTACTCTCGCAAGAAATTGTTCAGAAGTAAGTTTTACAGGAGACTTTGGTTCGCCCGTCCAGCGCAAACCTGCCGGGTGTCCTGTGAAACTTCCTTTTGTTACGTGGAAAACCCCACCGGAACCTTGCCAGTCTCCCTGATTATCGGTATAGAAAAATTCACCGTTAATCATGCCCAGTCCGCAGGGTGAGCGCATGCCTGTTGCCCACGGTTCCATGGTTCCATCAGGATGAATCTTCATCGTCCAACCTCTCCACGGCACACGGCTTTCACCGCGCCACCATTCTTCATTACCAAACGCCACGTTACCCGTCACCATGAAACCTCCATCAGGTGCGATCTTCGGTCCGAAAGAATATTCGTGATAATGACCTGACAATGGCCACGCATAAACTGTTTCGTAAACATCAGCTTTGCCATCGCCATTCTTATCCATCAACTTAGTGAGCTCACCACGTTGAGCAACGAAGAGGGCGTTGTCTTGATATGCTAATCCTAATGCTTCATGTAAGCCCGATGCGAATAAAGTATATTCTGGAGATGTGCCATTCTCCATGTTTGCATTTTCAATTACCCAAACATCACCTCTACGAGTGCAGAGTGCAACGCGACCATCAGGAAGAGTTGCAACCCCACCGACTTCGAGCAACACACCCTCTGGTGCAGGAACGGAAATAATTTTATAATAGTCTTCCTCTGTTGGAGTTCGGTTGACTTGAGCAGAGGCACTGAAACCAATGGCGACCATTGTGCAGCAGGCGAAAATTTTATGGAATGTATTTTTCATAATTCTGAATTCTTAAATGAATAAACTACCAGATGATGGAATATTTTACGGAGCTATCAATCGCGATGATTAATTCTTTCTTCCCATTGATGTCGCGAATGGTAGGCTTTGCACCTGCTATCTTCACATAGTACTGTTTATCATCAATCGCGTATAAACCATTTGGTAATTCGATGATGCTTTTACCTTCTGCTATTTTATAATGTAAGCCAGGCTTTGTTCCTCTGTTCTTGATCGATACTTCGTGTGTGATGATGCGATCGTTATCGTCAGGATAAATTTTATCGGTCACTTCAATTCCATCATACGTGTATAGAAAAACTGGACGTGATGTCGCTTCTTCAATTTCATAACCTTTACCTTTATACAAAGTATTGCTCAATTGTGTTTCGGGTAACATTATCGGAAATGCATCTGTTGCTGAAGATAAAAACGCAAGAGGCTCGTTGTTGAAAAGATATTGAACTGCACCAAGAGGTTTAAAAGATCCATCGCCACGATCATGCCACATTGGTGTTGCATCCACGAACTTTCCATGCCATACACAAACCAGGTTTCCTGATTTCAAATCATACACATAATGCGTTCCACTTGGATCACCCACGCCAACAGTATGTGTTAGACGCTGACTTCTATCATTTTTAAAATCTAAAAAAGCACGAAGCATGCGAGGCTCACTTCCAGGGCTAATTAAAATAGGAGATGTAGGTTCGTCATCCGGTGGAAAAGAGTTGAAAGCACTTAAGGTTTGTTTATACGTAGAAGCACTTTCAACACTCAAACTTAAACGGGGAGGCATCCATGAAGCGTCTTTGTAATTATAAATTTCAAATGGATACGTGCCAGCTTTTAAAGTAAGAGGGGATTCTTTTCTTACCCGGCCATCTGCACGTTGAAGATCAACTAGTTTTTGATTGTTGATGGAAAAGGTACCGCCACCGCTAAAGGAGATTGTGAAATTATAGGTGCCATCTTCTGGAACAATGATGTTGCCGGCATAAGATGATCCATATGCGTTTTCATTTTCCAATACTTCGCAAGTTAGTTCCGGAATAGAACCCGATGCACTTGGTTTCAGTGATGTAAAATCAGAAACGGTTTTAAAATTTCCATAATACGTTTTGTAGGTGATGTCGCTAAGTGCAAATCTCACTTCCTTCATCAGCTTATATTGAATGTTACGAAATGCTACCGGACCATGATCACCTTGAATCATAATAGGACCAGAGGCCGTTTCATTTTTTTCAATTGGCCCACCGGTAGGCAAGAGCACTTCTACATTGTCATGAATTTTAACTCCGTTTAATTCCACCGAAACAAAACGAGCGTTGGCAATTTTTTTACCGGCCGCATCAAATCTTGGCGCACGAAAAGAGATTTTAATTTTTTGCCAAAGACCCGGTGCTTTCGCAGGGTTACTCCGCGGAGCTTTGCCCATATAGATTTTATCCTTCTCACTTTCCCAATTACGATAGATGCCACCAATATCAGAATACTTAGCTTCTTTCACTCCCCAACTATCGAAGAGTTGCACTTCGTAGCGACCTTGCAAATAAATTCCAGAGTTCGACCCTTTCGGTAACATTACTTCCAATTCCAATTCAATGTCGCCATGTTCGAAGGCAGTTACTAAATTGTCTTTTGTAACATTGTCGTTAATGTTAAGCAAAATACCTTTGCCAGCTTGAAACGTTACGGCTTGTGGCTTTGCGCTTGGCTGATCTTTTGATTTTTTACTTTTCTTTTTTGATTCTTCTACTGGTGCCGCCTCGTGCTCATGCACATCAATGGCAGGATCCATGGTTACATCTCCTACAATTCGCCAGTTGCCAGCTTGTGGTTTGAAAGAAGACATGTCTTCGAGCGTTAGCGTCTTCACCTGAGCCTGCATAGCGGCACTCGTAAGAGAGAAGACAAGAAAAAGTAAACATCGTTTGACGTAGTTCATTTAATTATGGTTTTGTTTTATAATACTGTTGACGACTTGAGACACATTTTTGCTAGTTGGAATGATTAAGAGCGCGATAATACTTTGTTATTTTTGGAATGGGTTCGCTAATATCGGTTATAGAAAATGAATAGCAAAAATTGTTTTTTGAATGGAACCTCCAGAATTTAACACGCTTGAATTGATGATAGGAGTTTAGGACACATTCGTAAGTTTGGATACCTTTGCATTTCACTAAAATTTACGATGAGTCTTCTTCAAAATATCAAAGTCCTATCAGAAAAGTACAGTCAGGAGGTAATTGAACTTCGCAGATACCTGCATCAAAATCCGGAACTTTCGTATCAGGAATTTAATACTGTAAAATATGTTGCTAAGCAATTGCGTGCGTTTGGTATTGAACCAACAGAAGGTATTGCAACAACCGGTTTGATAGCTGAAATTAAGGGAAGAAATCCTGAGAAGAAATCTATTGCCTTGCGAGCTGATATGGATGCTTTGCCCATTGTTGAGGCGAATGATATTTCATATAAATCGAAGAATCTCGGAGTGATGCACGCGTGTGGTCACGATGTGCATACAGCATCATTATTAGGCACAGCAAAAATTTTGAATGAAGTAAAAGGTGAGTTTGAAGGAACTGTACGCTTATTGTTTCAGCCAGGCGAAGAAAAAAATCCAGGAGGTGCATCCTATATGATTCGTGATGGCGCACTGGAAAATCCAAGACCAACCAATATTATAGGCCAACATGTTTTTCCTTTGTTGCCTGTTGGTAAAATTGGCTTTCGCGAAGGTATGTACATGGCCAGTTGCGATGAGATTTATTTAAAGGTAATCGGTAAAGGTGGACATGGCGCGGCTCCCGAACTCGCCATCGATCCGATTGTAATCGCATCTCATATCATTATTGCATTACAACAGATTATCAGTCGCAATGCAAGCCCGAAGCAGCCTACGGTTTTAACTTTCGGAAATATTATTGGCAAGGGCGCAACGAATATTATTCCGGACGAGGTAAACATTGCCGGAACATTTCGTGCAATGAACGAAGTGTGGCGTGCATCCGCTTTGCAAAAAATTAAGAAGATGGCGGAGAGTCTTGCGGAAGGCATGGGCGGAAGATGTGAAGTAGATATTTCACACGGCTATCCCTATCTCGAAAATAATCCAGAACTCACCAGAAGAATAAAAGCAGCTGCAGCTGATTATGTAGGTGAAGAAAATGTAGTTGACATTGATATTACTTTGGGAGCTGAAGATTTTTCTTACTACTCGCAAGTGATACCGGCTTCGTTTTATCGACTAGGTACACGCAATGAAGCAAAAGGAATTACTTCGTATGTACACACTCCGACCTTTGATATTGATGAAGAGGCCTTGAAGATTTCATCAGGGTTGATGGCATGGATGGCGGTAAAAGAACTGGCATATTAATTAATTGTTAACAACCTTCGACAGACTTCGCCTGATGTATCTTTACCTTTATTGACCGCCATACTTGGAACCAGAACAACTCAATCCACTTCCTAAACAACCAAAAAACCTGTGGCCCTCCATCAGGATTACGCTTTATATTTTAGGCGCATTGCTGATGTTTCTTTTCTCGCTCGATCTAATGGTTTCCTCTCTGCAGCATTTGGGAACATTGGCAACCGAAACCATTTTACTCGCCACATCAAATCCGTTTACGGGTTTATTCATAGGACTACTCATCACAGCGATGTTGCAAAGTAGTTCTACTACCACTTCGATGGTGGTAGCACTTGTGGCTTCCGGATCCATTACTTTACAAAGTGCTGTTCCCATTATTATGGGAGCGAACATTGGCACCACCATCACCAGCACGATTGTGGCATTGGGTTTTATTAGTAAGAAAAAAGAATTCAAAAGGGCGGTTGAAGCAGGAACGTATCATGCCTTTTTTAATATCCTTACCGTAATTGTGTTGTTTCCGCTTGAGTACTATTATGGATTTCTTTCTTCCATCTCATCACAGATTGCCAATTACTTTTTCACACCAAGCACCGCGCAAGTTCGAAATGAAGTAACGCATTTTTGGCGTGGATTCGATCCCATTATTGAATTGTTGCAACGTGTTGTTCCAAGTGCATTTGTGCTTGTGATGACTGCGCTTGTATTGTTATTCGCATCGATTTTAATTTTCAGAAGGTTAATCTCCAGTTTATTGAAGGCGAAATCACCCGAAGCATTTAGCCGGTTCTTCTTTAAAAATCAATTGAAGTCTTTCGCGTGGGGACTTGTTACAACTGCTGCCATTCGATCCAGTACAATTACCACATCCGTTGTTGTTCCGATTGTTGCCAAGAGAATTACGGGAATGAAACAAGCGGCTCCTTTTATTATGGGTGCTAACATCGGCACCACCATTACGGCATTTATTGCGGTTACCTTAAACTCCAATACTTCAGGAGCCATCAGCATTGCCATCGCGCATTTCTTATTTAATTTCATTGGGATGTTGATATTTTTTCCAATACCCGTGTTGCAAAAATTACCGATATCGTTGGCCAATGGTTTAGGGAAACTAACGTTAAAATATCGACTTGCCGGATTGTTGTTCCTGCTGCTAACATTTTTCTTCATTCCGTTTTCATTGATTTACTTGAACAAGGACGCTAACGAATCGTTATACCTTACCTATGAAAAAACGGATACGACTAATCAGAAATCATTTTACAGGATAGTAACCAATACAAACAAGCGCACACAAGTTGGTGAGTGGACAACCTTTGATGGGGCCGAAAAACAATCAGGAGAAGAGCCGCTTATTATTTATCCTATCTCAGTCAAGAACACTACGTTATTTATAGGTACGAGAATGTTCTTGTTTAACCGACCTGGCTTTTGCTGGGATGGTGAAAACGAGTTTGGTAAATATAAAACCTGTGTTGATAAAATTCTGCCCAAAGCAAGTTTTGCTAACAGAGCATTTGATTCAGTATTTGTCTTTAAGCGCAATTACGTTCTTAATCCTGATTCGGTCTCCCACTTTTATTACATGAGTGCGCCTTATAAGATCGCGCTCCAGCACGAAATTGTTTCTGGAAATAATCAAATTGAAATACTGGAAAAGCTGATCTCGATTAAGCAAGAGTAAAAGAGGAGTCGTGCTCACGTTTCAAGTGATAACGCGACTACAACTTTTCAAATCTTCTGTCTATATTGCAGAAGATGTTTTCACACCATGCTGAAAGATTCACTCCTCAAATTACTTAAGCTCGATAACCTCATTAACAACATGACTGGTTATGTAGAAGCCCGCATGGAGTTGGTGAAACTCGAAATAAAAGAAGACCTGACAAATGCACTTTCAAAACTCGCTGTTTTCGTTTTTCTTGCCTTTGCGTTTACCTTGTTCCTGGTATTTATCAGCATTGCGCTGGCGCTTATTATTGGTGAAAGCGTAGGCATGTTTGGTGGCTTTGCTATTGTGGCTGCATTCTACCTTGTCATCGCGTTGGTGTTGTTGTTCTTACGCGATGCCGTTAGCACAAGCATTGAAAAACAGCTAGCAGAAATCATGAAGAAAAAGATAAAATAATATGGAGTTACCCGAGCCAGATGATTTGAAAAGAGAGTTGCTGAAAAAATCAGCACGACTTAAAAGTGAATTGGAAGATGAGGTAAAAGAAATCTCCGATCGCACTCAGAAAATAATTACCAATGCCTTAATCATTGGAGGAACATTGGCTGTTACTTATTTTTTAGTACGCCAATTCTCTGGTTCAAAAGCAAAGACTAAGACAAAGAAAGCGAACGTAACTTCCGAAAACATAACTGAAGAAGACGAGGATGAAGAGGCAACTCAACCATCCGGTATTTCGACAGTTGTATCGCAAATCGGAACGGGCTTGATGAGCCAGGCATCCGTACTTTTGATAAATCTCGCAAAAGAAAAACTTTCAGAATACATGGAATCACAAGCTGAAAAGAAAGCCAAGAATAACGCATGAGTGTTTTAAAAAATCTTCGCGACCGACATAAGGAAGGTAAAAAATCAATTGCCGTGCTCATCGATCCAGATAAGGTAGAAGAATCTTCTCAATTGCTTCAACTCATAAATCTGGCCAGCGAAAATTGTGTTGATTACTTTTTTGTTGGCGGAAGTTTGGTGACCACAACAAATCTGGCTGAAGTGGTGCGGAAGATAAAAGACAACGTGAATATTCCTGTTGTGCTTTTCCCCGGCAACTCCATGCAGATTGAGCCCACAGCAGATGCACTTCTTTTTTTGTCACTGATATCAGGACGGAATCCGGAATTGTTGATTGGCCAACATGTTATTTCTGCACCCATCATTCGCAACACGAAATTGGAAGTGATTCCAACCGGATACATGCTCATTAACTCGGGACGCATTACATCGGTTGCGTACATCAGCAACACCATGCCGATACCTGATGATAAATATTCGTTAGCAGCATGCACAGCCATGGCAGGAGAAATGCTGGGACTACAATCTATTTATATGGATGCAGGTAGTGGAGCCGAAAAAGAAATTAGTGTGAAGATGATTGCCGCTGTGCGAAAGTCGATTAATGTTCCGCTCATTATTGGTGGAGGAATAAATACAAGTCAAAAAGCATTCAATGCATTAGAGGCTGGTGCCGATATGATTGTGATTGGCAATGCGCTTGAAAAAAAACCGGAACTCCTCATCGAAATTTCAGAGAAGGTTTACGAGTGGAACCGGAGTAATTGATTGCGCTGCTAACCATCTTTTTACTTTATCTATTTTAAAAGTTCTCTCGAAATCACCATCTTCTGAATTTCAGTTGTGCCTTCATAGATTTGCGTGATCTTAGCATCGCGCATCAGACGCTCAACGTGAAACTCTTTTACGTATCCATAACCTCCGTGAATTTGTACCGCCTCCGTTGTTACTTCTTGTGCAATCTGCGAGGCAAATAATTTCGCCATGGCCGCTGCTTTTACAAAATCTTTTTTCTGATCCTTTAACCATGCCGCTTGATGAACAAGTAATCGTGCGGCATCAATTTTTGTTGCCATATCGGCTAACTTAAACTGAATGGCCTGATGTTGAGAAATCGTTTTACCGAATGCTTTTCTTTCTTTCGAATACTTTAGTGCAAGTTCATATGCACCCGCTGCAATACCCAATGCTTGTGCAGCAATACCAATGCGTCCACCGTTTAATGTAGTCATGGCGAAACTAAAACCAAATCCATCATCACCAATGCGATTGGCGTTAGGAACTTTCACATCGGTGAACATCAATGAATGTGTATCGCTTCCGCGGATGCCCATCTTATCTTCTTTCTTACCCACAACAAAACCAGGCATCCCTTTCTCTACAATAAAAGCATTGATGCCTTTGTGTTTTTTCGCAGCATCGGTTTGGGCTATTACAAGGTAAACACTGGCCGAGTTTCCATTTGTAATCCAGTTTTTTGTTCCGTTTAGTAAATAATAATCGCCTTTATCTTCTGCTGTTGTTTGCTGACTAGTGGCATCTGATCCGGCTTCCGGTTCGGATAAACAAAATGCACCAACCACTTCACCTGAAGCAAGTCGTTTCAAGTATTTTTCTTTTTGTTCTTCCGTTCCATTCCGTTCCAATCCCCAACAAACCAGTGAATTGTTTACAGACATACATACAGAAGCCGAAGCATCTACCTTCGAAATTTCTTCCATCGCCAACACATACGATATTGTGTCCATTCCACCACCGTTGTATTTCGGATCAACCATCATTCCCAGAAATCCAAGCTGTCCCATTTTTTTGATTTGCTCACTTGGAAATTTCTGATGCGTGTCACGTTCAATTACACCAGGAAGTAATTCCGTTTGTGCAAAATTTCGTGCAGCTTCTTGAACCGCTAAGTGTTCTTCGGTTAATTGGAAATTCATTTTGTATCGGTTAGTAATGAACTGGTGTTATTTATCAATTTCATTTCGTGTGTAACACATCCCTCTTTCTGATATGAATGGTGGAGGTATGGTTGCAAAAAAAAGAAAGCCTGAGATTAAGCTCAGGCTTGCAAATTAACGGACTCGTACTAATGATTATCCGAAACGGTTATATTTTTTAAAACCGTTTGCGAACTACTATTCGTCACGCATGCCTAAATATGACAATACATAATAGAATAATATTGTGAGTGCACCGATCGCTGCAACTACGTATGTCATGGCGGCCCATTTCAAAGAATCTTTTGCCATGTCGTATTCAGCAGGTGTAACGATGTTTCTGGATTGAACCCAGGCCAACGCACGTTTGCTGGCATCAAATTCTACGGGAAGGGTAATCAAGGCGAATAAAGCGAATACGCCATAACATCCAATAATGATTAGGATTGCAGTCTTCCAAGGTAAAAATCCTTGCGCGAAGATCGAACCGAACATCATTGCCATGAACAAGAAGTTGATCACCTTCGCGCTCACATTTTGAACGGGCACTAAAACTGAACGAACCTCTAACATTTTATAAGCTGTTGCATGCTGCACCGCGTGACCACACTCGTGAGATGCAACAGCAGTTGCCGCAGCATTACGACCATGATAAACACCTTCACTTAAGTTTACAGTTTTGTTTGCAGGGTTATAATGATCAGTAAGTTCACCATCTACACAGGTAACCTGAACATCATTAATGCCATTATCAGCAAGCATAAGGCGAGCAACATCAGCGCCTGTCAAATCGCGGGTAAGGTGTACCTTTGAGTATTCTGCGAATTTGCTTTTAAGACGCCTGCTGATTAACCAACCGATTGCCATAAAGAAAAGACCAATTACAAGAGCTCCCATAGTTTTGTATTATTAGTTTATTGTTTCCGATTTTATAGTTTTTACGAATATGATGATTAACAAGCTTTACGCCAAATCCCTTTTGCTGCCAAAACGACACTCATTAAAACATATTGGAAACAATGGTGTTCGATACAAAAGAAAAAACCGCCCTGCTAAGCAGGACGGTTTTCTGAAGACCGTAGTTTAAGCTCTCGACTTAATTTGTAATCGTAATCACGTAAGTCCTTTTGAAAGTTGTAATCGTAATGAAGTTGTCGCATTCGCCATCACCATAATCAACTGTGCGCTTGCGAACCGAATATCCTTTCAATTTGGTCAGTTCTACTACACCAGAGATACGAGCAAAATTTCCTTGAGCTGCACACGACCAGTCTGAAATAATAGGCTCAACAATTACATGTGTAAATGATCGGCCGGTCGATGAAATACCTTCAAGAGAACCTGTTATTTTATAAACGTTGTTTGATGGATCATCATCACCAGCGCCTGAAAGCCACTCACGGGTTCTGTCTCCATTGAATACGGTTTTCTCACCGTTGGGGAATGAAATGGTAAGATCAATTAATCTTTTAACCGATTGTAAATTTCCTGCATCGTTAACAGAAACGTCACGAAGTTCAATCGTTCCTGTAATACCTTTATTGTTTACAAAATAGTTTTCGAATGTGATTATGCGATTTGCAAGACTGTCTCCGATTTCATGACTGTAAGCAATGAAAATCTTACCGCTGCGCGCTCTTCCGTGAGCACCGACACATCCAGCGCCAAAATCAACAGTGATAATGTTATTCTGTTTGTCGTTAGTAACGACTGCGCATGAAGTTGTTCGAACGCGTCCACCGGTTGATGTCAACTCTGTTTCGGATTGATACGCCATTTCTAACACATCATCCGTTTCATCTTCACTCACGGATGCAGATTCAAGCGTTTGTTCTTCCTCTGTTTCGGTTCCTTGAAGGTCTTCGTTATTATCGCACGACACCAGGAACATCGCCACCATAAACAGTACGGCATACATTAATTTAAAAAAATTCGTTTTCATTTTTGTTTGATTAGGTTTTGTGTTTTTATTTTTTGAATCAAACTTTGGCCAAGTTGTATTCAGTATATCGAACTGCGCGTGTACTTCGCATAGCGATAATCTTTCTTGTTTTTTGAAAGACGGCTTTTAGATAGAAGTGAAAGAAGAAGGTTTAATCGACCTTCAAATTTTTTTTCACCCTATAAGATGTGATAAGAAGAGACGCTGCGCCAGCTACAATCATAATAAAGGTTTGCCAGCCGTGAAAAATAAACGTAAAGGCAATGGCATCGCTTAATGGAAGCTTATATAAAAAGACCAAACCTTGTGGAACCAAAACATGATAGGCGCCAGTTCCGCCCGGGAGAGGTGCTGCCATTGCAATAGAGCCAATAGCAAAAAGACTGAGCACAGCGTGAAGCCCCAATTCACTGGTAGATGTAAAGGCCATTAGAACAGTATAGCTCGTTAAGAAATAGAGAACCCAGATCAGAATTGAATAGGTAATGAAGAGGCCTTTATTTTTTAATTGAAAAATGGTGAGTAAGCCACTCTTGAATCCATTCCAAACCTTAGTCATTCGAGCAAGCAACTTATCATTTCTCTTAATGATCCACCAAACCAAGAAAAGCAACACGCAACATCCAATGCCAAAATATATCAGGACGAAAAATCTTGAATTGCCGGATGAAGAAAAGGGCAGTGTATTAATAAATGCCAATAACTTTTCTGCCTCAACAAAAAAACAGATCGCAATTAACACAACCAGGCAAATCATATCGACAATGCGCTCGACTACAACGGTGCCGAAAGAAGTTTCTACCGGGGTCTTATCAAGCTTATAAAGATTATAACAGCGCGATACTTCTCCACCGCGTGGAATAACTAAATTAACAAGATAGCCCACCATTAAAGAAAGAAAACTATTGGAAAGACGCGGATGATAACCCGCTGGCTCCATGAGCATGCGCCAACGTTCCGCGCGTACGGTATGACTTAACATAGCAATTGCGGCCATCGCCAACAGCCAGCCTTTGCTTGCAGAATCCCAGGTACGTTTAAGGTACACCCATTTATTTTCACCATCCGCCACAACTAATCCGCGCAGCGAAAACCAGATTAAAAACGTAGTAAGTGCTACGATTATGGCATATTGAATAAAGGCCTTAAGGCGTGGTGACACTGAAGAAAATTAATGTGAAAATGAAATCAATCTAATCAAGGTAATTGATTATCGGGAGTGGGGAAAATAATTGTCGGCTTGAATGTTTTTGCTTTTTCAAACTTCATAGAAGCGTATGATATAATAATCACAATATCTCCAACTTGAGCCTTTCTTGCCGCGGGTCCGTTTAAGCAAATCATACCAGAGCCACGTTCTCCTTTTATAACGTAGGTTTCCAACCTTTCGCCATTGTTGATATTGACTACTGTTACTTTTTCACCTTCAATCAAGTTGGAGGCATCGATCAAATCTTCATCAATGGTAACGCTACCTACATAATGTAGTTCAGCTTGCGTAACTTTTGCCCGATGGATTTTAGATTTTAAAACTTCTATTCTCATATCATCTACGCTAATCCAAAAACATATTATCAATTAAACGGATCTCGCCTACATACCCTGCAATGCACATAATAGGCTTGGCTGATGACTCAACGTTTTCCAGGATAGATAAGTTTATACTGTCCGTCACCTCAAAATATTCCAGCCTGATTTCAGGTTCTGCCTCCACCAATTTTTTAACTGAATCTTTAACATTCAAAATGCTTTCACCTTTATTAAACCTGAATTTTGCATCAAGCAAAGCCCCGTAGAAAACATTCGCTCGCGATCGTTGAGTTTCAGTCAGCCTTAAATTTCTGGATGACATGGCTAATCCATCGGCTTCGCGTAAGGTGGGTACACTATGCAGTGTCAATCCAAAACACAATTCTTCAGTTAGTTGGGAGATAACGGCAAATTGTTGCCAATCCTTCTGACCAAAATAAGCATGATTAGGTTGCGCTATATTAAAGAATTTCGCTACCACCAATGCCACTCCGCTAAAATGGCCAGGACGAAACTTGCCTTCCATTACCTTATCAAGATGCCCAAAATCAAAGCTAAGAATGGAAGGCTGCCGATACATTTCTTCATTATCCGGACAGAAGATCACATCGCAGCCCGTTTTTTCTAAAAGAGCGGTGTCTGATACTAATGTGCGGGGGTATTTCTTTAAATCGACCGCGTTATTAAACTGAGTCGGGTTGATATATATAGAGCAAACGGTAAACTGGTTTTGGCTTTTTGATGCTTTGATAAGTGCCACGTGCCCGGCATGAAGTGCTCCCATGGTAGGAACTAGTCCGATGGTTTTGCCCGCCCGTCTGTGCTCTTCTAAGAAAGATTTTAACGGTGCTATCTGCTTGAAAATCTCCATTTTAGGCTATTCTGGCAAAAGGTGGCAAAGATATAGGGAAAACTGAATTTAGGTTGATCGTGGGGGTAATTTTTTGTACTTTTGTGGCTCGATTTTCCGATCTACACATAAATCAATCAATATGTCAAAACTCCGTATTCTTTATGTAGCCAGCGAGATCAATCCGTTTTTGCAAACATCTGAGGTAGCGGACTTTGTTCGTAAACTTCCTCAGGCCATGCAGGAAAGAGGGATGGAGATCAGGATTCTGGTGCCCCGGTTTGGGATTATTAATGAGCGTAAAAATCGGTTGCATGAAGTAGTGAGGCTTTCAGGGATAAATATTGCGGTTGGTGATGAAGAAAAGCCTCTAATCATTAAGGTAGCGTCTATTCCAAATGCCAAACTTCAGGTGTATTTTATCGATAACGAAGATTATTTTCATCGCAAGTCCGTTTTCCACGATAAAGAGAACCGTTTTTATGAAGACAATGACGAACGCGCCATTTTCTTTTGCAAAGGTGTAATTGAAACCGTTCGTAAACTTGGATGGGCTCCCGATATCGTTCATTGCAATGACTGGATCACCAGTTTTATTCCTTTGTATTTGAAAACTACGTACAAGAACGATCCGTTATTTAAAAATACTAAAACCGTTTTCTCAATTTACAATAATCCATTCAACCATAAGTTCAAAGGAAACATCATGGACAAAGTGAAGATGATGGACATTGAAGACAACATGTTGGGCAACCTAAAAACTGCCGACTTTGAAGGCTTTATAAAATTAGGCGTTGAATTTTCTGATGCCGTTATTGCGGCCGGAGAGACAACAAAGTTGGAAGGTCTATTCAAAAAGATAAAAGAAAAGAAAGTTGAAAATTTTGAAAATGACGAAAACGAAACTGAATCGTATTACAATCTTTATAATGAACTTATGGGTTAACCGTGTAGGGCAACTGGCCTCATTGGCAGTTGCCCTATTTTTTTATTCATGTACAGAGGAGGTTCATCTCCTCGGCTACCCAAATCCAAATTCTAAATTCGATGTTAAGTATATTGAAATACCCTTAGACAACAGCATGGTGTTTCTTGCTGATTCTGTTTTTACAGAGAACAATTTCGCAACAGGCGAAACGCACAGATTATTGGTTGGTATTTATGAAGATCCGAAATTCGGAACCGCAAAGAGTACAGCATTTATGCAATACTCCCGATCAACATCAGCCACTACCTTTGCAAGCACTGCAGTTTACGATTCAATATTGCTTTTTTTGCAAGTTGATTATTATGTATATGGTTCAAGTGGTGTGACAGCAGAAAAATATCATATTCATGAATTGAGCGATACTCTTTCATTCTTTAAAGGTTATTTTAATAATTCGACAATCCCTTATGATCCTACACCCATTGGTACAGAGGACACAGTGGTTTCTTTCACTTATTATAAGGATCAGGCTTTAAAATCCAGCGGGAAGGATACTTTGATTTTGAAGACAAGACTTAGTGACACATTTGGTCAGAAAATTTTCAATTTTGCTAAGAACAATACAACAAGTTTTTTGGATGATTCAACAGCTAATCTTTTCTACAAAGGGCTTGCAATTGTGCCTAATGCGAATAATAAGAAAATGGTTGGTTTTGCGCCAAATGGAATAGTTCAAGGATCTGCGCAAACTGTAGCATACTCCAGAATGGTTTTGTATTACAAAGAAGCTCCGTCAGATACTGTAGAGAAAGTGATTAATTTTAGTTTCAATCGGTTCGGGGGAATGAGTTTTAATAATATAGAAGTTGATCGAGCCCTTTCGCCCGAGCTATCAGGACATTCTAAATACACCTCGTTTGTTCCAACGGATAATTTATTATACAGTCAATCAGGTGATGGAGTAATTACCTCAATAGACTTTTCAAATTTTTATGATTTCACAGAGACAATTGAGAAAGGTAATGTTATTATCAACTCAGGAGAACTGGTTTTTGAAGGCGTTGAGCAAAGTAATGAATTTAAACCGATCAGCGTATTTACTTTGAGAGCTTTAGATAATGCGAATCGCTTCAAAACCGTTCAAACGCTTCAGGATACAACTGATCTCAATCTTTATCAAATACGCCCCACCCTTAGCACTTTAGATGGTCAGTTTACAGTTATTAATGATACAGGTTCCCCTGCTGCTTTAACGTACAGTGGAAACACTTACAGAACTTATCTTACTTTATTCCTTCAAGAGTTAGCAAATAAGGAAGGATCAAAAACAAGATTTAAAATTTTTGGTCTTGTTCCGGAAAGTCCGCAGCGAGGTAAGTCGGTTAATAGAACTCTATTAAATAGAAATAACATCAAACTTCGTGTTTACTACACCGTACCAACTGTAAAAGATTAAATAAGTATGTGTGGAATTGTTGCCTACATCGGCCATCGTCAAGCTCAGGAAGTTATTATTAAAGGCTTAAAACGATTAGAGTATCGCGGTTATGATAGTGCGGGTATTGCCTTATTAAACGGAGGTCTAAACGTCTATAAAAAGAAAGGGAAGGTTTCAGAACTGGAAGAATACCTAAAGGGAAAAGATTTAAATAGTCATACAGGTATTGGTCATACTCGTTGGGCAACGCATGGTGAACCGAACGATATCAATGCGCATCCACATTACTCTGCTTCGAAAAAACTGGCCATCATTCACAATGGCATTATCGAGAATTACAATTCGTTGAAAAAAGAATTAATGCGAAAAGGGCATACTTTTTTTAGTGAAACAGATACCGAAGTTTTTATTCACTTTATCGAAGACATTAAAGAAAACGAAAAGTGTTCATTAGAAGAAGCTGTTCGGTTGGCGCTTACAAAGGTAGTAGGCGCGTATGCTATTGTAATTATATCCTTAGAAGAGCCTGACCTTTTAGTTGCTGCTCGAAAGGGAAGTCCATTAGTAATTGGTGTTGGAAAAAATGAATTCTTTTTAGCATCTGACGCTACACCCATTGTTGAATACACCAATGAAGTAGTTTACCTTAACGAGCAAGAGGTTGCCGTAATAAGAGGTGGTAAATTAAGTATTACGAACACAGCCAACTTACCACTTACACCATATATTGAAACTGTTAATCTGGAATTAGAAGCGATTGAAAAAGGAGGCTTCGAACATTTCATGTTGAAAGAAATTTTTGAACAACCACGCTCCATCCGTGATTGTATGCGTGGACGGTTAGACTCACAAACGGGAAGATTGATTTTAGGAGGCTTACGCGAATACATTAATAAACTCGTTAATGCCGATCGGATTATAATTGTTGCCTGCGGCACATCATGGCATGCAGGATTAGTCGCTGAATATTTCTTCGAAGAATTTTGCCGTATACCAGTAGAAGTAGAATATGCTTCTGAGTTTCGTTATAGAAATCCGATTATCCGTGAAGGTGATGTTGTTATCGCTATTTCGCAGTCCGGTGAGACGGCAGACACATTGGCGGCTATTGAGTTAGCAAAATCGAAAGGTGCTATTATTTTTGGCGTGTGTAATGTAGTGGGCTCTTCAATCGCTCGGGCAACGCATGCAGGAGCATATACACACGCAGGTCCAGAGATTGGTGTGGCGAGCACGAAAGCATTCACAGCACAACTTACCGTGTTAAGTATGATTGCCTTGATCGTTGCACAAAAGAAAGGAAGCATTACCGAACAAAAACTACACGAGCTATTAGTGGAGATGGAAAATATTCCTGACAAGGTAGAAAAAGCTTTGTTACTCAATGATCAGATCAAAGCAATTGCAGAAACATTTAAAGATTCCCCAAATTGTTTATACCTCGGCCGTGGTTATAATTTCCCGGTAGCATTGGAAGGTGCATTGAAACTGAAAGAAATTTCATACATCCATGCTGAAGGATATCCTGCTGCAGAAATGAAGCACGGGCCAATTGCTTTGATCGATGAAGAAATGCCGGTTGTGTTTATTGCAACACGTGATAGCTCTTACGAAAAAGTCGTTTCGAACATTCAGGAAGTTAAGGCAAGGAAGGGAAGAGTAATTTCGGTTGTAACAGAAGGGGATGAGATAATTCCGAAGATGTCTGAATTTGTGGTGGAGGTTCCTGCAGTACATGAAGCACTCATGCCACTGGTTTCTGTTATACCTTTACAATTGCTTTCATATCATATCGCTGTAATGCGTGGATGTAACGTAGATCAACCGAGAAATCTTGCAAAATCGGTAACCGTAGAATAGTTGAATTTTTGGTCATTCGATTTTCGTAAGTTATAATTTCTTGAGTCTACTTTTATAAAACTTTCCCGATGACTCGGCACACTGGAGATATTCTTCGTTGTTACTGATGTCTCAAATACATATTTTTTTATTTTCACTTTTAAAACTATTTCTTACCAGTGTCATTGGTGAAGAGTATTTTGTTTCTTTTGTTTTCGTCATCACAAATCGCATCGTGTAGGGGTGTCATGAAGAACCATCTCAATTCCGACTGTAAATTCTGATTTTAGAATGTATATTGAGGTGATTCAAATTTAATGCTCAAAAGACTTTTAAATATTGCAACGCATCGTATCAGCACATTACCTGTATTGGTATTGATGCCGCATAGCCGTTGTAATTGCCGCTGTGTGATGTGTGATATCTGGAAGGCAAATCAAAACAAAAAAGAAATATCATCCGAAGAGCTTGCTAAGCATTTAAAGTCTTTTCAAAAGTTGGGTGTAAAGCATGTTGCTCTATCGGGCGGAGAGGCGCTGATGCATTCCAATCTCTGGAAGTTTTGTGAACAATTAAAATCGATAGGGATTAAAATCAGTCTACTTTCAACTGGTGTTACACTTATGAATCATGCCGATCAAGTAATTAAATTTACGGATGATGTTATTGTTTCGATTGATGGACATCCTGAGTTGCACAATCAGATTAGGAACATACCTTCTGCTTTTGAAAAGTTAAGAGAAGGTGTTTGTAAACTAAAAGAGTTGAGTCCTGCATTTCGCATAACGGGTCGATGCGTTCTTCAGAAATTAAACTATACAGCACTGACCGAGATTATCCTCACAGCAAAGTCATTGAAGCTAGATCAGATTTCATTTTTAACAGCAGATGTTTCTTCTTCTGCCTTTAATAGGGAAGATCCTTGGCAAGATGATAAGGTAGTTCAAATTGGATTGAATGAAGAGGAGGTAATTGAATTTGAAAAAGTGGTAAAAAATTCAATTCAACAATTTCCTGACCTGTATCAAACAAAATTTATTGCCGAGTCTCCAGACAAAATGCTGAGTTTAGTTCAATATTACAAAGCGTTATTAGGGCAAACGCAATTTCCATTGAAACGCTGTAATGCCCCTTGGGTTTCAGCTGTGATTGAAGCAGATGGAGAAGTCAAGCCATGCTTTTTTCACAAGTCGTATGGAAATATTTCCGAAGGATCTTTTGAAGAAATACTAAATTCCACAGAAGCCATTTCGTTCAGAAAGAATCTTGACATGAAGCGCGATCCTATTTGTGAGCGATGCGTCTGTTCGCTTCACTTAGGTATTACTGCTTCTCCCTGATCCAGAAGAGATAGTTTTTTCCATCTACCCAAACTTTTTTTTCTTCTATTTTTTCAAACATAAAATGTTTATCAGAGGCAATCGAAAATATTTTTTCTAGATCGCAAACTTCTGATAAGATCATCAGCACATAACTTTCAGAATGTGTACGTGAAGATAGATTCTGAAATAAATTTTTAAAGTATTGATGCTCCTGACCGCAATACCAGGCATACTCTGCTTCATTAGAAGGATCAGCTGGATAGTATGGAGGATTAATTATAATCCAATCCCATTTTGTATCAGGCAATTGATTGAATAGATCGGAGTGAATCGCATCGACTTCAACGTGATTCTTTTTTGCATTTAGCAAAACATTTTCAATTGCCTTGCTGTTGATATCACTTGATGTCACTTCAGCTCCTTTCTGTGAAGCAAGCACGGAGATGATTCCAGATCCACAGCCCAATTCAAGAAATTTTTTCTTGTTAATATTTTGATGGCTTAAGAAATCCAATAATATTTTCGTGCTATGAAAAAGCCCGGGATGAAATACATTAGGAAGAACTGTAATTGAAATATTGTTGTATTTGAAATTTCGTGGTTTTGATAAATACCATTTCACGCCAGCGCGAATCGGTTTGGTGATAAATTGAAGTATAGATTTTTGCATTATCACTCTTGATAAAACCCTTCAATTTCAGGTTGACGATAACGCAACCAGAATTTTTGCAACGCTTTTAATTCATACGGAAAGGCAAAGATGTTTAAGTTGTAACGGAATGTGGAGAGTTTTCGCATCACACTTTTTTGAAACTGCGTCACTTTAAAATCAGATACCGTTGGGTATTGCGCATTGAGAACCGTTTCAAATCCTAAAATTTTATTCACCATCTTCGGAGTGAGCCATGGAGTTAACGGATTTTTTCTCAAGTCAAAATTCTGCCAGGCTGGTGCGAGCCACTCATCCAGATTTTCCGGAAAACTAAATCCTGATTTTTTCACCTGCTCATACATATCAGATCCCTCTGTTGCAACGGGGCTGTAGACGTAAATAATTATTTCAGTTTTTGGATTGATGGTTTTAATTTCTTTGATGTAAGCGATGTCATTGTCAATTTGCTCCATTACCTTTTCAGGCGTTTCAGCAGGAAACCCAAGGACGAAAGAATACTCAGGGATGATGTCGAACTTTTTCATCCGTTCGGCAAAGCGTTTCATTTGCGCGGTAGTTTGCGTGCCACCTTTGTCCATTTTTTTTAACAGCTCATCGTTGCTGGTCTCGGCTCCAAAAAATATCATCTTACAACCTGCTTCTCGCATAATGGCTAATGATTCATCGGAGTATTTATCAACCGTATCAATTCTTCCTTCACCCCACCAAATAATTTTTTCTTCTTTAATAAGTTTTGAAAACTCTACCGTTCGCTTTTCATTCACAAAAAAATTATTGTCATGAAACTCTACCGCATTTGTTCCGTGTTGATCGATCAGATATTTAATATCCTGGTAAATGAGAGCCGCTGATTTACCTTTCCAACGTGCGTTATATATTGGAACGACAGCGCAGAATGAACAGGTAAATGGACATCCCATGCTGGAATGATATGCGGCCGTGCGTGTTCCTAAAAATGTTTTGCCCAAATATCGTTGAAGCGGATATAACTGATGGAGATACTCGTAAGGTAGTTGAGGTAGTTTATCTTGATCTTGTAAAGCAGCGAGTGGAGTTTTTACAATCTCCTCTCCCCGTTTAAAAATCAGATTTTGAATACCCTCGAACGAAACTTTTTTCTCTAAGGCATCTAGCAATTGTGGAAAGGCATCATCTCCAGGGCCGTTAATAATGAAGTCAACATAGGGTGAGTTAATAACAGTCTTGAATTGATTAGAGGCAAAGTACCCACCCCAGATTGTAGTAACAGATGGGTATTTTTCTTTTATTTTTTTTGTAAACGGAATAGCTTGTTTTAGTTGAGGTCCTGGCATAACGGTACATCCGAAATATTTAAAGTCTCCACTATCAAGATAGTGTTGAATTTTATTAAGCGGATCTTTCTCCAGGTTGCCATCGACAAAAACATACTCATACTTTCCATGAATAGAAGCACCTACCTGTAAGATGGAGTTGGGAATGCGGTGTTTCGCATTTCCACTGCGAGGATTGAAGAGAATGATTTTGTTCATTAAAGCTCAGTCGGAGTTAAACGAGTTTTTTGTTATTATTTTTTCTTCAAATGAATCATTAAAAATCCATACCCATTCATTGGTTGCCAATGTTCAAAATTAAAGAAAGGTGAAGATGCCTTTTTAATTTCAGATAACCGATGCAAATAAGTCTTGTGAACAAAATTATCACCGCCACTACTTGTAATAATTTTGCCAGTGAAAACTGATTTAAGGTAACTTATCGGAAATTTTGTGATCAACGAAAACCAACGAGTATCAATTACATTTGCAATTAGGTGTCCTCCCGGGCGCATCACCGATTCGAGTGTGTTAAATATTTTTTCAAGATCACCAATGCAATTCAATACTGCGAAGTTTGCCAATACTGCATTTACTTTAATGTTAGAATCGCTGGCAGAAAGCTTAGCAACTCTTTCATCATCTAGAAAAGTTATGCTTGATGATGTGTAATGAGAATTAACCAGCTTGATTGCTTCCAATCTCATTTTAGAAGAAGGTTCGCAGAAGACAACGTGATACTTTTTTTTCAACAGCCACGGTAGGTCAAGGCCAGTTCCGCCACCAAAATCAAGTACAGAACCTTCGCTTAAAATTTTAGAAAAGTAGGCAGCTGTTTCATTTCGTATGCGATTATTGTCGAGATCCAGATTCATCTGCTCATTATAGATCGTTGCAATGTGATCATAAAATGCAGTAGAAGATATAGTAGCAGATTCTTTCATTAACTCATTAACCTTTGTATTATTAAAGTTAGAGGATTTAACGTTGAATCTGAAAGTTGATATGGAAAAGAAATTGTGTATTGTTCATATTGCTTACGTGACAAACAACAATGTTACCGACCCGGATGCCTGGCTAAAACAAATTAATTTTTTTACTGTAGTGCTGAAAAGTATGACTACCGATGGAAAGGTTTTCAATTTTGACTTTATTGGATTCACAGGTACATTATTGCGCAAAGGAGTTACTCATTGCTTTAAGCAATCCACAAAAATTCAACTTCTGTTTCCAGTAATTACTCATTTAAAAATAAAGAAGTTAAAACCTGATGCCATTATTGTACATGGATTGAATAAACCTTGGCAGATTGTTTTGCTACGATGGCAGGTTGGAAGCAAAGTGAAGATTATACTACAACATCATGCTGAAAGACCGCTGCAAGACATTCGTCAATATTTTCAACGGTGGGCTGATCGTTGCATTGACGCCTATTTATTTACCTCGAAAGATCTTGCCAGTCGATGGGTAGCGGTTGGTCAAATTAAAGATCAGAATAAAATTAAGGAAGTAATGGAGGTGTCTTCTTTATTTTATCCGATCGATAGAAATTCAGCTCGGGCTAAAACAAGAATTGATGATCAAAAAACTTTTTTATGGATAGGGCGACTTCTTCCAATAAAGAATCCTCTCCTTACTGTTCAAGCGTTTGCCCGATTTGCAGAATTAAATCCGGGAGTGAAATTGTATATGATTTACCAATCCATTGAACTGCTGAACGAAGTCAAGGCGATTATAAAAAATATGAAGATGCAGGATTCAATCGTGCTCGTTGGAAAGGTGGAGCATGACGAACTTTTAAATTGGTACAATAGCGTTGATTATATTATCTCAAGTTCTCTGTACGAAGGAAGTGGAACTGCGGTTTGTGAAGCCATGTCATGTGGATGCGTTCCTATTCTATCGTCAATACCTTCTTTTGAAATGATGACAGATCGTGGGCGAATCGGATTGCTGTTTGAAACAGGAAATGAAAATGCACTGCTGAGCGCATTACAGAAAAGCCTAACGTTAAACTTGGAAGCAGAAAGAAGAAATGTGCTAAATCAATTTGAGACAAAACTTTCTCCTGGGGCAATAGCCAGAGAAATTTATCAAGTGATCGCCTCTTTGTAATCAAATATTCCCATCATCCCTTTCGCGCAATCATCCATACGGTGGACAACAACTGAATTAAAATCTGATTCATTTAATAATTCCTTGCAAATACCTTTCATTTTATCTGATGTATTTACAATATGCCAATGATGTATGGTACGTTTCTCAGGAGCAATGAAGCTCACAACATGGCAACCTGCATACAGCGCTTCAAGACAAACTGTGCTATACCCTTCATACGATGATGGATGGACAAATACTTTTGAGCACTGCATGAGTTTAAGCACTTCTTCATGTGGGAGCTCACCTTTAAATGAAATATTGCTTTCGAGATTTAAAGATTTTGTTTTATTTTTTAATAGTTCTTCTTCTGGGCCTGCTCCACACAACACGGCTTGTAAGGAAGGTTTAATTTTTACCAACTCGGCAACAACATCAATGAATATTGAATATTGTTTTAATTGTATCAGTGATCCTGCGCCAAGAAGATCAATTGTCTTTTCGATTTTTTGAATGGGGAAACGATCAGGATCAATTCCATTTGGAACAATATAGTGTGGACGGATAGAGTAATTTTTTTCAAACTCGTCAGAAAGAAAATCAGACATGGCAATGAGTTCTTTTGGCTTGGGACGAATTAAAGAAACAAAACGATTTCCTTTTCGTGCATCTTGACCAGTGACCCAGATCAGATGTTTTAGATTGTATCGCCTTGCAAAGTAATGCGCAACAAAGGCACCTTCCTGACACCAAAAGCTAAGCACCTTAACAAGACTGATTTGTTTTCGGATTGTTTGCAGAGTTGAATAAAGCCTGCTCCATAAAAAAGGTCGTAAGAATTTATGCTCTTCTTTTTCAGAAAGCGGAATAACGCTGATGCCGAACCAGTGATATGGAGATTTTTTGTATGGGTACTGCAGTGCGATAATAATAATTTGCAGTGCAGGAAAATTTCGTTTTAACGATTTTACAAAAACCTGATGAGCAGGCAGACAAGTGCTGTCATTTTCATCCACGGCAAAACCCGGGGTAATAATTATGAGTGTTTCCTTCTTCTGGATATTCATTTAAGATAAGAGAGAGTAGCTTGTGCCAACCGAACCCATCCCTTCCAGTCAAATGGTTTTAACTTGATGTATTGTGTAAAATTAACAACGGCTAATTTGTATTCATTACGATTAAATTGAAGAAGCGCCATTTTATAATAACAGTGACTTGTTAATACATTATAATGAGAGTCACTGATCATTTTATTTTGCTTAAATTCTTCATACATCTTCAAGCTCAATAAATAAGGAGCATCACCAGATTGAGTTGAAGTATTGGTGGCATGTTTCCTGATATTGACGAGACGTTCGTTGGTAAAAATACCTTCAAATTGATGACTGATGTGATAGAAGTAATGAATATCTCTAGCAGTTGGAATCATTTCGTCCATCAAACCAATAGTATGGGTAACCGATTTATCAAAGATCAGAGAGGGGGCGTAGAAAGTAAACCGGTTAAAAATCAATTGCTCTAAAAAAACATTTCCAACAAATAGGGCATCACAGTCTGGCGGATGAATAGAACCTTCTCCAAATTGATCTCCGTTACTAAATATAAAAGATGCATTTGGAAACTTTTTGAATAGGGCGATTTGAATTTCTAATTTATCACTCCGCCAGAGATCGTCAGAATCCAGAAATGCGATATAGGTTCCTCTTGATTTTTGTATTCCAATATTTCTTGTCTTTCCAATATAACCCGTATGATTTACCTTAAAATATTGTAAGCGCTCATCCTTCAATTGTTGAATGATTTCATTGGTGGTGTCTTCTGATCCATCATCAATAATAATTAACTCCCAATCTGTAAATGTTTGATCGAGCACGCTTTTTATAGTCTCTTCAATCAGGTGTGCCCGATTATAGGTAGGAAGGACAATGCTGACTATCGGATGAATTATTTCATTCATGAGTGCACATTTACGTGTACATCTTTCTTTTCAAAAATGCCATCCTTTAATTCATAGACAGAATCAAAATTATTCAAGTGCTCAACCTGGTGAGAAACCATAATGATTGTTTTATTTTGAAGCGACCCTCGATGAATTAACTTCAGAATTTCCTGTTCAGTTTGTTTGTCAAGTTGATTTGTTATTTCATCGAGCAACAAAATTTCCGCATTTTGATACAACGCTCGAGCGATGGCTAACCGTTGACGTTGCCCACCAGAAATTTTCATTCCTTTTTCCCCAATTACGGTTTGGACACCTTGTGGCAAAGAATTGATCCAGGTATCCAAATCAAGATCAGCAAGAAGTTGTTGAACAAAAGTATAATTGATTTGCTCCTGAGGTATTCCAAAAGCAACATTTTCTGCTACTGATGCATCCAGAATGAATGGATTCTGTGAGACATATCCCAGAAGCTTGCGCCAAGATGAAGTATTCTCTTCAGTAATTTTTTCTTCATCGATAAAAATATCGCCTTGAGATTCTTTTAAGAACCTTAAGAGTATTAATAGCAGACTTGTTTTTCCTGCCCCTGATTTACCCATCAATACAATCTTTTCTCCCTTATTAATAACAAGAGATGCATTGTGAAGAGTTGGAGGTTGACCCTCAAAAGCAAAAGAAATGTTTTGAAGTTTGATGGAATGGTTAAAGCTTAACGAATTCTGCTCGACATCACTTGAAGCTACTCTTTCAGAAGACGATGTCATATCAATTAATTCATCAACTACATATTCATGCGTCCTCATTTGTAGAGAGGCTGAAAAAATTCTATTGATAGAAGGAATGATTCGAAAACTCACACCCGCATAAAGACTGAGTAGCAGAAGAGTATCCGCGTAAGATTGACGACTGGCCAACGAATAAATAATTAATCCGCCAACACAAAAAGCCGCAATTAATTCTGTAAGTCGTGATGTGCTGGTGTTGGTGGTGTGATCCCTTGAAAAAGTCTTGCTTAATTCATGATGCGCTTTTGTGAAACGGCTTTTAAAAAAATCTTCTTTTCGATAGGTTCTTATTTCCACTAGTCCTTCAATGGCCTGCAAAGTATATTTTAAAAGACGCGGATAAAATGTTTTGATTTGCTGGCTGATGCTTTTAATTTTTGAATGTTTCAAGCGATAGATGATCCCTAAAGGAATCAATAACACGCCCAACAGAAAAAATACATACGGGTTGTACCACGCCACGCAAAAAAGTAGCAAGATCGAAACTAAGGATTCAGATAGAATTGTTCCAGATGGAATTATGATGTTGTTCGCAAATGTGAAAGGGAGATCCGAGGTTCTATGCATTTGCCTCGTGTAATCTGTGCTGACAAATTTTAAATAAGAGGACTGAAGAAATTTAGATATTGCATTGGATGCGATATTAGTAGCAACCGTGTAGGCATAAGATGCTTTTTTGTAAGTGATCCATACTTGAACTTGTGTTTTAATAATCGTAAAGATCAGCGCTGCAGCAGTTAATCCAATAGCGAGATTAGTAGGATCGACTTCTGTGAACGGAGGAAAGTAATATGTCCACTTTTGAGTTAATGTTTGATTCGGATTAATGATCAATAACACCACAGGAAGAAAGGATGCAAGACTGAAGAAATCCAAAACGGAACCAAGCGTAAGAAGTAAAACAAGGGGAACAATATTTCGCTTGTGGGCAGGAGAGATTAGTATATACGCATGGGTAAGAAGTTGGCGCATGGTAGCTTAAAGATATTGTGTGTTATCCATTAAACTTAAACGTTACAATAATATGATCTGCACATCTGTTGAAGGGGTAAACCGTTCGCACAGATGAATCTAGTTTGCGCAGGAATTTATAAAGTACAGGATGCTTCATTGGGAAATTACCTTTCGAAGGTGGAGGAGAAAGAGCGCATAAACCTTCAGATGATATGAATTGAAATGCTGGTTCAAACGCATTTTTTAGTTGAAGCAATGAGAAGTAATACGTTTTAAAATATTCACCTTCAAGGTGAGCCACAATACCATTTTTGTTAAATCGCCTGAAGGCCTTCTTTCCATGACCTTTAAAAATCCAAAGTAATTCCCATAAACAAACAGGTGGCATGATTACCCACGTTACATAACTACCTTGTTTTAAAATATGAGGAAGATGTTTTGTTACCTTATTGAGATCATCTATGCAATTGAGTCCGCCAAAATTGGAGAAAACAAAATCATACTTATTTCCCGTTAGCTGGTTAAGTTGATCGTATGAAAGTTGTTGACAACTAAATCTATTCTGGAGTTGATGAATTTTAATTTTCTCTTCAATCTGACCAATCATTCCTCTCGATAGATCGATTGCGTGGACATGATGACCTTGCAGAGCAAAATGTAAAGCATCGATGCCAGTACCGGCATTTAATTCAAGAATATGAGAATCTGGTTTTAAAAACTTTTCGGCATGATTGTACACTTGCTTTCGCATGTCTTGTAATACGATGTTGTGAACATCGTCAACATCATAGTTTGTTGACTGCTTACTGAAAGCACGACCAACGGCTTCCTCTTTTACTGCGGAACTAACGCTGAGCATTGGCGCGACTTAATTTTTTTAGCTGGTGAGATTGTAACATGGAAAGAAAAAAATTATAAACCATAGATGCTACCAATCTTGCTGACGATTTTGTTACACCAAGTGGTGTTCTGATCACGTGCTTTACATGATTTATTCCGCGCTGAATTCGGTATCGACTATGTACATATCGGTGAAGAACTTTATAGTAGGCCGTGGTGTAGGTACTTTCAAACATCATGGCCAAATCATCAGAGTCACTCCAGTTCTTTTTTTCGTGAAGAGTTTCTTTTACTTTTTCGTAGAACTTTGTTCCGGGCAAAGGATAGGAAACTGAGATGCCAATTTCATTGGGCATCAAATCGAGCACCATGTTAATGGTAGTCTCAATGTCTTCTTTTGTTTCTCCTAAATATCCAAACTGAAGAAAAAACGCCACACGTATTCTCTTTTGCTTCATCAAGTTTGTGGCCTGATAAATTTGCTCAACAGTTGTGCCCTTGTCCATGGCATCGAGAATTTTTTGCGAGCCCGATTCAGCTCCAACCCAAATCGTCTCTGCTCCAGATTCGGCTAACGCATCTATCATATCTTCTTCTAACAATAAATCTACTCGTGATTGAATTTTGTATTTAAAGGATAATTTCTTTTTCACGACCTCATCTCGAAACGTTTTTGTCCATCCGGGTTTCAATCCAAAAATATCATCGCACATCCAAAAGTGATCTGGGCGAAATTTTTCCAATAGGTAATCAATTTCTTCTACTACCTTTTGTGGTGATCGAGAATTATATCGGTTTCCATAAATTGGTTTAGCGCACCAATTACATTTATATGGACACCCTCTTGTTGTTGCGATGTTGAGTGAGAAATAGCCGTGATGCTTGATCCAGATTTTACGGTAGGGTTCAATGTCAATTAAATCCCAGGCTGGCATGGGCAACGAATCTAAATTGCGCATTACTGCTCTTGGTGATGTTACAATCGTTTCATTTATATTTTTAAAAACAACACCTTGAACTTGATTAACATCTTTACCATTTTTTAAAAAAGTTAATAATTCAGTTAATGTTTCTTCGCCTTCTCCTCGCACCACATAATCTACACCATGATGAAAATATTTTTCGTATTGATCGGTTGAATCGGAACTGCAAATGATAACAGTAGCTCCTTGCTGTTTCGCCAGCGTGGCCATTGCAAAGGCAGCTTCTTGCATTACACTCAAACACATTTTGGTGAGGTAATTAAATCCATCATCATAGATTACAAAAAATGCTGGAGTGTGTGTCTTTAAAGATATACTGACATCGTCAGGACGATTTGCCAAACCGGAATCAAAAACAGTTACATCGAATCCCGTTTCCCGAACAACCGCTGCAGCCAGTAGCATACCTAATGGGGGATAGGGTTGTTTAAAGCGCCACTGCTTTGAATCCAGTTTATAAAAATAGGAATGAGAAAATAGCACACTACTCATGATTGATTGTGGTTACGCCAAACTCAATCAACTTTTGTTTGTGAAGCTCCATTACCTTACGTTGATAATGATTGGGATGATTTTTTGACGCGTACGTTTTTGTTTTGAAGGCAACTTTAAAATCGCTGGAAAGGTATTCTTCTCCATACAGTTTCCTCCATCTTCTTTCTGTAAGGTATAGAAATAATTTCTCAATTTGATTTCCACCAAATAAATCAATGCTCTTCTCTAACACACGTTTTATCCATCTGGAATTTCCTGAAGGAACCCCTTCTATTGATCGAGATTGATAGTTTGGGAAACGTAGTTTCAGCCAAGAGTTTTTTTGTTGAAGCTGCTCATAATACTGGCCACCATATAAAGGAATAACAGTGGCAAGTTCTGTTGCTGTAAAAAGATTTTTTTCTTCGATCTCTAAATGATCATGATCAACAAAGTAATTTACACAAAAGTGCTTGTGGGAATTAAAGAGAAATAGTCGCTTGTACAAAACAAGTAACATACGCGAGATCCATAGTCTGCCAGGTTTAGTAATTATAAAAAAATCAAGATCAGATTTTTCATCCATATAATCTTTCGATAAAGAACCAGAACCCATTACTGCGCGAACGAAAGGGAAACTTCCAATGAGTTTTGCTTTTTGAACGGCCAAATCTATAAATTTTTTAGCCTCCTCATTTCCCTTTAGGCGCCTCATCACTAAGTCCTCATTATTTTGAATGCTAAACAATTCACCAAACCGAAAAATTTTACCGCTATAGGATAATTGTTGCAGTGAAGACTGAATCAGATCTTTATCAACATGATTGATGCCCAGGAAACGGTAAACTTCTTCTGCTTTCAGCGGATAGTTAAAAATATCATAATAGAGAAGTGTTGCCAGAATGTAATCATCTAACACATTCAATGCGGTATTGTGGATGATGCTTTTCATAACGACTGATTGGTTGTCTGTGAAAGCGCACGTTGATTAAAACACTCTCGTTCAGTATCTCTAATCCAACCCCACTTGTTAAAGTATTTAATGGCGCTGAGAATATTACACCAGAGTAACCACAGATCTTTGTAAGATCCTCGTTCGTGATAATGATAAATGGTGGCCTGCGGAAAATACATCGTTTGATAATGCTTATGAATTCTACGGGTAAGATCGGTATCTTCTGTGTAGAGAAAAAATCGTTCATCGAACAATCCCACTTGTTTAAGAGCCGATGTTCGTAAAAACATAAAACATCCCGATAGAAACGGAACGTTCATTATTCGATTATAGTCGCTGCTTCTTAATTCATATTGTTCATTTAGAGACTTCGACCACAATGCATTTGGAAAAAATCTCCTACCCAAAAGATTCTGGGGTGTGG
The DNA here is from genome assembly GCA_046595655.1 of Chryseolinea sp. Taxonomy (GTDB): domain Bacteria; phylum Bacteroidota; class Bacteroidia; order Cytophagales; family Cyclobacteriaceae; genus Chryseolinea. The sequence continues at coordinate 67,283 of JBKJOF010000112.1, read as the reverse complement.
GCAATAGCTTACATAACATTTGTAATTCTCCAACAGGGTCTTTCACTTCGGGCATTACAAGACCTGCATCCTGATGTTTTTCCATGAACAGATATAATTTCTCGATGGTATCCTTCTCGAAATAGACATCAGGATTTAGTACAAGATGATAACTTGTATTTTTAAGACTTTCTTTTATAGCTACATTATGAGCCCTTCCATAACCAATATTTCCTGAGGAAAATAAATAGTCCACTCCCCATTTTGTGCAAACTTCTCGGAGAATGTCTGTTGGAGAATTGTCGATAATTGTGAGCTTGCCTGTGATGCTACTTTTTTGAAAACTTTCCACTGCACGTTGAAGCATGTTAGTGTCAGATTTATATGCTACAATAGAAGCTGCAATTTTCTCCATCAATTATGCAAAATCATTTTGCTGTTATTTCTTAAAGATAGTTTTTAGCTAGAAGTCTTTGCTACTTCTATTCAACAAATGATTTGGTAAGCCGGACTGTTGACAATCATTTCAGAGCACCATTATTTGGAAGCACTTACACGGAATGTTAAATCAATAGATACTCCTTCTTTAGCAAAGAACATATTTTGTATTGCTCATTGTGAGTGTCTTTATATAACGATTCAAGTAATTCATATACATGTTTGATGCCGATTCGTGAACACCACTCAAAGGGTCCATATGGATAATTGGTGCCAAGCTTCATGGCTTTGTCAATGTCTTCGCGCGATGCCGTTCCTTCTTGCACGGTGTAATACGCTTCATTAATGATCATGCAAACCACTCTGGGTGTCACCAATCCTACACGATCATCTACCAATAAATATTCTGTCTGAAGTTTATCACAAACTTCTTTGAGGCTTTCTGTATGTTCAGAATTTAATACACAAACTTCTAAAATCTTTCGATCTAGAAATGTAGGCAGGCCATTGAATCCAAATAATTTTACGTTTAGTGAATTCTCAGTTAGACTTGATAGTTCAGCTAGAGAAACTTTGGCGGAGTTTAGAAATACCTTACCCTGAGTTTTGTCTTTATAGATCTCCATCTGAAATGGTTCTTCATCGATGATGAAATCAAAAACCACATCATTTGTCTCTACATATCGTTCGGCTTCACAATGATCGGTCTCGAACATGTAAGTGTGCCCATCGCCAAAGCGTGCTTTGCACTCCTTCAGATTTTCCACTTCTCCAATAACAAGAATATTCATGCCCAAGTAAGAGGATTCAATTGATGTTCTGTACTTTTGAATTCTGCTAATTTAATTTTTAAACTTAACAATCATGGCAAAGTCAGTTGTTTATTCCACGAGCGCACCAGAACCTATCGGTCCGTACAGTCAGGCTATTCAAGTAGGTAATATGCTTTTTATGAGCGGTCAGGTAGCCATTCAAAAATCAACGGGTAATATCATTACGAGTTCAATTGAAGAAGAAACGGCACAGGTAATGCAAAACCTTGCAGATGTTTTAGCAGCAGCCGAAATGGACTTTTCGCATGTAGTAAAGACTACGATTTTTTTAAAGGACATGAATTCCTTCGCGAAGGTGAATGAAATTTACGGAAAACATTTTCCCCAAAACCCACCGGCTCGCGAAACCGTGGAGGTAAGTAGATTACCTAAAGATGTGAACGTTGAAATATCATGCATTGCAGTAAAATGATTTACGATTTTAGATTTACGATGTACGAATTGGTTCGCCTAAAATTGTACATAGTAAATCGTAAATCCCTAACCCTTCTTTATCTCCTTCGCCCACATATCCCGTAAGGTTACAGTGCGGTTGAACACAAGTTTACCTGGTGTGGAATCAGCGTCAATACAGAAATACCCTGTACGTAAAAATTGATAACGCTCTTCGGGTTTTGCATTTGCCAGATCAGGTTCTGCATAAATGGTATGCGATGGAATCAATTCTGAATCTTTATTCAGGCATGCGAGAAAATCTTCTTCAATCTGCGCAGGTTCTTCCTTATTAAACAATCGATCATACAAACGAACTTCAATTGGCAAAGCTTCTTTCGCACTAACCCAATGAATAACACCTTTCACATTAATGCCTGATACATCCGATCCGCTTTTACTTTCCGGAATGTATGTGCATCGAAGCTCAATTACTTTTCCGATACTGTCCTTAATTACCTCCTCGCACTTAATAATGTATGCGCTTTTTAGTCGAACCATTTGTCCTGGAGCGAGACGGAAATATTTTTTAGCAGGCGCTTCCATAAAATCATCCTGCTCAATAAAAAGCTCACGATTGAATGGCATATTGCGCGAGCCTGATGTTGGATCTTCCGGATTATTTTCGCTTGAAAGATTTTCTGATTTCCCTTCCGGATAATTGGTGATCACAACTTTCAAAGGATTAAAAACCACCATTCTGCGCAAAGCAATTTTATTGAGATGCTCGCGCACACAAAACTCAAGCAAGCCAATGTCGATTAAGTTTTCGCGTTTCGCAATTCCAATCTTATCACAAAACTCACGGATGCTTTCAGGTGTGTAACCTCTTCTGCGCATTCCACTAATGGTTGGCATGCGTGGATCGTCCCAACCTTTTACATATCCTTCATTTACAAGCTTCAACAATTTGCGTTTGCTCATGATGGTGTACGTCATGTTTAATCGCGCGAACTCGTATTGTTTGGAGGGATAAATTTCAAGTTGCTCGATAAACCAGTTATACAATTCACGGTGCGGAATAAACTCGAGCGTACAAATACTGTGAGTAATGTTTTCAATCGCATCACTTTGCCCGTGGGCAAAATCGTACATCGGATAGATGCACCACACATCTCCTGTACGATGATGATGCGCATGTTTGATTCTGTAAAGAAGAGGATCGCGCATGTGCATATTCACATGGCCCATGTCAACTTTTGCACGCAATACCTTTTCACCATCCTTGTATTTGCCGGCTTTCATATCGCCAAATAATTGAAGGTTCTCTTCAATACTGCGACTTCTAAACGGGCTGTCGGTTCCGGCTTGAGTAGGCGTTCCTTTTTGTTTTGCAATCTCTTCGCTGGAACTATCGTCTACATATGCCAATCCTTTTTTGATTAGGAGAACGGCAAATTCGTAAAGCTTCTCAAAGTAATCAGAAGCATAAAGTTCCTGTGACCAATTGAAGCCCAACCATTTTATATCGTTCTTGATGCTATCAACATACTCTGTGTCTTCCGTTACCGGATTAGTGTCATCAAAACGCAGATTGGTTTGACCTCCATACTTTAAAGCCAATCCAAAGTTGAGGCAAATGCTTTTTGCATGCCCCATATGGAGGTAGCCATTCGGCTCAGGTGGAAACCGTGTGATAATATTTTTGTATTTACCTACTTTCAGGTCGTTTTCTACAATCTCTTCCAGAAAGTTTAAGCTCTTCTCTTCCATCATTTTGAACTTCGCATTAGACTAAGCGCGTAAAGGTATGAAGGGTTTTGGATTTGGAATAAGATTTTGACGAGTGCATTCAATTTTAGAGCCTTTTATTATCGCGGGCAGGCTGTAAGTATAAATCATATTTTACCTTTGCATTAATGTGTTAGTCCGATTTTTTTGCGGAATGTAAACATGTATAATTTTTAAACCAGCTCACCAATCATTATCCGGTAGCGGGATTCAAGTCCCTCTCTTTTGGAAAATGATTCAGGAAGAGGTTCAACACGAAAAACGAAGATGAGAGAAGTACGCGTACGATTTGCACCTAGTCCAACAGGTGCTTTGCATATTGGAGGAGTTCGAACAGCCCTGTATAATTATTTGCTTGCCCGCCAGCATAAAGGCACCATGATTCTGCGCATTGAAGATACTGACCAGAATCGGTATGTACCTGGAGCAGAAGAATACATTATGAAATCGTTGGCGTGGGCCGGAATAAAAATAGATGAGGGTTTTGGTGTAGGCGGACCATATGCACCTTATCGCCAATCTGAGCGCAAAGATATTTACAAAAAATATGCGCAGCAGTTAATCGATGAAGGAAACGCATACTATGCTTTTGATACTGAACAGGAGCTTGATGAAATGCGCGAACGTTTGAAAGCGGCAGGTGTAGACAATCAACAATACAACAGCATCACTCGTTTGCAGATGCGCAACTCGCTTACGCTTTCTACAGAAGAAGTGAAAGCGTTGATGGATGCAGGAACACCTTATGTTATTCGTTTAAAAGTTCCCAAGAAGGAAGAGATCAGGTTAAACGATTTAATACGGAGTTGGGTGATGGTGCATTCTTCACAAATTGATGATAAGGTATTGATGAAGAGCGATGGCATGCCTACATATCATTTAGCCAATGTAGTCGATGATTATCTGATGAAGATTTCCCATGTTATTCGTGGCGAAGAGTGGTTGCCGTCTGCGCCATTGCATGTGTTGCTCTATAAATTTTTAGGTTGGGAAAAGGATATGCCGCAGTTTGCACACTTGCCACTGTTGCTTAAACCATCAGGCGATGGGAAGTTGAGTAAGCGAGATGCAGATCAGTTAGGCTTTCCAATTTTTCCACTTACGTGGAAAGATCCGGCTACGGGCGATGATGCAATTGGTTATAAAGAAGCAGGATATCTTCCGGATGCCCTGATTAATTTCCTTGCGTTCCTTGGATGGAATCCGGGAACAACGCAAGAGCTGTTCTCGATGGATGAATTGATCAGTGCGTTTTCAATTGAACGTATTGGCAAAGCAGGAACGAAGTTCGATATTTTAAAAGCACAGTGGTTTAACCAACAATATTTACGCGCTAAGTCCGACACTGAATTAGCAGACTACTTATTAGCGTCTCTGAAAAAAGAAAATATTGACTGCACACAAGAGAAAGCAGTTAAAATCGCGCACCTGATGAAAGAGCGAGCTACATTCCCGAAGGATTTCTGGGAGCAAGGTAAGTTCCTTTTTGTCGCGCCAAACTTTTTTGATGAGCAGGTAACAAGCAAGAAATGGAATGATGACGCTGTGAAAGTAATTTCAGCCTACAAAGATGCTCTTGCAGCGCTTCCTAGTCTTGATGCTGTCGTTGCTAAATCAACATTGGAAGAAGTTACGGCTTCGTTAGATATTGGCACTGGGAAAATCTTACAAGCTCTTCGTCTTTCCGTAACAGGTCTTGGTGCCGGCCCGGATTTAATGATTAGTATTGAGATCATGGGCAAAGCAGAGGTAGTGAAGCGAATTGAATTTGCACTTGAAACGTTAAAGATAAAAATGCTATGATGTTTTTTTAGATGCGCATTGAAGACGAAAATTCAAAAACAAAATTTAATGTGTTCTTTGCGTCCTTTGTATTTTAAGCTTTGCGCCTTTGCGTGAAATGTATTTTAGTTCAACCTTTAGTTAATCCTCACCAAACAGGACCATCATGAAAAAGGAAAAAAAGCCAGCCACTAAACAAAACGCCCGCGTTCATAAAGATCTTCAAGGCCTTGACATTACCATCAACCAGTTTGGTGAAATAAAAGCCAACATGAACATCGAGAAAATAAATGAATTCCTCGATAAAAATGTGGACGACAAAAAACTTGAAGAGCGCGAGGATTATGATGATATAAAAAAGGGAAAGAAGAAAAAAAAGTAAGCTTCCTTTTCAATTCATCCATCGTTCGTGCACACGAGTTGTGTAAAATCAAATCATAAATTCTGTTGAATCTCTTTGCTCACGGACTATAAACTTCCTCTCTTCCGGAGAGCATTGAGGTGAGGTCATTAAAAAACCTTAAGCAAAGACATTGATTTATACTTCTCAATTCGTCCGTTTTTTTGTTTACTTCGCATGTAGTAATCAAAACAAAATTTAACATGGCGCGATCACACGAAATTGACTATCAGATTAAAGGCGAAAGCATTCAGATTGTAGAAATAGAGCTTGATCCATCCGAGACCGTTATTGCAGAAGCAGGAGCGATGCTTTTCATGGAAGATGGTATTACTTTCGAAAGTAAAATGGGAGATGGCTCCAATCCAAGTCAGGGACTGTTTGATAAATTATTATCAGCAGGTTCGCGCATGCTTACAGGTGAATCACTTTTTATAACCCACTTCACCAATCGTGGAAACAGAAAAGCAAAGGTAGGATTCTCTGCCCCTTATCCCGGTACTGTTATTCCAGTTGATTTATCTCAAAGTCCAAACAATGAAATGATTGTTCAAAAAGACGGCTTTCTCTGCGCTGCATTCGGCACAAAGTTGTCCATTACATTTAATCGCAAACTCGGCTCAGGTTTGGTAGGCGGTGAAGGATTCATTCTTCAAAAACTGCAAGGAGATGGAAAGGCTTTTGTTCATGCAGGAGGTACTGTGATTGAGCGCACATTGAATAATGAAACTCTCCGTGTCGATACTGGATGCGTTGTAGCATTCGAATCACAAATTGATTTTGATGTACAAAGTGCCGGCGAATTGCGTTCAATGGTATTTGGTGGTGAAGGAATTTTTCTGGCCACCTTGCGTGGGACAGGTAAAGTGTGGTTACAATCCATGCCAATTAGAAAACTTGTGCAGGCACTTGCGCCTTACGGTCGCAATAGCGGTAAAGAGGGAAGTTCTATTTTAGGGGGATTGCTGGAGAGTTAGCAGACACTAATAATACTCCAATTCCTTAGTTATTCTCTTTAGCCTCAAGCAATACATTTAAAGATCGAATTCCAATAAAAGCAAAGACAAAGAATATACCCAACAAAGCCCCGACTAAAACAGAAATAGAAAGTTTAGGACTTACAGATTTTTCAAAGGTAGTAAAGCCCTGAAGTATTTGTACGCTGTTCACCAATTCCAGGCTATTTTGGCTGGTTAGCTTTTCTTTATTTAGATCGATAATTTTATAATTAATCGTGGTTGGATCCAGGATCAACATTCCATCTTCACTATGGGAGAGTTTGCCATCCATTATTTTGGATTTAAGAATTTCCAAATCATTAAGCTCATGATCAAGCTTTGAAATTAATGAAGTGAAATACTTTTTTTGTTGAGCTACTCTTATTTTCACAAAATCATTATTTTCTATAAAGGTGGTAATTCCGATTTGTAAACTTGGCCAAATTGTATTATCGACAGATTTTACAGTAATGTTGATATGCGTTTTGTCTGTTTCCTGAAGCCCATCGCCTTTTTCAATTGTTCCTTTTAATTCAATCGAATTAATGGCTGACGCCTTATTTGGTGATAGATGGAGTAGGGAAGAAAGAGTGGGTATGTTATTTTCTTTAATGAGTTTTTGGAGATTAGCAAATACAGATTTACTGTATGATTCAGTGAGGATACTAGAGGTAATTATCAGCTCACTCTCATACACTTTTGATTGGAATTGAAAGTACGCAAAACCTAAACCTGACCCCACAATAAGAGCAGTGATCAGCGCCAGGAAATTATTTTTAATTGCTGTTCCTATTTTGGCAGAAAGTTCTAACAGATCAATTTCTTGAGTATCGTTCGTCATAAAAATAAATGTGGTGTAAAGAACGAATAAATGCAATAGAGTTTTGTGCTAAGGACGATATATAAATTTCTATCTTTACCTCCTGAATTACGAAGGTGTGAGTGAAAACTGTTTATCCTGATGGTATGCACATAGGTATTAACTGGGTTAAAGTAGAATTAAGAGCATTTAAAGTACGATTACTATATGCTGAATAATAAGAGTGTTTTAATAACGGGGGGTACAGGATCATTTGGTAAGATGTTTACCAAACTAATCTTTGAGCGATATCCAAAAGTAAAGAGATTGGCAATCTTATCACGAGATGAGCAAAAACATTTTCAGATGGCAATGGAATACCCAGAGAATAGATATCCAGCCATTCGTTATTTTATTGGTGATGTTAGAGATGAAAGCCGTCTCATTAGTGCGTTTGAGGATGTCGATGTTGTAATTCATGCAGCTGCAATGAAGCACGTTCACTTGGCCGAGTATAATCCAATGGAGTGTGTTAAAACAAATATTTTAGGTGCGGAAAACGTAATTAATGCAGCACTAAAATGTGGAGTAAAAAGAGTAGTCGCTTTAAGCACTGATAAAGCTGCAGCACCAATTAATTTATATGGTGCCACAAAGCTAGCCTCCGATAAGCTGTTTATTGCAGCTAATAATATACGTGGTAAAAGAGATATAACTTTTTCAGTGGTTCGTTACGGAAATGTTATGGGTTCGAATGGCTCCGTGATGCCGTTTTTTATAAAAAAGAGAAATGACGGAGTAATACCAATCACCGACAAACGAATGACCCGATTTAACATCTCTTTGGAAGATGGTTGTGAAATGGTATTTAACGCAATTGAAAATGCTTGGGGAGGAGAAATCTTTGTACCCAAAATTCCATCTTATAAAGTTGTTGATGTTGCAACAGCAATAGCTCCAAATTGCATACAAGAAGAAGTAGGAATAAGACCCGGTGAAAAACTACATGAGGAGATGATAACTATTTCAGACTCTCTCAATACACTCGATCTAGGTAAGTACTATGTCATTTTACCACAACAACCAATCTTTGAAATTGAAAAATATGTAAATCATTTTAAAGCAAAAAAATTAGCTCACGGATTTAGTTACGACTCAAACACGAACGATCAATGGGAAACTGTAGAAAGTTTGAGAGGTCTGATAAGAAAATATGTTGATGCATCGTTTGATGCCTGATGCTTTGAATTGTGATGCATAAAATTATTTTAGGAACCGTTCAGTTAGGTCTTTCCTATGGAATTAATAACCAAACGGGGAAGCCAGATCGTGATGAAGCTTTCAGAATTTTTAATTTAGCGCATGAAAGAGGTATCACCATTTTAGATTCAGCGGAAGCGTACGGTGATTCTTTGGAAACGATAGGATTACATGCCAAGAAGTTAAACCGAAACTTTTTCGAAACAATAAGCAAATTCAGTGGTGGTGGATTATCATTGGCCACCAGAGTAAATGAAACGTTAAAAGCAATTCGAACCGAACACCTCTATGCCTATATGTTTCATCGATATTCAGACTATCTAGCTGGAAATTTTAAAGATGAACTCCTTGAAATAAAGGCGAATGGCTTTATTCAGAGGATTGGAGTTTCTCTTTATTCATTAGATGAGCTTCAGATATGTATGAACGACCCATATATAGATGTTATTCAAATACCTCTAAACCCTTTTGATGCATCAAAAAAAAAGACGAACATGCTAAAGGAGGCAAAGTTAAACGGGAAAGAAATTCACACTCGATCGATTTTTCTTCAAGGTTTATTTTTCAAATCTCCCAAACAGCTAACCGGCAACTTAATTGAGTTGAGTAAGCCATTGGAAAAAATTCATTCTTTAGCAAAGAAATATAATCTGGATATTCAAAGCCTGTGTTTAAATTTTGCAATTCACCAAACATTTGTTGATCGAGTGATAATTGGTGTTGAAAAACACGAACAATTAATTCAGAATATAGAATCTATAATGGATTCGTTTCCTGCTAAATTATTGGAAGAAATAGAAAGTCTTGAGATAACAAGTGATATGCTATTGAATCCGTCAAACTGGCAACCTTAGCTGGGAAGATTTTTAGGCCTAAAGAAAATATATATGAAAGTAATACCCTACGGGAGGCAGAACATTACTCAGCAAGACATTGATGCTGTTATAGAAACCCTCACAGCAGATTTTCTAACACAAGGCCCAAAGATTCTTGATTTCGAAGAAAAATTCGCATACTATGTAAATGCAAAATATGCTGTTGCAGTATCAAATGGAACCACAGCACTGCATCTTGGCACATTAGTACTAGGTGTAAATAATCAATCAAAAGTCATTACAACACCAATTACTTTTGCGGCCTCTGCAAATTGTGTTAGGTATTGTGGTGGAGAAGTTGTCTTTGTAGATGTTGATCAGGAAACAGCACTTCTTGATCTTGAAAAAGTGCGAAAGCTTTTAAGAGAATCTCCAAAAGGAATGTACCAAGGAATTATCCCTGTTGATTTTGCGGGATACCCAATAAATCTTGAGGCTTTTAAAAAATTAGCAGACGAGTATGGTCTTTGGATAATTGAGGATGCGTGTCATGCACCCGGTGGTTATTTCACTGATAGTAAAGGCACAAAACAGCTATGCGGCAACGGGACTTATGCAGATCTTGCTATTTTTTCTTTTCATCCCGTAAAACATATTGCTTGTGGTGAGGGTGGTATGATTACAACCAATAGCAAAGAGCTCTATGAAAAACTTCTTTTGCTACGAACACACGGCATTAGTAAAAATCCGCATAAAATGATTGAAAATCATGGGGGATGGTATTACGAAATGATGGAGCTAGGGTATAATTATCGACTGACCGATATGCAATGTGCTTTAGGAATATCACAACTCACCAAAGCTGAAGCTGGCCTTGCTCGAAGGAAACAGATTGCTAAACGTTATGACGAAGCATTTAGAAGTTCTCCGGCAAAACTTATATTTCCGAACGCAGATTTTGGTCATGCTTATCATCTATACATTATTCAAGTGGCGGAGCGAAAAAAATTGTATGATACGTTAAGAGAGAAAGGCATTCATGCTCAGATTCATTACGTGCCCGTACATACTATGCCATATTACCAAAACCTAGGCTACAAAAAGGGAAGTATGCCGGTAGCAGAATCTTATTATGAGAAATGCATAAGTCTACCCATGTTCCCAACTCTTACGGACGAAGAACAGACATATGTCATTAACTCTGTTCTCAGCAATATTTAATTGAATGGGATTTTACTTGAATGTGAAAGAAGTCTTCAAATTAAATTGGTAAATTATTTTGCTTACAAAATAACCTTGATTAAGATTAAATAGATTGCTATGCGAATTATTGCAGTAACTCAAGCTAGAACAGATTCTACTCGACTTCCCGGAAAGGTCTTGAAGAAAATTGGTCATACAACTCTTCTCGAATTGCACATTCAACGAGTATTAAAGTCAAGAAGAATAACAGAATTAGTGCTAGCAACAACAACAACTCCAGAAGATGTAGCCATTATTGAAATTGCAAATAAATGTAAGGTGGCTTGTTATTGTGGATCAGTTGATGACGTGCTTGACAGATATTATCAATCTGTGCAGGGATTAAACCCTGATTATGTAGTGCGTCTTACTTCAGATTGCCCATTAATCGATGCAGGCTTAATAGACAAAATTATTCAATACACCATTGCGTATAACCTTGACTATTGCTCAAACACTCTGGATCCTCAATATCCCGATGGACAAGATGTTGAAGTCTTTAAATACACAGCGCTTAAAAAGGCTTGGAATGAGGCAGTACAGAACTCAGAAAGAGAACATGTTACTCCCTACATTTGGAAGAATTCAACATTTAAGGGCGGTACGCTTTTTGCCTCCAAAAATTTTTCTGAAGGATTTGAATACGGATATTTACGCATGACCGTAGATGAGGAGATTGACCTCGAAGTAATTACTAAAATCATCTCTGCTATGGGAAGTGAGTGTACGTGGTTGGAGTATGCTCAATATTTTGAGAAGAGCGCAGAGCTTAAAAAATTAAATGAATCGATTTATAGGAATGAAGGGTATACAAAATCAATAACTAAAGAAAGTAATGCTAATGAGTAAACGCTATAAAAAATCCGAAGAATACTTAGATCGAGCATTGAAGACTATTCCCTTAGGCTCTCAGACATTTAGCAAGAGTAAAACCCAACTTCCCGTTGGAGTTTCTCCTTTCTTTGCATCAAAGGGAAAAGGAGCCTATATGTGGGATGTTGATGGCAACCAGTATATTGATTTTGTTAACAGTCTAGCATCTATTACCCTAGGCTACAATGATCCAGATGTGAATAGGGCAGTTACGGAAGAACTGCAAAGCGGAACAATATATTCTTTGTCACATGAGTTGGAGTTTAAAGTTGCCGAAAAAATTGTAGAAATTGTACCGTGTGCAGAAAAGGTTCGCTTTGGTAAAAATGGATCGGATGCAACGGCTGGAGCTATTCGGTTAGCTCGCGCATTTACACAACGAGATCATGTCCTTGTTTGTGGATACCATGGATGGCAAGATTGGTATATCGGATCTACCACACGCGACTTAGGCGTGCCACAAGCTGTTAAAGATCTTACTCATAAGTTTTTCTACAATGACATTCAGTCACTTGAAACAAAGTTGAGCGAACTAAAAGGAAAAGTGGCTGCCGTCATTCTAGAACCAGTTAACGTTGTAGCACCTGAAAGTAATTTTCTACAAAAGGTTAAAGAGCTCACCCACCAACATGGTGCAGTATTAATTTTTGATGAAACGATAACAGGGTTTAGGTATGCAAATGGAGGCGCACAAGAATTTTTCGAAGTAACACCCGATTTAGCCACTTTTGGAAAGGGCTTGGCAAATGGTTATCCTGTGTCAGCAGTAGCTGGGAAGGGCGAGATTATGAAATTTATGGAAGAGATATTTTTCTCTTTCACCTTTGGAGGCGAAACCTTATCACTTGCTGCCTCATTTGCTGTTCTAAATAAACTGCAACGCGAACCAGTGATAGAAAAATTATTCAAGACTGGTGAATCGGTTATTAGTCAACTAAATAAACTCATTGCCGAATTTAAACTTGGACATGTTTTTAGTGTTTCTGGCTATCCTGTGTGGTCTTTTTTAATTATAAAAGATACCGAGCAATACAATTCTTGGGAGTTGAAAACACTTCTCCAACAGGAAATGTTTGCGAATGGTATCTTTATGATAGGCACTCACAATATTAGTTATGCTCATACTGAAGAAGATGTTACAAAGCTGATATTAAGTTATCGTTTATTTTTCGAAAAAGTAAAAGTGGCTATTGAAATGAATAACTTAAAGAGTATACTTTTATGTGAGCCTTTAAAACCGCTCTTTAAAGTACGATAGACTTGGTTACTCCAAAGACAATTGTATTTCTACGTGCTGATGGCGATGGTAAAATCGGACTAGGCCACATTCATCGCCTATTGGCGTTGAGTGAAATCCTAAAGAAAAATTTTTATTGCAAATTTCTCATCCGCTCACCATTGCCAGGAATTCGCGAATTAATTCTTAAGAGCTGTAGTGAAATAATCGAGATAAATGCTCAAGCCAAACAATCTGAAGAGATCAATCAAATTGTTACAGGCAAGGAAATCATCGTACTAGATGGCTATAGATTTGATACTACCTATCAGCAAACAATAAGACAACGAGGTGTAGGATTAATCTGTGTTGATGATATTCATCAATATCATTTTGTTGCCGATATTATCATCAACCCTGCTGGTGGAGTGGACGAAGAAATGTACTCAAAGGAAAAGACCACAAAATTATTTACAGGCCCCGGATTTTCATTCCTGAAGAAGCCATTTCTTGAAGCAGCAAGGAATGGAGGCAAGAAAATATCAAACAATTCAATATTCATTTGCATGGGTGGTGCCGACCCTGACAACAACACTCTTAAGGTGCTGCAGCGTTGCCTCGATTTCTCATTCTATGTTTACAATGTGGTTGTTGGCGAAGCCTATGCTCACAAAAGTGATTTGGAAAAGGAAGCACAACGGCTAGGGCGAAATATTAAAATCTTAATCAACTTAACACCGGAGGCATTGGCCGATTGTATGAGTCAATCTGAAGTAGCTGTATGTTCTGCCAGCGGAATAGCCTACGAATACCTTTGTACTGGGGGAGAGTTGTATGTCAAGAAAACGGCTTCAAATCAAACACATATTTTTGACTACCTATTGAAAGAAGAGTTGGCTTTTGACTTTATAGATTTTAGAACAAAAGCTGATGTAGTAACTCAGGCTCTTCAAAGACAAAGAAAAATTTTTGACGGCAATTCTGACACTAGAATTCTAAAAATTTTCCACAGACTTGATTTCGATTTAAACTTCAGTATAAGAAGGATGGGAGCAACTGATGTGCAGATAACTTTTCAGTGGGCAAATGATTCTGAATTAAGGAGCCAATCATTTAACAGTGATCCTATTCTTTTTGAAAACCATGAGACTTGGTTTAATAGAAAAATAAATGATTCGTCTGCCTTTCTCTATATATTTGAATACAAGAATTTACCCATTGCCCAGGTTCGTTTTGATGTTGGAGAAGAAGCAACAATAAGCTATTCAATAGATAGGCATTTTAGGGGTCGTGGCTGGGGTCACATTGTAGTTGAGAAAGCCATTGAAAGATTTCAGCACGAGCGAGAGATTGGAAAACCGAATAAGATCGTTGGATATGTAAAGCTTGAAAATCTGAGCTCAAACATCATATTCGAAAAGTTAGGTTTTGCGAAACAAAATTCACAAGAGCACCCTGGTTCTTATAAATACGAATTAATATAGTTATGAATGAAATAAAGATTGCTGATAAACTTATCGGAAAAAATAATAAACCTTTCATTATCGCGGAGATGAGCGGTAATCATAATCAATCGCTAGATAGGGCAAAGGATATAATAAAGGTAGCAGCAGAAACCGGAGCACATGCCGTCAAGCTTCAAACCTATACGGCCGATACGATGACAATAAATCATCATGGTGGACTATTTGATATTACAGATAAAGGCTCGCTTTGGTACGGAAGAAATCTATATGAACTCTATGAGGAAGCTCATACTCCTTGGGAATGGCATAAACCGTTGTTCGATTATGCGAATAGCTTGGGATTAATTTGCTTCAGCACTCCGTTTGATGAAACAGCCGTAGATTTTTTAGAAACTCTTAACGTTCCGTGCTATAAAATTGCTTCATTTGAAAACACTGATCACCCTCTCTTGAAGAAAGTAGCTCAGACTGGGAAACCTGTTATAATGAGTACAGGGATTGCTAATGTATCAGATATTGTAGAATCAGTTCAGATACTGAAAAATAATGGATGTAATAAAATCGTATTACTAAAGTGTACAAGTACTTATCCGGCAACTCCAGAAAACACCAATCTGCTAACAATTCCTATCCTACAAGAGATTTTTCCAGATTGCGTCATTGGATTAAGTGATCACACAATGGGCATTGGCGCAAGCATAGCCTCTGTTGCTTTAGGCGCAAAAGTTATAGAGAAACACTTTACATTAAACAGAGCTGATGGGGGTGTAGACAGCACTTTTAGCATGGAGCCAGCCGAGATGAAATCTTTGGTTGTAGAAAGTGAGAGAGCATTTTTAGCAATGGGGGAGGTACAACTAAGTGTTCAGAAGGTTGAAGAAAAAAGCAAAATGTTTAAGCGCTCTATATATGTAATTAAAGACATAAAAGACGGAGAACCCTTTACAAAGGAAAATATTAAAGTGATACGTCCAGGTGATGGATTGGCTCCTAAGTATTATGATATGATGCTAACAAAAAAAGCAACAAGAGTATATAAACTTGGAAGTCCACTGAGGCAGGAAGATTTTTAAGAATATTTTAAACGCAGAAAGATGTTTATTGAGAAAGCACGATTTTTCTTAATGAGAAAAATCACAAACAAAACACTAATGGATTTCATAATCAAAATGAAAGCCAGTAGAATTGGAAAAATAGATTTGAGAGACAACACCTCAGTGCTTGTTGATGACAGCAAAAAAAACACGCACGTTAAAAATCTGATCAATGAGGGATATAGCATTTTAGATTACAAGGTTGATGCAGATACGGTAAGAGCTATAGTGAACTACTCGGAGCAAATTAATTGCTACGACACCTATAGGTCAGATGCACAGCCTATTGATCACAAGAATGCTCCTTTAGAAACTCATGTAGCATATTACAAAAGGGAAGACTTGATAAAATTCAAGCCGATATTAGATATTGCTAACGACCCGGGATTGTTACAAATTGTTCAAGATTTTCTTGGTGCTAAACCAACTATTTCAAATATTAATATGTGGTGGTCGTTTGGAGGCCGCAAACAAGCTGAGCACGCCCAGTTATTTCACAGGGATCTCGATGATTGGAAGTTCTGTAAACTGTTTCTCTATTTGACTGACGTTGGAAAAGAATCAGGACCACATATATATGTAAGGAAATCATCCAACTCACCACTTTTTAGAAAAATTAGAAGATATTCGGATAATGAAATCGTGGCAACTTTCGGCAAGGATAATGTAATACATTTTATTGATGCTAAAGGAGCTGCCTTTGTTGTCGACACATATGGATTTCATAAGGGGCTGTTACCAGAATCAGACAATCGGCTACTATTACAAATTCAGTACTCGCTCAATCCAATTGGTATTGAGAAATACAAGCCAATGAAAGTGGAGAATCTTTTCTATAACAAATATATAAACAGGCTAATACTTCAAGACTAGGAGACCTTTTACCATGAAAGGATTGTTTAAATTTTTGCTGGAAAATGAATTTATTTATAAGATTGTTCGCTTTGTAATTAGAATGAATGAAGGAATATCAAGCCACATTAGTCATTTTAAGTTAAGAGCCTTAGTAAAAAAAGTTGGAAGGAAATCATCTTGCCATTGGACTGTAGAAATTAAATATGGTGAGAATATTGAGATTGGATATCATAGTAGTATTGGCCCATACTCATGTCTAGGAGCGAAGAGTCCATTGCGTATAGGATCTTACGTAAGAATTTCTCGTGGAGTAATTATTGAGACAGCAGGATTGGATTTAAATCAGCCAGGTCCCTATCCTCACATTTCAAAAGAAATAACGATTGAGGATGGTGTTTGGATTGCTTCAAATGCTATTATATTGGGAGGTGTAACCATCGGTGCTAATTCAATAATTGGTGCAGGGGCTGTTATTAGTAAGAGTGTCCTTGCCAATAGTATTATAGTAGGCCAGCCGATAAGGACTTTAAATAGAAATAAATGAAAACTATAAAAAAAATTATAGTATTAGTCATTTGTTTCTTACTACCTGTTCGAATGGTATTTTGGATTCTGAACTTACTTGGACATAATATTCATTCAAAAGCAAAAATTGGATTTTCGTTTATTTGGCTGGATGAATCAATGACTTTGAAGGAAATGTCAAGCATAGGTCATTTCAATATTATAAAAATCAAAGCCGTCCGCATTGAACCGTTAGGATACATTGGAAGATTTAATAAGCTTGTGGGTCCTTTTGAAATTATTTTGGCCGAAAAAGCTGCAATTGGTGATGGGAACAAATGTAATCGATCTCCATTAGGTGTTTCATATGGGAATTCAGTTTTACGATTAGGAACTTTGTCAAAAATTACGGCCAATCACAGAGTTGACTGCACACGGTCAATTACAATTGGTGACTATTCAACCATTGCGGGTCATGACACTCAACTCTGGACTCATGCATATTACCATGATAAAACGGGTGCGGGAAGATTTAGATTGGATGGAGGTATTGAAATTGGCAACAACGTATATATAGGTTCAAGGTGTATTCTCAATGGCGGAGTTGCAATAGTTGACAATGTTGTTGTGGGGGCAAATTCTTGTGTTTCAAAATCATTATTAAACCCTGGAACTTATGTTAATCAACCTTTGCGATATTTTGAGTTTGTTGAGCATCAAGATTTAAGATCTAAATTTAAAAAAATAGAGGGCTTTAGTATTGAAGAAGAAGTGTACGAAAGAAAATAGTGTTTCTGGAGTAGTCATTGTATTTATAGCTAAAATTAGAAATGATAAAGTATCTTATTGAAGGCTATAAAGAGAAGCGTGATTTGATCAACTACTTCATCTTAACATATGTCGACAAGATTATTTCATTTGTCCTTCCCTTATCCATTTTGTTTGTTATCCAAGACAAGGCCACCTATAACTTGATTGAAGTGGTAATTTCTTACGCTACTATAGCACTAGCGGTGATTGAACTTGGGGTTAGTAATTATCTTTTCTGGGGCTACAAAAACTCAAATGAAAAGGAACGATTTGTTAAGGAGGCACAGATTTTTTTTAAATTCATATTAGTCGCCTATTGCTTGTTTTCTTTCTTTATAGCTTTTTGGATTGGGAACAAACAAATACTTCTGCTGTTTATTCTGATTTCCCTTCGCACGTTATTTACATTTTACGTTAATTTTTATTCCAATATATTTCGTTTAACAGATACGCCTTCAAAGATCTACCCTGTAACGATTTTTATTAATGTATCATCTATTGTTTTGTTGATGATTGCTTTTATGTTTTCATGGGATAATGTCATCGTGTTTTTCTTTTTACCTTCAGCAGTTCTTTTAATAATGATTAGTCTTCGATTTTTAATTGTCGATTTGAAGGTTTTTAAATTTCAAGGTCTATTTAAATTCATCAACAATTCAATGACATTTGCGTGGCCTATAATTCTCAATACACTTTTTATGAGCTTCATGAATAACTATGCAAAAATCTATGCATATGGACATTTGAATACCCAAGAAATGACCCAAATATCCTATGTACTACGAATTGGTTTGATTATTCAATTGACTCATGCAGCATTTTCATCTTTCTATTCTAAATCAATTTTCATGGATTTAAATCAAAAGTTTAATGTCCAGATATTTCGCAATTATAGTATCGTGTTGCTGTTTTCTGTTTTTCTTGTTCTGATGGTTATTTTAATCACTAACTTTTTTTTCAATTCATTTATTCAAATCCCATTAAATACATCAACAATATTTTTTGTATTATACATTCTCGTTTGGTGCTACATCGGATACTTTGAACTATACTTTGGAGTAATGAACGCAAATAGACAGATGCTTTATTATTCAATTTTGTCGTCTGCACTGTATATTTTTCTTTTGCGTTGGTTTAGTAATGTCGCCATGCTCCAACTTGCTTTATTTATGTTTGTAACAGCGCTATTCAATCTGGTCTTGGTTATTATTGGATTAAAGAGACTTCGAGTCTTTGATTATAGAAATTAACACTCATAATGATGACAACCGACAATGCAATAGCATCAGCCAATATTTGTTTTATGGCAAATTTCTATAAAACAATTTTCTTTCATGAATTATCCAAGAAACTTTCATCAAATGGAGTATCTATATTTTGGATTATAACGAAACTAGATCAATATGACTTTTTAAAGAAATACTTTCCTTTAGAAAATCTTTTGTACATAAGCCGATCATACATTAAACATCGGGATGAGCAAGTTGATGATTTTAGAATTAATGAGTTAGTTTATGGAGATCGTGTATTAAAGTATGAAGTTGAAGATGGATTGAATTTTCTTTCAAACATCCAAAAGCCTATTTATAATTTTCTGCTTCAAAATAAAATTCAATTTGTTTTTGGTGAAATTACTTGGGCGCATGAATTGCTTGTGCATCGTATGGTGAACAAACGAAACGAATTAAAATGTAAATATTTAGAATGTAGTTTGGTTAGAATTCCAAATAATAGATTTGCATTCTTTACAGACGAGACTCAAAATGAAATGTTAGAGTTTAACGAAGTAATCGATAAAGGAAAAATAATAGCAATAGAAAAACCTTCTTATCTTAAAATAAATGATAAAATTGTTAGCAACAATAGATCTGTATTTGGAAGATTGAATAGATTGAAACGATTTGTTACAGGTGAGAATATTAAGAAGAATGATCCTAACGTAATTACAAATTCATGGAGACGGTTAAAGGTTGCAGCACAGGAAGAAATAAATAAGACTGCGTACAAGTACATCAAGAATAAGGTAAGTGTAGATTATCTAAGTGATAAGAAATTTATTTTTGTTGGCTTTCACAAGCAACCTGAGGCTTCAATTGATGTGAGTGGACGATACTATGAAGATCAATTTTTAAATGTTGTCAATCTTTGGAGAATGTTGCCTAAAGATTGGAAGCTAATTGTAAAAGAGCATACCAATGCGATTGGTGATCGTTCCTATTCATTTTATAAGCGACTTCAGAACTTTCCAGGAATACTCATCGCAGATGAAACGACAGATTCAAAGTTGCTAATACAAAAAAGTACCTTGGTTGTCTCTGTAACCGGAACAATTGCGTATGAAGCAGCTTTATTAAAAAAACCCTCCATCACGTTTTCGAAAGTTTTTTTTAATCGTATTAATTACTGCAAATTTGTTACTCTTGATGAGCTGGTGCGATATCAAAGTTTGGAAGTTTTGGTTGATGAAATAAGCTCACAAGTGGATAACAGAGTTGAGTTTAGCGATTATTTGATGAGCAACACTTTTACCGGATACATTACAGATCCCAATACGGATCCTTCCGTTTTAGAGGAGGAGAATTTAAAAAACGTTGGAGCTGCATTTTTAAAGCTCATTCATCGTCATGGCTAATTTAAATACTTTTGTAAGTGAATAAGCTAACCTATTTTTTGTGTGTATCTCTGGCATTAACGAATATCTCTTTCTTTTCAATTGGCCTGGCAGAGTTTACACTCTTTCATGGAATATTGTTGATTTTCATCATGTACTCATTAGTTCAGGTGCTTCGTGGTGTCCCACTTAATACAAAAATTCCCGTTGTCTTATTTGCTCTATTATTTTATATATCCATTTTTAACCTATTATTTTTAAATGGTATTAAGGTAACTTCTTTTGTCTATTCTGTAATTATTGTTTTTGAATTGATATTGCTTGATAGGGTTTCAAAGAAACTTGAACTTGATGATATTAGGAAAATAATTAAAGCGATTATCTTTTTGTATTTTGTAGCTACCTCGATAGAATTTTTGTTAATTAAATTTAATAGTACGCCATCTGGAGTTTGGTCAATAATATTTCCAACCTATGATGATGGAAGGCAAATAAGACCGATGGGACTTTCTTCCGAACCTTCTTATGCAGCAATTATTCTTGTTTTTTCGCTATACCTCCTATTTAAATGTGATAACTTCTTATACAATTCAAATGAGCGATTTTGGTATGTACTCTCAGTGTTTACTATTATCATCCTTGGATCTTCATATGGATATATGCTTCTAGCTGTACTTTTTTTTTATTTCATCATAAAAAGCAATCTGCATATAGTTGTTCTAAGTACGCTGGTTAAAAGGAAGCAGGGCATAGTCGTTTTTTTTCTGCTTGCTCTGGTACTAATATTGTTGTTATTTAATTTGGAGAGCCGATCGTTTCAAAGACTTGTTACTATTTATTCTATATTGACAACCTCTGGTTTTGATTTTGTAAAAGCGACTTTTAATATTGCAAATATTGACAGTAGTGCCGGTATGAGAATTGTACCAACCCTTCAATTAATTAACTACTTTTCTGATGTTAATATTTTGTATGTTCTTTTTGGCCGAGGAGCCGGGCAGGCAACATTTTTTTATTCAGACCTTTATGGCCAACTAACGCTTATTGGATTTATTCCTGCATACATTTATAATTATGGAATTATTGGCTCAGGATTTACCCTGTTTTTACTCTTGTCTTTATTTCCTAAGAAACGGTTATTACTAAGTATTTTGTTTTTCTTGTTTCTGTTCAACGCAGATTTCAATACTCAAATCTTTGTCTATATTTTGTTTGTTGCCATGCTTGCGAATAAGGTGGAAAAGTTGAATGCTCTCAGAGAGTAGTGCTCTGATTTTTCAACCCGACAACGATAATAAAGTAGATAGTGTTTTGAAAAATTAAAGAATGAGGCAATTCATACTCTATTAATATATTGGTTCATTAGAACTTTACTTCGAATGAAATTTTCTTTTAAGAGACACATCAATACGTTCATACTCATTGTTCTTATCATCGGTGTGATAGGAGGAACTCTGTTTTATTTAAATACAAGCTATGAAAAACTGGAGAACAGAATCGAGTCGATCAGAATAGTATTAGGTAAGCCCCTGCACTCGTCTCCACCCGTTGTTTATATTTTAGACAGTACGGTAGCAGACATGAATTTTGAGAAGCCTTTTATTTCACAAAAAATCAACGATTCGATCCTATTCATTGATTTACAGAAAGGAATTAAGCTTCGGCAATTTAGATTGTACTTCTCGCCAACTGATGAAGTGGTAAGCATAAAGAAAATTCTTCTTACTCCTGGCAATGGCAATAGTTTAGGCATAAATAAACTAACAGGTGAGGAGATAAAAATTGTTTTAAAAAGTGAGAATCAGTTGTCATTCACGGTGTTGTCGGACAGTGGTACTTCATACGTTGAGTCGTTAAATTTTTATTACCCAAGTGATTATCTTCCTATCATTTTGTCAATAGGAATTTCTTT
The DNA here is from genome assembly GCA_046595655.1 of Chryseolinea sp. GTDB lineage: Bacteria > Bacteroidota > Bacteroidia > Cytophagales > Cyclobacteriaceae > Chryseolinea. Next base: position 45,233 of record JBKJOF010000112.1, on the reverse strand, counting down.
ATTTTTCTTGAGTTTATTTCTCCTAACATTAGTCAAAATGAACTTGTTGTCATTTAGAGGATCATTTTCTTTATCGGAGCTGGGCGTCATGTTTTTTTTAATCGGAATGTTTTTACCGCAACGTTTTTTTAATATCACTCTTATTTTGTCGATCCTTTTAGTGATTAAAAATTTCAAGTTTCAAACTTTTTTAGAGAACAAAGCAAACTTGATTTTTCTCTTACTTTATTTCCTCATTGTATTGGATTTTTTTATTCTTTCGCCAGACTATAATTTTAAATCAATAGAGAGTTATGTGCTTTTTCTAGTGCTTCCAATTTATGCATCCTGTATCAGGAGCACACAGATTTTGAGTTTTTTTTGTGTCGTTGCGCTTTTAATTGGTAGTGTGTTAATCGTTGGAGCTTTGGTAGATATTTCGATTTTTAGAAATTTCAGTGTGATTTCTTTTCACAACTTTACGAGGTCAATACACCCTGTTTATTATTCCTATTTATTGATGTTTTCGATTTTATACATTGAACTTAATGGTAACACTAAGTATAGGTATTTAATTGAATCGATATTAGTTTTTCTGCTAATACTAAGTGGCTCAAAACTTCTTCTTTTTTTAGCAATACTTTGGTTTGTTTTTTATGTAAAGAATAGGATAAAATATGTAATTGCGCCATTGATAATTTTGGCCTTATTTCTTTTTGCTCCCGTTAGAGAAAGATTTGAGTCGATTGTTAAATTTTCTGATTTAAGTATAATTTCTGAACAACACATTCAAAATCCAAACGATCCACGGTTAAATGGGATCACTTTGAGAATTATTCTTTGGCAGGAGAGTTTAAATATGAATAAGCCCCTAGACTTCGTTTTTGGGTTGGGGGTTGGACAGTCAGCGAGGAATACACTTAAATTAAGTTTAGAAAAAAGAGGTCTAAGCAGCCATCTTAATTATAATGCCCATAATCAATTTGTAACTTCTGTATTCAAGACTGGAGTTATTGGATGCGCTCTTCTTCTAGCGATACTTTTTTATGGACTCACTTTGGGATTGCGAACAAATGACGCGCTCTTAATATTCTCTGTACTCCTTATGTTTTTTGGAATGCTATCGGAATCGATTTTAGAAAGAGTTAACGGTATAGCTTTTTTCGCCACAATGATTTTATTCTCTATTAACGCAAGACTCAGAAAAGAGAAAATTAAGCCTAAGCAATTCTGATATGAAAATTCTTGTCGATGCACACGTCTTTGACGAAACTCATCAAGGTACCAGGACCTATATAAAAGGGCTATACACTGAGTTAATCGAGCTAAGACCTAACGATTATTTTTACTTTGTTGCTTATGACCTACAAAAACTATCAAATGAATTTGGGGAGCATAAGAATGTTTCTTTCATCCAACTTAAGAAAAAAAAATACCTTAGACTTTTGATAGAAATACCGTTGATAATCCGAAGGTATAAAATCGACTACGCTCATTTTCAATACATTGCTGCACCAATTAAAAACTGCAAACAGATTGTTACAACGCATGATATTCTCTTTAAAGATTTTAGAAACCTCTTCCCGTTAAAGTATAGGATTGTTAAAGATATCTTGTTTCGTATTTCAGCTTATAGGGCCGACATTCTTTTCACTGTTTCAGAATATTCACGAAACAGCATCTCAAGGCATTATAAGATTCCCATTGAAAATATTGGGATTACTCCTAACGGAGTTTCCACACGGGCATTTTCTGTAGGTTCAGAGGATGAAATACAAGAACTCAGGACTAAATACAAAATCGACAAATTTATTCTGTATGTAAGCAGAATAGAGCCTAGAAAAAATCATTTACTTTTACTGAAAGCGTTTTGTGAATTGAAGCTTTGGGAAAGAAACTATAAGCTTGTATTTGTAGGGAGGAAAGACTTTTCATTTGGTGACTTAGACGTTTATCTAGACCAGTGCCACAAATTTTGCAAAGAGAATTTATTGATACTTGAGAGCATTGGATTTTATGAGCTTGTTTTGTTTTACAAATCAACGAGTTTGTTTGTTTATCCTTCCATAGCTGAAGGTTTTGGGATTCCTCCCATTGAAGCTATATCCGCAGGAGCAGATGTGCTTTGCGCAAATACGACAGCTATGTCAGATTTCGTTTTTTTGGAGGACGATTTATTTAATCCTTATGACCTAAATGAACTGAAGATTAAAATTCTTCAGAAGATTAATAATCCACATGATCCTTCGAGAAGTTTGCAGTTGATAGATATTGTCACTGAGCAATATTCATGGAGGAAATCTGCTGAAAAATTTGTTTACTATTTACTCAACGAATCAAATGAAATTTAAGATTTTGTTTTTTTTGCCATTGCGTTAAACGTAATCAATCTCTACCATTAAGTATTAAATCCAGCAATTCAGTGGGTATGACTCGCTCATCAAGATTAAACATTTTCCTATGTTGGCTAGTCTTGGAGTTGTTAAAGTCTTGATATTGTTAATGCCATAAAGATATCGATTAATTCGCGGTACTAAACGGTATTATTTCTATTTTTGATTTTGTGTGAACTTCATAAATGTCAGTACTTTAATCCGCTGTGAAACACAAAAGGATATTGCGTCACCGTTTAGGTCAGTTTTGTGTGTCTAAGATCCATCAAATTGAAGTGGACTCTTTTGTTTTTTTACCATTCCGATTGTTAATTTTATTTTTTTCTAAGCTTAATCCTATAGGTTCTTCATAGTTAGTTTTTTTAGAATCATTGAAAATAAAATGAAAATTGCAATAATTGGTACAAGAGGGATTCCCAATAATTACGGTGGGTTTGAGCAGTTTGCCGAATACCTTTCAAGAGAATTGGTGATAAGGGGGCATAGTGTTACAGTCTACAACTCCCACAATCATCCCTATAAACTAACGGTGTGGAATGGTGTGACTATAACTCACAAGTTTGATCCTGATTATTTGTTGGGAACGGTTGGTCAGTTCATTTATGATTTTAACTGTATTTGGCACGTCAGAAAGCAAAACTTTGACATCATTCTACAATTGGGATACACCAGTAGTTCTATATGGAGTTTCATGTTTCCTAAAAAATCTATTGTAATAACAAATATGGATGGTTTGGAGTGGAAACGAACGAAGTACGGAGTAGCAGCAAAAAGATTTCTGAAATATGCCGAATACCTTGGTGTAGTAAAAAGCAATTTTTTGGTTGCTGATTCTCCTGCAATAAAAGATTATTTAAAAAAAGAGTATGCCGTAGATTCTGTATTCATACCTTATGGAGCGTTTCTCTTTTCAACCCCTGATGAAAGTTGCTTGAACCATTTTCAGTTGCGCAAGTATGAATATGATATGTTGATTGCTCGTATGGAACCTGAGAATAATATTGAGATTATTTTGGATGGAGTGGTTCAGTCAAATACAAAAAGATTTTTTTTGGTTATAGGAAATAGAAGCAATTCGTTCGGTAAATATTTGACGAATAAGTTCTCCTCCTGCTCTAAAATTCGTTTTTTAGGTTCCATCTATGACACGGACACATTGAACAACTTACGTTACTTTTCAAATCTTTATTTTCACGGGCACAGTGTTGGTGGTACAAACCCATCACTACTTGAGGCGATGGCCTCGTATTCGTTAATCTGTGCTCATAAAAATATTTTCAATCTGGCGATTTTGGAATTGGATGCATATTCATTTGAAACTTCTGGGGAGGTTGCAGCACTTTTGGAAAAAATACAAAAGGCTCATGCTGAGAAAAGTAAAATTGAAAATAACGCTAGAAAAATTTGTGAAATCTATAATTGGAAGAAAGTAATCGGTCAATATGAAGAATTGTTTCTTAACATTTTATCTAAAAACTGATTTGCTAGATGCCGCTGATCGTGGCATTACGGGATGAATGTTATAATAAGTTATACTAAGAACTATGACTCTTACTTTAAGTAGGAATATTGAGTATGTACGTGATAAATCGCTCTTGCTTTTTGCTCTGTTAATTCCGTGCTCTCCTTTTTTCAGCACAAGAATTTTGGTAATTACAGCATTCCTAACGCTCTTATTTCAAGGACGGCAAGCTTTTAAAAATTTTGGAAAATCTTGGGATTGCATCCTCTTCTCTGTTTTTCTATTGGTGGGATTGTTATATACAACAAACATCACCTTTGGATTAAGTGTAATTGAAACAAGCGTGAGTTTGTTAATTATACCAATATCATTTACTAAAAGTAAAGATCAAAATGATTCTAAAATACTTCAGATACTGTTGGCGTTCTCAGCGGGTGTGATTCTAGCTTGTTTAATTTGTTTGATCAATGCCTTCGGCGTCTATTTAAAATCTGGTGACTCTAATAGTTTTTTCTTTTACAATTTAACGTCCGTCATCAATTCGCATCCTACCTATCTCGCTTATTATATTATTTTCACGATTACTTTAATCTTATATAGACAATACTACATACCAAGCATCTCGAGGAGTTCATTGATACTCATAGTTATTGTAGTGCCTTTTCTTTTTGTTGTTCTCATACTAACCGGGGGAAGTACCGCATTTGTTAGCATGTTGTTGGTATTTTCTTTTTTTATCCTCAAATGGATTCTTGATAAAAAAACCCAAATGTCTGGATTGGTTATTGGCGTGGTTATCGTTATGTTATTTAGCATGTTGATAGTAAGAATTACTGGTAATGACGAGCGTGATAAAATATTTGATGATTCTTGGGAAAGATTTGTCTTATGGGAATCTGCTATTAAAGCAGATACTGATCTCGTTTGGGGTGTTGGAACTGGAGATTATAAAGAAGTTTTAAATGAATACTACCGAGCAAATAATCTATTGAATTTTGCAAATGAAAGTTACAACGCGCATAATCAATTTATTCAAACTTTGTTGTCGAACGGAATTTTGGGAATCATTTCACTCATAATTATGATGGGCCGACCAATTTATATATCTGTCAAGAAGAACACTCCCTTGGGCACACTAGTTTTTTTTCCTTTCATCATTTATGGTGTGACAGAAGTTTTTCTTGGACGATATCAAGGGGTAGTTTTTTTTGGTTTGATGCATGAGGTATTTGTCTCGTATCATCATATCCTTTCTCCGTTTCCAACCTTGAAAGCTAAATAAAATTTGATTAACCTTGTCTGTTTTTCAACTAACCGATGACTTCATTAATCAAATTTCTGTTCATCGCTGGGGATTTGATATTTCTAAATTTGGCAGTCTACTTCTCCTTCATTTTTACAAATGGAAATGAGACGGCCAGCGATCGAGTTTATATTCTTGTATTCAGCAATCTTACATGGATTTACCTCATTCTACTTTCTAATCCATATCAGGTAGACAAAGCATGGTCCTTGTCCAAAATCGCTAAGACTCAGTTAGCATTTGTCTTTATTCATTTATTGGTAGTAGCTTCTTTGATTTTTTTCTTAAGGAAAAACTACTCTTTTGCTCAGATCAGTTTTATCTATTTTTCATTTATCCCGATTTTTTTTGTCTGGAAGTTATTAATCTATTATCTAAGAAAAATTTTGACTAATGAACTTGCTGTAAAGAACTTTCTTTTAATAGGACGAAACTCCACGTCAAATGATTTGAGAAAATACTATTTATCCAACCCTAATTTGGGGTATCACTTTTTGGGATACCTTGAGTTTGATACTGATGAAAGATTGATTGACAAAATTCGGGAGATAAATGCTTCCATTGAAGTTCATGTTATTTTTTGCTGTACCACGGAGATAAACAATGCAGCACTCAAGCCATTAGTTGATTTTGGACTTAACTCACTTATAAAAGTTAAGGTAGTAGCAGAAGCGGTCTCAGGCAATTATCAATCCATTCGGTTTGATCAACTTGAACGAGAATTAGGTAAGAACATTCAAATTATTCCATTAGATGAAGCAAGAAATCAATTTTCTAAACGAGTTTTTGATTTTTTGTTTGCAACAACTTTCCTTATTCTTTGTATGTCTTGGCTGCTTCCAATAATTGCTATATTGATAAAATTCGATTCACGAGGACCTATATTTTTTGTTCAGCTACGAAGCGGTAAAGATAACACACCCTTCAAATGCCTTAAGTTTCGTACCATGAAAGTAAACCAAGAGTCTGATTTTAAGCAAGCAACGCTTCACGATCCTCGAATTACAAAACTTGGTGCATTTTTGCGAAAAACGAGTATCGATGAGTTGCCGCAGTTTATTAATGTATTTATCGGAAATATGTCGGTGGTAGGACCAAGACCACATATGCTCAAGCACACTATAGAATATAGTTCACTTATAGAAAAATTCATGGGCAGGCACTACGTAAAACCTGGCATAACAGGTTTAGCTCAGTGTATGGGATATCGAGGAGAAATTCAGACGTTAGGAGACATGGAGAATCGTGTTCACTTAGATCGATATTATATTCAGAATTGGACATTCTGGCTGGACCTAAAAATCATTTTTTTGACAATAATTGGTTTAATTAGAGGAAGCGATAAAGCATTCTAAACTCGTTCTTCAGTGCTACAGTACCTACTCTTATATTTTGCCACGGCTTTTATAACTGCCTTCCTGTCTTTCCCAGTGCTGATTCAACTTCTAAGGAAATGGGAACTTCTTGACTCCCCCGGTAAACATAAAATACACAACGTCTATAAGGCATCAATGGGGGGCATCTGTATTATGCTGGGATTGGCGTTTAGCCTGCTAATTTCATTTCCGTTGGAGCAATGGATTACCAGGCGATATTTTTTTGTTTCTCTTGCAGTAATGTTCATCACTGGTTTGCGGGATGACATTCTAACCCTGACTCCTTCGAGCAAATTATTAGGCCAAATCTTACCGATTATTTTATTGGTCATTTTTGGTAAAACAACCCTTAATTCACTTTATGATATATCGCCAGTGCTTTTTCCACAATGGCTTGCTTGGACAATCACTGTATTAACTTTGGTAGTGATAACCAATGCATATAATCTTATTGATGGGATCGATGGCCTTGCAGGCACGGTTGCAGTGTTAATTTTTGTCTTTTTCGGGGTGTGGTTCTATTTGGCCGATAATTTTTACCTTTCAATTCTGTCGTTAGCTTTTGCAAGTTCTCTACTAGCTTTTCTTGTCTTCAACTGGGAGCCTTCCAAGATATTTATGGGTGATACAGGAACCCTTACAATTGGTTTTGCTATGGGCGTTTTAACTATCCATTTCATCAATCAGAATTTCTTAACTTCTGAAAATACCTATTATCATTTTCGATCATCTATTAGCACAGCGATATGTGTGTTAATTATTCCCTTATTTGATACTTTAAGAGTGGTTATCGTTCGCTTACGTAAATTGCAATCACCATTTAAGGCAGATCAAAATCACCTACACCATCAATTTGTTCTTCTTGGATTTAGTCATGCAAAGACTACACTATCAATTGCTGGTATAAATCTTCTCTTCATAAGTTTGAGCTGCATTTTAAGAGATCAAACAGACAAAGTAATTTTACCTATTGTTGTATTAATGTGCATTGCCATTAATCAAATTTTAAAAATGGCTCTTAGAAAGACCTCGAAAAAAGGAAATGAGGTTTAAAATGTAATGATTGAGAATGATAATGAATCCGAATCGCTTATAATGATATGTGACTGTAGAAGCGAAATCCTAATCAACGAAATTCTCAATGAATAATAAATTTGAGCTGTTTGAGTTCCTAACCAAAAAGAAATGTTCAAGATAAGTGCGGTAGTGATCACCTACAATGAAGAAAAAAATATTGGAAGGTGTATTGATTCATTACTTTCTGTTGCTGACGAAATAATTGTAATAGACTCCTGGTCCACAGATGGAACGAAAGCAATTTGTGAAGAAAAGGGAGTTCGGTTTATTCAAAATACATTTATCGGATACATTCAACAAAAGAATTTTGCTGCCGATTTCGCCTTGTTCGACTACATACTTTCAATTGATGCTGATGAGTATTTATCGGATGAGTTAAAAACTTCCATATTGGTAGCAAAGGAACAAGGTGAATTTCGTGGGTACACCATGAATCGTTTATCAAGTTATAAGGGGCAATGGATATGGCATACGGATTGGTATCCGGATCAAAAGTTAAGATTGTGGAATAAGCACTATGGTAAGTGGGGTGGTCCTAGCCCCCATGAAACTGTTGTGCTGAGTAAGAGCGATGAAGTAAAACGCCTAAAGGGAAATATTCTTCACGTTGCTTATAAAAATTCTGAAGAGTTGTTGAACAAGGCAAATCAATACTCAACACTTTTTGCCCGAAGTAATAAGATTAAGATAGGCAGTAGCCATTTTAAAATCTTTTATAAATCACTCTTTACTTTTTTTCGAAATTATGTAATTCGAAGGGGATTTCTCTCTGGCCTCTCTGGTCTTCAAATTTCATTTTCTAATTCAGTATATACTTTTTTTAAATATGCCAAACTTCTTGAACTCAATAGAACGCTTCCTTTTTTTGAGGACGGAATGGTGCAGCCACCCAATGGAATCTCGGTGATAATACCAAACTATAATGGGATAAACCTCTTTCCAAATACACTTCCGCCTTTGATCACTGTGATGAAGGAGACAAACTTGCCATTTGAAATAATTGTCTCTGATGATTGCTCAACAGATAATTCAATCGAATATTTAAATGTTAATTATCCAGACGTTAGAGTAATTAAGAGTAATGTTAATAAAGGATTTTCTGGAGCGTGTAATAATGGTATAAAGGATGCAACCTTTGATCTAGTTCTTTTATTAAATAGTGACATCATTCTAACGAGTGGATACTTTACACATCTATTTAAATACTTTCAACAGGAAGACACATTTGGAGTGATGGGTAGAATTGTGGGATGGAATGATGATAAAATTCAAGATGGTGCCAGGCTTCCTAAATTTCAGGGATTCAAAATAAAGACCTCTATTAATTACCTTCTTGATCCGATAAAGGAAGAGTCGCTTTACACCTTCTATTTATCTGGAGCGAATGCCCTCATAAGTAGAAAAAAACTTCAAGAGTTGGGTGGATTGGATGAGCTATTTTCTCCATTCTATATTGAAGATTGTGATCTGTCGTTAAGAGCTTGGAGATTGGGGTGGAGATGTTATTATGAAAACCGAGCTATCTGCCGTCACCGAACTTCTTCGACTGTAAAGGTTAAAAGCAAAAAGAAATATGTCAACATCATCTATAATCGAAATAAATTTTTTCTTCATGCAATACACTTAACCAGGATTCAACTTGTCTTTTGGTTTTTACAGGTTTTAATAGAGATCATATTACGAAGTTTAACGCTTCGCTTCTCTTATGCTATTTCGGTCAAACTCTTTCTGCAACAACGAAAGCAATGGATGCATTCAAGACAAAAATTCAAAGTGCTTATGCAAAAGAATGGAGAATCGATACCGTTTAGCAGAATTGTAAAAGGGATTAAAGATAGCTTGCACAATAGAAAGAAAACCAAATTCTATTCAGCTCAAGGATAAGACTCAATGTAAAATCCCTCTATTTCATTTTTAACGCCCACTTCATCAATGGCCCGCTACTCATGCTCGTGATTAGCGCCATAATTACTAAAGAGACGAAAACCTTTTCGTTTATCAATCCATTTTCTAATGCCACTAAGCCCAAAATAATTTCCATTGCACCGCGTGCGTTCATCCCAAATCCTGCCGCGAGCGATTCCCTCCAGCTAAATCCTCCGAGTCGTGCTCCTAAACCGCTTCCTATAATTTTACCTGTGAAGGCAATGGCTAGGATAACCAGGGTAAGAAGCAAATCAAAATTGGTAACAAAGTTCACACGCAATCCAATGGATACAAAAAACAATGGAGCGAAGATGTTGTTGATAAACTGATGCACAATTTCTTTAGCACGTTCTGAGAAGTGTTCAGAATCTCCTAACGCAATCCCGATTATGAAAGCTCCAAAGATGGCATGGATACCAATGTATTCAGTAAACGCTGCGCCTAGAAAGCAAAGCGCTAATGAAATAGATAGTATACCTCCGGGCCAAGCTAGTTTTTTATTCATCCATGGCAACACACGATTTAATAATCCGCGACCAACGGTAAGCATGAGCACAGTAAAACCAATTGTTAGAATTATCGTGGAAGCAAATGACATGGTGTGCCCACCTTTTCCAATCAAACCAAGTATGACTGAGAAAACAAGCCAGCCAATTAAGTCGTCTACCATGGCCGATGCTACTACCAACATACCCATCTTTGATTTGAACATGTTAAGATCCATTAAGATGCGGACAATAACAGGTAAGGCGGTAATTGCCATGGCTGTTCCCATAAACAAAGCGAAAATGATTCGGTCGTTGCCATCCGCGATTCCAAAAAATCCTGGAAAAAAATAAGGGAATGTAAAGCCGAGACTGAAGGGTATAATCAAACCAAAAAAACTAGTTGATACTGCTTGTCTACCTTGTTGCCAAACAATATGTAAATCAACTTCAAGGCCTGCAATGAATAACAACATTACAACTGCGACTTGTACCAATCCTGTAAGCACAACACCAGATGCTGACGCGGATGGGTAAAGCGATTCAAACCACTCAGGCTGGAGCATACCAAGTACAGTAGGTCCAAGCAAAATTCCGGCAAGAATTTCGCCTACAACGGCTGGCTGTTTAAACTTTCTTGCAACCTCCGCGAGTAACCTTCCCATAATCAGCATGATACCGAGCTGTACCAACAAGTGCACAACATCAGCATGACTTAATTTACCCATGAGCAACCTCCTTTCGTGGATTAACGATTAACAAATTGCACGGCAAGTCTGCAAACAAATATTCTTGATCGTGTGTAAATACACGGTCAAACAAAGAGAACCTTCTATGGGGAGCTCCAACAATTAATAACTCAGCATTCTTTCGCTGAGCAAACTGCGATAACTCAAAACCAGATTTCCCGGAGACGAGTTTAATGTTCACTTTCAGGCCTTCGTGAGGAATACGCAGTAGTATTTTTTCAACATCGCTGATCTCATCTTGTACTAAATTATGACGAAATTTATCATACTCTTCTTCGGTGCAATTCTCTACGGCAGACATGGTGAGACCGTACATTTTTATTTCGCGAACAACATGAAGCCAACTTGATTTCCCTTTTAAACCAATATGGCAGGCCGTTGTGAGAGCCTCTTCAACAAACGAAGTGTCTTCGGTGTTGACGACAATATTTTTAAACGGAATAGGTGTTATAGATGGATTTGTCAACATGAGTACTGAACAATCGGCTTTGCGCAATATTTTTCTGGCAATGGTACCTAGGTAATACTGCATCATGTTCTCTTTTTTCAATGCTCCGGCAATAAGAAGATCGACACCTTCTTTAGTGCAGGTTTTTAAAATCCGATCTGCTGGATTTCCTTTCTCCCAAACAATTTTTATGTCATTGTTTTGATGAAGTCCTGTTATTTTTAAGAGCTCATTCAATTGTTGTTCCTCTTTTTCTCCATGTTGCCCAACATGAATGAGAATCAACTCAGTATTCCAATAATTTTTTATACGCGAAGCTTCCGCCAGCAAGGATTCTAGCCGTGGAGAAAAGGCAATGGCAACTGCTATTTTTTTAAAACTGAAGCGCATAGGTTTGGGGAAAGATATTCATTTTCTTTAATATCCCCGAAAAAGCTTAGCAGAGTATGGAGCTGAAATTGATTTATGGAAACAAACTTTTCTGTGAGTTGATAAAGGCTACTAAGTTTCAAGTCATTTCTTACATCGGTATGCAGTAGATCTTTATCGATTTCTTCAAAAAACTTGCATGCATACCCTCGTTAGCAAGATGAGAGAATGCTAAGCCTAACGCCCACTTAAGTTTGCAGAATAAATAGAGGTTGGCATGGGGCTGAAGAAACGCATTCGAAATTTGATTATTGGTGAAGATAAATTTATCGAATCGTATGGAGAATACAAACAGGTAATGCTATCCGGACAATTTGCGGTGATGGCAATCGTAATTTGCTTAATTTATTTTAGCCTAGATTTTTTCCTGGGGATTTACATAACCTTGCCAGTCTATGCTACAGCACTATTTTTTTTAGTGCTTTCCGTTTTTATCCATCGTCAGGGCGATCATTGCTTAGCTAATTATTTTTTGTTGCCCACGATTAATGTCCTGGTTTATCTATTGGCATCAAGCGAATCGCCTAATACCGGAATTTTTATTTACTTTTTAGTCAATAGCATAGCTGCTTTTGCAATATTCAATTACCGCCAACGAAAGTTATCTATCCTTTTTTCGGTGTTTACTTACATGCTTTTTTTGGCAGCTTACTTTGTAGACTTTAGCCTTTTGCCAAAACGCGACTATACTGAACAGATGTTGCTGATCTCCGCTGTTTTAAATTTTACCTGCGCGTTACCCGCAGGTCATATGGCCGTTTACCTACTCATTAGTTTAAACCACTACAATGCTTCACAGTTGGTTCAAAATAATAGCTTGTTGGTAAAGACCAATTTGGAATTGGATCGCTTTGTTTACAGCACTTCCCACGATTTGCGAGCACCGCTAACATCCGTGATGGGATTGATTAGCATAGCCGAACGCACAGATGATATTATTGAAGTAAAAAAGTATATGAACATGATGCGCGATCGAGTTCATTCTTTGGATAAGTTCATCAAAGACATAACCGATTATTCGCGAAACAATAGATTAGAGATAATAAGGGAAAGAATTGTGCTTGCTGACCTTGCGGCTGAAGTTTGGGAAAGTTTAAAATATGCACCTGAAGCCGAAAAAATTGAATTCGTAATTAACATTCCAGATGATTTGCAAATCGAATCAGATAAAAGCAGACTTGGCGTTATCATTAGTAACCTAATAGCAAATGCTGTTCGCTACCATGACGTACGAAAACTAAAGCAATTTATAAGATTAGGGTTTCAGATTAACGGTGGAGTGTTCTCCATTCAAGTTGAAGATAATGGACAAGGTATTGCACCTGAGTATCACCATAAAATTTTTGATATGTTTTATCGCGCCAACGAAGAATCAAAAGGTTCCGGTCTTGGACTATATATTGTAAAGGAAGCACTCGCAAAACTTTCAGGTTCTATACAGGTGGAATCATCGCTTGGAGTTGGCTCTACTTTTATTGTAAAATTACCGAAGTACGCTAGCCGCTGAAAGAAGTGGAGTGACAGGAATGATTTTTTTAAAAAAAAGCATTGTGCCTCCTTCAAAGAACGAATAGAGCAAGCGGATCTGCGTTTACCGTTACCTTGCCTTGCTAACGTGTTACAGATTATTAAAAGAGCACCGAACGTGCGTTAACCTTAATCTGTTTTCAAAAAAAAGTTCACAGCCGTCCATAGACTGTCGAGTAATATTATCTTTGCCGCTTATGGCAAACAACGAAGACAATCTTTTTAAGAATGTAATTGCCCACTCTAAGGAGTATGGGTTTATTTTTCCTTCCAGTGAAATTTATGACGGCCTCAGCGCGGTTTACGACTACGGGCAAAACGGAGCCGAGCTAAAAAATAATATCAAAGAATATTGGTGGAAATTCATGACGCTGCTTCACGATAATATCGTAGGCATCGACTCTGCCATCTTTATGCATCCCACCATTTGGAAAGCTTCTGGTCATGTTGATGCGTTCAGCGATCCTATGTTAGATAATCGAGATTCAAATAAACGCTATCGTGCCGATGTGTTGATTGAAGACGCCATCAGTAAGATGGAAGATAAAATTGAGAAAGAAGTGGAGAAGGCCGCGAAGCGTTTTGGTGATTCCTTCGATCGCGAAAAATTCATTTCTACCAATCCACGCACGATGGAGTATCAACAAAAGATTGATGATACCAATGCACGCATGAAAGCCGCCATGAGCGGTGCCAACATGACGGAGATGAAACAAATTATTATTGATTTAGAAATTGCCGATCCGGTTTCTGGAACAAAAAACTGGACAGATGTTCGTCAATTCAATTTGATGTTCTCTACAGAAATGGGTTCAGTTGCAGAAGATGCTAACAAAATTTATTTACGCCCCGAAACAGCGCAAGGTATTTTTGTAAATTTTTTGAATGTGCAAAAAACCGGACGAATGAAAATACCTTTCGGGATTGCGCAGATTGGAAAAGCATTTCGCAATGAAATTGTAGCGCGCCAGTTTATCTTCCGCATGCGTGAGTTTGAACAAATGGAAATGCAATTCTTTGTGAAGCCTGGTGAAGAAATGAAGTGGTACGAATTCTGGAAAGAAAAACGCTTGAAGTGGCACGAAGCGTTAGGACTTGGAAATGAAAACTATCGCTACCACAATCATTTGAACCTTGCTCACTATGCCAACGCTGCGTGCGATATTCAATTTAATTTTCCAATTGGCTTTAAAGAATTAGAAGGGATCCACTCGCGTACAGATTTTGATTTAAAAAGCCATGAGAAATTCTCTGGCAAAAAATTACAATACTTTGATTCAGAGGAAAATAAAAGTTATATCCCTTTTGTAGTGGAAACTTCTGTTGGTTTAGATAGAATGTTTTTATCTGTTTTATCAAGATCATACACAGAGGAAAAATTAGAAGATGGCAGTGAGCGTGTGGTATTAAAAATACCTGCACCACTTGCTCCAAACAAAGTGGCCATTCTGCCTTTGATGAAGAAGGATGGTCTTCCTGAAAAAGCAATGGAGATTATGAATGTGCTAAAGTTCGATCTTAAATGTTTCTACGAGGAGAAAGATGCAATCGGTAAACGTTACAGACGTCAGGATGCGATTGGCACTCCGTATTGCATTACCATCGATCATCAAACGTTGGAAGATAATACCGTCACCATCCGCGACCGCGACACCATGAAACAAGAACGCGTAAAGATTGAAGATATCCGCGCGCAATTAGTTGAAGCATGTTCAATTAATAATATTCTGCGAAAGATTTAATAACGGATGTTACGCAAGAATGCAATTTTGTTACAGAGAGTTTACAGAGTTAATGTGGCAGAGTTATATAGAGAATACCACTGTGATTCTTTCTGATACTTTTTTGGTTATGAATTTCTGCGGAGTATAACATAATCAAATTATTGAATAGAGATCAATAAATCAACTTAGTCCAATACTTCCCAAATGAATTCAGTCTTAAACAGAAATACTTTTTTCGTCAAAGAACATACTGCCATTTTCAAGGCAGCAAGCAACTTTGACATCTACGATCCGGAAACGAAGCAGATCATATTAAACTGCCGCGAAGAGAACTTGGGATTCTTTGCCAAGATGTTTCGCTTCACAGATTATAAACGAATGACACCTTTTGAAATTGAAATTAAAACTCCACAAGGCGAAAAGGTATTAACCGTAAAAAGAGGTGTGTCGTTTTTTCTTTCGACAGTAGAGGTGGCGGATGAGAATGGAATTGTGATAGGTAAATTCAAGCAAAAGTTTTTTAGCATCGGTGGAAAGTTTGAAGTGCTCGATGCAAGTGACCGTTCCTTGTGTATGCTGAAAGGTAAATGGACAAGCTGGGACTTTCGATTTGTTTCCAATGATGGAAAGGAGTTCGCGAATGTTTCAAAGCAGTGGGCAGGTCTTGGAAGAGAAATGTTTACCTCTGCTGATAATTACATGTTGCAAATTAGCAATGAAGTTCCGGAGAATCATCCGCTACGTCAACTCATCATGGCGGCAGTAATGTGTATTGATTTTGTGTTGAAGGAGTAAGTTACGATTCGATAACACCAGAAATAATCTAATACCTTTCATCAATAGAAACATTGGTAATTCTTGTCTTTGACATTCTTCTTTACACACTAAACTCTAAAGCCGTTAAGTTTTTTTAAAAGACTTAGCCTTATTTAAAATATCTATGAAGTGGCATCAACTCCTGTCTTCTCAACGCACCGGACAAAAACCGGTAGTCAATACTGAACCATCACGTAGCGCATTTGAGCAAGATTATGATCGTATTATTTTCTCTCATCCTTTTCGCAGGCTTCAGGATAAAACACAAGTCCATCCGTTGCCCGAACAAGACTTTGTTCACACACGGTTAACGCACAGCTTGGAAGTTTCAAGTGTTGGTAGATCATTAGGGAAACGAGTAGGGGAAGAAATTTTAAAACGACATGGTGAACTCAATGCGCACTTTTCGCTCTTTGATTTCGGGGCGATTGTAGCCGCAGCATCCTTAGCGCATGATTTAGGTAATCCTCCGTTTGGTCATGCAGGTGAAGACTCCATTTCTGATTTTTTTATTCATCATTTACAAGGGCAATTTTTTAAAGATTTGGTGAGTGAAGCGGAGTGGAGCGACCTGATTAAGTTTGAAGGTAATGCTCAAGGCTTTCGCATCTTGAATAAAAATCAATATGGATTAAAGTTGACGTTCGCCACATTAGGTGCGTTCACTAAATATCCATGCCCTGCTTTTTTTCCGACTCGCGATAAATCAATTCGGAGTCAGAAGAAGTTTGGATTCTTTCAATCGGAAAAGGAAGTTTTTAAAGAAGTAACTCAACAGCTTGAATTAATATCGACTTCAGATTACGTATCGTGCAGGCATCCACTTGCATTTTTAGTAGAGGCCGCGGATGATATTTGTTATAGTATTATTGATCTCGAAGATGGATGTAGTTTGGGGTTGGTGAGTTATGAAGAGGCCCGAAATTTATTTGAAGGAATAATTACAAAAAATAAATCGAAGCTCGGTAAGCTGCCGCATCTCTACAGTCAGCAGGAGAAAATAGGATACTTACGTGCTTTGGCCATTGGCGATTTAATGGATGAATGCTCGACTCTGTTTTTAGATAACGAAGAAAACATTCTAGACGGAAAATTTAATTATGCATTGGCAGATCTTTGCAATTCTAAAAACGGATTGAAAGAAATAATCGATGTATCGGTTGATAAAATATACAGAGCACGACAAGTTGTTGAAATTGAAGCAGCCGGACATGAAGTGTTGCCCGGCTTATTGGAAGAGTTTACAAAAGCCGGTTTTTATTTGATGAACAAAACATCTTCCAGAAAGTATGAGAACTTGCAATTGCTGCTACCTGAAGAAATTCGTTCCGTGATTCTTCAACATCCAAAAGATGTTTACCTTATGCTGCGTCAGATTATTGATTTTATTTCTGGTCTTACAGACAGAAACGCATTGACATTATTTAGAAAGATTAAAGGCGTTAGTTACTAGATTTGATTAGAGGAACTCTAGAAGAGAATACTTTTCACGAAAAGGTGCTAAGATGTAAATACAAAAAGCACAAAGAGAATCCATTGTAATGAAATTTCTTAGCGCTCTTTGGAGGTATTTACTTTGCGTCTTAACGTGAAAGCATTGTAGTCTAAAAAATATAATCCGTACTCAAAAAAGCAGACTCGCGGTTTCGGATAATGTTGCTGATAATTTGTTTGTTACCATCGGTACTCTTGGTAGCTACAATGGTTCGAATAGAAAATACACGTAAGGCATCTGCTACTGATAATGTTCCTTCAGCCGAATCTTTTCTTCCATTGAATGGGAAGGTATCAGGCCCGCGTTGACATTGTGTATTTAAATTAATGCGACCTACCTGATTTACAAATGCATCCATGAACTTTGCTACCCGCTTCGAATCGGTTCCGAAAATACTTACCTGTTGCCCGAAGTTAGAGTTCACTACATAATCAATCGGTTCCTTGTCATCAGAAAATGGAACGATGGGTACCACAGGGCCAAACTGTTCTTCACTGTAAATCTTCATGTTGTTATTGACAGGATAAAGTACAGCCGGATAGAAAAATGTTTCTAAATATTCTCCACCATTTTCATTTACGATTTTAGCGCCATGATTTTTTGCATCCTCAACCAACCCGCGCAGGTAATCAACTTTGCCGGGTTCGGGTAGTGGAGTTAGCGATACGCCATCTGACCAAGGCATTCCAGGCTTTAATTTTTTTACCTGATCGTTAAATTTTTTAATGAACGTTTCAATAATAGAATCATGAACAAAAAGAATTTTTAGTGCAGTGCACCGCTGGCCATTAAACGACAACGAACCTGTAATACATTCACTTACTGCATTGTCAATATCAGCATCTGATAACACGATGGCGGGATTCTTTGCATCCAGTCCAAGAATGGCTTTGAGACGATGTAATTTTGGATGAAGCTTTTTCAATTCGTTTGCTCCTTTGTTTGTGCCGATAAAAGCAAACACATCAATATTACCTGTCTCCATTAACGCACCAACCGTTTCGCGACCGCGACCATAAATAATATTGATGACACCTTTTGGGAAACTATCACGAAATGCTTCGAGCAACGGACGAATTAATAACACTCCATACTTCGCAGGCTTAAACACAACCGTATTGCCCATGACGAGCGCAGGTATCAACGTAGTGAAAGTTTCATTCAATGGATAGTTGTATGGCCCCATACAAAGCGCAACGCCCATTGGTACGCGCCTGATCTGCGCCATGAATCCTTGCTCTTCAATAAGCTTGGCTGATTTACGATCGAGTTCTTTATATCCTTTAATGGTATCAACAATGTAATCGCAAGTGCGATCAAATTCTTTTTCAGAATCCTTTAATGTTTTTCCAATCTCCCACATCAATAAATTCACCACCTCTGTTCGCTTCAATCGCATGGCTGCCAGAAATTTTTCGACACATTCAATGCGTTCGGTTACACTCATCGTTGGCCATTGACCTTGACCAAGCTCGTATGCCTTTACAGCGGCACCTAAAGCTTCAAGTGATTCTTTCGTGGTAAGAAGTGGTGTACTTCCAATTATTTTTTGACTATAGGTATTGCCATCCTTAAAACATACCGGACTTAAAACCGGATTTAGCGGACCGTTCCAAATTTTTAATTCACCATCAATTAAATATTCACGCTGCTCAATTGCATTTGCAATTCTAAATGACTCGGGCACTTCGTTTTCTGTTGGAAAAACAGATGCTAAAAATGAACTCATTATACTTTAGGGTTTGGTGATGGATTCGTTAAGAATAGCAATGCCTGAAGAAGTTCCGATTCGGTCGGCACCAGCTTCTATTAAGGCAAGAGTTTGTTCGCGCGTTTTAATTCCGCCAGATGCTTTAATGCCTACGTTGTTTAGCAAAATTCTTTTCATGCGTTTAATATCTTCTACTTTTGCTCCGCTGGGTGCAAAGCCCGTAGAAGTTTTCACAAAGTCCGCACCAGCATCGGCACAAAGTTTACAAGCTTGCTCCAGTTCGATTTCAGAAAGATACGCAGTCTCGATGATTACTTTTACAATCTTCTGATGATCATGTGCGAGTTTGCTGCACTTCGCCAATTCTATTTTCGTCCATGGAATACCCGTTTTAAAAGATGAAATATTCCAAACTACATCGATTTCATCAGCACCGTTATCGATGGCGCGCTTCATTTCGTCAAGTTTTGTTTCCGTCATATTATATCCTAATGGAAAGCCAGCAACAGTTACTAATATTATTTTTTCATTTCCGATTTCACGTTGCGCGCGCTTTACCCAGAAAGGCGGAACACAGATTCCTAAGAAATTAAATTGCTTTGCTTCTTCAACCAAACTATCAATATCACGAATAGTAAGGAGGGGACTTAAATTTGTATGCTCAATGTAGGCAGCAAGATTCATGTTCGAACGTTGTTGGTTATTCCCTTATGGTGATTCGAAAATACACCATAACGATTAATTCACACGTATTAAAAAATTTCCAGAAAGGCCACAATGAAAGGTGCAGAGATAAGTAAGCCATCGAAGCGATCAAGAAAACCACCGTGGCCGGGAAGACTATCACCTGAGTCTTTTATCTCGATGCTGCGTTTTAAAAGTGATTCAACAAGATCGCCTAGAGTTCCGCCAATTATAATGATTACACCTACAACAGCCCACTGCCAAAAAGCAAGCGTGTGAAAATAGTGTGCAATGCCATACGTAAAAACCAATGCGAGTGCGGCACCACCAAAGAAACCTTCCCACGATTTTTTTGGAGAGATACGTTCGAACAATTTTCGTTTACCAAAAAATGTTCCTGCAAAGTACGCTCCTGTATCGCTAGCCCATAAAATAAATAAGCAACCGAAAATGATTTCAAAGTTGTAGTCACCATTTTCAAAAGCGGCAATGTTTAGTAGCGAAATTGGAACGGCTACATAGAAAATTCCGAGAAGAGTAATGGCAATATTGGTGAAAGGCTTTCGATCAAACTTTTTGTAAAGCTTAATAACAAAGACACAAGAGATCATCGGAAAGACCAGGAAATAATATCGCCACGAAACCAGTTTATCTTCAATCAAAAAAGAGAGCGTGAAAATAAAAAGTCCACAGATGGTTCCAAATGTTTTGAGCGGAAGCATTCCGTCCAAGCCCACGAGTTTGTAAAATTCGAGCAGAGCAAAAAGAGCAAGAATAAAGAACACAGCAAAGTAAGTCCACTCACTAAAACAAACTGCAGTGATTACTCCTGCGGAACCAGCCAAGCCGGTGATGATACGTTGTGTAAGATTGTTGTATTTGGATATAGGTGAAGTCACGCAGGTGTGGTTAGATTTTTTTGCTGATAGAATTTTCGGAAAGTATAAAGCAGCACAACGGTGAAGATAGCACTGAAGAGCACGACTTGCCATGATGCGGATTCAGGACTTTCAATATCAATATCAATTATCTTTTGTTGGTGAAGATATAAAGCGATAACAGTAAAACCATTATTAACGAAATGCGCTAGCATCGGTATGAACAAATTTCCTGACCAATGATAAAGGTATCCAAACAGCGCTCCCAAAATCATGCGCGGAACAAATCCATAGAACTGCATGTGTATTGCACTAAAGACTATTGCGGCAATCCATATTGATACATGAATATTTTTTGTGCCACGAAATAATTCTTTTTGTAGTATTCCCCTGAACACAAGTTCTTCACCAATAGCAGGTATGATGGCAATCACAATAAACGCAACGACCACTTGGGCTGTTGAATCAAAGTGGGTAAGGTATTCTGTTAGCTCAGTAAGTTGGTTCTCCATCGCACGAAGAGATTCTTCTAATCCGCCAAAGGCTTCTGGAAATTTGAAATTTTGATTCCATTCAATGAAGATAGAATTCACTCCCATGAAAACGATTACTGTAACGATCACCAACGTGAAAGGCAGAATATAAAATGGTTGCGCTAAAATCTTTTCATCCGTTTGACTCCACTTGCGAATAAAGTAAGGTAATAATATCAATCCAAAACATGCTCCTACACCTTGCATCACAAAGAGCAGCATTTTTACTTCTGGGTGTAGCATTGGAGCTTGCACTGCTGCTACCATGCTCATCATGTTTCCCGGGTAGAATGGAAAGTATAAAAAGAAACCAATGAGCGGGCCGATTAATTGAAACCCAAGGAACACGGCTACAAGTGTTAGGACAATTACAACAAGAGGTTTGGGTCTTGGTGTTTGGGTGGATGAGTATTCAGTTTCTAGTTCAGTCATGAGACTTGTTAAATCCAGCTTGAGGTTAATCCACAAATACTGGTTAAATTTGCGCGCTAATATGGCAAAAATAGGTCAAATAGAATTAGGTGATTTTCCACTACTGCTTGCGCCCATGGAAGACGTGAGCGATCCGCCTTTTCGTGCCGTTTGCAAGGAAGGTGGAGCTGATTTAATGTACACCGAGTTCATTTCTTCAGAGGGCTTGATTCGTGATGCAGCCAAAAGTCGTCAGAAGCTTGATATTTTTGAATATGAACGCCCGATAGGCATTCAGCTTTTTGGAGGCGACATTGGTAACATGGTACAGTCGGCCGAGATCGCTACATCTGTAAATCCTGATTTGATTGATATTAATTATGGTTGTCCTGTGAAAGCCGTGGCATGTCGCGGTGCGGGTGCTGCCTTGCTTCAGGACATACCGAAAATGGTGAGCATGACGGCCGAGATTGTGAAAGCTACTCATCTTCCAGTTACAGTTAAAACCCGATTGGGTTGGGATGATCACACTAAAAATATTGTAGAAGTTGCCGAACGTTTGCAAGACATCGGAATAAAAGCGTTGACAGTTCATGGACGCACTCGCGTGCAGATGTATAAAGGTTCTGCCGATTGGACGTTGATCGGAAAGATCAAAGAAAATCCGCGCATGCACATTCCTATTTTCGGCAATGGCGATATTGATACTCCTGAAAAAGCATTGGAATATAAAAATCGTTACGGTGTTGATGGTGTAATGATTGGCCGTGCAGCCATTGGTTATCCGTGGATATTTAATGAGATCAAACATTTTGTAAAAACAGGAGCTAAGTTAAGTTTGCCTGACATGGCCGAACGAGTTCGCGTAACCAAGAAACATGTAGAATTTTCGATGCGATGGAAAGGTCCGCGTTTAGGTATTTTCGAAATGCGCAGGCATTATACAAATTACTTTAAAGGTATTCCTGATTTTAAACCCTTCCGCACACGACTCGTTGAAGTTGAAACGGCAGAAGAAGTTTATGCAATACTCGATGAGGTAATGGGAACATATTCGGGCATGCTATTATCTGCTTAGCAAGAATACAGTAGTTAAGAATTTCGATTGAAAATTGATGTGATTGATCTGAACGTTTTTCATGAATTATAACTTCTGTCTTTTTAAAATTGCACTTTGTAATTCATTATGTCTGAAAAAAATAGCGGCACTTCAATCCTTCTGTTAATTATCCTTTCCCTCATTTGGGGAACATCCTTCATCTTAATCAAACAGGGTCTTGTTGTTTTTTCACCGGATGAGGTAGGTGCGTTGCGCGTTTCGGCAGCTACTATTTTTCTTTTACCTTTTGCGCTGGTACGTTTTAAAGAATTGAATAAGAGCGATTACTTCAACTTGTTTATCTCGGGCATGATGGGAATTTTTATTCCGGCCTTTTTATTTGCTTTAGCACAAACGCGAATTACAAGTTCAGTTGCCGGCATCCTCAATACCTTATCGCCAGTTTGGACGATGATTTTAGGGGCGATATTTTTTAGCCAGCGATTTAAGGGCTATGCTTTATTAGGTATAGTAGTCAGTTTTTCCGGAGCGGTTATTCTTGCGCTTTCCAGATCGTCTGCAACCATAAGTGGTTTCAATATTTATGCTTTGTTAATTGTATTGGCTTGCGCACTTTATGGAGCTAATCTTAACTGGTTGAAGTTTAAAGTTCATAACATAAGCTCAATAACCATCACCAGTGTAGCGCTACTTCTCACCGGACCGTTTGCCATGCTTTATTTATTTGGCTTCACCGATTTTACAACGAAACTTGCTGAAGCACCTGGAGCATGGAAAGCATTTGGTTACATCGCAGTGCTGGCATTAATGAGCACAGCAATTGCCAATCTTCTTTTTACCAAGTTGTTAAAAATTTCAACTCCATTGTTTGCCAGTTCAGTCACCTACATTATGCCGATTGTAGCGGTAATGTGGGGAGTGTTAGATGGCGAACAATTATTCATTGGTCATTTCATTGGAATGATTGCCATTTTAGTAGGCGTATACTTGGCCAATAAAAAGTAATTTCTGAGTTCAGATTTCTTTTGTTTACAGATTGTAATTCAAATTGTTTTTGGAACGTAACATAGAATTAAAGCCCATTCAAATTCTACGCATAATAACCACGACCTTCAGGTGGTTATTCACTACTCTAAAAAACGGACTTTTGTCCGAGGGAACATTCTAAATTATACTCAACACTTTCTTATACCAATACTATAAACTCCATTTCAGAATTCACTTTTCATTTGTATTTTCAGCACTAAATCAAAATCGTTTATGAAAATTAAACCCCTCATTGCATTCGCATGGTCAATCTGTGCCGTGCTTCTTTGGAATTGCTCTCCTCCTGAAACACAGGAGAAACCACCACAACTTTACACGGTGAATCAATTCATGGACATTGTGCAAATTAACGGTGGCGCGTTCTCACCTGATGACAGTAAAATTGTGTACAACAGCAAAGCCACTGGAATTTTTAACGCCTATGAAATCGATTTGAAATCGGGCGAGCAGAAACAGTTAACAACATCAACGGACAATGCCGTGTTTAGCGAATCGTATTTTCCTAGTGACGAACGGGTACTGTATACCAGCGATAAAGGAGGCAATGAAATCAACCATCTTTATGTGCGTGCTCAAAACGGTGGAGTCAAAGATCTTATTCAAGACTCTACTGCCAAGGCCATGTTTTATGGATGGAGTTTCGATAAGAAGTTAATGTATGTTGCCTCTAACAGTCGCGACAAACGTTTTTTTGATATCTATAAAGTTCAGGTTGAAGGTTCTCAGAAAGAAGGGAGCATTTATCCAAGCACGTTGTTTTACCAAAACAATGACGGGCTTGATCCTACTGCAATTTCAAATGATGATCGTTACATCGCGTTGAGCAAAACCATTACCGATAATAATTCAGATATGTATTTGCTCGATACACAAACCAAGCAAACGAAATTAATTTCAACTCACGAAGGCGATGTTCAATTCAATCCACAATATTTTAGTTTGGATGGTAAGGTTCTTTATTTCTTAACAGATGAAGGAAGTGAGTTCATGTACCTCGCCAGCTACAACATCGCGTCCGGTGAAAAGAAAAAAGTAGAAGAAGCGCCATGGGATATTATGTACACCAACCTTTCTCACAATGGAAAATACCGTGTGGTTGCTGTGAATAACGATGCGCGCACAGAAATAAAAATCTATGATGAAACGAATGGTGGTAAACGATTAGAGATCGGTGGCTTACCCGAAGGCGATATCACTGGCGTTAACATTTCCGATAGTGAAAAGCTGATGTCGTTTTATGTGAGTAGCTCGAATTCACCTAGCAACTTATTCGTTTACAATTTTGAAACGAAAGAAGTAAAGCAACTTACCCATACGATGACGAAGGAAATCGTTGCTACAGATTTGGTTGCCGGTGAAGTAATTCGTTACAAATCGTTTGATGGCATGGAAATACCTGCGCTGCTTTATAAACCAAAAGGATTGAAAGCAGGAGAGAAAGTTCCAGTATTAATTTCGGTACATGGTGGCCCAGGAGGACAAACTCGTTTGAGTTATTCTGCTGCGTTGCAACATTTGGTAAATCATGGTTATGCAGTTTTAGCGGTGAACAATCGCGGAAGTTCTGGTTATGGAAAAACATTTTTTGCTGCCGATGATCGCAAACACGGTGATGTTGATTTGAAAGATTGTATTGAAGCAAAAAAATACCTGGCCACACTACCCTATGTTGATAACGATAAGATCGGAATTTATGGAGGTAGCTATGGAGGTTATATGGTAATGGCCGCACTTGCTTTTACACCAGAAGAATTTAAAGTAGGTGTAAACTTATTTGGTGTTACCAACTGGTTACGCACTTTGAAGAGTATTCCACCTTGGTGGGAATCAGGAAGAAAAGCTTTGTATGTACATCTTGGCGATCCATATACAGCAGATTCCGTTGCTCTATATAATAAGTCACCGTTATTCTTTGCTGACAAAATCACCAAGCCTTTTATTGTATTACAAGGCAGCAATGATCCCCGCGTGTTGCAAGTGGAGTCGGATGAGATTGTGGCCAGCGCAAAAAAGAATGGTGTGCCCGTTGAATACGTAATCTTTCCAGACGAAGGCCACGGCTTTGTGAAGAAGGAAAACAACATTAAAGCTTCTGAAGAAGTATTGAAATTTTTAGATAAGTACTTGAAAGGAAATTCAGAAGTTCAGTAGGAAATCAAAAAATCGAATAGAGATAAACGCCCGGATAATATTGTCCGGGTGTTTTTGCTTTTAGTCTGTTTAGAGATTTTGAAAATTTGCCTTTCTATGATAATTATATTTCGAAATACTTTACATCCTCCGTTGGCGTGTACAACAGTTTTGTTTCTCGAGCTAAAGTCCATATAATTTTGCGTTTATTGTAATCTTAGTTTAAGCCCGTGGTTTCAAGTCGAAAAAAATAGCGGGCTTTAGCCCAAACGCCTGCGAAGCTGTTGTACACTCCTCCGTTGAAATTTCATTTAATCTACCAATACATTTACTACCTTGTTCTGAATGAATGAATTTGATACTATCATTATAGGGTCGGGTGCAGGTGGACTGGCTGCAGCGATATGTCTGGCAAGAGCAGGACAAAAAGTTTTAGTGCTGGAGCAGCACGATGTGCCAGGCGGCTGGTGTCATAGTTTCAACTTAAAAGGGCAACGCTTCTGCCCGGGGGTTCACTATATTGGGTTACTTGACAAAGGACAATCCACCAGTAGATTATATGAAGGGTTAGGTGTTGCCAATGACCTTGTGTTTTTTAGAATGAATGCAAAAGCCTACGAGCATTGTTGGATTGAAGATGAAAAGATTGATATGCCAGCCGGCATTGATGCGTTGCATGAAAGTTTATCCATTCGGTTTCCAAAGGAAAGAAAACGACTAAAAAAATATTTGAATCTTGTTCGCGATGTGAGCAATCAGATACAACTCATTCCAAAGATGAATGGCTTTTGGGATGCCATCACCATTCCCTTTCGAACACGGCACATGGGCAAATATGGATTGTTCAGTTTAAAGCGAGTGATCGATTGGCACATCAAAGACCCGATGTTGAAAGCTGTATTAAATGTGCAATGTGGAGATCATGGATTACCTCCTGCTCGAGCTAGTTTCCCTGTTCACTGCACCGTAATGTATCATTATTTTAATGGCGCTTTTTATCCGCTTGGAGGGGGAGGAGGTATCGTTAAGGCATTAACTCAAGCGGTTAAAAAACATAATGGTGAGATTAGAACGAAACAAAATGTTCAGAAAATTCTGATCAAAAACAATGTAGCCATTGGAGTTGAAATAGTGGGAGGCGAAAAAATTTACGCCACCACTATTGTTTCAAATGCTGATCCATCAACCACGTATTTAAATCTGGTGGGCAAGGAAAATCTCAGCACAAAACTTTTAAAGAAGCTTTCTAAAACGAAATACTCCGTATCGTCTGTCATTCTTTTTATCACGCTAGATTGTGATGTTGCAAAAGCAGGAATGGATTCAGGAAATATCTGGATGCTGAAGGATAAGAGTCTTGATGCGGTATTTCAAGGACTAACAGCGAATGAGATTATTAACGATGATGAATTCCCTGCTGTATTCATTAGCTGTACAACACTAAAAGATCCCGCCAGTTTTAATGGACAGTACCACAACCTTGAAGTGGTTACGTTTATTGATTACAACAGTTTTGCTAAGTTTAATACAAATGAAGATTATCATGGCGATGCGTATTTTCAATATAAGGCACGGATCACTGAAAAATTATTGAACAGTCTTGAAAGAGTAATTCCGGAGGCACGACAAAATATTGTGCAACTGGAACTGGGCACACCCAAGACAAACGAGTATTATATTAAGAGTACAAACGGAAATGTTTACGGCACCGAGAAAACATTTAGTCAAATAGGGCCATTCGCATTTCAACCTAAATCTGAGATTGAGAATCTTTTCTTGTGTGGGGCAAGTACAATATCCCACGGAGTGGGGGGAGCAACAAACTCGGGCGTGCAAGCTGCAGCAAAGATTCTAAACTGCCGGCCTGAAGAATTGCTGAAGCCAGACGAAAATCAAAACATCAGAATTTATGATGCAGAAGATAGTTTATCCTGGCCAGACTGGGTTCATCAAAAAAGAAAAGTGAGAAAAGATCGTTTAGAGAATGCTAGTTTGCCGACTAAGCAAACGGTTTGATTTGTTTAGAAAATGATTGAAGTCGTTATGCGCGTTTTGTATTTTTAGAAACGATCAAACACGTTTCCATCACTGTAAAAGGAAAAGTACAAGGTGTATTTTTCAGAGCCACAACCAAAGCAAAGGCTGATGAACTGAGTATTACAGGTTTTGTAAAAAATCAACCTGACGGAAGTGTTTACATCGAAGCAGAAGCAAGCGAAGCACCGTTGAAAGAATTTGTTTCCTGGTGTAAGCAAAGCTCAACTATGGCAAATGTTGAGAGTTGTTTCGTGGAGGAAGGAAGTGTGATTGGCTTTACAGAATTTGTGATTCAGCGATAACGTAAACGGTAAGTTTAATTTTTGAATATTCCGAAAGGTAATAAGCCTACGCCATTACTTTCTTCAAAATTCCTTTTTGAGGATCGATCTTTACTTCGAAAAACTTGGTGATGAATGTACTGAGTCTTAGGCCAACCATTTGGGGGGTATATTCTTCGGGATATAAAACGGTGAGTTCAAGAACTGCACGAATGAAATTTTCATGCTTACAAAATTCCTTCACCCATTTCTTGTAGGCCGACTCCCATTCTTCTTTGTAGCGAGTGGCTTCATCACGACCATCGAATCCAAACTCTAGTTGGTTATCACCATAAAAGGTAAAACGAAATACTCCTGCAAGGTCAGCGTAAAATTCTTCAAGGTGGCTTACATCGGTACTGTTGTGTTGCTGTACTTTTTGAGACGTTTCATCGGCCAAGCCTAAAGGATTGCAACGAAGCATGTACTCAACTTTTACAAAATCGACAAGGTATTGCAACAAGGCATCTTTCTGGGCAAGTTGTGCCTGTTCTAAAATATAATTCTTGTCGCGGGGAAAAAACTTTCTGATCACGTATGAAAAGTTTCTTAAAGCTATGCTTTATTCGCCAGACCATCAATTTTTTTCGAAAGTCAAGCTTTATCTTGAGCACTTATTCTTCTACATTTGATATCAAACCACAGTTCTATGAAGTCATACATAATCACCTTTGCTTTCAGTGTTACATTCTCCCTATGCTTCGCTCAACAATTAAAGGTTGAAAACAAGAGCATTAAAAATCAAGATGGAAAGGATATTGAAGCATGGGTTGCGCACATCGACCAAGAGACGGATGCTTGCATGGAATCGTATGAAGATTTTATGAAAAAGATATTTGATTTAAAATCCTCTAAGGAGAACAAGACCATGATAATGGCGGAGAAGGTTTTGTTGAGTGAGATATCTGGTTTGCGCATTGACCAACGAACTTTTTTTACTCAAGAATCAGGCGGGACGGCCGTGGCCTTTACGTTTAGTCCAGGGTATGATATTCACTTCGGCACCAAACTGTATTCGGATGAATTTTACAGAGCGGAAAATATGGCGAAGTCTTTTGTGAAGTTTCACTACAAGGATCATTACAACACGCTATTAAAAAACCTCCAAAAAAAGCTTGAGGATAAGCAAGATGAAATTACTTCGAACGAGAAAAAGATTGAGAGGAACAAAAAGTCGATGTTAGATAACAACAAAAAAATAAGCAATGGCGATTCCGATGCTGGCAAACTGAGAATTAAGAACGACAGCATGGAGAGAGAGAATATGACAGTGGATGCACAAGTTGCCAGCGATAGATCGGAAATCAAATCCTTGCAAGATCAAGTTATTAAAATCCAGGAAAGCTTGAAAAGGGTAGAAGGTTTTTAAACTACTCCTATTTTGGAAAGACTCTTGTCAATTGACTTCACGCTTCACACTAACTCGCGAGCTTTCTGACAAGTACTAAGCTTGAGGCATTTATTAAAACTTCTCTGAACTTGCTGAATTAAACGATTGAGCATATTGTGCAGGAACGGCTTCACTCACCATAGAACCTACTGGAACAGAGGGATAAATTTCTTCGAAGGTCCGTACCTCATTCATAAAAATTCTGCGTGTAATTTGATGGCGATTCAATTTCTCTGGAATGTCCAGACCTGATGCGCCAATGAGCTCTACAAAACTTTCAACGGTATGTTTGTGAAAGTTGGCCACCCGTACTTTTTTATCTTCTATCACCAACCCTTTCGTAAAGTATGGATCTTGTGTAGCAACACCTGTCGGACAAGTATTTTTATGACATTCTAATGCTTGAATACATCCCAGTGCCATCATCATAGCACGCGCACTGTTGCATATGTCCGCACCCAGAGCAATTGCGCGAACCATTTGGAACCCAGTAAGAATTTTTCCTGCGGCAATTACCTTAACATGATTTTTGATTCCAAAGCCTTGCAGCATGTTGGCTACAAAAGCCAACCCATCCAACAATGGCATACCGACAAAGTTTGAAAACTCAGGAGGCGCTGCACCGGTTCCGCCTTCGCCACCATCAACGGTAATAAAATCCGGATAGGTATTCAGTTCCACCATCGCTTTGCAAATCGAAATGAATTCACTTTTCTTACCAATGCACAACTTAAACCCAACCGGTTTTCCTCCGGATAGATCGCGTAAGTTCTGAACGAATAATATCAACTCTTTAGGAGTAGAGAAGGCGCTGTGGTAGGGAGGAGAATACACTGTAGTGCCTGCCTTAACATGCCGGATAGCGGCAACTTCGGGAGTGTTTTTAGCTGCCGGTAGAATGCCGCCATGCCCAGGTTTCGCGCCTTGTGAAAGCTTGATTTCAATCATTTTCACTTCAGGCTTTAAGGCATTAATCTTAAAGGTATCGGCTGAAAAATTTCCATTCTCATCGCGCGCACCAAAATATCCTGTACCAATTTGCCAGATAATATCGCCACCATGCTTTAGGTGGTAAGAACTCAGTCCACCTTCACCGGTGTTATGAGCAAACTTTCCAATTTTTGCTCCTGCATTTAATGCCTCAATAGCGTTGCTGCTCAATGATCCAAAACTCATGGCCGATACATTCAACAAGCTTGCTGAATAAGGTTGTTTACAATCCTTGTTACCAACCAAACAACGGGGGTAATGATCAATTTTATGAAAATCAACGGGTACAATGGAATGCCCCATCCACTCATAGCCTTCTGCATATACATTAAGCTGCGTGCCGAACGGTGTAGTGTCAACTTGTTTTTTTGCGCGCTGATAAATGACAGATCGATCGTTACGGTTAATAGGAGATCCATCGGTATCTGACTCGACAAAGTATTGTTGAATCTTCGGGCGCAAATCTTCGAAGACATATCGTAGTCTTCCTAACAAAGGAAAATTTCGTTTTAAGGATTGCCTTGTTTGGATCATATCCTCAACACCCATCGCTACCAACGGTCCAACAATCAGAAAACCTAGAAGAGCCCAGATCCAATAGATGGCCCAAAAAATTAGAATTGCGGAAACAGCAATGGAAGTAATGATGAAGATCTTTCTCATATAGGATAAGGATGGTTATCAAATATAGTAATGTTGGGGAAATGGTTAATAGTTAATGGTTATCCAATGCCGTTTCGTTAAGTTTTTTTTAATTGCCTCATCATGACCCTCTACCGAAAAGAGGATGTGTGCGGGACTTAACTAACGACATTGAATCGTTATTATTTAATTGTTTTTAGAATGATCAAAACAATTGAGGATGGAATGATGGAGCATTCACTTCCTTTTCTTTTGACTATTGAAGCCGAAGTATGCTGTAATCATATGAGCATGTAAGCCATCGGATCGGTTGTAGTATGCGTAGCGCAACTCCACATCTTTAAACGTTAAGCGATGTTGCATGTTGAATGGAGCATACCGTAAACTCAAACCTATTTTGTAGCTTGTGAAACCCGACAAATCATAATCGGAAGTATAAAATTGTTGTGCTATTTCATGTTGTGCATAAGGTTTAAAATAATCGGCCTTCGTTTGTTTGTATAGTCGAACGAACGGAGTGAACGTTAACACTCGTGTGACTTTTATTGCAGATTCAATCGATAAAGTATGCGCTACAATTCCAAAGTCATCCCAATAGAAGCGATAGTACGATCGAATTATCCACCGGCTCCCTAAAAAAGAATTGAGTTGAATACCTAGCGGAATTTTTAATCGACTGCCCGGAAGATTTTCTACACGCTTTGAGTCATCGGTAAAATAGACACGATGAAAAGGCGTTGCTAATTCACCCGATTGATATGATACACCGGGATAAATTCCCAATGACATTCTCCTGTTTATGGTTTGAAGAATTCCGAAAGATAAATTGAATGAATTTCGTTTATATGAATCGAACCATTCCGTATTTCTTAATTCGACTGGATATATAAGTTTAGTTGGTTTACCTCTTTCAAATCGACCCCAGCGCAAGTCGTCAAAAAATAGTTGAACATTGGCTGAAAACTCGCGTGTTTGATCAGCACTTACCTTACTCCATGTTAAGCCACCACCGCGCGCGGTGTAATCTGATTCAATTGAATAGGATAAGTTTCCACCAACGCGGTTTTGCTTATCGCGCAGTAGTCGGCTATAGCCAACATTTACGTGTGATCGTGCGTCTACTTTTGAAGCTGACGAAACAACATAATCAATATTATCGGTAGAGGCTGAACTGATAATATCTACACCAGCATTAACGTGTATCGTGTTGAATGAATCGCGTTGATGATTGATAAAAATCTGTGGCGAGTAGACTTGAAGATTTTCTGTGCCGATACCTCCCGTTACGGCTGAGTGATTGTTGTCTTGTGTGTAATAAGAAAATAAAACTTGAACATCCGTTTTTCTAAGCACCTGTTTTCTATAAGCACTATCTAATCGCTGGCCTGTGGAGGTGAGTGATGCTGCTAATAAACCAATGATGATATAACGTTTCTTCACTTTACCTTAATTGCAACCACACCCGCCACTGGTTTTGCTGCTGCCACCACCCGATGCGCCTTCGCGATAAACCTGAACGCTCTCTTCAAAACTCCGTGCTTTGAGTTGACCGGGCTTCATCTCATAATCATTCAGGTAAACTCGTTGATATGGCTTTACAGTTTCGCACGAAAATGTTGCAAGCGCTGTAATGATCAAGGCTAAATACTTTACGATTGATTTCTTCATTCTGCCGGAGGATTATTTAGATTCAAATATCGTGAAGTAAAAATTCTATTTTCATCATTTACAATGATTCCGTGTATGTGAGGTAATTGTTCAAGAAAATGTAATCCTACGGTAACACCCATAATCGTTACGGCTGTTGCAAGAGCATCACACAACTCAGCACTCGGGCCAAATATCGTAACACTTTTAATTCCTTTTACAGGATGTCCGGTTTTCGGATCGACAGTATGCGAATAGCGAATTCCGTTTCGCAAAAAGTATTGTTCATAATCACCAGAAGTGGCTACCGAAGAATTTTGAATAGGTAGCCATGCCATCATGCTCGAAGGTTTATCTGGATTTGCAATACCGATTTTCCAGGGTGATCCATCTAATCGATTTCCCCACGCGGTTAAATCACCGCTGGCATTGATCACGGCATGTTCAACTCCTTTTTCTTTCAGAATCTTTTTTACACAATCCGCAGCGTATCCTTTTCCGATAGCACCAAACGCTATGTGCATTCCTGATTTAGAAAGGTAGACTTCGTTGGGTTTTGATAAATCAATTTTAGCATATCCAACAACATCTAATGCATTTTTTATTTGAACTTCATCTGGCCACGAAAATTGCTGGCCTTTAAAATTGTAAAGTCTGCGAAGAGCAACAGCGGTAATATCAAACGCGCCTTGCGTGAGTTTTGAAATCTCGTTTGATCGTTTGATGATGGAGAATACTTCTTCATTAACATGAACTGATTTTATTCCTGCAGCTTGATTGATTTGTGATGTTTGAGAGGTAATTGAAAATTCAGTAAGTAGATTTTCAATTCGCCTTACTTCTTCTATGGCAGTTTCGATCATGGCATAACCGACCTCTGGTTTTTCAACGATGATGAATTCAAAAGCCGAGCCCATTAACCGGACTTGCTTTTTGCATTCACACCATTCTTCTGAAATCATTTGGAAAGGTAGGCAGCGATCTCGTTGATGAACTGATCGGGAGATTGATTGCTGTACACTAATTTTGTTAAAACTGATTTGTCAGAACGGAACAAAATCATTTCTGGAAATTTACCGGTAGGGTTGTATTTTTCTGCCAGCGCATCATTTTGCACTTGCATTTCTTTTGATAATTTTTTGCGCTGTGGAAAATCTGCTTTAACGATTATCAGATTATTGTTGGCGAAATCAATGAAGGTGTTAGTGGAAAGAATGGTTTTATCGAATTGAATACAAGGGGCGCACCAATCTGATCCGGAAAAAACGAGTAATACTTTTTTGTTTGTTGAAGATGCATTTGCAAAAGCTTCTTCAGCATTTTCAATTACCTGTGCAAAGCTGCATGTGGTTGCTACAGCGGTTATGAAAATGAATACTGCAGACACTCGAACCATGGATTTTGATGATATTAGAAATGGATTCTGATTCAATGATTAATGATTAACTGTTCGCCATTTCCTCTGTTACAACTTCCAGCCCAGCCTCTTGCATTGCGCCAAAACCTCCGTAAATATTAATGAGATTACTGAAGCCTTCATTTTTCATTATAGAAATTGCAGTCATCGATCGATAGCCACCGCCACAATGAACGATGTAGGGTTTTGATTTGTCCATACCTTCTAAATTTTTAGCGAAATCGGCAAGCGGTAAAAATATAGCATCTTTCACATGGCTTACATTCCACTCGCCTGGCTTTCGAACATCCAATACATCAATACCTTTTTGCATTTCCGCTTTCATTTCTTGAGCAGTAATTGATTTCACGGTTTCTAGTTCCCCATCAAAACTTTTCACACCACCTTGCAAATAGCCAACAATTTTTTCGTAGCCCACGCGCGCCAATCGTAAAACGGTTTCGCTTTCTTTTCCAGCCTCGGTTATTAATACAATGTTTTTGTGAATGTCAATTAATGTGCCTACCCAAACAGCAAGCTGTCCGTTGAGCCCGATGTTGATTGAGCCAGGAATAAATCCTTTTTCAAATTCATCTGCATTACGCGTGTCGAGAATGATGGCTCCATTATTTATCTCTTTCTTCACTTCTGCCAGCGACAATGGTTTGGTGTTAGCGCGAATCACATCTTCGATCGGATCATATCCCATTTTGTTGATGCGGGCATCTTCAAAGAAATATTGTGGAGGAGGAAGAATGCCATCGGTTACTTTAGCAATAAATTCTTCGCGACTCATATCTTTCAATGCGTAGTTGAATTTCTTTTGTTCACCAATGGTAGAGAATGTTTCCTTCCCTATGTTTTTTCCGCAAGCAGAACCAGGCCCGTGTGCCGGATAGACAATAACTTCATCAGGAAGTGTTTTAATTTTTTTAGTTAGCGAATCAAACATCATACTCGCCAATTCCTGACTGGTCATTACACCATCCAATAAGTCAGGACGACCAACATCACCCACAAATAAAGTATCACCAGAAAAGACCGCATGTTCTTTTCCCTCTTCATTCAACAATAAATAGCAAGACGATTCAGGAGTATGACCCGGAGTATGGAGCACACGGATTTTTAATTTTCCCAAAGTAAATTCCTCGCCATCCTTGGCATTGTAAACTTTGTATTGTGTATTGGCCAGCGGACCATAAACGATGGGAGCATTTACCTTACGTGCAAGATCCAAGTGACCAGAAACAAAATCAGCATGAAAGTGCGTTTCGAAAACATATTTGATTTTGGCATTTCTTTTCTGAGCCAGCTCGATGTATGGTTCCGTTTCGCGCAGCGGGTCGATAATGGCAGCTTCACCTTCAGACTCTATATAATAAGCCGCTTCGGCCAGACAATTTGTGTAAAGTTGTTCGATATACATGGCTATTGATTCGTTCGATTTTTAATCCAGATTGTAATTTCATCAAAATTCATATTCCCTTCGTCCTCGCTGATCACAAAAATTATTTTATCATAACCATTCTGAAGTTCGTAACCAGATTAGTTGATGAAGATGGTTTCTATTCATCTTCCTGCAAATAGAGTATAGCAAGTCGCTGGGCAAGCCATCTATTATTTTCGTGATCGCTTCCTTTATCTCCACTTTGCTCATGGCCTTATTTTTCTCGTGCAAAGTTCACAAAAATTCCCTTCATTTCATTCTACACCCTACCTTTACATTCAATGAAAAGTGCGAGTTGTATTTTTGGGTTTTTGTTGATCTCATTTTTTTCCACTGCGGCCCAGTACAGTGTTTTTGAGGAGAATGGAAAAATTGGTCTTAAAAACGATCAGGGCAAGGTTATGATACCTGCGCAATATGAAGCTTTAGGCTGGAGTGATACTCCGTTTTCGATGCTGGGTGATGTTACAGGTTATAAATCGAATGGGCATTGGGGCCTTATCAACTTGAGCAACCACCGTATTACAAAAGCTGAGTACGAAGAGATGGTTCCGGGAGATGCTTCTTTAATTATTGCGAAAAAAAAATCAACACTTTCTTTAAGAATGGTTTCCGGTTGTATATCCCTTTCTGGAAAGGAAATTATTCCATTTGAATATGATGGTATAAAAATCTCTTCTCTTCGGGCGATTGTCTTTACCAAAGTTGGCAATCAGTTTAAGTATGGATTAATAGACCTCACTAACAAAACATTGATACCTCAACAGTATAAAAGCATTCAGCCATTGGGCTCGCTTCGTTACGCCATCGAAAACTTTGAGGCCAAGACTGCACTTTTTTCAGATAATGGAAAACAAATAACAGAGTTTAACATTGATAGCATTTCTTCTTTCAAACAAAACATGGCGATTATTTATCAGAACCTTCAACAAGGGTTAATTGATCGAGAAGGGTTAGTAAAAATTCAGGCTACCTATCGTGAAATAAAAATCACAGATGATGGGAAGGTATTTTCACGGCAGGCTAATGACTGGTCTTTTCTCGATGGACAAGGAAGTGTAAAGCAAACGCTTCGTGCCGATTCAATTATTGTAGCAGATAAAAACCTACTCCAAATTAAAACAGCAGGAAAGGTAGCATTGAGCGACCGACAGTTTA
Source organism: Chryseolinea sp. (assembly GCA_046595655.1). GTDB lineage: Bacteria > Bacteroidota > Bacteroidia > Cytophagales > Cyclobacteriaceae > Chryseolinea. The sequence continues at coordinate 8,563 of JBKJOF010000112.1, read as the reverse complement.
AACCGATTACACCTTTGCGTTTTGATTACCTCAGTGATTTTGAAAAGGGGAAAGCCTTATTTCTATATAATAAAAAGTTCGGAGTCGTTCGCGAAGATGGTTCCGTTCTGATTGCTGCACAGTTTGATGAATTGAAACGTGACGGTTCATTCTTTATCGGTCGAAATAAGGGAAATGGAAAAAGCAGTTCGATTGTAATGGATTTTCAAGGAGCGCAATTAAACCTAAAGAGTTATGAAAGTATTGGCGCATTCAATGAAAACTTTTTTCCTGTAATGAGCCGAAATTTTTGGGGAGGTATTAATGCAGCAGGCGCTGAAATTATTGCCTGTGTTTACGATTCTATTCTTCAGGTGGAGACAGGAAATGTTGTTGTAAAGTTTCGCGGCCAGTATGGAGTAGTCAACTTGAAAGAAGAATGGTTGGTGACGCCCCGCAATAATAAATTGAAATTAATTGGTGAAAATCGATTTATGGAATTTTCACCGACACATACTTATCTCAAATCATTTGATGGAAACGTAATCTATTTCACTGAGAATAAAATTGAGGTGCGAAGAGGCATGATGATCGAAAATCTTCCATCAGGCACAGTTTGGGAAATTGATTTGAACGGAGTTATTGTCGATAGACAAGTACACCCAGAAGGATTGATCGAAATGATTTTTTCTGAAACAGAAGGACTTCGCGGCATTAAGAAAAATGGACAATATGGGTTTGTTGATTCGCGAGGAAGGTTACGTATTGCCAACCGATACGATGACATTAAACCTTTTCAACAGAATTTAGCTGCGATAAAAATTCGGGGAAAGTGGGGCTTTATCAATCACGAAGATAGAATAGCCATACAACCTGCCTATGAAGAAGTAACGTCTTTTGAAAACGGTTTTGCATTAGTAAAACAAAAAGGATTGTATGGAATGATTGATTTGAGTGGAAAACAAATTCTACCTACCCGTTATGATCGCATCAAATCACTTTCGGATAAATATCTTTTGATTGAGCAACAAAAATTAGTTGGATTGGCGGATACACAAGGTAAGGTATGGATCAATCCAAAGTATCATCACATTAAATATGCTTCTGAAGGATATGTAATTATTGAGCGTGATGAAAAGTATGGTGTCGTTACACTTCAAGGGGTCAGCACCATTCCGTTAGTGTATGATGGAATTTCCTTTGATGCTTTTAGTAATTCATTTTTAGTGAAGAAGAAATCGGAGTGGGTGGAGATTAAATAAAAAAAACGCTCTGGGAAGGGAGCGTTTCTTAAGGCATTAAGGAAAATATTTTGAAGACAAAGAAATAGAAGCGTGTTCAGTTTATTTCGGTCTGTGGGACACAGGCCGAGGAATGGGTGTTTAGTATCAGTTGATTTAAGATATTTGAGTATTGCAAAATGATGCTTATAAAACTTGCAACCATGCTTAATTTAAGACCTGAAAAACTGGAGAATGAGTTAGTTACAATAGTTCCGTTGGAGATATCCGATTTCGAAAGATTGTTTCAAGTGGCCTCCGATCCTCAAATTTGGGAACAACATCCAACCAAAGAAAGATATAAAGCGGAAGTTTTTAAGCTTTTCTTTGATGGAGCGATAAAAGAAAATAGTTCCTTTTTAGTTTTTGATAAGGCTACACAAAAACTGATAGGCAGTTCACGCTACTATGACTACAATATGGAGAAATCTCATGTTGCCATTGGATACACATTTCTATCTAAAAAATATTGGGGCGGCCAATATAACAAAGCAATGAAGAAACTGCTTATTGATTACGCATTTCAATTCGTTGATATAATACTATTTCATGTAGGTACACTTAATTATCGATCGCAAAGCGCTTTGTTAAAAATTGGTGCAGTAAAAATTAATGAAGTAGATTTTAACTATTACGGTAAAAAAGTGCCGCACTTCGAATATGCAATTCAAAAAAAGATTGGATTAAATAATATAGTTACTATAAAGAAATAAATATAACGCAGTGTAACTTTTGTCTACAACACGCTCAGGTTTTTAAGTTCCCATAAAATACAAACGAAATGTTTCGCTTCTTCACAATTGTTTTCTGTTTATTTTCAATACCCTATTTAACAGCACAAACACAATCAAAAATTGATAGTTTAACAGAGCGTGCGAAGCTAATGGATAACACACCCAAAAAGCTTTTGCTCTATGAAAACATTTGCGACTATTATTTAGAAGAGACTACCGATTTATCTCAAGCTCAAAAATATTCAGATAGCTTATTTTCTTTGGCTACTAAACTCTCAGATAAAAATGCACTCGCTAAAGTAAAATTATATGCGGGAATGATAAAACAGTTTGAAGGTAGCTATGCAGATGCCGCAGAAAATCTACAAGCGTATATAGCCTTCGCTAAAGCTGAAGGTGATTCCGCACAAGTAGCCAGGGGCTTGCAACAGCTTTCAATGGTTAATGTCTATTCCGGTAACTTTGATAAAAGCCTTTCTATATTATATCGAGCGCTCGCTATTCTGGAGCAAACCAATGATTCAGAACGTAAAGCTTCGGTGCTGAATACAATCGGCATAGTGTACAAAAATTCAAACCGATTCAAAGAAGCAATTCCACCTTATAAAGAAGCATCGAAAATTTTCAAAGCCAATAAACAACAAGTGGATTACGGCATGTGCCTTACCAACATGGCTAACGTGTACCTTGAATTAAAAAGTTATGATTCAGCACAAGTATCATATGAAAAAGCTTTAGCTATTTTTTATGATTTTAAAAATCCCATGTTCATAGGCACTGTGCTTGGCAATCTGGGCAATTTGCATGAAGCAAAAAGTGAATATGAAATAGCACTTCAGTATCACCAAAAAGCATTGACAATATGGAGAGCTGATACAAAAAAAAGACAGCTTGCAAACGCGCTTAACAACTTGGGAAAAACCTACTTGAAATTAAAAAAGTATAGCGCTGCCAGTCAGCATTTAAATGAAGCTGAAACTATAGGAAAGGAAATAAATTCAAAACCTTTATTGCTCGAGACTTATAGTACCATGAACCTACTCGCTTACGAAAAGAAGGACTATGCCAGAGCTTATAACTTTCTTTCTTTATCAACACAACTTAAAGACAGTATTTTTAATGAAAAAAACTCAAAGCATATTAATGAATTGCAGGCAAAATTTGATGCTGAGAAAAAAGACAAACAGATTGTATTATTAGCGAAAGAAAAAGAAATTCAGATAAAAGAAAATGCAAGACAAAATACATTGAGCAAAGCTTTTGCCGGTGGACTTATAGCAATGGTGCTTGTAGCAATTTTAGTAGTGTATATATTTCGGCAGCGCATGCTGCTTAATAAGAAAATTAATGAAGCGAAAGATTCTGACTTTAAACAACAGGTAACAGAGTTGGAGATGAAAGCGCTTCGCGCACAAATCAATCCCCATTTTTTATTCAATTGCTTAAACGCAATTAATCTGATGATACAGAAAGGTGATTCTGAAAATGCCACTTTGTATCTTGCTAAATTTTCTAAGTTAGTTAGGTTAATTCTTGAAAATGCTGAAGCCGCTTCTGTTCCATTAGAAAATGAAATTGCTTTGCTCGAATCGTACATACAACTTGAAGCATTGCGCATGCCAGGGAAGATCAAGTATACCATATCAATCGATAAATCAATTGGAGTAAAAAATACTTATCTTCCTTCTATGGTCTTACAACCCTTTGTTGAAAATGCAATATGGCATGGCCTTGTCCATAAAAACGATAACGAAAACGGGAGGATTACCATTGACATCCGGCAATTGAATGATCGGTTATTGTGTACCCTTGAAGATAACGGAGTAGGCAGAGATAAAGCAAGACAACTTCGCGATAAATCACTGTTAGAAAATAAATCAATGGGTATTAAAATAACAGAAGATAGACTCCGCTTATTAAGTGGTGAGCAAGCAGCAAATGTCATCGAGATCATCGACTTAAAAGACAACCTAGATAACGCCATAGGAACACGTGTAATCATTTATATTCCCATTACAGAACAATGATCAACGCCATTATTATAGATGATGAAATAACGGGGCTTGAATCACTTCAGCTGTCAATAGAAAAATATTGTCCTGATGTTGCTATCAAAGGAATTTTTAATTCGCCCGAAAAAGGTATTGAAGGAATTAAGAATTTAAAACCTGATTTAGTTTTCCTAGATATACAAATGCCGGCAATGTCAGGATTTGATGTATTAAAAAATGTATCACCGGTTACGTTCGATGTAATTTTTGTTTCTGCTTACGATCAGTACGCCATCAAAGCAATTAAGTTTAGTGCGTTAGACTATTTACTAAAACCTGTAGACGTTGATGAGTTGATACAAGCTGTAAAAAAAGTAAAGGATCGACTGAACAATAAAACAAATGTTCACCACTATCAATCGGTGCTCAATAATATTCAAATACGATCTGGTAAAATAGACAAGCTTGCTGTGCCTTCTGCTGAAGGAATTAATTTTTTCAATACACAAGACATTATTTACTGCAAAGCCGATGGCAGTTATACCACTATTATATTAACGAATAATCAAAGTTTTTTAGTAAGTAAAAATCTAAAAGATTTTGAAAGCATTTTAAGTGAATCTGGCTTTTGCAGGGTGCATCACTCCTACATTATTAATCTTCGGCACGTTCAAAAATATATAAAAGGTGAAGGAGGTTATGTAATCCTCACCGATAATCATCACGTTGATATTTCACGTAGAAAGAAGGAAGAATTTCTTGCCTTGCTAGACAAGCCCTAATTCTAAAAAAACAAGATATCAAAATAACCTACCACTTATAGTCTGGCAACCGCCAGATATAAATTCTAAGTATGACCTGGGCATTTGTGTTATGAAATTGGTGCGATAAATAAAATCGTCATCCATGAAAATTCCCACTCATTTTTACGCCAGACTATTCATTGCTTCCTTCCTTACCATTGTTGCAGTGGCCTGTAACAAAGAGGATGATGTAACTACAAATACTAGTGCGTCATTAGGTGAGTTATCAGATCATTTAATTTTTCTTTCTGCCACAAAAATAAATGGTGAATCACCCGCTGCACCTTCAATTGCATCTTCATTAAAATTTAGTATTAAAGACACATTACATCTGGTAACTGGTATAGAAATACCCATTGAATTTTTACACAATAAAGACACAGATGTTGACGGAGCTTATATCCAGGTAATAAGTACAATTCCTGGAAGTATTGGCGGAAGTTTTGCACCCTATTATATTAAAGTACCTGAATTGCTGAACACAGAGGAGAGTGATTCTATATCCGTTGTTATGGTTGGTGTCGATGATGACGTAGAGTTGAATTCTACATTTCAAATAAAGATCACGCCTTATAATGAAAGTGGTGTGCCCCTTGATCAAACAATTTTGCCTGTTAAACTTGATACACAAACAGAAAATGTATCAGCCAATGTTGCTTGTGGATTAGTTGGCTATTATTGGTCATGGTTTATGACCAACACGATGACACGTGAAAATGGATATTTTAAATTTGTTTCAGGACCTGATTTTGTTTTTAGTGTTGCACAGGAATTAAAAGGCTGCTGCGAAGATGGCGTTTCTATTACAGGCGCTGCTTGTGAATTAGGAAATCCACAAACTGAGCGCACCTTAGTCTTTAATACATACTATCAAGAAAGTTACAAATCATTTGAGTTTTTTGACAATCGAACTTATCGTGCCCATTCGAAGATACACGTAGCAAATCCTAATCCCGAGGAAAGCAACTTTTGTGGAAGCGGTGGAGGTGAGGTTGATGAACGAATTTCAGGAACATATTTTGAAGGGAATTGGACAGTTGATGAAACAGCGGTGCCGCAATTGGACGATGTATTTCACAGAGACAAATTTAATTTCCTCCATTTACAAAACACCTACGTATCCGATCCATTCACCACGGGTGATCCAGGGGGCGTTATTATTCAACTTACCTGTACAAATTTAACATTGGTTTGGCCCGACTATGAAGGATTAGGAGATCACCTAGTTAAACAATATTACCGTGTTGCAGATGATTATTCTAAATGGTACCAATTTCATTAGATTCTTTGGCGCAAGTATTTTTTAACGCTGGCTATTTAGAACATAAAAGTTATGAACCGTTGCATGGAGATACCAGTTACAAAGTCAAACCCGCCACTTGGAAGTTGTAGATTTTCACCGCCCTCGAAAAACTATATTTTAATTTTTTATAATCAAAACATTATCATGAAAACATACTTCAAACTATACACGCTTTGTTCTTTTTTCTACCGAACAAAAATAAATTTCATCATACTTTTTATCACTATAATAGTTTTTGGGAGTAATTGCAGTAAGCAAGATGATACAGAGCCTTCCGGACTACCACCAACTATTATATCCTTCACGCCCACTGCTGGCAGCAGCGGCATCAACGTTACAATAACAGGTACTAATTTTTCATCTTCACGTAACGACAATGTTGTGTCGTTTAATGGAACAACTGCGAGTGTATTGGCATCAACGTCCACACTGTTAACAGTAAGTGTACCTACTGGAGCTACCACAGGTAAATTAAAAGTGCAAGTCGATAAATTGTCTGCAACATCTGCTGATGACTTTACCATTACAACTAGCCTAACAATCAGTAATTTTTCACCTACTATGGGTGCCAGCGGTAGTACTGTTACTATTACAGGCACAAATTTTTCAGCAGTGAAATCAGACAACAGTGTTAAATTTAACGACACTGTAGCAGAAGTAATAGCAGCAACAAACACCAGCTTGTCAGTAAAAGTCCCTGATGGTACAACTGGTAAAATAACAGTGGAGATAGGAAGTGAGTCAGCGACATCGGTTGATGATTTTGTGTATAATACAACATTGCCAACCGTATCAACCGTTGCAGGTAGTGGTACATTTGGCTTCGCCAACGGCACAGGAAGTGCAGCAAAATTTTATCAACCAACAGGCGTTGCTGCAGATGGAGCGGGTAATCTTTATGTAGCAGATGCTGAGAATCATCTTATTCGTAAAATCAATTCAGCTGGAGAGGTAACAACACTGGCAGGGAGTACATCAGGTTTTGTGGATGGCACCGGGAGCGCGGCAAAATTTAATTCACCAAGAGGAATCGCGGTTGACGTCTCTGGAAATGTATATGTTGCCGATGGATTAAATCATAGTATCAGAAAAATTACTGCGGCAGGTCAAGTAACTACGCTAGCAGGCGATGGAACTTCAGGATTTGTTGATGGCAATGGTGACAATGCCAAGTTCTATTTTCCAAAAGCAATAGCAGTCGATGCAACAGGAAACTTATATGTGGCCGATGATATTAATCATCGCATTCGTAAAGTTACGCCAGGAGGAACAGTAACAACATTTGCCGGAAGCACATCAGGATATGCTGATGGCATTGGCGTTGCAGCGAGCTTTAAGTCACCAAGAGGAATTTGTATTGATGCCGCAGGCAATGTTTATGTTGCCGATACCGGTAATCATAAGATTAGAAAAATTTCTTCCAATGGTACTGTTACTACACTCGCAGGTAGCACATTGGGTTTCGGAGATGGTGACGGAAGTAACGCGCGCTTTAGCAGCCCGGCAGGCGTGGAAGTTGATGTATCAGGCAACGTGTATGTAGCCGATGACGAGAATGAAAGAATCCGTAAAATAACACCAAGTGGAACGGTAACTTCAATAGCTGGAGATTTTGTATCAGGATTTACAAATGGAATTGGAACGGCTGCTAAATTTAATTCGCCTACTGATGTAGCCATAGATGCAGCTGGAAATATTTACGTTGCCGACCGACATAACCATGCTGTTCGTAAACTAGAGTAATACTACTATGAATTAAATTTATCAGGCTCGCAGACGATGTTGAACATGCTTCTGAAGGATATGTAATTATTGAGGGTGATGGAAAGTATGGTGTCGTTACGCTTCAGGGGGTCAGCACTTCGAAAATAGTAAAGGAATAGAAGCACCGAAAAAATTATATTAGCAACGATGTATTATGCTATCATTGAAGAGAATATAGGAGATGAAGATTGATAATAGCGGGCAAACGGAAAGATAAAGGTTTTGAAAAATGTTTGAATGAAATAGAATCAATACATACTAGCACCACCACCAAAAAAAATGAGAAAAGTGATACTATTCTGTGGTTTATGCAGCCCATACACATGCTTGTTAAATGGCCACCACCGAGCGGTAATGGAAACATCTATTATGAGATCTGTATTTATATAATGTTGACGCGTTTACGGCTTATATGTTATGTGAAGAGGAGGGAAATGTTGGCATTGGAACTATAAACCCAGATGATTTCGGGTCGCTGTTAAAGGAATGTGCTAACAGAATTAATCTCACACAAGAGATAATAGTATGAGATAAATATATCCTATTATTGTATTGCCAGACAGTTAGATAATATGTGCAATTGAGTTGGATAGTAACCCACCGATCAACTACACCTTGTTATTCCAATGTGCAGGCAATAGTTCGTGAAGGTTTGTGATTTTGTAATCTTGGATTTTGGAAAGGACATCCCTTAGCCATTCGAAGGGAT
>JBKJOF010000049.1:0-6439 GCA_046595655.1 Chryseolinea sp. | reverse complement strand
ATCAAATTCTGTTTGTTGCCAAACGCAATATCACGCAACAACATCATCCCTGCATCTTTTCCATCAATCTCTCCCGAATGTATTCCTGCTTGAATTAACGCCAGTGGTTTGTCTGATTTTTTTAAAGACGCAGGCGTAATATCTTTTTCTGTCGAAGCAACGATCATATAAATATCTCTACCCTCCGGACTTTTACCAATCGAGATCATAGCAAGCAACGGAGAAGCATCCGCCAGTTTTTTAAACCAGCTCATCGTTTCAGTATAATTAGGTGAAGTGACAAACCCGGATTTTTCTGTTGATGTTATCCAGGCATTATTCGCTTTTGCAATTAACGATTCGCTTTTTCCATTCCATTGAATAATTGGTGGCAGGACAGATTGAGCATGTAATGATCCTACCATTAAGGTAAGAGTAGCAATTAAAATAAAAGACTGCTTAAAGCTTAGGTTCATATTCCAGATAAAATTAGTGTGTTGTGTCAATGTAATCCTCAATACTTTGCGGGAACTCCAGCGAGTGGAGTTGACTTCTTAATGAAATCACGAATGTGTTCGTTCGATGTCGCTAGATCTTCTGCCCGCAAATACATCATGTGGCCGCTGCGATATCCTTCGAAGCGAAGTCGGTTTTTCATTTTGCCACTCGGGTCTAGTTGCCACAAAGAATATTTCGCATCAAAATAAGTAGTGGCCCCATCATAGTATCCCGATTGAATCATTACGTGCAGGTACGGATTTTCGGCCATCGCGAGGCGGAGATTTTCTCCTGTGTTGTCGTTGCTGTTGTCCCAAGGATGAACAGGGCCGAACATGTTGTACTGCAAATCGGTTTTGTATTTCAGAACATCACGCAAATAATAGTTGATGGCCGGAGTGAATGCATGCAACCAGGAGGTAAGCTCGGCATAATAGTCTGGACTTTCTCCTGCTTGTTGTTTATCAATGCCCAGATATCGTGAATCCAATCTACCAATGGTCAGTCCTTTTTCTCTCAACAAATCTTTCCAAAAATATTGAGTAGGTACAACGAGGTTATGTTGCAGTATGGTTGTTTCTGACAAGCCCGAATAGCGTGAAACTTTTGCTGCTACCTCTTTTCGTTTCGCTTCATCAATGAATCCACCTTTTGCTAATGCAGGAATAAATTCATCCACCGTAAATTTCTCAGACTCTGCCAACACTTCATTCAAATCTTTTTGTTGAAGATCGGGAGTCAATACTTTTTGATACCATGCTGCTGCTGTATAATATGGAAGCGAAAGCGCATCCCCTACCGGACCTTCACGTTTAATTCCGAGATCTGTTGGCGAAACCAATATTACTCCATTGAGATACATCCAATGTGAATTCTGAAGTTCCAACGCCAGCCCCGATACGCGCGTTGTTCCATAACTCTCGCCAATTAAATATTTAGCAGAGCTCCATCTACCTACTCGCGATACAAAGGTATCGATCCAATCAGCCAAATATTTAATATCAGCATTCACTCCGAAGAATGTAGTCTTCTCTGCCTTGGGATCTAGAATGCGTGAGAAGCCGGTGTTGACCGGATCGATGAACACAATGTCAGCAACATCAAGAATGGAGTGAGGATTTTCGCGCACACCATACGGCTGCACGGGGTAACCTTCTGAATCGATGTTTAATATTTTAGGACCAGTATATGCCACGTGCATCCAAACCGAAGCGGAACCAGGACCGCCATTAAAAGAAATGATCAACGGACGTTTGCTCTTATCGGTAACATCGGTTCGCTCATAGTAAGTATAGAATAAGGCTGCACTGGGTTTACCTTCAGCGTTCCACACCGGTTGCGTACCGGCTGTGACTTTGTATGGAACTACTTTTCCCTTCACCGTTACCTGCCCGGTAGACGTTACTGCCGACTCTGCAGGCAATGTACGCTCATGTTCGGTTTGCGCCTGAGCAGAAAAACTAACAGCACAGATCGCTATAGAGAGAATGAATGTTTTTGGAGTAGTGCATTCCATAGGGTTAAGGTATTATGATTGAAGCAACAAAATGTAAAAAATAGTGCTGGCTTTTTTGCCGACTTACTTGAACAGATGAATGTTGTGGTGGGCGGTAGTAAGCTTTGTAAACGTTCACAACTTTGATGGCTATCGTTTGTAAGATCAATTGAAGAAAGTACAAACTTGAAGTTCAGTGCGTTTGTTGGTGCAATGCCCGCAGCTCCATTAAAAACGCCAACAAAGGCAGAGTGTGACAGGGCAACTCCGCTTAAGTTGTTATCTTTTTTTTCACCGGACGTCTCTTCTTGGAAGCTTGTTTCTTATCCTTATACTTCTCTATTTTTTTAGCTTTGTATTCTCTAATGAACTCACTTAAAAGTTCTTGCTCTTTTTTCGTTAAAGGCTGGCTTTTAATAATAAAGTCAACTCCTTCTGGTTCTCTGATTAGTCCCATAGTTTATTCTCTAAAGTATTTATCAACTAAAGACTGTGCTGCCTCAGTCGGAATTACCATTAGATGTCCACCAAAGTGGTATGCACCTAAAGTCTTAATATAATGGTCAATTAATTTGGTCTTTGATTGAAAGGAAACAAACCCTTGAAGGTTATTTAGGAATGAAGTCTTACAGGCAAACGCTACTAAATTACCAGCTACTCCTTCATAAATTTTATTTCGTCCAATATTAAAAGGAGCACTCTCTACCAAATGCATAAACACATTATCCTCGTTAATTGTGAAACTAATAAGTCCTTGAATTACTGTCGGGTTATTAGAAATCGTTAGTTTGTAAACTTCACGGTCGTTTTTTCTTAACTCCCCCGCCCAACCGAATAACCAACCCTTCCTTTTTGTCACACTTTTTAAGTCGTCCTTAGTTAAGCGAGTTATATCTGTTGGGAAACTGTCACTGGTATAGGCATTTACTATGGAATTTGTTAGTGAGTCTATTGTAAAAGCAAGAAGTATTTTTTGTCTTTTTTTCACATCTCAATTTACATTTTTTTTATTACTTTTTCCATCTGGATTCACCATCAAAGCGGCATTGCGTACCATTATTATATTCGTATCCCTTACCTATGCTTACTTGTCGTTACAATTCGATACCCATGCTTGGTAGTAAACTAAGGTTTTTACACGAAGAGTACAATAAGTATTTGCATTATCTGCAGGTAATAATTCTGATGTGTAATACCTTCTATTTTGTCATTTGTTTTTTAAAATACAGGTTTCGTACACCACCTGTTGTTAGAAAAAAACCGTTAACCTTATTTGTTTTATCTCGTGAGAATAAAATATTAAAATCGCCATAAAACATATCTCTTATAAACGGAGAAAACTTCATTTCTTCATTTCTTGGTATTTTTACGAGTAACTCGACATCATTTGCTGTTATTATATATTTCGTATCTAATTCAGGGCTGTAAAAATCGCCTGTATATTCCTGCAATTGTTCTGAAGTTAATTTGATTCTATATACTTTTTCTAACGTTCTGTTTATGTCACCTTCTGTAGATAGTAAACATTTTACATTTTTTGACTTTCCGCTAAAAGAACAGGTAGTTTTACTATTGAAATCTGAAAAAATAAAATTGCTTGATGGCTTAAGAACTGTATTGTCTATTTGTAAATTTTCATTTTGATAGTTAAGTTCTAAGATTGATTTCGTTGTCATATCGATATACTCCCCAGCCCATCTTTTTACGACAGTGCTGTCTGTCTTGAAAGCTATTGCCATATCTTTTAAACTCTTATCTATCAAAAAGACATCAGCTACTTTATAGGCTAATTTTTTTACTCTAATATTTGCAAGATTTGCAAGCAGTATTACAGAAAAATGCTCATCAGGAAATCTGATAAAAATGCTACGATATCCTGCGTCTGATCCGGTGTGCAGCACGGTCTTGTAACCCTTATGTGTTTCTGTATATAAACCCGAAGCATAAGTCTGCGGAGTATTGTTATTTAATACGCCAGTTACGTGCATTGCATTAATAAAATTATTGCCGCCAACTTTTTTAGTATAAAAGTTTTCATCCCATTTAGCTAAGTCTTCCACAGTTGTAAAGAGAGAGGTAGATCCATAGAAATCAAATACAGGGATGCTTATTTCCCATTTTCCATTTTCATCTTTTTGATATGCTGAAGTTCTATTTGGAGTTATCTCGGCATGATTGCTATGAAAATGTGTACTCGTCATACCCAATGGTTTAAAGAATAGTGAATCTGCATATTCCAGTAATGATACACCGCTAATCCGTTTTACAGCAATAGCTAGTAGTGTATAACCTGTGTTGCAATAAGCTTCTTCATCTCCCGGTAAAAAATTTAATGATTTCTGGCGGGCAAGCATTTCCAGTATATCTTTTTCCGTTATCAAATCACTCTCCCGCCAGCCTGCAAAACTTTGTAATTCTAATTGCTCTCTCAGACCACTAGTATGATGCAAAAGATGGTTGAAAGTTATTGTATGTCCGAAATCAGGAACTTCCGGCAAGTATTTTCTAACATCATCGTTAAGTGACAATTTCCCTTCCAGAGAAAGCAAAATGATAGCAGCGGCAGTAAATTGTTTAGAAATAGAAGCCACATGAAAAATAGAAGATGGACTGATTGGAATATCATATTCCAAATTGGATACGCCATACCCTTTTTCGTAAATAATTCTTCCATCTTTTAATATTGCCAAAGCACAACCCGGTGAATTTGTCTTATTGTAGTCAGCAAAAATAGAATCTACTTTTTTCCACAAAGAGTCAGTTACTTGTGCTTTGACAATGTGGAATAAAAAAGTAAAGAGTAAAGCGTAGAAGATTTTTTTTACCATTGTCAAGAATTTATTAAGGTTGTAATAAAATTATTTATTAATAATACATGAGTTGTTCCGCAGTGCCCAGCTACTAACAGTGATTAGTTAATGCCAGCTAAAAAGTAAACAACTCTAAGGCATAGTGTTTTTTTGGGGCAATGCTTCCTCAGCAACGCCCATGCCAAGACACTGATACAGCATTGCATCCTGATTTTAGTAGTTATGTCGAATTGAATTGTTCAGAACTGAACGATAGACTTTATAATAGTGAACACAACTGTTCATGTGTTACGCTCATTGTCCGAGTCAACCGTTGTTCGAAGGCGAGATTGTCCCAGGCCACATTTCGCCAACGCTTGGCTATAAAAAGTATGCATTTAAATAGCAACATCTTTGTCGCACACTTGTGGCGAAATTTAATAGCACACTCTAAGAACCTACAATACAGCAAATGTTTTATAGTTTGTGTTAGCGCTTGTTTGATTTGAACAGATCAATCATTTCCTTTATTTCTCTTGTCACCACTTCAGGTTCTTCCTTATGAATGAAGTGTCCACTGTGTTCTGTTAAAACCGTCTTAGCGCCCTTGATTCCTTTTACCCATTCAGTCATTAGTTTTGTTCTTGTTTCTACGTCTTCCTTTGTTACTCCAATTTCCTTTTCATCCCATTTAGTTGAGATAAGCAACGTCACTGGAATATTAGTCGGTTGCATTATTCCTTTCATTAAACCGTCATTATAGTCCGAATATTTGAACTCATATTTACGGCCGGCTGGCCATTCGGGGTTTATAGTATGAATCAAACTGTCCAATAATCTTCGCTCTGCCCCATTACGTGAACTTAGTAATACTCGTATATCATCCTCATGTCCCGGATCTATTAAAACAATACCAACAACTTTTTCTGGATGTAAGTGACAATAGTATCTCGCAATAAACCCACCTAATGAATGTCCGACTAAAATGAAAGGTGGTTTTATCGTCTCATTATCAAGAATAAGATTCAACTCTTTAATCATGTTGTCAAATGATCGCACAGTATCAAGCAAATCTGATTTTCCAAGCCCAGCTCTATCATAGGAAAATGTCCGTGTAACCTTTGATATTTCACTCTGGACAATCTCAAACGTTTCTAATCTAGAACCTCTTCCAGATAAAAATATTACAACCGGATCACCAGTACCAAGATCAAGTATATGTTGTTTACGTCCTTGAATTTCACTATACCTTTCGGTGTCCTTTTTATAACATGAAGCCAAGACTGTCACTAAAATTAAAAACATTAATTGACGCTGTCCCATTGAATAGTAATTGTAATCAAATTGGCGTTAACAATTGTATCCAAGCAACATCGCCCATATCCCCTTATTGTTTAAGCCAAGATAAACTTAGATAATAAAGAATGCAAAGCCATCGTTCTGTGTCATCGAGATGAAGAAGATTAATTCAGCAATAAAAATTCTTTCACGCATGGGGCTATTCCCAAGTAACCTTTTTAAATTACAAGAGTATCTTACTATCAAACCCATCACCTTATGATAAAGAACTATCTCTCCATCGCGCTGCGGAATATTCGTCAGAATCCGCTTTATGCATTCATCAATATTTTCAGTCTGGCCATTGGGCTGTCGGCTTGTTTGGTGATTTACCTTTTCA
>JBKJOF010000009.1:0-29147 GCA_046595655.1 Chryseolinea sp. | reverse complement strand
CCAGCGGGATCACAAAAGGAGCTCACGTTTTTCAACGTGAGCTCCTTTTGTTTTATTTCAAATTCATTTAAAAAAACCACATCTACCTGTGCTAGCCAACGCTTAACCATGCCAATTAAGTTTAATGTTTCAAAGACCATTCACCTATACGAGCACCTCAAACGAAGATCTTGCTATGATGCTTAACTACAATTATGTTACCTTTTAATTTGGTGTGCAACAAGTTTTATTCGGCTCTTTGTTCTTACTATTTTCTTAAACGCACTTTCTACAAACCATGCTTACTGTTAATAACAGTTTGATAGTTTAAAAGGTGAACTGTCCAAGTCTACAAATACGGATATACTACCGGTTCATGTGCTCCTCGAAATTTCAATGAAATATGAGAGCTTCGAAACTGAATCAGACATGGCATATACATTTGTTGAGTCTCGAAAAAACAGAGGTGCCGGGCTTAAGAACTCATAGCCCTAGTTCATTAAATTTTTGATGTCCGCCAATAGGTTTATACTTTTGCATTACAAATTCACTACATGACCGAAAGAGAACTGATCAAATTAGAAGGGACGATCCGAAAGAAAATGGACGATATCCGGAAACAACAGGTAACGCTGAAAGACTCTGGTATTGGTGGATTAATGAATTCTCTGAAGAAGGTAGACGAGGCGCTTTATGATAAAATTCTTCCAGAATATAAAAAGATGGTCGCGGAGAGTAACATCTTTAAATAGGTGCGAACCGTTGCACAATTCACTAGGGCGATTTCGAATTCCACTGCCGAAATAATAGTGGGTCGTCTTTCATCTTTCTTCATAGCGGGCCTCAAATAAACATCCATCTTCAACGTGCGCTTCACATCGCAACATCCTTTTTTTTACCAACGCATTTTTTTTCGGATGCTGCATCACATCCCACGATGTCAATCAAAGATTGAAATAGGTTCATTGCTGTTTACCTTAAATCCATCAGCGCAGAAGTGAAAACCACTACACCATTTTTCCTAGTGTAGAGAATAACTTGCAGCTGATAATAGATGGATTGTCCTTCCATGATCTGAACTAATAATACTATTAATTGAATCAAATTTTCTATTCACGAAGAATGTGATAGATTTAATTATTGTATCGTTACGTATGCCTATATACATGGATCTCCATATTGCCCCCGGTGTTACTGCTAAAGAAGTAGCTGAAGCCCATATTCTGGATGTAAACATTCAGCATAACTATTGTTGCAAGGCAATGACTTACTGGATTGACGAAGACAAAGGAAATGTTTTCTGCCTGATTGAAGCTCCAGACAAAGAGTCAGTAAAGCAGATGCACGCGAAGGCGCATGGGCTAATTCCACATGAAATTATAGAGGTTAATAAGGATTTAGTAAACGCCTTTCTAGGAAGAATCGCAGATCCTGAAAGTACTCATGAACAACCCGAAACCAATCTCAAGGTATTCAGCGACCGCGCTTTTCGTGTTATTGTCATAACAAAAACCACTGACCTACGTCTTCTGCAGCACACATTGGGTAAGGAGCGCGCGCAAGAATTACTGCTTTTATACAGTACCGTTATTCGCGAACAATTTAAAACTCACGATGGCCGCGAAGTATATATGAAGGATGATGGGTTTGTCATTTCATTTACTTCCGCAGTACACGCTATGGAATGTACTCTTGCTATACAAAGTAGGCTAAAGAGCATAGCGACATTGATTGGCTTACGGATAGGACTTCATGGTGGTGTACCCGTAAATAAGAGCGATAGTCTTTTTGGTACAACCATACGGCTTGCGCAATTTTTATGTAGCATTGGAAAAGACAATCAGATATTTCTTTCGTCAGTGGTACGCAATCTCTATAAAGACAAGGATTGGAACCTTACGGTTGGCGATACGGACATCCGGTCGCTTTCAAATGCCGAAGAAAGCTTTATAGAAACCTTAATTGATACCTTATCCCAGCACTGGCATAATCCAGAATTTGACGTTCCAGATTTTTGCAAAATGATGGCGATCAGCAAACCACAGTTGTATAGAAAATGCATGACCCTCACAAGCATGTCGCCCAATACATTGTTGAGAGAATACAGATTACTCCAGTCTCTTGACCTTCTTCGAAAGGAAGACCGGAATATTGCCCAAACTACCTTCGATACGGGCTTCAGTAGTGCTTCGTATTTCACCAAATGTTTTCAGAAACGATTTGGAATGCCGCCTCTCACCTACCTAAAGACCCGGGTTTAGGCGATTCATTTTTACCATTCATTGAATCATTTGTGGTAGTGCTCCGCTGAAAAACGTACAATCTTTGTCGTATTAAAAATCATAAAAACCTTACAACACTATGAAAACAAAAATGATCCTCACCCTGCTATCTATGATCCTTACCATTGGTTCAATGACGGCATTCTCTCAAACTACAACACCTGCAAAAAGTAAAAAGGAAAAAAGTATGGAAACAAAAAAAATGAATACGTATGTTATTGAGCGCGAAATTCCAAATGCTGGCAAACTCAACGCAACAGAACTTCAAGGCATCTCTCAAAAATCTTGCTCAGTATTAAAAGAACTTGGACCTGACATTGAGTGGATTCAAAGTTATGTTACTGACAATAAGATAATCTGTATCTACCGCGCAGAAAATGAAGAGATCTTAAGAACCCATGCGAGCAAGGGAGGCTTTCCAATTAATTCTATTGAAATGCTTTCTACGATAATCAGTCCATCAACGGCGACTGCCCCTTTGACTGACATTAAAAAAATAGACTAACTAATTTAGTACAACAACACTTTGTGAAAACAACCTTATCCTGCAAAGAGGTAAGGTTGTTTTTTTATGTAAATACTCAATCAGATCGAAAATGTTTTTATTCACTCCGTAGCGATTCAGCAGGATTCGCAATGGTGATGAATTCGTAGATCACCCATTTTCAATTGTTGGATGAATTAAACACTTGCGTTCTCGCCATGTTATAATAATTATAGTCCGTCATCGGTGCATCGGTGAATCCAAGTTGCCGGCCGATGGTGATTACTTGTCCGCGATGGTAGGTGCTGTGATTAAATACATGTTGTAAAAATTCGTAGATGGGTAATCTGCCTTTTACCCAAGGCGTATCCAGGTTCACTTCCTTGGATAAATCGGATTCCGATAACTGACTCACCCAGTGGTTGAAATTTTTTGAATGATTAATCAACGCATCAAAAACTTCCAAGACATCTACCTGTTCGGCATTCCAACGCATGCTGGTGTTTTCTGTTTCCGTTACAACAGAATACCAGAATTCCTGCGTGGCCAATATATGATTCAGGGTTTTGGCAATGCTCGAAAAACTGGAAGCCACTTCCTTATCCATCAAAGAAATGGTTTTGGTTTTAAGAAAATTTATCAGGGTTTCATTTGCCCACGTGTTGTAAGCAGCGTAGTTGTTTGTTAGTTTTTGTAAGCTCATCTCTTTGTTTGTTTTAGTTACGGAACAAAAGTAGAGTGAGCGTGTGACAAGGGTATGTCAGAGGTAGTAAGGCGTTACATACTTTTTTACATATTGTTTCATCGTGAGATTGTGGGGTTCAAAAAGATCATCCAGAATTTTTACGTCTTTCATGCGATCTAACCGAAAGGCTCGGAAATCCTGACGCAAGCGACAGTAAGCTGCAAGCACCCAATCTTCAGTCCAATTGTGGTACAACATAAATGGTTCGATGATCCGGTTGGATGGCTTACCCGATTCCGTTTCATACTTTACGTTGATGCATTTATAATTGACCAATGCCATCTGAATATCAATCAGCTTATCGCTGTTCATGATGTTCGCATAATTCTTGTTTATATACATGCGATTCGCCAACAGTTCAATCTGCTGCTGACTGCGCAATCGCATCACCGCTTTAATCTTTTCAATAGCTGCACTAAATTCCTTTCGAAGAGAAGCATCTTTACTTCGAAGCACAATTTGCTCTGTCGTTATTAAAGCATACGCTTCCCTTTCTGAAAACATAACAGGAGGTAACTTATAACCTTCCATAATTGAATATCCTTTTCCTTCTTCTGTTATGATGGGAACACCGGCTTCTTCCAATGCGCGGATATCACGATAGACAGTGCGCACACTAATGCTGAATTTTTTTGCAATCTGTGTGGAGGTGATCAGTCTCTTGGAAAGCAACATCATTTGGATGGCAGCAAGGCGGGAGAGGCGGGAGGTATCGCTATTCATTTTAATGTATGTTCAATAAACGAAGTACAGCTGATTAAAGGGCATCTCTAAAAATTATCGTAATATTTAGAAAGTGATACTTTATAGCTGAGCATCAGTCATCACTCTACTTTTATATATAGTGTTATAAAGTGAATCCATTAATTTTTTCACTTTCTCTAATGTTGCTTCATCTGTTATTTTATTCTTATTACTCACTTTTGTTTTCACGAATGAAATAAGGAGTTGCGTGTCATTTGTCATTTCGGCTTCAATTATTTTTAGTGTGCCCAGTAATGAAGCGTGTCCTTTTTCACCTAATGAAGATGCAGTGATTAGTGCAGTTGGTTTGTGTGAAAATTCGCAGGAGGATACAGTCCAGTCAATTGCGTTCTTTAATGTACCCGGAACACCCATGGCATATTCGGGAGTACAAATTAAAATTCCATCGGCTTCTCTTAACAACTTTCGAAAATTCACTACTCCTCTTGGTGGACTTTCATTATCAAGATCAGGATTGAAGTGAGGAATATCTGATAAGCCTTCAAAAATAATAAAGGAAAAAACGGATGATGAAAGTTCTTCAATGGCGCGAATCAAACTCAGGTTAGAAGATTGTTTTCGAGTACTTCCAGGTATGGCTAAAATTTTAAATTGATTTGTCATTAATGTATGATGTAAAGCAGAATGGAATTTTAAGGTGACTCTGAAACACGTTGCCTCATTCGAATAGTTCCTACACCAAAAAAATAAACCACACTGTATCAAAGTGTGAGATGGCAAAAAATTCGTATGGAGAAAAACTAGTTTAGAAAATTTGTTTTCTCATCGAATTCCTTTTTAAGACCGTCAAACCTTTCGCGGGTCTCTTGTAAAAGTTTGAACGCATTGTCAAGCTTTTTGATTTCAGCAAGCGCGCTCTTCTTATCTTCTATCGTGAAACTTTTGATGGCGCTGCTTTCAATAATTTCCTGCAAATCATCGAAGGCTTTCTTAGCATCATGGTAGACTGCGCTCAGAACTTTGGTGGGGTGCTGCAAATTTACTTTGTTCATAGTCGTAAGGTTTAGAGTGTATGAAACTACTCTTTATTATTCGCAGATACGCTATGTCAAAATATTTTTCTTATCGAGAAGGTAAGCTTCTTCAAGAACATTTTTCAATTACGGATACCATTTTTTATTTCATTGTCTGACCACATTTTTTATTTGTCTTACCGCTACGCTTTATATTTATTTCAGTCTGTGAGGACTGACAAACGAGAAGCAAAATTTTACGTGCTACATGATTTTCAGGCATTCGATCCGCGCAATCTGCGGGAACTTACAACACTCACATCATCTTCTTCAATCTTTCTTTAACACTGCAAGCTCCAAAAAATCCCAACCCACCGTTGCCGACATTAGTGGGAACATTTGCTCTCACAGATCCAAAAACTCCTCCCACATATTTTGTTTCTAACAACACTGCTCGAAGAAAGAGATAATGCTCATTCGATAAAGAATATTTGGTTTGCTGAAAGATAGTTCCGGATACAAATACTAATGACTCTGTGGGAGTAGGTAAAATATTATCCACATCGGCACCCGGAAATGTATAATACCAAATTTCGGTGTATTTATCCTCTGGTCGCGGATTCACAATCTCAACACTTATCATACTAGGCTTATGGGCTCCATAAGCGACTGTAAAAAGCTGATTGACATAGCCACCGGATTGGTCTGGTCTCATGTATATTGACAGTATATCATTTTCGTCAAATTCGTTTGGCGCTTCCATTATGTCTATGGCTTCATACGTTTTACCATCCATCGTTATACTTAGTGTGTAGGTCTTTCCTACTTCTCCTTGAACTATAGAATCGGTTAGATAAATCCCTGATCCAATTTCATTTTCCGTCAATAAAAAAATAGTATCTCCATCGCTGACTGATACAATTGCCCCTGTGACAGGATCGGCTGATTCCTTAGGTATGACGTTCGTTGTGCGGGTAAGCTTCACATAATGCGCTTTTTTTTCATTGGTAATCAATCCTTCAACTACCAATGTTCCGGATGGCTCTCCCACATACTCTTCAATATTGATTTCCTCTACACAAGAACTGAGACCGATAAGCATAGAAAAACTGAATGCTAAAATAGTTACCTGTTTCATTATAGCGGATTAGAGTTTAAAGTTATATGTAATCGAAGGGATAAATCCCAACAGCGTGAGCTGCTGTGCAACAAGTCTATCAGGATTTTTTGAGTCACCTACCGGTGTAGATATCACTATAAGCAACGGGTTCTTTCGTGCGTAAACATTATAAACAGAAAGAACCCATTCACCACGAAACTTTCTTCCTTGTTTTTCTTTGTTTTTCCAAGTAACGGCTACATCAAGTCTATGATAGTTCGGCAAACGAAGTTTGTTTCTTTCCGCAGGATAAACGGGTACACTATAATCTTTGTAATCATAGCTTTCTACTGGAAGAGTCAGAGGTCGCCCTGTTGAGTAGATCCAATTGCCCGAAATGATCCATCTTTTGGAAAGCTTTAATTGGGCAACGAGGGAAATGCTATGTGGTTGATCATAGTTTGCATTATATGCTTTGCCAGAATTTATTTCAGGAATCTCTTTTTTCGTTCTAGAATACGTGTAGCCAGCCCACCCGGTAAGTATCCCCGTATTTTTCTTTAACAGAAACTCAATTCCATAGGCATATCCCTTGCCAGTTCTTAATTCACCTTCCAGATATGGATTGAACAATAATCTTGCATGATCTGCAAAATCAACTTGATTGTATAGCCATTTATAATAGCCTTCTACAGAAAATTCAAACATGTTATCCTTGAAATTCTTAAAATATCCAAGCGATACCTGATCTGCTTTTTGAGGTTTTAGATTTGATCCGCTGGGAAACCAAATATCGAACGAACTTAGACCAAGCGAAGAATTGGATAATAGTTGCAGGTATTGAAATGTACGAGTGTAGCTCGCTTTTACTGAACTTGTTCCAGATAACAAATACCGAATGGCGAGTCGCGGCTCAGCACCTCCCATTGTATTGTATATTTCTCCCGATGAATTATAAACTGAATCTGTTAACTGATGTTCGTCATTGTATGTATAAACTTTATTGCCTCCGATATTCTGGAAGATAGAATACCGAAGACCATAGGATAGAAGTAGCTTGTCATTGACCTTTTGCTCATTGCTAATATAGATCGCATGTTCTAATGAATTGGTTATCGGAACACGGGTCTGCAAGGCAGCTATAGAATCATATTCTGATTTTCCCGGATTAATGCCATGATGGGTTGAAGTAAATCCGAAATTAATCGCGTTGGATGGATTCATGAAAAAGTTAAAATCTGCTTTTAAGGCAAAGTCTTCAATACTTGATTTCCACTGCAACGGATTGGACTGCCCGACTTTCAGTGCGTAATTGTAATTGCTGTATGCAAAAGTAAAATTGGAAAAGAGGTTATCCCGAAATACATGATTCCATCTTGCGGTTGCTGTTGTGTTTCTCCAGATTATGGAACCCAAGGCTCCAAGCCTGCTAACATCTTGCCCGGCATATCCAGAAATAAAAAGCGTATTACGTTGATTGAAGGTGTGGTTAACTTTTGCATTAAAGTCATAGAAATATAGCCTGGCTTTCCCTGTTTCAAATACTTTAATAGACTTGGTTATGACATCGCTGTATGTATATCTGCCAGAGACAATAAACGAGCTGCGTTCTTTAATAATGGGACCTTCAAAGGTCAGTCGACTAGATATAGTTCCTATTCCACCTGTTACGTTGTATTTTTTTTTATCCCCATCCTTCATACGAATATCAAGTATAGATGAAAGTCTTCCACCATATTCGGCAGGAATCATTCCTTTGTAAAGTTGCATTCCTTTAATCGCATCTGAGTTAAACACAGAGAAAATGCCTAAAAGGTGAGAGGGGTTATAGACAGGCGCTTCGTCAAGCAAAATCAGGTTCTGATCCAGATTTCCTCCCCGTACAGAAAAATTGGTTGAGGCTTCGCCAGAATTTTTAACACCTGGTAAAAGCTGGATAGCACGAAGCAAATCAACCTCTCCAGCAAGTGCAGGAATTTGTTGGATCGTACTGATCCTTAAATCATGAGTACCGATATCGGCCGATGAAATATTGTCGTCATTCTGATCAGAAGTGACCGTAACTCCCTCCAGTTGATTTGTTGAAACCGTAAGTTCAATGGAATGCGTATGATTGCTCAATAGGCTTTGTTCCAATGAAATTGTTACATAACCGATGAAGGAGCAGTGAATAACATAGAGGCCCTTGGGAACTGTGAGGGAATAGAAGCCATATGAATTGGTTGCTGTACCGGAAGTTAATTCCTTTATCCATACAGTGGCACCAATAAGCACTTCTCCAGTATCGGCATCTTTAATATAACCACTGATGATTACATTTTCATTCTGCTCTTTTTTTTTACTGCCACGATAGCTTAAAAGTATTTTATTTTTTTTAACAACGTATACCATTTCTTCGCTCAAAAAAATCTCATTCAAGTGAGCCTTTACTGATTGCCGCTTATTCTTAATAATTATCTGTTTTCTAAGCATAATCTGATTGCCATATGAGAATATAAATCCACCTTTTTGACTTATTTCATTTAGAATTTCCTCGACCGTTCCTTCGGTTTTGTCAAGCACAATTTCTTTGTTTAATAAAGATTCTTGGGCTATGGCTGAATTCGTTGCGAGGAGAAGAAAGAAAGATAGTAGTCGTAAAATATTCAACATAAATTTTATTGTGGTTGGTTACATCCTTGCCCTGTAATGATTAGCGCATTCCCTCTTTTTTGTATTTGAATAGGCAACACTAATTGCATCTCTGCCATTGTTTCTTCTATAGTTTGTTGCTGAAAAACAGAAGTCAGTGTGCAGTTCTCAAGTACTGCTGATTCCAGTTCAATGTGCTGATTGAAATGTCTGTTCAAATCCTTTACAACTTGCAATAAATTTGTATTGCGAAATGTTAGCGTACCTGTTTTCCAAGACAGAAAATTAACGTCCTGATTTGCAGTCTTTAGTAAACCTTGTTCATCTTCATATTTGCCTGTTTCCCCAGGCGTCATTGCTATTTTACTTTTAGGATTCCTCTTGCTATATAAAATAACTTTGCCCGTCACCACCGTAACAATTACCTTACTCGAATCGGCATTATTTACATTGAAAGACGTCCCTGCAACCTCTGTAATGGCGGACCCAGATTTTATCAGAAACGGTCTTGCTTCATTTTTTGTTATCTCGAAGAAAGCTTCACCCTTCAATGTAATTTCTCTCGCTTGTCCATCTAATTTTTCCGGGTAGGTTAGACTGGAATTTTTGTTAAGATAAACCCTACTTCCATCAGGCAAAGTAATTTTTGATGGGCTGTCTATTGCAACAATGGTAATTGGTTTAGCCCATTGCCTTGCGAGAATTGTAATAGTAAAGTAAAGACCAACGGCAATAGTTATCACAGCCGCGATTCTCACAAGTTGATACATCATGCTTTTCTGATTTTGCAGCGGCTTACTTTTCTTGATTTTGCCGACTCCGACAATTCTCTTCGCTACTTTTTGCCAATCCTCCCGTACGTTAATGGCTGTAAAATCTTTTGCATCCGTACTTGATTTCCAAAGCATTGTCATCTGATCAATATATTCCTTATGCTGGTCAGATGCTTTGATCCATTGCTGAACCTCATTTGTTTCCTGCTCATTCGTATCTCCGCAAAGAAAGCGAACAAGTAATTCATCGTCAATATTTTGGTTTGAAGGGTTACTCATATCATTATCCATATCGAAGACAATTAATTATGCTTTTACACGTATGTTATTTTGCAATATTTTCAGGCTGCCGTGATGAACAGTAAGAACGTGACTAAAAACTGAATAAGATTTTCACGCAGAATTTTCAAAGCTTTACTTATCTGAGTCTCAACCGTGCGGATCGAGATACCTAATTGCTCGGCTATTTCGCTGTTCTTCTTTCCAAGAAACCTATTCATTTCAAATATCTTTCGGCATTGTTCTGGTAGGCTTTGGACTGTTGTCCAGATTTTTTCTTCCAACTCGTTCGTAACCAATGTGTCCTGATAATCACCGAATGGCATTTGATACTTCAGGTGATCGTGGTGGATATTGTGGATTTTGATCTGCTTCAAATGATTGAGGCAGGCGTGATAGACTGACTTATAAAGGTAAGGTTTGATTGACGTATTGATTTCTAATGCGTCACGCTTTTCGTAGAGAGCGACAAAAATATTCTGAACAATGTCCCGAGCTTCATCGATATCGCCAACCATTTTCTTGGCATAAATACATAAAGTGGCGTAATGGGTATTGAACAGTTTTTCAAAAGCCGGGATATTGCCAGCCTTAATAAGATTTAATAATGTTAGCTCTTCTGAATTCAATAGTATGAGACTTACGTCCTCTGATTATGTTTTAAATTTCCTAAAACTATTTTAAGATGCAATAATCATTTACTGTTTTCATTTTTCCAGCTTAGGGGAATTTGTTAGAAGGAAGTCTTTCATTTTATTTCATTAGTCCTTTTGCTGTTTTCACTCCTCTTTTCCCTGTGCATAATTACAGCCTCTAGAAAACTCTCGTCCGCGGCAAAAATGCATCTGTCTCATTTAAGATTTTACAATACCTTTTCTATATAAGTCTAATGATCTTTGTAGAATATCTTTAATCGTGTTTATCGGTAAGTCTTTGTTTGGATTAACTCTGAAAATCTTCATTCTGGAACGCTTGCCTATTTCCAGTTTAGGATGATCGAGGTGTTTCCCTTCTACCATGAGAATATATGGCTCATCTGTTTTTTTATCTGTCCATACATAACACATTATTTTTTTCTTGTAACAAAAGCATGGCATTCCATACTTCCTCGTTTCTGTGATGTCAGTGTCTTGTTTCAGAATGATGTTCCGCAAAGCGAGTAAACAACTTTTGTTTGGCTCTTCTTTATTCAAATAATAATGATCGACTTCCCAAATCATGTTCAAGAACTTAGGGTATAAAATAAAATCTCTCGCAAGAAAAATCTTTGCTTCATAAAACTATAGTTTTTATAAGTACAAACTCTGTGGCGAGGATTTTCTTTGCGTTGTTGACCCAGATTGAATTGCAAAACGATCTGCACCATCTGAGCGTGGACGAAAAAGTTCTTCACAAGGTGTTGAATTTAAATCGTCTCAGTGCAGCAAGCCAAGCATGAGATATAAAATACCTTCCGTTCAAAGACTGCAAATGCCCTTCATTCATAATCATGATGGATTCTGAATTTCCTTCATTAGTTTAATATCAAAATCAACATTATGAAACGAATAAACTACACCCTCTTCGCCATTGTAGTAATGGCGCTTTTTTCTGAAATGGCCATGGCTCAAAAGTTACCAGGCCTCGATCCAAGTCCTGCGGACATTACCTACCTAAGACAAGACGGAAAACGCTCTGCTCCCGTTATAAAAGTAACCTATGGTCGACCTCAGAAAAAGGGACGAACGATGCTGGGGGAAGTGGAAGCTTACGGAAAGGTATGGCGCACCGGTGCCAATGAAACAACTGAGATTAAATTTTTTAAAGAGGTAACACTTGGCGATAAACAAATTGCTGCTGGAATGTATTCACTTTATACAATTCCAGATAAAGGGGAGTGGATCATCATCCTCAATTCAAAATTAGATACATGGGGCGCGTATGAGTATGAAGAATCAAAAGATGTTGTACGCTTTAAAGTTCCAGCAGGTAAAACCGATAAAGAAGTAGAAGCCTTTACCATTGCGTTTGATGGTGACAAAGGAACTTCTACGATGATGCTAGCATGGGAAAATACGCTTGTTAAAATTCCTGTAAAATTCTAAGTAAGGTCTAGTGCAGAACTGCGCCTCGAATTAATTCATCTCTTATTATATAAAGCCTGGGTTATATAGCTCAGGCTTTTTTTATTGGTTGTACTTTCATAACGCACCATCATACTCCTCAGTAGTAATCGAGTAATTCGCTCTACACCTGTGGAGTAAGTAGATTTTTTTGTTTAGGAATGTGTACCCGTACTCCACGCATACATCAGATTCATTAAACAAACAATGATCTTTATTTTGGAATGCTCTTTGACTTCATACTATAAAATAAAATAGTTATGGAAAACAAAGCATCTAATATTAAAAACCTCTCCCAGCAAGAGGCCATTGAAAAGTTTCAGGAACTGGTTAAACACGAATCCATCTGTCTGTTTACAACCCGGCTAACGGAAGTTCCACTTACCACTCGCCCCATGAGTGTGAAAGAAGTATGCGATCAGGGAAATTTCTGGTTTATGAGTCCAGGCGACAGTGACAAGAATCAGGAAATTGAAAAAGACTCACGCGTTCAGTTGTTCATTAGCAATCCTTCGAATTACGAATTCTTGTCTGTTTATGGAAGAGCAACCATTTCGCGCGATCATGAAAAAATTGAAAAGTATTGGAGCGATATCGCCAAAGCTTGGTTCCCTGGAGGAAAAGACGATCCAAACGTAACGATTATTAAAGTAACTCCTGAAGAAGGATTTTATTGGGACACGAAAGATGGAAAATTAGTTTCAATGGTCAAGATCTTAGCCTCTGCCGTTATGGGTAAGACATTGGAAGAAGGCGTTGAAGGAACCATCTTGGTGCGATGATGAAAATGTGAGATTAAAGCGAAATATAAATTAGCCACGAATACACGAATCAGATTTATTCGTGCATTCGTGGCAATTTTTTTTATTGAACATTCAATTTCAGAATGGACGCTTTTGTTTTATAGTTCAGGGTAGCACTTACAATCAAAGTGTACTGACCTGGTTTGGTTTCAGACGAGGTGGTGATCGTCATTTCACTTACATCAAAGTTTCCTTGATTAGGATTAAAGGCAACCGCTACACCTGCAGGAAGTGTTGAAGAAATTTTTACCTCTGCTTCGCTCTTCTGATAACTTTTCGATTTCAGAATTTTTATTTCATTCTTTTGTGAATCATTTGTTTTCATGTCAATGATTTTAGACTCTATTACGATTACAAATTCCTTTTGCGGAGTCTCTAGAGTTTGTGCAAATGTGCTGCTGGCGATTAACAGGATTATTGCGATTGAACATATTAGTTGTTTCATAAGTATTTAATTTGCTTGTAAAGTAAAATTCGGAGTAGATATTTCTTTAGGTGTATCTTCCATAAAACTGATCACCTCGTGCACTACTTCTTTCGATTTTAAATTGTGCCCTTTACCTTTTGTTATAATTAGTCGTGAACCGGATATAGAACGGTGAATGATTCTTGAGTTTTCTACGGGAGTCTCGTCATCATCTTCATCGTGAATAATCAGTGCTGCGGTGCTGAGCTGTTGCGCGAAACGCGATATGGAAAAATAGTCTGGCGACAAGCCGATTACTTTTTCAAAATGCTGAACGATATAATGAAGAGTTTTTGATGAAAGACTTAAGGTCTTCTTATAGAATTGAAAAAAATCATTTGCCTCGCCCGGTGAGGCCAACATCATTACTCTATCCGGAGTTAATTCAGGGTGTTTGTAAAAAGTATAGATCGCAGTAAAACTCCCAATGGAATGTGCCACCAGATGATGCACTTTGCCTATATGTAGAATGGTTTTTCGAATCACCTCACTATATAATGGCACTGTCATAAATCCACCTGAACTTAAACCATGTCCGGGTGCATCAATCGCGTAGACTGCATATTCATCTTTATTAATCGCGTCCACATACGCCTTCCATCGATAGGTATGACTTTGCCATCCGTGCAACAGCAAAATGTTTTTCGATCCGTTGCCCCAGCGGTAGCCTTGAATCACTTCACCTCCATGATCCAATTGAAACTGATCGGCTGATTTTAAGAATTCAAGTTGCCGTGCCGTCAACTTCAATCGAAAGGGATGACAGAAAATATTAAACCCGATTCGTCCGGCTTGCCACGGAGCTACAAATACCAGAGTGTTTAAAAAAAATCCGATGAGTTTGCTAATCATGTTTTTCATGGTCTTCTTTTTTATAGATACCAATTGGTATCTATCGGTTCAAAAAAATACAATTCAAATCGTTTCGTTGTTTTTTGTTGCTCATTCATTTTTAATCTACTCACGTTTCTTTCCTTTTTTTCGTTTTACTTTCTTATAAACCAATGGGTATTCATGAAAGGATAAGAATTACAATTCTATTTCTTCCAGTTGTTTCGTTAAGTGCTTTGTCATTTTCTTAATGTCATCGTTGTTGCCTTGCAGTTTGCTCATCATAATGCCGCCTTCTAGCGTGGCTATTACCAACGTGGCATAAAAGTTTTTATCAATACCTGCCTTAATCTGTTTATGTTCAATACCATTTTTCAGAATGATGACGAGCGATTCACGAAGCAATTGCAAAATTTTCAACGCTTCCTTTCTCAAGATCGGATGTGCATCATCGGCTTCAATGGCGGCATTCATTAAAGGACATCCACCTTTCAGCGGGGGATTTGTAATGTAATTTTCAAAGAACTTAAAAATTGCCCGAAGCTTAGCACCCGCTGTTGTTTCAACCTTCGATCGCTCACGCACTTTTTCTAAAAGCAAACCCGATAAATGTGCCAGCGTCTGTCGCTCTAATTCTTCCTTGCTTTCAAAGTGGCGATATATGGCACCCTTTGTAAATCCCGTAGCGTCCGTAATTTGACTGATTGAAGTGGCCTTATAGCCATTCGTATTAAACAACACTCCTGACTTTCTTAAAATCGTTTCTTTAGTCGCTTCGGGATCACGCATAAACAAAGGTACCGATTGGTATCTTAAATCCAAATGCAAATTACCACCAGTACACGAATGTGATTTATTGATGCATGCGCGGTTAAACGCTGTCGCAATTACCCTTTAAATTGACGGATGCGGTCTGGACAATTTCAGAAATTGAAGGTAAGTTGCATAACCTTAAAACTAAATCCATGTTGCTATGAAGAAAATAAACATTTTGTACTGGATCTTTACCGGACTATTCGGAGCCTTGATGATGTTCTCCGCCATCCCTGATATCATTGTAGTCGATGATGCCGTGGCCATGGTTTCAAACCTACTTGGCTATCCAAAATATATCATTCCATTTTTAGGGGTTGCCAAATTCTTAGGGGTTGTCGCGATTGTTGTACCTGGCTTTCCGCGTCTAAAAGAATGGGCCTATGCCGGATTGTTTTTTGACTTGATTGGTGCTACCTATTCAAACATTTGCATCGAAGGTCTGAAGCCAGAAATGGCTTTTATGATTCTTCCCTTTGGAATCGGTGCATTGTCCTACATCTACTATCACAAGAAGTACAAAGGAGTTGGAGCCGTATAAATAAAATTGCCACGAATGCACGAATTGAATTCATTCACGCATTCGTGACAAAACTTTAGCCTGTGCTTAATCTTTATAATGCTAACGCGTTTAAATTAGAATGCTATGAACGGACTGAATAAATTGTTTCTGTTATTCTTTCTTGCATTCGAGCTGGTTATATTACGCTCAATAAAACCACTCACCAATACATTGCCTTTATTCTTGTTCCAATAATTCGTTTGGGTGCTAAACAATCCGTTACTCACCGAAATAGCCATACATGAAAGGGATCCGAAGTAAGTATCTATCGTTTGATTCAACCCCGTGATCGTGTAAATGTACGCGGTGCTATTGCCTGTCATCCCCATCCATCCATAGTTCAATGTTGCTTTGGTTTCACTCATGTAAATAGGATCTGAATTCAATATCGTTTCACCTTCTTCATACACCATTAGCATACCGTTATCTTCAAACCAGTACGAATACGAAACTACTCCACCGTATGTCAATTTTGCTTTATAAATATTTCGTGTGGCATCTTTGCTTTCAATTAAAAGTTGGACAGCAGTTTCTCCGCCAAACAAACTTGATTCGGTGTAATTCCAGTATTTACCAACAGCAAGAAAGGGAAAATTTCCAAACGTAATGGCCGGTGAATTACCCGTTATGCGAGGTGTTGTACCAATGGTGTAATGATAAAGTTTGGATACTGCATTGTCGGTAATAGAGCCATTTCCCAAAACTCCAACTGTTGGAGATATATATTGTATAAGATCCGTACCAGTCGGGGAGTGTATCTTTAATTTAACAGCATCATTCACAACACCCTCACCTGTTGTAATGGAAACATCCAATGCTTCTATGGAATACGTGTAGGTGAGACCACTTTTTGTAACATTCCATGAAGTACCAACAGGCTGACCGAACTTGCACTCGATCTGGTACGTGGCAGGGTCACGAAGTCGAAACGAGATATAAAGATTGTTATCCTTCACTACCCAGTATTGAGTAGGCACAGTGGTAATAGTTTCAGAATAACTACGAACCAGGAAGGTATCGGTTGCCAATTGTTTTTCCACAACAGAACGTATTGTATCTGAATTAAATACGCCATCGTCATAAAAGAAGGTTTGTTTTAAACCCACTTTTAAAAAGGTAACATCCACAGTGCTGGCAGGCTTAGGGTCATCTCCTCCACACGAAAAAAGGATTACACTTAGCAGCGTGATGGGGATGATTTTGGTAAAGAATGGAGTCATTGAATTATTTATTTTAGATTGAACTACAAACAGGTATTGCGTTGGATATTTTTTATCAAACTAACGAAGATTGATTAGCTAAAATTCTCTTGCAGATTAGCCACTACAATGAAGGGCAACATCACAAACAAAGAAGTTTTCGGTAACACGTCCGTTGAATGACTCTGCAAAATAGAAAATATTATATACACACCATTAGGGTCTTTATAAATAAATCAAAATCTATTGAAAGATGGGAAGCAACCAATAAGAAGAAGACCTCTGGCCATTTTTCTCTCATCAGACAGCAAAAGATTCTCACGGAGGGGATCATTTAATGACTACGCGAATACAATCCGCTTATACTATTGCCGGCAAAGCTTTGGGAGATTTTTTAAAACGGAAATCCAGATAATGAATACAAAAAATTAATCGCCTACCTTATCATAGAGTTTCAATCCTCTAAGAAGTCTATTAATTGTTTTTGCTAACCGATCTACTTTTGTTTCTTCCCGCTTTGCGGAATAGACCCATTGAATGTAAAACTTTTGCTCGCTCTCTGAAAGAGAATAAAAAAAATTTAACGCTTGAGGCTCATCTTTTAAACACAACAACATTTCTTCTGGTACTTCCAACGGTTCATTATCCGGATAGAGAATGATATGTACTGAGTCTCCAGCTTCCTTTTTAATTTTCTTCCGGATCTCAGCTTTTACAGGCAAAAATAATTTGCCGTTACCCATTGGCATGAGATGATATTTCCTGATTTCAAATCCATCAATGGTGCCTCTTACTTTCACCCAACCAAAATGCGCCTTCTTATCTTTGGCAATTTGAGGAATTACAGCAAAGGTCCAACCACCTTTGGTATCAAATTTCTCCAACCGATACTTTTTATTGACAATAGGTTTCATTAAAAATTAAATCAGTCTACCTATTCAAACTATGAAACGTCATCCACTTCTTAATTCTAAAGTTGACATATCTTTTCAGATGTTCCTCATTAAAAAAGATTGTTGCAAATCGTTCGCGTTGAACGCCCAAATAAAAATAACAAAGACTAACCGCTATTGCAGGAAGTAATCGCTTTTCTTCAGCATTCATCTTTATAATGGATTCGTACCCATTCATAAAGCTTTCTACTCTTTTACGATACTCTATCTCATTACCTTCACTTGTAAAAAGCATAAGTAGATAAAAAGCGATATCATAACACAGCCATCCATTTCCACAAAAGTCGAAATCGAAAAGAGTAATATTATTATGGTTATCAACATGAAGGTTGTCTGCCCAGATGTCGAAATGCACAGCACCTTGTCTTATTTTAGATAGGTCTGCATTAGCAAATTCGTTTGCCAGAAATTTTTGTGTTGCTACCATGAAATTCATTTCATCCGATTCCTTCGGCAAATATGATTTGAATTTTTCGAATGAGTCGATCAGCAATATCTGTGAATCATAATTGACTCTTTCTAGTTTCATCTGTATTGTCTTCAAATGAATCTTTGCCATCATCTCCCCTATCTTAAAGTTCACTTCTGCTGGAGGATTAAAACTTTTATCACCGACCGCAAAAGAAAATAATACACCAAATCGAATTCCTTCAGGAGCCTCCAGTTTTTGAATGTATCTCCCATCTTCATCAGCAATTGCATACGATACCTTAATGTGGTGATGACGCAAGAGATCAATCAAACGAATTTCCTCAGCAACCTCAATCTCCGACCTCCAACCAAAACTGTAAACCCGGAAAATGTATTTGACAGATTCTTGCGTTACTAAATACGTATCGTTGACAAATGTTTTTATCAATTGACATGTGTTGTCCGTTAAAGAATAACGGTTACTTATTAAGCGACCAAGTTCTTGAGCTGATAAAATCGAGCTGGTTACGGAAAAAGAATTCATAGATACTACTTCTTCGGTTTAGCACTCATATGGAAAGTAATTGTTCCGCCCTTCATAATTTCTTCATGTGTTAGATAAAGTCTTTTCAATGGAACTCCATTCACTTCCATGTTTTGTACATAAACATTTTTGTCGCTTTGGTTCTTAACATCAATAGTTAAGGTATTTCCATTTTCATGTTTCAGTATTGCTTTTTGTATAGAAGGACTTCCAATGGAGTATTGATCTGATCCTGGAGCTACCGGGTAAAAACCTAATGCATTGAAAATATACCACGCACTCATTTGTCCGCAATCATCGTTGCCTCCTAAGCCATCGGGTGTTGCCTGATATTGTTTCTTTAGAATCATCCGAACGCGCTCTTGCGTTTTCCATGGCTTACCTACCCAGTTGTAGAGATAGGCAACGTGATGTGCTGGTTCATTACCATGAACATAATTTCCGATAATACCTTCGCGTGTGATGTCTTCTGTTTCAGCAAAGTATTTATCGGGCAAATACATGCTGAATAAAGAATCGAGATGAGCAGTGAATCGTTTTGTTCCACCCATTTGTTTGATTAATTGATTGGGATCATGAGGAACATATAAACTATAGTTCCACGCATTACCTTCAATAAAACCCTGACCGTGTGTGCTCAACACATCAAAACTCTTTTTAAAACTTCCATCCTTTAATTTCGGACGTGTATATCCGATGGACGCATCAAAGACATTTTTCCAGTTCTCCGAACGTTTTATAAACTCATCGTAGATTTCAATTCGATTTAATTTCTTGGCGAGCTGCGCGATGCACCAATCATCGTATGCATACTCCAGCGTCATCGATACGGAAGAAGAACTTTTTTCATCGGGCACAAATCCAGTTTCAATGTAGGCGTCCAGTCCTCCGTAAAATTTTTGACGTGCTGTAGTCACGCAAGCATCAAGCGCTCTTTGCCGATCAAAGCCAGCATTTCCTTTTATTGCTGCATCAACAATTACCGACACGCTGTGGTAACCAATCATACACCAATTCTCATTCGCATAATGAGACCACACCGGAAGCATCGGGTAAACACTTTGATCGTAATGCGCCAGCATGGATTGAATCATATCGGCATTGCGTTTCGGTTGCACAATATTAAAGAGCGGATGAAGTGCGCGATAAGTATCCCAAAGTGAAAAGGTAGTATAGTTTGTAAAATCTTTTGCGTTGTGGTTATTCTGATCGAGACCGCGATACGCTCCGTCCACATCCATGTACGTTGTAGGACCAAGGAAAGTATGATAGAGTGCTGTATAAAAATTGATCTTCTCCTCTTTCGTTGTTGTGCTCACCATGATCTTACTCAACTCTTTATTCCACAATGCTTGTCCATCCCTTTTTGCTTTATCAAAATCCCAATGTGGAATTTCTGATTTCATATTCAGCAACGCGCCCTCCGTGCTTACGGAAGACAAGGCTACCTTGATTTTTACTTTCTCATTGGCAGTGGTTTTAAAATCGAAATACAATTTGATTTGTTTTCCGGCCAATTCAGGAAAATTATTTCGCTGATCAAACTTTCCCCAGAAACCTTTATATACCTGAGGCTTTGAATAATCTCTGTTTCCATATTGATAAAATGGTTTCGAAAATGAGATCGCAAAATAAACAGTTCGTGTTCTGGCCCATCCTGTCGTTTGTCTATACCCTGTAATGAGCGTATCATTTTCTACGCGCACAAACGTCCATACATTTTTATCTTCATAATTATAAAGTCCGCTCACCAAGTCAATAATAATATGCGATTGATCTGACTGTTGAAAAGTATACTGATGAAATCCTACACGATTACTTGCGGTGAGCTCTGCCTTTATATTATGATCTTTAAGCAAAACTTTATAATACGCTGGCTCTGCTGCTTCACTGTCGTGAGAAAAAACAGAACGATATCCTTTTTCAGGATGATCTTCCGTTCCCGGATTGAGTTGTAATGTTCCTTCTGTGGGTACGATCAGAATATCTCCTAAATCAGAATGGCCTGTTCCACTAAAGTGTGTGTGACTGAATCCAACAATGGTAGGATCATCATACTGATAGCCCGCACAATATTTATAGACCGGGCCATTGTATTTACCTTGATGCTCATATAATAGAGTATCCGTCTCTGGACTAAGCTGCACCATTCCAAACGGAACCGTGGCACCCGGATAGGTATGTCCCATTTTATGTGTACCAATTAACGGATTAACAAATTGAACGAGGTTTTCACTGGATGGACTTTGAGCCCACATTAAATAAGGAGAAACAATCAACAGGAATAGTAGGATTCTTTTCATAGCGTCTAAAAGATTCCAAAATACATAAGTTCAGCTGATGCATCAATGAGAATTTGCATTCACGACTAAATGTTGAATCCAATACGTCATTGAAACTTGCGCTAGAACTCAATCTCCCGTGTAATAAAATCCTTTGTGCCTTCCGGTCCTGATAGCTCGAGCCACACTAAATTTGAATGGCTCGAAGTCGTTAGATTAAAAACGAAAAAATCGCAGCACAGTCTTTCCGTTTTTATAAAGTTGGTCAGTAAATCCAACATCTTATCGGTGCCTTCGAATTTGTATTTAACACCTTTATCAGTCTCCGTTTTTTCCAACAATAGATTTTTCAATTCCATGAGGATCGTCTTCTTTCTTTGTTGCAGTTCCGGTGTTGTTAGCTTGCAACTTATTTTAATATCTACCTCGTTTATTTTCATATCTGTTTTATTTTGTGCTTTCACCTCGATAGGTATCGTAAATACTATTCCAAAAAGTAGCAGCATTGCCTTCATATTATTTTGTATTTAGTTCACCGATTTTAGAATTCGCACTTTCAACTTTGCACGAACAATTAACAGAACACGCTGGCGTTTTTTTTCTCCGGTAAAGCCATATTCCAAAAAGTGTCGTTGAGATGATTAACAATGCGAGCACAATCTTCTCTGCGTACAAGGCTATCGAGGCTAAAATTCCAGCCCCACCTGCAATGCCAATAATGGGGAGAGCACAACAAAGTGCACAAAGTCCGATGCCCATTAACCCTAAATTCTTAATCCCATTTCCAGTTTCTTTTGATGTCGTTTTCATGTTACTTTTCTTTGTATTTTTCGTTCGATATTCAAGTATACGACATGGAGTATAGTCCACTGTCAAGAGAAATCTTCAATAATTTTCAATTATGCTGATCGGAGAACTTTCAAAGCGCACCGGATTTTCGCACGATACCATTCGCTTCTATGAAAAGAAGGGACTTATAGATGTGAACAAAAAAGAGCGAAGAGATAATAACTACAAAGAATATCCTGAAACCGTTTATGATCGTCTTGTCTTAATTAAAACGATTAAGGGTTTAGGTTTTACGCTCAATGAGATTGATGATTTCATCAATGCATGGAGTGAAGAGTCTGCATCTTGCAACCAACTTACTCATCATTTAACTGACAAGATCGAGCGTTTTAATGACCAGATTAAACTTCTTGAAGTCATTCGACAAAAACTTATAGACTCCCTTACTAAATGCCAATCGAATAACTGCGAGTTTGATAAAATGGTACCGAACTGCATTAGTGGTAAATGATAATTTAAATTTCGGTTACATCGAACGTGTTTCGAAGAAATAAAATTCACATCGGATCTGGCTTCTTTAACCATTCCAACAACACACCATCTAGCTGCATTTCCATCCGTATCGCTTACATTTCAAATTGTCGTATCATGGGCTAAAGCCCACGTTAGTTTTAGCGTATAACCACGGCCTTAAGACGGTGGTTAGTACAGGAATTTTGAATGGGCTTTAGCCCTGATTTTTAATGGCCTTCGACAATTTGAAATATACCAACAGCATATGATGTTGAACTTTTTAAACCTACTTTGCGTCCTTAGAGCAGATTGATATATTTACATCATTCGATTCAATGGCACTGACCACAAAACAAATAGAAAAGATTTCAAAAGCTCTGGGTGATGCTAATCGCTTGAAAATCCTTCAGCACATTTCAAAAAAAGGTGGATGCGGGCAATGTTCCGACATCCAAGAAGAAAGTCCGTTGGCGCAGCCCTCAGTAAGTCATCACATTAAGGTATTGGTAGAAGCAGGATTGATTGAAGCCGAAAAAGAGGGAAGAAACCACAAATACAATCTCAATGAGAAGCTTTTGAAAGAGTATACCAACAGCATTCTTCAATTGAAATTCGCTTAGTGCGTTTTTTTATAAAATAAATCGAAGTATTTCGATGTATCGATGAACTAAACTCAGCCAAAAATCCTTTAACCTTAACAGCCCTGAAACGGGTTTTTTTTAAATATAAACACATCGAAACATTTAAATATATAATTTAATCAATTCAATCATGAGCAAAACGAAAACCTCCTTCACATCCCATAAATTGGGAAACACAATCCTAACCAATCGGTTAGTAATGGCTCCGATGACTCGTAGTCGCGCCATTAATAACCAACCCAATGCATTAATTGCAGAATATTATGCACAACGCGCCTCTGCAGGATTGATTATCACGGAAGGTATATCTCCTTCTCCTAATGGCTTAGGGTATGCACGCATTCCGGGACTTTTTTCTAAAGATCAGGTTAACGCATGGAAGCCCGTAACACAAGCCGTTCATAAATCAGGTGGAAAAATATTTGCTCAAATTCTGCACACCGGGCGTGTGGGGCATGCATTAAATTTGCCACATGGCGCTCGCATCGTTGCACCTTCTGCTGTAGTTGCTACAGGGCAAATGTGGACTGATAAAGAAGGCATGAAAGATCAACCCGTTCCGCAAGCATTAACCGCTGAAGACCTGGCGAAAACAAAAGCTGAATATGTTCAAGCAGCCATCAACGCTATCGAAGCCGGTTTTGATGGGGTTGAACTTCACGCAGCAAATGGTTACCTGTTAGAACAATTCTTATCACCATTTTCAAATCTACGCACCGATAACTACGGTGGCAGTATTGAAAACCGCAGTCGATTTATTTTAGAAGTAGTAAAAGAGACAAGTGATGCTATTGGAAAAGAAAATGTAGGAATTCGTTTATCTCCGTATGGAGTGTTCAATGAAATGCCACACTACCCTGAAATTGATTCGACCTATACTTATCTCGCAGAAGAATTAAACAAACTTAGTATTGCCTACATCCATCTTGTTGATCATAGTGCTGGTGGTGCGCCAGAAGTTCCGATCAGCATTAAAAAAACCATTCGCGAAAAATTTACTAACACCTTGATTCTCTCTGGCGGTTATACCATTGATCGCGCTGAAGAAGATTTAACTTCTGGTTTTGCTGACTTGGTAGCGTTTGGTAAACCATTCATTACCAATCCTGATCTGGTTACTCGTTTCCAAAAAAATCTTCCCATCAACAATAAACTAGACGCGAGCACTCTTTATACACCAGATGCAAAAGGATTTACAGACTATCCTGTATTTCAGGATGAACTTATCAATGCTTAAGCAATGCCGTTTGATTAGGCTTTCTTTTGATGACCTCACCCTATTCTTCATTTGAAGAGAGAATATTCGAGGAGCTTAATTAAACGACATTGAATTCTTCACACATAAACTTAAATCTTAAATACTATGGCAACAAAAATTAAATCAATATTAGCAGTTATTGCACGCATCGTGCTTGGTCTGATTTATTTCGTATTCGGTCTTAATTTCTTCTTTCATTTTATTCCGACTCCTCCCCCAGCGGGTGGTGTAGCCGATGCTTTTACCGGTGGTCTATTTCAATCTGGATATTTCTTTCCGATGCTGAAGGTCATAGAAGTTATATTTGGCGCAATGTTATTAGCAGGAATTTTCGTTCCGCTTTCATTGGTTATACTCATGCCTGTCAGCATTAACATTCTATTGTTTCATGTATTCTTATCACCGGGCGGGGCAGTAATGGGCGTGGTGATTGTAGCGATCCATGTATATCTAGCCTGGGCATATCGCGATTATTACAAGCCGTTGTTTGTTGCCAAGACAAGTATTACGGCTTAACGTTCTTACCAAGTATTTTAAAAAAAGCGAGGTTATCTCAGATTGCCTCGCTTTTTTATAATGCGAATACCTTTGCTATTCAATGGAATTACCAGAACATGAAGTGTGATGTCTTTCCCTGTTTTATCTTACATGAAGACGGCATTTCAACAGTCATTCGCATGAAAGGTATCTCACCCAATATTGTTTTCAGTTTTAATTTTCAAGATCTAAACTTAAAGAGGGTTGAGAGTGAAAGCAAAAAGCTATAGCAATCGAATATAAGCAATACTGGTTTCACAACTTTATTGTAATCACTTAGAGTATGCACATGTTCTCACTTCAGCAACGGAAGGGTTAACAAATCTAATTGAGTCAATGATCAGCATGATCGGCTGAAATTCGATCTGCGTAATCCACGGGAGATTGTCTTTGATTTTTATTCATCATAAAAACAAAAACCTCAACACGGTCATGCCATGTTGAGGTTTTCTGATAAGATAGTCCGATATAAATTACTTCATCGGAGTAATGATAATATTACGAAACTCAATCGGTCCGTGGTCACCTTGCATCATGATGGGTCCGGGTTGTCCTTCTTTGTTATCGATCGCACCACCGGTAATGCCAGGAATTTCTTGATTAAAGATTACTAATTTATTATTCGCAATCAGCGTTACCATTCTTCCGTGTAACGTGATGTCGTATGATTGCCAAACGCCTGGATCCTTCGCTACTTGTTCGCTGGGTACAAGGAACCCATAGACCGCACCGAGGTATATAGCCATCGGATCTCTTCCTTTGCTGTCTTCAATCTGTACTTCATAACGCCCACGAAGATAAACGCCACTGTTGCTACCCTTCTGATAACGGAATTCAATGTGAAGTTTAAAATCATTGAAGGTGATATCGGAAACAAGATTAGCTCCTGATTTTTCGCTTGTTAAAATTCCATTCTTAACGATCCATTGGTTCTCACCCATTGCGTGCCACCCTTTTAAGTCGGTGCCATTAAATAAAGTGATGGGTTCGCCCCAAACCGGTTCGCCTTCGCGCTTCAAAGATGGTGCGCGTACAGCAGTCCAATTATATTTTTTGCCGTCAGTAAAAACCATGGTACCCGTTAGCCCATTAGCGTTTACCGTGCCTTCAAACTCCAGGTCTTTGGTTTCCTGTTCCCACTGAGGTGGAATGGTAAAGCTGAATTTTCCATTGCTGAAATTAACTTTAGAAATAGGGCGAGCGCTGCCGCTTGAATACACAAATCTTCCCACCAGTGTTTTTACTCCAGAGTGTTGCACTTCAAGCCATGAAGGTTGCTCTTTGCCACCCATCATCAGCGTGATATCCCATCGTCCTTCAATGGAAGACGTATCTTCATTTTTCTTTGCTTCCACCGCAGAAAACGTGAATGCTAAAAACGCGAGTGCAATAATGTGTCGCCACTTGTTGCGTGTTCTTAAATTTAATTTGTTTTTCATCTGTTATAAATTAATAGGTCTGGTTGTTTTGTAAATGATGTAAATCAAATATGCACTAATTTGATTTCTTTTCACAGCCATTCTTTACGAACGGTTTTTGCGATCGAGGTGATCTCACGCGTTTTCCATAAAAAGCTTTAGACATATAAACTCTGCATCCCTTACCTTTGCCCAATTATTTAACAGGCGATTACAACATGAGGAAAAATCTTGCGGACAAAGTTGGGTTGCGTAAAAAATTCAGAGCCGTGTTTACACGTTTTGGCAAAAAAGTAAATTATAATGGATACACCGATACAACACTTCTGCTCTCCAACATTGTTGATACTGAAACCAACAAACCCGTTACCGACCATCATTGGTTTGCGTACACAAAAGGTTTTGAGAAAGCATCGCTAAAAGAAGGCATGAGTATTGAATTTGAAGCGCGCGTAAAAGTGTATAAGAAGGGTTACGTTAACAAAGCGCTCGCTATCAACAATCGGCAATCGGATTATAAGTTGAGTCATCCTACGAACATTGTAGTACTGCGCTAGAGACTATTCGCATTATCATTACCTGTTCCTTTCATATCATTCATTTCCGGATGGCCACATCCGATTAATTAAACTACGCTATGGGTAATTAACCAATTGCTCCTTTAAATAAAAAAGCCAGAGAAATATTTCTCTGGCTTTTCTATTGCACGAATAACGATCGATCAAATAGTAAATCTATTTGCCTGTTAAACTCTTAATTAATTTCACTTCCTCTTTACTGTATGGAGTTCCATCTTTTCTGAAGATATCATGGAACCAAATTTTAGGTTCTTTACCATCTGGGATTGGAGTTTCCCAGGCATACATGGTGTTCGTTTTTCCTGCTACTAATCCCCAATTGTATGCGCCAATATTTTCAGCTTTCAACATCGGCATAATGTTCTTAAACAAGCTACCGCGTGTTCGCGCCATGTATTCGGTGCAAATTAACGGCCGGCCATAAGTGCGTAAAGTGTCAATCCATTTTTTATGTTCTATTTCATCGGAGTAGTTGTGATATGTTGTAACATCAGAATTAGCCAACTGATAATTATTGAAGTCGATCAAGTCTTTATTCCAAACACCAGCGGATAAGGGTTGTGATGGATTTACCTCTCTTCCCCACTGAAATGCCTTCTCTAATAACGCCATTGATTTCTTTCCATAACCGGAATTATTCGGCTCATTAAACAGATCCCAAAGTATAATTCGCTTGTCATTTGCAAAATGTGTGAGGATATCTTTTACATAACGTTCCAATACAATGGTTACCGTTGAATCTCCAATCTTATCACCCGGATCGCGTAGCCAGCCAGAGTTGTGAACACCCGGTTTTGGGTCGGGTTGTTTTCCAGCCTGATAGGTAGGTAGCCAGCAATCATCAAACAAAACAAAAAGTGTAATGATGTGATGTTTATCAGCAATGGTTAAGTATTGATCCACACGATTTTTAAAACCGACTGAATCAACTTCCCACGCGAGGTGATGCAAGTATACGCGCATGGAATTTAATCCAATAGATTCAGCAAAACCCAATTCGCGATTGATGGTGGTGGTATCGAAGGTCTCGGCTTGCCACATCTCAAGTTGATTAATTGCAGAGCTGGGAATAAAATCGCTGCCACGAAGCCAGCCCTTATCTTTATACCATTCGTTTGCTTGTTCCTTTGTCCAGACTTCACGTGTGGGTTTTGGTTGTTCAACAGTTTGTTCTGTTTGTGCTTCTGGTTTTTTGCATCCAACAAGTACTAACCCAATAAGGGCAATGAGGGGGATTATATTTTTCATATGGATAAAATGATGTTTGATCAAAATACGCTATTTGATCTCACAATTGCCAATTACCTTAATCCCTTCATTATCAATTGTGCGCACACCTCATGGGCAAAACAAACAAGTTCGGAATCTGATCCTCCGTTTAGAAAATAAATTTCTTTCGGTGCTATTGCAATAATCACCCAATGTCACCAACTTAAGTCCATGGTTCGTTGCATTGTTGTCGATGATGAGTTGAAAAGCCGAGAGAGTCTCAAAATCCTATTGGAGGATTTCTGTGACAACGCTGAGGTAATGGCTCTTTGCCAGAATGTAGAAGAAGGTGTTGTGGCCATTGAAAAGCACAAACCCGATGTCGTTTTTCTCGATATTCAAATGCAACGCGAAACAGGGTTCGATCTTCTGGCTAAAATTAAGCCTGTTAATTTTGAAATTGTTTTTACAACAGCTCACTCAGAGTACGCCATCAAAGCTTTTAAATTTTCAGCCATCGATTATCTGCTGAAGCCCATTGACATTGAAGAATTAAAAAAAGCAGTAGAAAAAGTTGAAAAGAAATTGCATTTCAATATTTCTGCACGGCTTGAACAACTGGTTCAGAATCTGAAACCCGCTTCTGGTCAAAACTATAAATTAGCATTACCTACTTCTGATGGATTGATCTTTGTTAAAATTGAAGACATTATTTATTGTGAGGCTTCTAGCAACTACACAAATATCTTTACACACGATGGGAAGAAACATGTTGTGAGCCGCACCTTAAAAGAGTATGAAGATTTATTAAGTGAACATAATTTTTTTCGCATCCACAATTCTTTTCTCATCAACCTCAACTCTATAAAGAAATACGTTCGAGGAGAAGGGGGTTATGTTGTGATGAATAATGACGTTTCTCTCGATGTTTCAAAAAGGAAAAAAGAGGGTTTTTTATCCAAACTTGGTCATTGAGTTTCACGCCTGGAGTTGTTTACACAAAGAATAGCTAACAGCTATTCTTTGTGTTCTTACCCTTATCAATCAAATTTCATTATCCTTAAAATTTTAGTAATTTTTTTCAATACGTGTAGCAGCACAATATCTAGTGTCTGCAGAAATTTCAGTTTGATCAAGAAACATATCCTACCACCTACTAAGTAGTCATCCCTTAAAAACCTGATTGGGTTTTATTTTGTTATAAAATCGATAGAATTGAGTTGATAAAATCTGCAAGAAAGTAGAGCT
>JBKJOF010000222.1:0-25067 GCA_046595655.1 Chryseolinea sp. | reverse complement strand
TTGATATTTTTGCCCATGATGTTTTTGCTTGGTAACTCAAACATCACAAAAAAAGGCGGTAAGTAATTTTACTTCCGCCTTTTCATTTTATCTTATTTTTTGTCGGATGACAGTAATATATAATGATTAACCGTAAAATTTCTTTTGTGATTTTTCAATTTCAGGATTCAGAAGCATGCAAATCAAATTGCCGCATTGAAGCTATGCTCTGGGGCTAAAGCCCCCTTCATTATTATTGCTGTTAACCCCGCGCTCAAGTGTGTGTTATTCAAACCTTCTGCCCAGGGACTTTAGTCTAAGACGACAATTAAATTGCACGCATTATAATAGAACAGAAATTCCCCTAGAATCTTATCTTTATTGCAACGGAACCTTCTCTGAGGTTTATTGTTAAAAATTATTGAAACAACTAAAAAAAAACTTATGAAACGCACAGCATCAGCGCACTGGGAGGGAGATTTAAAAGCCGGCAAAGGAAATCT
The DNA here is from genome assembly GCA_046595655.1 of Chryseolinea sp. Lineage (GTDB taxonomy): Bacteria > Bacteroidota > Bacteroidia > Cytophagales > Cyclobacteriaceae > Chryseolinea. The sequence goes on along the minus strand of JBKJOF010000222.1, from coordinate 24,585 downwards.
CACTACACAAAGTTCTACCCTGAACAAAACACAATATTCCTTTAAGACCCGATTCGAAGATGGAGTTGGTACAAACCCGGAAGAACTTCTAGCAGCTGCACATGCAGGTTGTTTTACAATGGCGATTAGTATGATATTGGGTCAGGCCGGTTTCACGGCTACCGCTCTCGATACTGTTGCCACAGTGACAATGGAAGGATTAGATATTACTGGGGTTCACCTCTCCATTAAGGGAAGTATTCCTAACATTACTTTGGAACAATTCAAGGAGATAACAAAGGGCGCTGAACAGAATTGTATTATTTCGAAAGCACTGAAAGTAGCCATTACTTCTGATGCCGAATTGGTTTAAGAAATATCAAACTGATTATTTTAATTTTCATTCGTTCTGATTTAAAAGAAAAAAAGCGTACTACCATCATTTAGGTAGTGCGCTTTTATTTTATCCTATCACATAAAGTGATAAGTTTTCTCTAAAGAAGTAGTAAGACTATTATTCGTAAATAAATTTCTTCAGCACACCTTCAATCTCTTTGTAAAACAACTTCTCATTACCTTCACTTAAGGCAGCACTACCGGTAGTTTTAAAATCATCAAGAATCGGTTTATACCATATCAAGTCTACAGGAGCAATCAGCAGCCGCTTCAATTCTCCTTTAATAAACTCGACTTTAATAGCCGAGAGTTCCATAATTTTGTATTGAGTTGAGAGGTAGGCGATCAACGTGCGCTCGTCCAAAAAATCTTTAATTAGATCGTTGCGCAGTTTCCGAATCACGTCAACAATATCAATCGTTTCGTTTTGAGTCGATAAAAAAGGAGTGGGTTGTTCGTTCATATTGTAAGTTAAAAAAATCAATTCAATAGATCATACTTATTCATGATGTACTTTAAATTGCTAAGGTATTATACCTTTAACACATCTATCATACCATTAAGAGTTTATTATTGAAAAAAAAGTTGTTGTGTTTCAGGGAAAAGCTTTGGCTGAAAAAGTATTGATTTTATTACTTGGTTAATCTCCATACCAAACAAAGTGTTGTCCAGAGATGTAAATTCATTCTTCCATACTGCATCAAAAGTCGAAGCATATACGGCAACATCAATGCCACTGTGTTTCAAAAGATGAAGACCATCTTTGATTTGCTCTATAAGACTCGGAGCCGCTTTCATGTTAAAGGTATAATCAATATAAGCGCTCAATCCACCTTGAAGTAATTTGTCGATAAGGGTTGCTCGGTGCTCCTGCAAAATCGTTCTCAATTGAATAGACACTAAGTCCATATTTTTATCATCAATTTTTTTAAAGCCATTGGCTGTTTTGACTGTTTTCATAAACTAATAATTTTAGTAACAGCAAACCTAATAAACTAAATGTATTAGTAATAACAATTCTGGAAATTTTAGTTTCACCCTCCTATTACTTTGATTTAACAGGTTTAGGGTTAAGGAAATAGAATTTTCTCGCATTGATCGCCATGAAGTTCAAAAAGCCCTACGTGGATTGAATCCATACTAGGCAGCGATGGGCTCGCTATTTAGATTAAATGGTATGTTTCGTATCACTGATCTGGTTGGCTAGTTTCACGGTCTTTTGTATAACCCGATCCATCTTCAGTGCAGTCTCTTCCATCAACTTCACAATCTGCAAATTATCAGCAGTAAGTGTGGTCTTATCCAGAATGTTAATCAAACCCAGCATTGTTGAAACAGGTTGTCGCGTTTCATGCGATTGCGACCAGGCAATATCAACAAGCTGTTTGTGCTGAAGTTCGTTTTGAATTTGAAATTGCTTTCGATCGTTAATGTTCAATACCGTAAGTAAGACACCAATCAGTGTTGTGCCTTCATAAATTGGAGAATATTCTGAACGAACCCAAAAACTCATTTGTGGATAATGCATCTCCAGTTCACTCGCCACCATACTCTCAGTCTGAATTGCTTGTTCAAAGTTTTTCGTGAAGGCTTCAAAGATTTCTTCATCACCTTCTGTTCTATATTGCAGCATACTGTCGCCAATCATCATGTCTCTTCCATAGAGAAGTCTACTTCCGTCTCGGGCGTATTTGTTGAAAAATAAAATGCTGAAGTCGGGTGAAAGAAGAAATATGGAGGACTTTGTATTATCAAAAATGGCTTTGAGTATTTGGCGTGCCTCGCTAAGCTCTTGCTGAATTTCGTGCAACGAGTTAAACCCTTTGGGACTACTGTCCATATTCATAATTAACCATCTGTTGTTTTAAACACATCTCTAAATATAGATGGAATTAGGAACCATTCACAATGTTTTCAAATCGTCATCTTGAGTCAAGCTACATCTAGCTCAAATGTTTAGTGTTTTTGCCTATATGAAAGGAACTCAAAAAGGTGTGATTCAATGACAGGTCATTCACAAAAAAGCCCAGACTATGTAAGTTCGGGCTTATGATGTTGTAGCGTAATGTTGAAGTGATGTAGGAAAGAATCGTAACGCAAAGTTCACGTGCCTGTTAAACCGAAATAAAATTTCAAGAACAATTACAAGCCGAACGTTTTGATTCGTTGATGTTTAACTGGCAAAAAAAATGGTGAGGCTTTCTACCTCACCGTCTTTTTATTTTAGTTTATTTAGCATCCTTTATTTTTTCTTTGTGATCCTTCAACATTTGCAAATGCATTTTGAGTGAAGGTAAGGTATTGCTAATCCAAGTTTTAAGTTCTGGATCTTCTGTTCTGTCAACGCGTTTCTCAAATTTGTCGATTGTATTCTGATGCGCATCAATTAATTCAGAACACCATTTTTTATCAAAATCTTCCGCGTCCTTTTCTGACAGTTTTTGTTCGTCTTTTTTAGCCTTATCCGTTTCTTCCACTGGAAGAACGATTCCGTTTTTAGACGCGTAAGCTTTTAATTCATTCAGAACTTTTGTGTGATCGGTAACCAACATGGTTGCCATTTTTTGCGCTTCAGCATCCTGAGACCTTCCCAACGCTTGCTGCGCGAGGTGGATTTCAGCATAGTTCGCTGCTACTGCTTCTACAATAAAGTCAGCATCTTTCTCTAGGTCTTTATCTTCTATAATTTCCTCGTTGGCTTCCTTGGCTGTTTCGTTTGTGTTTTCAGCGCCATCTTTTTTGGCTGGAGAACAGCCGTATAGAAGACCCATAAAAATCACAGTGCAAATAGGCAGGAGTATTTTAATTCTTTTCATAGTTGTAGAGTTTTTGTTTGTACACAACTGCAGGTTTCCAAAACTATGCCACTGCCAATTTTTTGATGAGTTGAACTTATCCATTCATAATTCTGGCAAAAAAGAACATGCAGATAAGCAGTCGCTTCATTGAGTAATAAGTCTGGTAAGAATATGATTTTATTTCTCTACAGCGCTTGCCAATTTTTGTGGAGAATAATCCGCAAGGAGCGAGGTATATTAATCAGGATTTTCCTTATATCAAGAGAATAATGATTCGTTCGATGACACGTGTGCTCATTAATCCAATACTACCGATGCACGTGTTGAATACAGCTTCCAAGTTGAATTTCTCTTTTTCCTGATCTTTTTCAAATCAGGTGCTTCCTGATTTATGGGGTAGATAAACAGATCATTTTTGTTGTCTCCAAACATCTGACCCATGAAAACACATCATATAAAAAAATCCGATTTAAGAACAAGAATTCCAGGCCTTCCCTTTCGGATTCGTGTTTTCCTTGCTTTCATCATTGCCATGATTATAGTCGCGTTTAAAACGCATGCACAGATAAATGAAATACCCACTTTTAAAACAGGAACAGAAGCAGGAATAATGGTTGGTCAAGCCAGTGGGCTGAAGAAGATTAATAACCTGTTGATGGTTTCAGATCAGGACAAAGGACAATTATTAACTTGGTCGATAACATCCTCTCCGAATATCGGAACGTTAACCGGATTTCCCGCCTTTGCCCTCTCTGGTAAAAACAGCATCGCGCCCAATGCTACATTATATTATAAGCCAACTCCTGGAGCCGTTGGTAACGATGAGTTTACCATTCAAATTTCGGATGGCATCAACTCAAGTGAGATTACATTTCAGGTTACGCTCATAGAATTCGAACCTCCAGGTGATCCGGGTAATATTGATGCTATCAATCAGGGTGACACGAGTCGCAATATTTCCATTGTACAACAGTGGGGTAATATCAGTGTTCCGTTTGGTAAATCCTTTACTGATTTAGAATTACCTACTCTTGCCGGAGTAACCTATGTTAACGGAATGGGAGAGGCACTACCTATCTCATGGTATGAAAGCAATTTTAATGGGCATGTTGCGCGAGACTATGTGTTAATTGGTGATCTATTACTTACCTCTGGAAGTACAAACGACACTTACAAAAAAGCACAGGTTACCATTTCTGTATTACCTAACCTTCCACCTTCTACAATTATATTAAGCGATTCAATACTGGGGTCATGGCCATTTGAAGATCCTGAATTCCCTCCCAATGTTTTTACCACGAATGATCCAGATGATGTTGTTCATGATTATCAACTCGCTAGTGGCGATGGCGATTCAGACAATTGCAAGTTCAGTGTTGCCTTTGGTTTACTTATAATGAAAGACCGCAGTTATTTAAGGGATCAAAATAAATTTTTCATTCGCGTGAGAAGTACAGATTCCAACAACAATTTTATAGAGAGCGCCTTCATCATCTACTATTTGCCAAAAGGTAACGGTAAAGGAACAGGAGAGACGCAAGAGCCAGAAACTGTTGAAGTACCAAATGCCTTCTCGCCAAATGGTGATGGACTAAATGACTTGTGGGTTGTGCCCGAATTACTAGAATATGAAAACGTAGACATTAAAGTATTTGATCGGTCAGGTAAATTAATGTTTCATACTGACAATCCTGAGCAGGGCTGGGACGGACGCAACCCCAACGGCAAAGTAATTTCCGGTGCGTATTTCTACATCATTAACGTGGGAGACATTAATCTGAAAAAACAAGGCGTGCTAATCGTATTAAATAATTAATAATATGAAAAAGAGTTTACTCCTTATTGCCTTATTATTGGAATTACTTTCACTCTCGGCACAAACCCGAAAGTACACCGCGAGCTTCCAGGTTTTCCCTGCTTACTACAATCCTGCCATGACGGGTTTTGCGGGCAACAACATTAATGCGTACTACAGAAGCAGTCGTTGGGTGGGTTTTGAGGGCGCACCTAAAACGTATTTTGTTTCTGGCGATTTTAGCGTGAAGCGCCATGCCTTTGGTGCTGCTTTTCTTCATGATTCGTTCGGACCATATCGCGAAAGCGAAGTTGTTATTAATTATGGATTCCATATTAACTTAACAAAAACGTTAAAGCTCCGGGCAGGTGCTGCAGCCACAATCAATATGCAGCGCGTAGACATGAGTGCATTAGAGATGAACGCTCAGAATGATCCGGCCTTTCAGAGTTTTGTGCAGGACTTTAATAAAAATATGACTGTTGATGTTAACATCGGCTTGGCGCTTACCGGTAACAACTTTTATGTGGGCTACGCACTTCAAAATGCTGCGCAAGGATCATGGGTTAGTAAGGATGATTTTTTTGATCGATCCGGATACGTTCATCATGTTGCACAGGCCGGCATCAGAAAAGGTTTTTCAAAAAGATTTGGCTTAATTGTAAACGGATTATATCGATACGATGCTACCTTTCTTTATTCAGCAGAAGCACAGTTAAAAGCCGTGTTGCATAATACGGTATGGGTTGGTTTAGGTTATAGAAGTGATCAGACTTCTATTGGATTGATTGGGTTTAAGGCGAAGCAATTACAAGTAGGTTTTGCGTATGAACTGCCAGGACAAAGCAGCACGCAAGCCAATGCAGGAACCACTGAGTTGTTGCTGAGTTACAAATTTAAAAATGCCAAAATCAAGATTATCAAAACGAGGAAGAAACCAGATCCTAAAGCTTTGAGTATTTGGTAACAGCTATCTATAAAATATCCACATCGCACATCTCTTTAGATTATTTCCAAAAATTTCTACTTAGCATTCTTAACCATAAAAGCAAAAGATGAGACCAATAGAAAAAGATTCTTTAGACCCCGTTTATTGCTGATACTAAGGTATGTTCAGATATTGACTTACACAACGGTATGGTTACTAAAAATATTTGTGTGTTTATTAACGATTGATAAATCGTTTGTTTGAATAGTAATTTCTGAAATCTTCAGGGCTATTAACCCTGTGAGACGTTTTAGTTTTAATCCATTCCCAATATTTACAGTTCTCGCAGAAAATACCTGACTCCAACCCGGATGTCTGGATCAGTTTTGTGCCTATGGAATTAAACATCGATATCCTTCCCATTTTAAACTTGTGCTTGCAATAAAACTTACCGATGCTGCCGCTAAAAAAAAACGAACTACTGGTGGATCAACTACACCCCCAGTTACTATCGGTCCAAGATATCTCCAGAGTTGTGGATGGAAATTAAATCAGGGTGCCAGTACACCTTCACAGGATTTGTTATCAACGGATGTTTTATAGATGTCCATATTACAAATGCCCTTTAATAGTTGTGCATTTGTGCTGTTGATTCAAACTCGATCATTTTCAGATTCTTTCCAATTCTTATTCAAGGATTGGCCAAACGTTCCGGAAAATATTGACATCATAATGAACACAGTAAAAATTGTATCCATGTTATTTCACTCTGGAACGTTGAGCAGAGAAAAATCGTTGTAAAACCTGTCGGCTACAATAACGCTCCCTTTCAACAACGGCACGTCATATGCACTTTTGTTGTCTGCTGTTTTGCCATTAGTGATATTGACGTAGGCCGGTAAGTTTCAATCATATTCAAGAAGCGTATTCATTTTCACCGCCCCTTTCGCAGTCTTGTATTTAGTCCAATCAAACAAGGACAGGCAAAGGCTGGTCGTGGTAGAGTCTAAAAGAAAAATCTCTGACTTGATTTTAAACTTCACTTGTTTAAATCTTGCTTGCTGTCCTAAACTTTCCAAAAGTAAAAAGTAGTAATCCTTGAACAGTGTCCAGGAGCGGTGCTTATTTTGATAGCTAATTGTTGATTTAGAAGGAGCTTTCTCAACACCTAAATGTGAGGTTTTCGGTGGCCGAACGAAGTCCATTACTTAGATCGCGCACGGACTGGCTTTTTGCAATGTGACAGAATAGCATGGATACCAAATCCGTCCAACTGTTGAAGCCCTGCTATACTTTATTAACCCCCTTCATGTTAATTTAATGAAATAGTCATGTTGAAATAAGTTTTATATAAAGTAAAAAGATTCTCTTGCGATATCAATTTTTTAGTCGTAGGAATTTCTTTTGCTTGATCTCATCAACGATTCACTATTTGATTTAAGCCCAACAAAATTATTTCTAGTGGTAGTAATGCTGTGTTTAATGCGAGGAGACGTATTAAACTTAACCCTGTCTTTATGATCAAGATTATTTTGCTTAGCGATTTCGCAGAAGAATACTCCAAGAATATATTACGAGGGATTACGAAGTACTCCAAAGACTATGGACCTTGGACGTTTTGCCGCATGCCAACTTATTACCGGGAAACCATTGGAATCGATGGCATTCTTGAGTGGGCAAAAAACTGGGGAGCTGATGGCATTATAGGTCAGTTTTACAACAGTCAAGAAGTGCAGAAATTCACTCGCGCCAAGATTCCAGTTATTGCGCAAGATTTTAAAGAACGCTTTACCGACATTCCAAATATTACAGGCGCATACAGGGAGACCGGAAGAATGGGAGCTGATTATTTCCTAAAGAAGGGGTTCAAGAATTTTGCATTTTATGGATTTAATGACATCGTATGGTCGCGTGAACGAGCTGAAGGGTTTGAAGAACGCCTTGGAGAAGCAGGTCATTCTGCTCATTACTATGAACATCAGGAATCGCATTCAATGAATTTGTGGTTTTACAAGCCATCTGCTTTGAGTGAGTGGCTTAACTCATTACCGAAGCCTATTGCCATAATGGCCTGTGACGACAATCAAGGTCACCACATTACAGACGCAGCACGTCACGCTGGAATTCGCGTCCCGGACGATGTTGCCGTTTTGGGTATTGACAATGATGAAACGATTTGCGATCTCTCCGATCCTCCCCTATCCAGCATTGCTTTAAATACCGAAAAGAGTGGCTATGAGGCGGCACGTCTCATGGAGCAGATGATCAAAACAAAGGAATTCACCGGACCCGACATTGTTGTGCGCAGTACCCAGGTAGTGACGCGTCATTCCACGGATATCTTTGCCAGCAAAGACAAGCACATTGTCTGCGCTCTGAAGTTCATCCATAATAATCTGGACAAAAACTTAACGGTTCGTCAAATCCTCAAGGAAGTCCCCTATTCGCGAAGATCTTTTGAGAAGCGCTTTGCATTAATAACCGGATACCCAATCTATGAATATGTTTACAATCAACGCATTGAAAGGTTTACTAAAAAACTACTAGAAACCGACATGTCAATCTTTGGAATTGCACTTGAGTTGGGCTTGCATGACAGTAAGAATATTGCCCGTCAGTTCAAGCAGATCAAAGGAGTGACTCCAATGGCATTTCGAAAGAAAAATACACTTTCTAAAATTCATCCAACGGTGCTATCAGCAGTTGCTGACCTTTCATTTTCTGATGCTTGAGGTTCGGTGTTTGAGTAGCCGCGTTTAACAGTTCATTTTTTAAATTCCTGAAATGTTTGCAATACGCTAAGTATTTTATCCGTCTGGATAAGATCAACTTTTAGTTGAATCGCTTTTCGATACCACTCTGGCACATCATTTTGATCCAGCAGATCAACGAATACTTTAACACCATTGGCATGACAGAAGGATACGTTTTCGGCATTTAATTGGATTGATGAAATATCCACGGCATACGGAGCAAGGGTGAGCACCATAGTTTTCATTTCTTCTATGCCTGGATATGCCGGCATTAATCTGGCTTTACCATGAAACTTTTTTATAGCTTCTAAAGTATTGAGATTACCATAAAACACAGCCGAGTCCAGTAAATGGTATGTATTTAGGATTCGTACCACTTCATCTGGTTTTATGGCTTTACAATCCATATACAACTTAACCGGTACGCTGCGGTTCTTATTTTCATTCACCACAAGTTCACACACTTCTTCTAATGTTGGTACTTTTTGGTCGGAGTACTGTTTCTCAAACCAACTTCCCGCTGACAATTTTTTTATTTTTTTCAGATTAGTCCTGCTTGTTTTTTTGTTCAAGCCTGCGGTCCTTTTTAGTGAAGCATCATGCACTATAACCTGTGCACCGTCTCGCGTTGTTCGTATATCCATCTCAATAAAATCTGCTCCCATTTCCATTGCTTTAAAAAATGACAGCAATGTATTCTCTGGTGCTAAAGAAGAAGCGCCCCGGTGGGCAGAAATCATTGGGAGCCTTTCGTTTATTAGAACGTTCTGTCCATTCCCATTGCATATCACTATCGCGAGTAATGCAACCGCCATAGTCACTCCCTTCGCAGACTTTTTGATATCAACTTTTCTCATCGTCATGCTATTTCCCGGCTTGAAACGTTTCTGTTCTATATCCGGATTTTTCAAGAGCTCTCAACAATAATTCTGGTTCATCTGTTTGGATGATATTCGCACCATTCATTAACAATTTTTTCAAACTTCGTTTGGTGTGTCCTTTCCGAAAACCGTCATCACATTCGCCCAATGCATTTATCCATACGCGTGCACCGTGTTGTTGAATCCGTTTTTCGCACGCTGTTGTATAAAAAGAAAAATCAATATGAACAACCGGAGGATCAAACCTTGTGAAGATCGAATCAACCTGTGTCAGGGAATATGCCCGAGGCATAATCATCAAACTTTTATCATTTGTGATAATACGCGATAGCAGTTCGTAGTTACTATCAAAAAAGAAAACAAATTCCTGTGTATCTGTCTTTTTTACAATTTTAATAACCTCTTCAACTCGGTCAGTTTTCAAATCCAGATCAACCATAATTTTAGAATCGGCAAGCGCTAATGCTTCTTCCAGTGAAGGAATTTTATAGGTTGTTTGTTTGCCTTTGTCTTTGATGAATAATCGTTGTAACTCCTCCCAGGTAAACGCTTCCGCTTCTCCCTTGCCGGTAGTGGTGCGATCCAGTGTATGGTCATGCATTAAAAATGGAATACCGTCTTTTGAAACTTTCACATCAATTTCAATGATATCAACTCCTATTCTAATTGCATCAGAAATAGCATCTAATGAATTCTCCGGGTATTGCTGATGCGAAGCCCTATGGGCAGCCACCAATACTACCGATGAATTGGGATCCAGAAAAGATCTCCTGATCGCATGAACATTTTGCTGACCCTGCGAAACGGAACTACAGAGAATAAAAATTATTAAATAAAACAATCGTTTGATCATCATCTTGAATTCATCTAGTTACTTTACAAAGACCTCATCATTGTCAGCCACATACATTCGAGTACTCTGCGTGTATTCTCCTCCGTTAGGATTCTTGTATTTCAAGTCCAGGTAAAAAGCTCTATAGCCAGTGGTCGGAAATATTTGTTTGGATGTGACTACGGTTGATTTTTTTCTAAGCTCAAGGCTTTTCCCCGTCCATGTATCATTTCGAAAATCCGTGTCCGTAGAATTTGTCGTCCAGAGAACAGCATCAACGAGCTGGTCTGGGGTGACTTTGACTTTCAAGATTATTCCCTTTGCAGAATACGAAAGATTCGGCTCACATATAGGGTAAGGAGATGCTGCGAGCGTCTCTCCAAAGAATGCACTTAGTGCTGTGAAAGCTTGTTGCTTGTCGCCCAAGTCATGACCAACATTCGGTACGTAGTGGATAAAATTTTTACCTGGGATACTATCAATATAGTGTTTGACTGCATCGACCGTCCAGTATTCATCATTGGTGCCCATAAACAATAATTTGGGCATGGTTAATAGTTTTCGATATGTATAGGGATCGACCATTGTTGTGATTGCTTCACCTTTTTCTGTGCGGGATGTCTGCGGAATTCCAAGCTTCACATAGTCTTCAATCTGAATACTGTACTCTTTCCACATCTTAACCTGGTAGTCGAGATTCACCGGCATGTTCAGAATATCGATTACCATCGGAGCAATGGCCGCGACACGTTTATCGCTGGCTCCGGTCAACCAGGTAGTCCACCCTCTCTTCGATGCACCTGAAACAACAAAACGGTTTACATCATGCTTCAGCGTTTGTTTTGAAAATTCCTGAACGGCATCCATTGCCTTAACTGCACTTTTTACCATTGGAAAAAGCAGAGGCCAGGAGTAGTCACCATCCTCTTTAAAATTATGCAATGTGTAGGAGATCAATGCATCCTCTGTAAGATCACCATAAAGTGGTTGGTTGGGAGTTTGTCGAAGCAGCGCGACAATACCTTTGTTTTTAGTTGCGACCTCACTTAAGGTTCGTAGAAAATCGTCATCCCTACCAATCCAGTTTGGAATACCTTTATTATTGCTTCCTCCCGTAATAAAGAGCATTGCCCCATCATACTTATTTTCCACAGGAACCAAGATGGTTAATTGATGTGTCCATATAAACTCATGCCATCGTTGTGATGTCAACAACAACGTGAATGCTTTGACTTCGCCCACGGCAAAAGATTCCTTTAATTCCCAATGGAACGTTTTATCGCCATTGTTGATATATCCCTGCAGAGCTGTTGAGGGGGTTAAGGGTTGTTGCCCCATGGCTAGGGGAGCAAAAACAAATTGAACCAGCAGCAATATTGAAATAAAAATAAATCCTCTGATCATTCGTAATACGATTTAATGCGTTTAAAAATTTCACTCTAAATATTTCTGATAAAGTTGCTACAGCCTTTCCTTTGTATTGGGGATTCGGTTATTGAGTTTGTTCGGCTTTCCTGCGCGCTTGATCAAGTCGAACGCATCGTAAAGCTCACCCGTAGCAGTAAAAGCTTCATAGGATAAGCGATCATTCTGAATGCTGATTATTTGAAATAGTTGTGTATTTCTGGCCTTACGCTGCATCCATGGATCATTAGATAGATCATACATTTTTGGCCCGCTAACCGAAACAACGTATACGGTACCATACAAATTATCCTTGGTGTTTTTTCCGGTAGGCACATTACTAACCATCCCTCTTCCGTACGCATGATCGTGTCCTTGCAAAATAATATCTACCTTGTGCTTGTCAAATATCGGTTTGAAGTGAGTTCTTAAGTTTTCGTTATCACGATTAGGTTTAGTTGAGAATACGGGGTAATGAAAGGTTATGGCCGTCCATTTTCTTGGATCGTTGGTGAGTATGGAATCCAGCCATCGCTCTTGTTTCTTCAACATTACAATTGATTCATCGATCTGTTCAGCATCCAAAGAGATGACTTTGAGATTGGAATAATTAACAGCATAACATGTTTCCTCCAAACCTTTCGGGCCATTTAATGGCAGGTTAAACTGGGGTCTCCACTGTGGTGAGAGCACAACGTCTTTTCCATATTCATGATTCCCAGGAGTCATTACACTGGGCACTGTCGCATGTATATAGTTACCGGCATAGAGCCACTCACCCCATTCCTCATCCTGATCAAACCGATTGATAAGATCGCCAGCATGGAGCATGAAGTTAACTTCTGGTGTTGTTTTATATGCTTCGCGAATTACTCTTGACCACATTGATTTTATATCATTCTGCGCATCTCCAAAGTAGACAAAGGATATTTTTTTTCCGGCATCAGGCATTTTAATTTGATGCCACTCACTCCACGATCCTTCACTGCCAACTCGATAAACATATTTTTCACCGGGTGTTAGCTTATCTACCTTGGCAGAAAAATAGTTAGCCGTTACTGCTTCCTCATCCACTGATTTTACTTTCAGATATTCGCGTTGAGCGGAAACTTTAGTAATACTGTTTAAAAATTCAGGGCCAGCAGTTGCCACTGCCCATTCGATTGTTCCTTCCGTCCTGGTAGTATCTGTTCGCCAGTTTACCGCGATTGATGTTTCTGGGTTTTCGGTGAGGTTCAGGATCACGCGATCAGGCTCAGCCGATGGTAACCGCATTTTAAACTTAGGTTGTTCTGAATGTTGATGAGAATGCTCATGATATTTATTGGTATGGTCATGGTCGTTGCTCTCATCATAATTTTGTTCTTCAACCACAAATCCGCAGTATAACATCAAGATCAATAATCCCACTGCGAGGATATATTCCTTCCAATAACGTTTCTTCATATTAGTTTGCTAAAAAAAACCAGCGGAGCTACTAACCCATAGACTCCGCTGGATACCCAAACACTGCTCTAACTCTACCAGGGTTTTCCGGTTCCTTGTAACAACCAAGGCTTAGACCACGCGCTGTTATTTCCGTCAGCTTGTGTGAAGCTCGTAACCTCTAACTTTTCTAGCGCAGACGTTGCGTTCACTTCGTTGAGCATCAGTTCGTTTGTCATATAATAGAATCGTACAGGAAGCACTGTACGTTTTGCTCCGGGTCCGGCTTGTAGTTCTGGAAAACCCGTTCTTCTATAATCAAACCAGGCTTCTGTAGATGCCGTCCAACTTGCTATCCACTTTTGCGTAATTATTCTATTCAATTTATCTTCATCCGTATCGCCATTGTTATACGCAACGTCAACCTGACTAATGTAATCACCATATTCACCCGCCAAATCCCAGGCTTCAAAGGAAGCCTCAATCGCGGCATTATAGTGATCAGTGATTGAACCTGCTGCCCAACCTTTCAAGGCAGCTTCAGCCAAAATAAAATGTACTTCTGCCGCACTCATCAGTCTGGCTTTAAGCAAATCTCCTGAGGCTGCTTTGTAAATATCATTCAATTGTGATACATGCGGATTGAAAGAACCCTGGCTTGCATTTGGATTACGATTGTACAGTACCGGAATACCGCCCAGGGCTGGAGGTAGTCCGACATATTCAGAATCAGTATTTACGGGATCGGAGCCAACTTTGTCAGGAGAAAGATGCCTGTATTTCTTGCCATCAATCTCGACAATCTCGTCTGTTCCTGCCGGAAATGCGGCATCTACAACCAATGGAATTTCAACTTTATTTGCCCATACTGCTATTCGTGGATCATTAAAATCCTGAAGTTTTTCCACCAATGTTGCGCACATTTTCGTTCTGCTATAATTACTTTGGCTGGCATCATACTCTGTATTATTTGGCCATGCAGTATCCGAGGTATTTTCATCAAAACCCATTAGGGCATCATCGTCAGCACTTGTAATGATGGGGTAGGTATCCGGGTTAGCAATAATTTTTTCTATACCTGCCTTTGCTACATCTGGTTTCTTATCAGAGATGCGCATATAATATCGAAGCATTAAGGAGTTCGCCAGTTTTCTCCATTGGGCAGGTTCACCTCCATAAATACCATCTGCACTTTCCAGAATACCATCATACTCGAGCCTATCTTTTGACAACAGTGTATTGGCTGTTTCAAGATCCGCCAGTATTCCAGTGTAAATCGATTCTTGTGATTCAAATGCTGGTTTAAGAATGCCATTCTCTCCTTTGAGTGCATCGGTGTATGGAGCATCACCCCACAGATCCGTAATTAGTCCAAACACCATTGATTTCATCACGAGAGAAACACCTTGATGAAACTCATATTTTAATTCCGATGATCTATCGTAAACAAGCTTATTATCGGTGAGTATGGAATAAAATTCTGACCAATCCTGATTTGACCACTCGTAATTATTATGGTCACTAAACCAGCCATCTTTTTGGGTGTGCTGCATAACACCCGCGATATTTCCATAGCCTAGATTTACAAATGACTTGGACGTTTGTGTTAACACTGTAGAGAGAACCAAATTTGGATTAACCAACCTGGGCACTACTCCATTAGGATTTTCGTTCAGTTGGGTTAAGTCTTCACAGGAAAACAATAACGAAGTGAACAATGCTGTAACAATTATAAATTTCTTATTCATGATTTCTTTCTCTTTATAGATTTTCTGATTTGACTTAGAAGTTCAGGCTCAGTTTAAATCCAACCGGGATAGCCCAAGGAATAACATTGTAGCGTTCTATCCCTTGCTTGAATTGAGTTCCACCTTGCCTTGATGATTCTTGTTGAAAGGCAGTCTCCGGATCTACGCCAATATTTGCTTTTGTCCATAGCATTATGTTTCTGCTATAAAGAGAAAAATTCATTCTCTGTAGACCCAACCGGCTGCAGAATGTCTGCGGGAAAGAGTATCCCAATGAAATCTCCCGCAGCTTGATGAAAGATGCATCAAAGGTAGCGGCCTGCATAAAACTCCAAGGGTAGTTATCACCATACGGTATAATTTTAGTATCGGCACCGCCTAAGTTCTCCGTATAACCTGTAATGTTTCCATCGCCATCATATTCTGCAATTACTCCAGGATTAAATACGCCATACGGATATGTATTACCATAGACTTCAAAAGGGAAACCTCCATACTCTGCTGTTGGGCCACCTACAATTGGGAAGTGATTTCCGCTTGCTTTAATGTATTCGTTCTCATTTGCAACCAGGTAATCTCTCAACTGATCTCCACTTAGTCCATTGGGATTGATTAGCTGATCCAGAAAGCGTTGAGATTTTAAATCCGATTCGCTGTAGCGATACGTTTGTGATACAAAGTTTCCGCCACTACGCCAGTCAAACGACATTCCCAGCGTGAATCGTTTATAGGACAGTGAAGTCTGAAGTCCCATAATAAAATCGGGATTGTAATTTCCAATTTTATTTTTTGTGTTTGCAGCCGAAATAGACTGCCAATATCCATCTTCATCCAGCATTGGATATCCAAAATAAGGAGAAGACTTATCTGTAACGGTAACAAGCTCCGCATCATACAAATCTCCTATACGATCACCTACATACGTCCAGGCACCGCCTTTAGCATCAGACCACATTATGAACTTATCTTGCCCATATGCTAATTCTTTTATAATCGATGTATTCTTCGAGAAATTAAGCGTTGCATCTAACCTCACTCCATTCTTGTCAAACGGAGTACCGCCTAACGATAGTTCTATACCTTTGCTGACAATTAAACCAGCGTTAAAATTCAATGCAGAATATCCGGTTGATGGTGCAATCGAATTGTTCAATATCTGGTTTCTGTTCTCCACGTAATAATAAGTACCAGCAAATCGAATGCGATTGGTGAATAGGTTCAGATCGACACCACCTTCGTAGGAAGTTGATTTTTCTGGTTTAAGATCTGGCAAAAGGATTGCGCCACTTTTTGATAATCGTATGGCATCATTCCAGGGTTTCAGGTAATCCATTGTTGAATACAAGCTGTAAGGGTCTGTATCATTTCCAGCCTGCGCTACACCTCCTCTTAATTTTATCTGACTAACCTGTGCTGGCATTGTCACCATCTCATTCACAACAAGACTTAACGAAGCAGAGGGATAAAAATAGGAGCGATTTTCCTCTGGTAATGTGCTTGACCAATCATTGCGTGCAGTCAGATCGAGGAAGATCATGTTCTTGTATCCGAGATTTACCAATCCATAAACACTGTGCACACCTTTTTTATACACTGTACTTCCATATTCCAGCGATGCTGATGGTATGTTTGCGATAGTATATAATCCAGGAATAGTCAATTTTCCACCGCTGGCTGTGCGTGTATACATATCGCTGTTCTCGTAGTATCGGGTATTTCCACCAACGGATGCTGTAATGCTAAACGCCTCAAGCTCTTTTGTGTAGGTTAGCAAAAAGTCTACATTCCGTTCCAGTTGTTTGATATTCTGAATTCCATATCCGCCATTCGGTTGCTTGGTGTAGCTGTTTGCTATTTTTGTTTCACGCTTCTCGTTGTAGGTATCGAGGGAATACCGCCCCATTAAACTGAGAGCAGGTGTTATTTGCCAATCTGCCTTTAGGTTTCCGAAGATTCTGTCTCTAACAAAACAATTCTTGATTTCATAGGCAAGGAAGTAAGGGTTATTATACTCTCCTGCTCCGTTGTCTTGGGTAAATTGTTGTAACCCTTCTTGTCCGGAAACCCAATAGTTTTCTAAGTCAAGGATATCAATATGTGGCGAAACCGCATATGCCCATTGCATCGGATTGGTACCACGATTTCCCGCAGGGCGGCTATTGGAATTGCTTCTGCTTACGTCCAGGTTGGTGCTTAGCTTAATCTTTCTGCTAACGTTCATAGATGAGTTAATACTCAGCCCGTTTTTAAAAAGATCCGAATTCGGTATGATACCACGATTCGACATATTGGAATATGAAAGTCGGTAAGACATTTTCTCATTTCCATTTGCAAAAGAAATCCCATTGGTAGTTGTTATGCCGGTCTGTACAAAATTTCGCACATTGTTTTTGTGTGAAACCAGATCGATTGGAATCGGATTACCATTCTCATCTAAAGGACTTCCAAATTGAATCGCTTGATAACCTTTATCTAATTCAGGTCCAACGCCCCCCGCTGATGACTCATCAATTTGCAGAACTCCATCGGGGTATGGGTTCTGATCGGGCGTGAACGGAAGATATCCTGATGCAAACTTGGTATGCATATCTAAGAACTTGTACGGAATATCAAAAACTGTATTCGATGTTATTGATACAGTTGGTTTACCTGTTTTACTTCCATTCTTGGTAGTGATAATGACCACACCGTTTCCTGCGCGGGATCCATACAGTGCAGCGGCACTTGGGCCTTTCAGTACTGTCATACTTTCAATGTTTTCCGGATTCAAATCTGAAATCGGATTACCATAATCAACCCTGTTATCACTTCCCACCTGACTGATGTTATTCAATGAGTTAATAATCGGTACTCCGTCCACTACAAACAGAGGCTGATTGTCGTTCACGAGAGATTTAGTTCCCCGGATTGTCATTCGAACCGAGGAGCCTGCCCCACCCGTTGAATTGATTGTAACACCTGGTACTCGTGCTGCCAGTCCATTTAAAACATTTTCCTGAACAACATTTGTCAATTCCTCTCCTTTTACTTTTCCTACCGAATATCCTAAGGATGCTTCCTCACGCTTGATACCCAAGGCGGTTACTACTACTTCTCCCAGTGTTTCTGCGCTGGATTGCAAGACAACGTCAATAGTCGATCTTCCATTAACAGAAATTTCCTGCACGGTATATCCAATGTAGGAAAAGATCAAGGTGGCATCTTCCGACACTGTGATTGAAAATTTGCCCTGACTATCGGTGATTACACCAAACTGCGAACTTTTGACCGACACATTAACACCAGGAAGTTCTGTGCCATCATTTGCATCTGTCACCTTACCCGTAATTATCACCTCCGCAGAGCTTGCGAATACCTGCACAGCCAATAGCATTGTCGTGACGATCAATGCCAGGCAATAGCGTTTGAAAACATTTCTTGTGTAAAAGTCTACCTTCATAAAATAAAGTGGTTGATTAATGATCCGTTCAATTCTTGTCAAACAACACTGATCCAGTTTGTTGGGCGTTCAAAATTCGTTATTAAGCTAGCAGTCCATACTCGCATTTTGCGTTAAGCAATACGAGTTTTGCGCAGAAGCCCGTTAATTAACAAAGTGGTAACAATAAGATTTTACTCAGTTTATGTTGGGCACAAAAAAGGCGTATGGCTTTATCATCGAGGTATACAAAATGATTCTGATAGCGATTGAGTGCTTGAATTTTTTTGTATGCCAGCGGGCGATACGTTTTATCTGAAACTAATTTTCCTGGATAGAGAAACTCCCCAGCAAACGGTTTAAACAATCCAGACGAAGAGAAAATCTGGATGACTCCATTTCGATCTGCAGCTACTTTCTTTAACGTTACATTATCCTCATGAAGTTCATACTTCTCGCCGAGATCCTGCTTAAACAAAACGTCCATATGGACCCTGTTGTCTTCCTTATCTTTTGAACACGAAGCCAGCATTACAATTATCAGTATCCATCCCCCAAGTTTAATCCTTTCATTATTAAATTGTTTTATGAATAGCGTTCACTTTTTTTATAAGCAGGGTATTAAAAAACCATCGGTTACGATATTGATTTTACGTTTATCAATGATTCCGTTTGCGAAAATTAAATCCAGAGAATCTGTGCACCTGCCTTGCTCTGTCGTTCTTAAATCTTTATAAGAATATTTCCTGCGAAAAGCATCAATGGAGATTTCACTCCGTGAAAAATTAATCAGAGAACATCCAATAAGAACAATACTCTCTAGATGCAAGAACTACTGAGCGTACCTGTCGCCATTTCGTTATGGTAAGTATCGAATCAACGGAACACCATAATTCAGCATCTCCATTCAATGTCGTTTACTAAAGCTCCACTCACATCCTCTCTTCGGGAGAGGAACGAGGTGAGGCCATAAAGCAAGGGCTTAAGTAAACAACATTGATATTCCATTGGTTATAATTCAAATTGCAATTCCCTTTCCGTAATACGGGGAACAATGTATTGTTTATGCTCTTCCGGGTAGTCCAAATCCCACGGTGATGGGCCTACCCATTCCGATATTTTTCCACCTATTTTTATATATCCTTTGGTAGAGATTTCAACTATGGTAAAGAGTGGACGCTTGTATGGAGAAGTATACTTTATCCATTTGAAATTTTTATCTACCTCCTCGCTATATCGGATATGTTCATATTCTTCTCCTAGCCATTCGTAGGACATAGAGTTGATTGTGATATACCATATTGAATTAATTTTTTCTGCAATGTCAGCATGGGTATGACCGTTAAAGCATGCGATGACCTTGTTTGGTTTTATTGTAGCATTGTGATTCTCCAGCATTGCACGAATTTCCTTTTGATTTTCAATACCATTGATTGAACCCAACCCTTGATGCGAGAAAATGATAGTAGGTTCTTTTGTTTTTCTGAGTTCAGTCTTCAGCCATTCAGCTTGAACAGACCCAATGAATTCACGATATCCTGGCTGATCAGGATATTTTTTATCATTTCCATCCAGTACTATAAATGTAAATCCGTTGTTATGGAAAGTATAGTAGGAAGCTTTCATATCTCTGTATGCTAAAGCTTGTTCGAGTGAATATCCTGCGTCCGTTTCATGATTTCCCATAACATTATACTTCGTGCCCGGATAATCTTTCCATAGTGCAAAGGCAGAAGCATACTTGTCAGCCGGTGTAACAAAATCGCCTAGCTCAATTATGAAATCTGCTTTGGCTGTTTTCATGCTATCCAAAAAGGTAGTCAGGCGCTGAGCGCCATCGTGCATGGTTGGAAGATGAACATCTGAGCACATTCCAATTTTTACAGTTTTACTTTTTTGCCCAAACGATGAAATAGCGAGTCCTGTAAATACAAGTAAGAGGAGTCATGCAGTCCTTCGTATCATTCTATTTTTTTATTATCAGTTCATCTTTTAGCTGACCTTCGTTATTCACAACAGTGTACTTCAATGTTTTACCGTCAATCTGCATTCGCTGATAGTAGTATCCTTCCGCGTATTGTCTTACTGCGTACGGTTCTGGCGTCATGAGATTATTTTTACCTGGTATGCTGATGGAGATTGCATATACGGTTCCCTTGCTAAAATCTTCCATTACTTTTCCGTCAAACATAGGCTTAGAGCGCATATAATAATGAATATGTCCGCCCATGACCATATCGACATGGTGCTTGTCAAAAAGCGGAATCCATTTCTGCTGAATGTCCTGATATGGATCTTCAAAATTGTATGGCGGAAAATGAAACATTACAAATTTCCAGGTTGCATCAGACCCCGCCAACGTCTCTTCTATCCATTGGGTATGATCGTTTACCTCAGAAGTCGCATCAATCATAACAAACAATGCATTTCCATATTTAAAGGAGTAAGATGCTTCCTTCTCAACCTTGGCAGGACCATTTTCCGGAAGGCTGAACAAATCGTAATAAAGTTGTGCTCCAAGTCCATCCTGCCTGTCGTGATTTCCCAATACCGGCATTAAAGGTTTTTTCGAAAAAGTATTTCCGGCATAGGCGAATAATTTATCCCACTCATCGCGATGCAAGCCAGTGCTAACAATATCGCCGGCAATAGAATAGAATGCTGCATCCTTATTATTTTTTTCGGCCAGATGAACAAGCTTACCTGAATCCGGAAAACAATGGGTGTCGCCAAACCAGACAAATGAAAATGAATCCTGATTTAAAGCCTCCGTTGTGAACGATTCAGTCGCTGACCATATTGTTTTTTCTGCTGATCCTACCTGGTAGTTGTATTCGACACCTGGTAACAATCCTGCCAGCTGAGCAGTGTAACGATAACAGTAGCGATCATTGAAAAGCATTCGATCTTGAATAATTTTTTGTGTTGCGCCAACCGATAGGGTGTCGACACTTCCTTTTTTCCAATACTTTACAATGCCTTCATGAATTGTTGTATCGGTTCTCCACTGAATATTGATTGATGTGTGCGGAGAATTGATCCACGTAAGCATGATTTGATCTGGTTTTACGCCTGAAGGGAATGGTGTTTTGCGAAAGGCTTGAACGACATGTGCCTCACGGGCACGGCCCCGAACCGTGGTAAAAAAAACTTGCCCAATCATTGACGGTGGAACTTCCGTAAAATGAAGGTCGGACCAATCGTGATATACAAAAGTTCCTACTTTCAACCTACCAATAGGAAATGTCGGATAGCTGTCCGAAATAACAAGTTCATCCTTGCTGTTGACCGGTGCAACGGAAATGAAGTAGACGGGACGATGCTTATCAAATCCGTTAATACCCAATGACACCAATCCAGCTTCGAAATCTTTTTGCCAAACTTCGTACGTAGAAACTTCGTTTCTAATCACCTTATCCGTTTTGATAAACCCTGCTTCTTCCAACCAAAACGGTAATGTTTTTTGAGCCTGATCTCGCATAAGAGATACTGTAACATCAACGTTCACGTTGAAGTACTGGTAACGCGTTGCGAGTACGCGCTTTTCCTCAGATGTCAGAAATTTAATAATAAAGGCATCATCAATACTATCATATTTCTCAACAGGAACAACACCGTAAAGTCTCGTAATAACATTATCCATGATTGAGGAGACAGATTTTTCATATGTGTCTTTTGGGGGCGCACAAGAAATTACAAAACCCAGGATTAAAAGAATAATACAAATTCGCATGCTCAACATTTTTATTATTCAAGAGTCGGTCGTTTACGCACAGACTAAAGCTAAACTCAATTTCATTTATACAAAGCTACAGGCGATAGTGCGTTGGATCCAGCCATTTTGCGCAAAGAAAACTTCAAAACACGCAAGTTTTAATTTTTCACACCATAGCATTCATTTATTAACAGATGCTTCACACTATATTCATGAGAGGAATATAATCACCCGGCCAGGACGGTTGCAAAATAATTTATTTCTGTTCAAGCTAATCAAAAGCCAAATTCACATCTGGTAAAGATTAAACGAGTGATGTAGATATGCTAGGGAGCCTACATGGAGTTGATTAGAATCTGTGAAGTAATATTTTTTTCTTTTTGAATATAAAAAATTCACCTAACGATCTTTGAATTTATTTTTCATTCAGTTGGTCAATCTTCGAGCAAAGTGTATAGAAATACAAATCGGACGCCATCATGTTTTAATACATCATTGTTGATTAAATAACATTGTGTCGAATTTCTGCGGAGAAGCTCCCAGTCCTTTCTGAAATATCCGAATGATAAATTCATGAATTTCCGGAATCCAATAGGGTATTTTAAGTTTGCAGATACATAATCAAACAACCAACTGTATCTTTTAATCTGAGCAAACATGCCGATGTCTCCCGCAAGTAAAAGAATTTCACCTGTCGGTACTTATGGGTTTAACCGCATGTACAATTTTCATGTTTTGATGCGAAGTGAATTTAAAGCGAGTGCTTCAATTCTTGCAGCTAGTTTCAATTGATTTATTTAAGAGAAAAGGGGAAGTTTTTTACCTCAAAGTTACAGAGGTAAAAAACCTTCCCTTCTTTATGTCAAAACGTAACCCCGTTCTCGCTTTTTACTTTTGGAAAGTTTAGGACAGCAAGCAAGATTTAAATAAGTGAAGTTTAAAATCAAGTCAAAGATTTTTCCTTTTAGACTCTACCACGATATTTAGGACGCTACAGATTTTAAGATTTATTGTTTTACCAATTTTATTTCGGCTACACGTTTGGATCCAATGACCTGAACAATGTACACACCAGCAGGGTAACGTTTCATGTTTATTCTAGTGGTTTTATTTCCATGTAACTGCTCGATCGAAACCACATCCATGATACTACCATTGACGCTCATGATTCGCAAGGATGTTACACCTTTCATCGCAGCCGGAATTTCAATACTTACCTCCTCTACAACCGGGTTTGGAAATGCTGTAAGGATCAGGTCGCTCGTTTGATCAACTCCGGTAATTACGAGTTGATAATCTGTGGAAGTATTACAACCGTCAACATCAATCCGCACTCCGTAATTACCAGACTTTACAACATTGATGGATTGCTTCGTTGCACCTGTAATCATTGCATTGTCTAAATACCATTGGTTGCCCGAGGTGTAGTTAGATATCAACGAATCGCCATCTGCATGAATTTGGGCAGCGCTAAACTGTACCACCTCTGCCAACACAGGAGTGCGTAAGCCTTCACAATCATTTCCATTCACCAACGACACGTAGTAGGTTTTTGATTTCGAAAGAGCCGGTGTGATAAAGGCTGAATCAGTTTGATTAGCAATCGGCAATTCATCTGAAATGGATTCGTACCAATTGTAATGACCAGTTTCAGGCGCACCATGTGCGAGAATTGTCACCGAGCCTTCTCCACAACTCTTTCCTTGCTGAACAGAAGTAACTGCAGGGCCTTGTACTTGATTAATTGTAATTGTTTTTTGAATGGCTGAAGTACAATTGTTCATAGTCGCACTGATGGTCAGAACGTTGTCTCCTGTTGCCAGGTTAGTGCCAGAAATTATCAGGCTTATCATTGAACCGGTTGCTGAAATAGCCGTTGAAACAGCATTGCCATTTAGGAGCGCAACATAAGTAGCCCCCAGTTGAGCAGCACTCACATCCACTACGGCATCCGCGTCTTCACATAGTGTGCTCGCACTGGTGCTCACAAGAAAATCAGAACGTACCGGTGTTGATTCGAAGATCAATTCAAATCGGTTTGAACCATAACTGGATGCAGATGATGTTACCGAAAAAGTATAGCCTCCAACGGAGCGCGCATTGAAAGTGCTGTTGGTAAAATGATCTTGTAAAGTAATATTAATGTTGTCGGAGAATGATTCATATTCAGAAAAATCCAAACGATAGGTGGCCACTGGTGCATTATTGACATCTAACCAAACCGTTTTATTGCAATTGAATGTAGGCAACGAATTAATGGCCAGCTTTTGGCCACCCGTTATTATCGAGGAAAGATTAAATATACTATTCTGAAGTTTCCATGCGTCAGCCTGTGAATCAAACACATCCGTTGCATCAGCCCTGAAATGAATAACGGTTTCATCTCGCTGTGATCCTTTAACCATGGTAATACGGATTATATTTTCCAATGAAGCCTCTCTAAAGAAGGTTGATTGTGTGCCGGGTGATTTAACATTTTCAGTTGCCTGTAAACCTGGAGAGGAGGTCGTTGT
>JBKJOF010000150.1:0-6201 GCA_046595655.1 Chryseolinea sp. | reverse complement strand
ATTCCGGATGATCCGGCTTACTATGAGAAATTTTATTTCACTCCGGGTGATTTAGGATACAAAGTTTTCAAAACAAAGTTTGCCACCATCGGTGTTTTAATTTGCTGGGATCAATGGTATCCGGAAGCTTCGCGCATCACATCGCTGATGGGTGCAGAGATTTTATTTTATCCAACGGCCATTGGTTGGGCAACAGCACAAGATGAAGATACTAACAGTGAACAGTACAATGCATGGCAAACCATTCAACGCAGTCACTCAGTAGCCAATGGACTTCATGTTGTGAGTGTGAACCGTGTGGGCTTTGAACAAGATGGTGCGATGAAATTCTGGGGCGGCTCGTTCATCACCAATCCATTTGGAAGAATTCTTTATCTCGCATCACACGAAGAAGAAGAAGTGCACGTACAGGAAGTTGATTTAGCAAAAACAGATTCGTACAGAATACACTGGCCTTTTATGCGCGATCGTAGAATCGATTCGTATCAACCTATTACAAAACGATTTATTGACGAGTAGAAATTAATTAGTTCAAAGTTCAAAGTTCCATATTCAAGGTTGAACTACGAACTTGGAACCTGGAACCTGGAACATGGAACTTGGAATTTTAAACCCGAAACTTTAAACGCGAAACTTTGAACTCACCTAAAGAACTCGGCTTTCATTTCCCCGCAGAATTTGCAAAGCATACTGCAACTTGGTTGAGCTGGCCACATAAGGAAGCTTCATGGCCAGGAAAAATTGAATTGATTTTTCCAATCTATGCGCAGTTTATAAAATACCTGTCGGAAGGAGAGAAGGTAAATATAAACGTGTTGGATGAGAAGATGAAACAGAAGGCTTTCCGATTTATCACAGAAGCGGGAGCAGACATGAATAATGTTCAGTTCTTTTTTCATCCTACCAATGATGCATGGTGCCGCGATCATGGTCCAGCATTTTTAATTAACCCAACCATCAAAAAGAAAATGATTGTCGATTGGGGTTATAATGCGTGGGGCGGAAAATATCCACCATTTGATCTCGATGATAATATTCCAACTTTAGTAGCACAACATTATGATATTCCGGTTGTGTATCCGGGCATTGTAATGGAAGGTGGGTCAGTTGATTTTAATGGAAAGGGAACGGTGCTCACAACAACTTCTTGTTTACTAAACCCGAATAGAAATCCCCATCTCAATCAAAAACAAATTGAAGAATACCTTCACAACTTTTATGGAGTAGAAAATATTCTTTGGCTTGGTGATGGAATTGTTGGAGATGACACCGATGGTCACATTGATGACCTGACGCGATTTGTAAATGAGGATACAGTAGTAACGATTGTGGAGGAAAATAAAGGTGATGTGAATTACAGCATACTTCAAGAAAATCTTCACACATTAAAAACACTTCGGTTAGAAAATGGAAAACAGCTCAATGTAGTAGAGTTACCTATGCCATCGGCAATAGAGTATGATGGTATGCGATTACCTGCTTCGTATGCTAACTTCTATATTGGTAATAAGTATGTAATCGTTCCTACCTTTCGCGATAAGCATGACGACAGAGCATTGGATATTCTTCAACAACAATTCACAACGCGAAAAGTAATCGGATTAGATTCAACTGATATTATCTGGGGACTTGGATCGTTTCATTGTTTGAGTCAACAAGAGCCGGAGGTGTAAAGTTTAGAGTTTCGGGTTACTAGTTTTAGGTTTCGAGTTTGTAGTTTTGAGGTGCGCATTCTCAACTTTATCTAATTCTTTGTTCATTGCTACGAACAACAAACCACTATCAACCAGCAACTATTCAAGGTTCAAAGTTCAATACCTTTAGTGGGGTGACGCAGGATTGAAGTTTTTTGTCATGAGGATTTAATTCACTGATTTTTTCAACTGGTTCGAAGAGAGATAAGCCAATGCGTTTGCAGTTAGATTTGCACGTACCTAGAAATTTATCATAGAAACCTTTTCCATACCCAACCCGGTGCCCTTGATGATCGAAAGTTACAAGTGGCACCACAATCATTTCAATTTGTTCAGGCTCAATCCTATTACCTTTTCTAGGCTCAAGTATTCCCCACGTATTCATTTGTAACTGATCCTTACCCTCGAAAATGAAATTTTCCATTTCTTCAGTCTGATGGTTCACACGCGGAACAACTACATTAATTTCCGGGAATCGCTTTTGTAAACGATCTATAATGAACCATGTATTGGGTTCTTTATTTTTTTCGATCGGAATAAAAATGTGCAAAAATTTTATGGATGATAAATCAAAATGATTGAAGAAGTTGTCACAAATCTCCGCGCTCATTTGCTCATACTCTACTTCAGAAAGCGAACGTCTTTTTAGAAGATAAATTTTACGAAGTTCTTCCTTGGTCATGCTTCAAAGATAAAGTAGAATACACGTGTCACAAATCAACAGGTGATGATAAATGCAAGGTTACAACCAAATTACCTTGATTTGTGTCTATCTCACCAACCAACCACTTTAAACCTTAAACAGATGAGACTCATTATTCTTTTCTTGACTACTGCCGTTCTGGCAGTTAGCTGCCACGATGATAAATGCATAGATACTACTGCATGTAATTTAACGGAATCAATTGACGAAGTTTCTTGGATAGTGGATCTTAAAGAATCCATGACGAACTGCACTTGGAAGAATCTATAATAAGGGGTACGTACAATTCTCAATCAGTTATTTTTATTGCGATTACGGATCCACTTTGCAATGGCATTGACACACCAACTTTATACAATTGTGAAGGCGATGAAGTTCGAACCTTTACAACTTCAGAAGCAGATCAGAAAGATCTACATGAGCAGGTTACAAGAGATACCGTACTCTACCGATGCAATGAATGATTAATTTAAAGAGCGCTGTTTGATTTATTCTTCGTATTGCAAAACATTCATCTTGAAATCAAATGGATCAAAAGCATCCATAACTTTTTGAATAAAATCTGAATCCTGTTGATAGAAGTTTAAAAAGTTGTCAGTGCGTTCTTGCAAGCTTCCATTTGGAAAGAGAGCATCTTTTACCGATTCAATCTGGCGAAGCTTGTCACTGTGAAGTCTTTTTTCAGCCCGAAGTAATTTGCGTTCAATTTTTTCTAAGCTATTCAATGCACGTTTGCTCTCGGCTCCAACAAAAGGATCTAATGTTTTATCAACTGTTGCTGCACGCTCGCGAAGAATTTCAAAAATTTTTACAATACCTTCTCGTTCTGTTCCTACTGTCAGGTTTCGAGGCGAATGTTTTAAGACCCAATGATTAAATAGATAATTTTTTTCTTCAAACAAATCTTTAAGCTCCAAATCAGTCTTCGAGAATTTGCGTGACACTTCGTGATCCATCACCATTCCAAAATTACGCGGCATCAACATCGGGAAGGGTGTGTTGAAATGTTGGAACACCTCTTTTAACTGAAGCCAATAAATTACCTCGGCCGGTCCTCCTACATAAGCAATGTTTGGAAGAATCATTTCCTGAAACAGTGGACGAAGGATAACATTCGGGCTAAATTTTTCCGGTTCCTCGTTAATCAGTTTTTCAATTTGTGCTTGAGTAAAACTGATGTCGCTGTCTAATACATGATAGGTATCGTCTTTCTTTTCAATCCGGCTACGTAGGCCATCAATCAAATAAAAGAAATTAATATCGCGACAATAAATCTGAGTTTTGTAGCCCAGCGCTTCAAGGGCAGAAGTGGTTTGATCAACAATTTTTTTAGCGGCATGCTCAACAATATCTTGTTGCATCACGGGAGTAAACAACGACTTAAGCGAACGATCATCACCATCTATAACTACAAGTCCTTCGTTGCTGAACAATTCATTTACGTAAGCCCGTGCAGCATCACTTAATTTTTTATGTTTAGTGTAAGCTTCTCTGAAGATTTTTGTTTCGCCAGGAACTTCATTCAAAAGTGTTCCTAAACTTTTAGTATTGAATCTTCCTACCGCGCCCTTTTGATCAGTCTCCCAGGTATATTTTTTACCGTAGAGTTTGAAATATTTTATTTCATCATAGTCATGATCTTCAGAGGCCATCCAATACACCGGAACAAAATTGTAATTCGGATACTGCGCCTTCAATTGTTTACAGACATTGATAACGGTTACAATTTTATAGATGAAGTATAACGGACCTGTAAAGATGTTGAGTTGATGGCCCGTAGTGACGGTGAAGGTATTTTCGTTTTGAAGTTGCGTTATGTTTTTCTGAACGGATTCCGAAATGGCATAACCTTCATATTGTCTGGTAAGTGCATTGACTAAAACGGAGCGTGATGCTTTTGGAAAGGACGATGCTTTTTCCTTTATCTGATCAGCAAAGTTTTTGATTAGAGGAAAGCGATTGTAGTACGGTTTTAAACTTTCTTTTTGTTGAATGTAATCCAGAAAAAACGGACTGAATGATCGCGTATCCGCGAAAGCGACTTTGTTAAGCTTCATGGGTTAACAACAAAAGTTGGTGGCACTTTTTAAAACCATAGATCGAATAACGTCAATTTATGGATTAAGTTCACAAATTTACTCGAGGTTACTGAACAACTTCAGCTGTTAAATCAAACTCTGTCGCGGAGTTTACTTTTGCATTTACGAAATCACCCACACGCAGGTAATTATCCTTGCTTTGGATGATTACTTCGTTGTCTACTTCAGGAGAATCAAATTCGGTTCGGCCGATAAAATCACCACCTTCTTTACGATCGATTAAAACTTTAAAGGTCTTTCCAACTTTAGCCTGATTGAGTTCAAGCGAAATACCTTGTTGAATCTCCATCACTTCTTCCATACGCTCTTGCTTTACGTCATCAGGCACATCGTCTGGCATAGAATGCGAATGTGTATTTTCTTCGTGCGAATACGTAAAAATTCCAAGGCGATCGAATCGTGATTTTTCAACAAAATCTTTCATCTCTTCAAAGTCTTGTTCGGTTTCACCCGGATGTCCGGCAATCATGGTAGTGCGAATAGCAATGCCTGGCACTTTTTCGCGAAGTGTATAAATAAGTTGCTCAGTCTTTTCCCGTGTTGTCCCTCTTCGCATCGACTGCAATAATTTCGTGGAGGCATGTTGCAAAGGCATGTCAATGTATTTGCAGATGTTGCTTCGTTCGGCCATTACGTCAAGCGCATCCATCGGGAAGCCTGTTGGAAATGCATAGTGTAAACGAATCCATTCAATACCTTCTACATCCGAAAGATTTTTGAGTAGCTCGGCTAGATTTCTTTTTTTGTAAAGATCCAGTCCGTAGTAAGTTGAGTCTTGTGCAATGAGCAGCAATTCTTTTGTTCCTTGCTTGGCCAGATTTTTTGCTTCGAGCACTAACTCTTCAATTGGTCTGGAAATATGTCCACCACGCATTAATGGAATGGCGCAGAAAGAGCAAGGTCTGTCACAACCTTCGGAAATTTTTAGGTATGCAAAATGACTGGGATTAGTAAGAATCCGCTCGCCCACTAGTTCGTGTTTATAATCAGCTCTAAAAACTTTTAAAAGGCGTGATAAATCGCGGGTGCCGAACCATGCATCTACCTGAGGAATTTCTTTTTCGAGCTCGTCTTTATATCGTTCCGAAAGACATCCGGTAACGTAAACTTTATCGACAATACCCTCTTCTTTGGCATCGACATAGCGAAGAATAGTGTCAATAGATTCTTGTTTTGCATTGTCAATAAACCCGCACGTGTTGATCACCACCACACTCGCATCGTCTTCCTTCGATTCGTGTACTGCATTAATGCCATTTCCCCGCAACTGAGTTAACAACACCTCCGAATCCACCAGGTTTTTTGAACAGCCCAGCGTCACGATGTTTACCTTCGATTTTCGATTTCCCTTTGTCTTCACGTACTTCCCTTAAGGCTGCAAAAGTACAAAAATGATTTTCGGAGTACGATTTATGATGTGCTGTTAGTTGAATAAGATCTAGTATTTGTTGAATAAACAGCTTATTAGGACTACAAAAGCTTCACGGCTCGACCCTTTCATTAAGATCAAGTACTCAAGTGTACCACATAGATATCACTTCTCAGATTATCCTGAGCCTTAAAATTTCCAGCGTTCCAATCGTACTTTGTAAATCGTAAATCGTACATCTTCCCTATCTTTACGGCCTTCATGTGGAAATTGAAAAAAAGTAGTTGGATTCTTTTCTTTGGCATCATGGCGATCTCATGCCTTGATCAGCCGGAT
>JBKJOF010000169.1:0-11394 GCA_046595655.1 Chryseolinea sp. | reverse complement strand
ATTGGCTTGATAATGCTTGGCCGAAAAAGTTGCATTACATCAATTATAAATCTGAAGTCAGCTTTCCGCTTTCCACTAATAGCTTTTCGCTCATCATACAACTCCATCAAATCTCCTTCAATGTATTTCAGTAACTTCGGATGGCAGAACCAGCGGAAGAACTTTAGGAAGAGTTTGGGTGGTTCGGTATACTTTGGTTTCATCTTGTATTTTATGTTGTTGGTTGTTAGTTGATCGTTGTTCGGGAACTAGCAACCAGCAACAATCAACTAACAACGATTTTCAAATTCAACGCCATCTTCGGTATTGCATTCCACAATTCATCGCGTGTACTCTTGGAATATTCCATAGCCTTTTTTCCGAGTGCCGTAATCTGAAAATATTTCTTTGGCCTGCCGGCACGTTCTTCAGTGGCTTCGCCATCGAATGATTTCAGATAGCCTTTGTCTTCTAATCTTTTGAGGGCAGTTTGCAGAGCTCCAACGCTAACATTGCGCGAAAGTCTGGTTTCAATATCTTTCTTGATGGAGACTCCGTAAGCATCTTTGTACAATACCCCCACGGTAAGCATTACCACCTCTTCAAATTCACCCAATTGAAATTTCTTCATGGCTCAATAATTAATTCCTAATTGTAGTATTAATAATTGTGCCAAGGCCAAAATGCCCGAATGTTCCGGATTTTGCCCGTTGGCTTTCTGTTTGATTGTTCATATCCGAACAGATTTTGATCGGATGCGATCAAGCCGATTCGATGTTGGGAAGTAGATGTAAAAATATTGATGAATATATTGTAACGATTTATTTTTTTAAGAGTATCCAAGAAACATGATGTAGAACTTAAAAGGATTAAGGGACATCACTAGTAGAAATTCAGCCAAAACACTTCGCTCCATGATCAAGAATTACTTTACCCTCGCCATTCGCAATCTGTTGAAAAGAAAGTTGTACTCCTTTATTAACATTTTTGGTTTGGCCATCGGTGTGGCCGTTTGCCTTGTCATTTTGAAGTATGTCGATTTTGAATTGAGTTACGATCGGTTTAACGTCAACGCCCCTCGTATATATAGGGTAATAACAACCTCATACGCGAATGGAGAATTACGAGGATCGAATATAATTTCTGCCTATGCACAAGGCCCTTCGTTATTGGCAGACATACCTGAAGTGAAATCGTATATAAGAACTCACCCAATGTATGGAGGAGCGGTAGTAAGCTATAAAAGAGACAATGGTGACCCTTCAACATTTCATGAAGAAAACATACAGTTTGTAGATTCTACTTTTCTGGATGTCTTTACCTATTCTTCTCTTCACGGAGATTTAAATACAGCGTTAGACAAACCCGCATCCGTTGTAATTACAGAAAAAATGGCGAGCAAATATTTTGGTAAAGAGGAAGATCCGATTGGAAAGGTTTTACAGGTTTCTGGAGGTTGGGCTGATGGTGACTATGAAGTAACGGCTGTATTAAAAAATATTCCTCAAAACTCGCACTTCACATTTGATTTCCTTTTCCCTACTCATAATTTGTTAGAAGGGCAACAGTACCAACAAGATGATGGATGGGGTTGGAATAATTTTGTAACCTACGTGGAGTTGCACGAACATACCGATGTGAAAAAGGTAGAAGAAAAAATGCCAGCCTTTATTGATAAGTATAGAGGAAAAGATCTGGCGACATCAAATAGCAAAGAAGTACTCACCTTTCAACCTATTCTCGATATTCATTTAAGTCCTGGGCTTAACTACGAGACAAGTTCAACGGTGAGTGTAAACACAGTGTATTTCTTTATTGTTATTGCAATTTTTATTTTGGCTATTGCATGGATTAATTACATTAATCTTTCTACGGCTCGCGCATTGGAACGTGCAAAGGAGGTAGGTATAAAAAAAGCGGTTGGAGTTTTTCGAAGCCAACTCATTTCGCAATTTATTTTTGAATCGGTATTTGTTAATTTTTTGGGCGTGATCATCGCCACAATAATCGCCATTGGATTGTTGCCAGTGATGGGAGGGATCGTGAACAAAGATTTTTCTTTTGACTTTACTGACTATCGTTTTTGGTTAATCCTTATGGGATTGTTTTTAGTGGGGTCACTCATTTCTGGTGTCTATCCTGCATTTGTATTATCTTCTTTTAAAACGACAGAAGTATTAAAAGGAAAATCAGAAAAAAACACTGATGGATTTTCATTGCGAAAAGCTTTGGTTGTATTTCAATTTGCTTCCTCGCTAATTCTCATTGCAGGTACCTTTGCAGTTTATCGGCAGGTAGTGTTTATGCGCGATCAGGATAAAGGTTTAAAGATGGAACAAATGCTCATTGTAAACGGGCCAAGCGTGGTACCGCAAAAAGGAGCAAAGGAGCGACTAATCACTTTAAAGAATGAAGTGAAGCAAATTCCGGGAGTAGTGAATGTAACTACGTCTGGAGCCATTCCAGGTGGCGGATACAACTGGGGAACTGGTATGCGAAGGGATGGTGCGCAGGAATCTGAAGATAAAAGCGGAAGTATAGTGTGGATCGATCCGGACTTTGTTGAAACCTATGGAATTACTATAATAGCAGGAAGAGCGTTTGATCCTACGATTGCATCAGATATGAAATCAGTATTGATTAATGAAGCATCTCTTACTGCCTTTGGTCTTGGAGATGCAGAACATGCTTTGCAAGAACGAATCATCCTTGGGGGAGACACAACTGCTATCATTGGTGTGCTGAAGAACTATCATTGGGCTTCTCTCAAAACTGAACTGGCACCGTGGCTCTTCAAAGCGGATACCATCTCTCGAAGGAACTTTTCAATTCTTCTTAGTGGAACAAATATGACGGAGACCATTAAGAAGATCGAACATCAATACAAAGAAGCGTTCCCGGGCAATCCATTTGACTATTATTTTCTGGATGATTTTTTTGATAGTCAGTACAAAGGCGAGCAGCAATTCGCAAAGATATTTAGCCTATTTGCTATGCTTGCAATTGTGATTGCGTGTTTGGGATTGTGGGGACTTGCTTCGTTTACTACAACACAAAAATTAAAAGAGATCGGAATTCGAAAAGTTTTGGGAGCTTCAGTAAGCAGTATACTATCATTACTCTCATGGCAATTCTTAAAACTGGTTTTAATTGCTAGTGTAATTGCACTTCCTCTCACATGGTATGGAGTTGATTCGTGGCTCAGTAATTTCGCATTCCGTATCGGACTTGAATGGGATTTGTTTGTAGTTCCCGTGGTGATTCTGATTATACTGGCATTGGGAACAGTAAGTCTGCAAATTATTCGAGGCGCGAATATTAACCCAGCAAAAATTCTTCGATCGGAATAGTAATATCTAAAAAGTATAGAATGACGGAATGGTCTAGTCGCCAATTGATAATGGTGGTTAGAACATTCAGTCATTTCGAATCCAAGTCTTATGGATCGAAATTTTATTGACCTTCCGCTTATCACATAATCATTTTAAGTAAATTTTTTATGCATAGTTTTCGGATACCTATTCGATTACCTATGAAAACGTTTGTATTCTTTCTTTTGATGGCACCAACTGTGATGGCTCAACAACTCACCGAGTTGACAGTTGAAAAAATAATGCGTGATCCGAAATGGATAGGTGTTGCTCCCTCTGGCATTTTTTGGTCAGAAGATGGAAAGCGACTTTATTTTAATTGGAACCCTGATAAGAACCTGGGAGACTCTTTGTATAGCATCTCCTTGACGAACAGAATTCCCCAGAAGGTAAGCCCGGCCGTTAGACGAAGTCTTCCATCCATCGATGGTGATTATAATAAACTTCATACAAAAAAAACATACAACAAGAATGGTGATATTTTTTTATTGGATATCGCTTCAGGAAAAATTTCATCCATTACACAAACAACGGAATACGAACACGATCCTAAATTTTCGCTGGACGAAAAGAAAATTATTTTCCGATCTGGAATAAATCTTTTCACTTGGGAAATTGCTACGGGAACATTTAGTCAGTTAACCGACTTTCGAAATGGAAAGAACAAGTCGGAGCCTAAACTCAATGAACATGAAAAATGGTTGAAGGCAGATCAGATGATTTACATGGAGGTTTTAAAACAGCGAGCAGATAAAAAAACTGCCGCTGATAAAATTCAAAAGCAAGATATGGCCTATCGTCATACTGGTAAACGACCAAAAGAAATTTACCTTGATGAAAATGATGTTGACCAAATTTCGATAAGCCCGGATCAGAAATTTATAACGTACCGCCTTAACAAACGCCCATCGGGAACCAAGAGCACGATCGTTCCGAACTACGTCACAGAATCAGGCTTTACGGAAGATATTGCAGCGCGCAGAAAAGTTGGTGTTCAACAAGACACGTATGAATTGTTTGTTTATCATATAGAGAAAGACACAGTTCTGCAAGTTAAAACAGATGCACTTCCTCAAATCTTTGATATCCCTGATTATAAAAAAAATTATCCGGACAAGGTAAGTACGAAGGGAGAAGACAAATCAGAGAAAGATAAAAAGCTGGAAGGAAGAGAAGTAAACTTTTCAGAATTATCATGGTCGGATGATGGAAAGAATAATGTACTCGCCATTCGCTCTCATGATAATAAGAATCGATGGATTGTTTCTTTAGATTTAGCAACACAAAAGTTAAGCGTTATTGACAATCAGCATGACAGTGCCTGGATAGGTGGCCCCGGAGTTTCCTCAAATAATATAGGTTGGCTCGCAGATAATGCAACGCTGTGGTTTCAATCGGAAGAATCAGGGTATTCACATTTATACACATACAATATACGTACAGAAAAAAAGCAGGCACTCACGTCAGGACAGTACGAAGTACAGTCTGCAGAACTGTCTGTTGATAAAAAATATTTTTACCTCACTACAAATGAACAACATCCCGGAGAAAAACATTTTTACAAACTTCCTGTAACGGGAGGGAAGGCTGAAAAACTCACGACATTAACAGGAGCCAATGAGGTATCGCTTTCACGGAACGAAAAATACCTAGCAATTCGATACTCTTATAGCAATAAACCTTGGGAGCTTTACCTTCAGGAGAAGAACGGAAAGCCACAGGTTGTAACATCTTCTTTGAGTGAAGAATTTAAATCGTATGCATGGCGTGATCCGGAAGTGTTAACTATAAAAGCGCGCGATGGATCTTTGATCTACTCAAGGTTATATCGTCCAGCAAAATCCAATGGTGCTGCTGTAATTTTTGTGCATGGTTCGGGCTATCTTCAAAACGCGCATAAATGGTGGAGCAGTTATTTCCGAGAATACATGTTCCATAATTTGTTGGCAGAGAAAGGGTACACCGTTTTAGATATGGACTATCGCGCGAGTGCTGGATATGGACGCGATTGGCGCACCGGAATATATCGGTTCATGGGAGGAAAAGATCTTACCGATAACGTAGATGGTGCAAGTTGGCTTGTAGAGAAATGCAATATTGATCCGAAGAGAATTGGAATTTATGGTGGATCATATGGGGGGTTCATCACGTTGATGGCTATGTTCACTACTCCCGATGTATTTGCGGCAGGTGCTGCGTTGCGTCCTGTAACAGATTGGGCACATTATAATCATCCGTACACTGCCAACATTCTCAATGAACCTGTAGGAGATAGTCTTGCATATGCTAAAAGTTCTCCGCTCTATTATGCCAAAGGATTGAAAGGACATCTACTTATCTGTCATGGAATGGTGGATGTAAATGTTCATTTTCAGGATGCCGTGCTATTAACACAACGATTGATTGAATTGGGAAAAGATAATTGGGAAATGGCCGCTTATCCTGTAGAGGATCACGGATTTGTAGAACCCAGCAGTTGGACAGATGAGTATAAACGAATACTAAAGTTGTTCGAAAGAAATTTAAAGGAATAAAGTTGTTAACCGAACGTTCAACTTTTTCAAGGTGATCATCATCCAAGCATTACGTTTTCAGGTACCTAACTCGTAATGCCATGTTACAGAATTACTTTAAAGTTGCTCTACGCAATATTCGCAAACACAAGTTTTATTCCATTTTAAATATTTCCGGGTTGGCCCTTGGCCTTACGTCCTGTTTTTTAATTGGCCTCTATATTTATGACGAATTAACGTTCGATCATTTTCACAAAGACTACGAGGATATTTACCACGTTGGACTGCATATCAATTTCGGAGGTCAAGAATACATAATGGCTTCTACCTGTCCACCACTTGCTGAAGAAATGGTGACGACTATTCCGGGTGTGGAACATGCAACAGGCATCAATCCCTGGGCATTAAAAAATCTAATCGTGAGGTATGACGATAAAGCGTTTACAGAACAGAAAGCATTTTACGCTGATTCCAATTTTTTTGAATTCTTTAGCTATAAGCTGTTAGCGGGAGATGTTAAAACGGTCTTGAAAGATCCAAATTCGGTTGTGCTTACTTCTGCGCTTGCTAAAAAGTATTTTGGCAATGAAACCGCGCTCGGTAAAATAATCACGATAGGTATTGACAAAAAAGCTTTTAAGGTAACGGGTGTAGCAGAGGAAGCTCCCGCGAACTCACACATTCAATTTGAAATGTTGCTCTCTTCTGTATCCGATAAAACAAATAAGCAAGGGCGTTGGGGAGATCTCGGTGAAACGTATGTCTACTTTCGAAAGAATAAGAACACGCCACTTTTTTCAATCGAAAAAAAACTCAAAGACATTATTACAAAACACGAAGCACCAGAGATAGAGAATTTTTTTGGTGTTAGTATGAAAGAGTTTGAAAAGCAGGGAGGTATTTTTACTTTCTTTTCTTATCCACTATCCAGCAATCATTTGTATCATCCTGAAATTGATGGCCTTGCACCCACAAGCGATATCAAGTATGTCTACATCATGGGTGCTGTTGGTGTGTTTATTCTAATCATTGCGTGCATCAACTTTATGAACCTATCCACCGCACGGGCTGCCAGCAGAGCAAAAGAAGTTGGGTTACGTAAAACGCTTGGATCAGTGCGCTCAAAATTGATTGCACAGTTTTTGTTTGAATCATTTATCTATGTTTTCGCTGCAATGGTTATTGCAATTGCAGGAGTATTTTTTTTAGTACCTTCTTTTAACTTGCTTTCGGGAAAGGCACTTTCATTTAACACGATACTTTCTCCGGTGATACTAGTAGCCATGATAATTGTTTTTTTTATTGTGGCCTTAATGGCGGGAAGTTATCCCGCTTTCTACCTAACATCTTTTAAGCCCATTGATGTATTGAAAGGCAATGTTCGATCGGGCATGAAAAGCAAAGGAATAAGAAGCGCATTGGTAGTATTTCAATTCAGCATTTCCATTGCACTGATGACGTGTACAATGGTAGTTTACAACCAGCTTCACTACATGCAAGAAAGAAATATTGGTATGGATAAACAAAATGTATTAGTGCTAAAAAACACCAAGCTGTTGAAAAACAATCAACAAGCATTTTTGAATGAGTTGAAGAAACAAAATGGAATTGTAAATGCTAGTTATACAAACAATAATTTTCCAGGAATAGATATGGTTGGTCTTTATCGAGCAAAAGGCACTACGAAAGATATCGCATTCCCCATGTATTCTGCAGACCATAATCATATTGATGTCCTTGATATTAAGCTTTCTCAAGGACGGTTTTTCTCTGATGAATTAGCTTCCGATTCCACAGCATGTGTTATTAATGAAGCAGCGGTTAGAGAACTTGGCTGGACTAATCCACTCAATGAAAAATTGACGGGTGATGGAGCGGGATCGGGCCCAGGTATGAATGTTATCGGAGTAGTGAAAGATTTCAACTTTGAATCATTTAAAACGAAAGTACGACCCTTGGTTATTCTTCTGAATAAGGATAAGTCAATCTGCATGCTGATTCGATATAAAGGTAATGCAAAAGACGCTGTTGGTTCAGTAGAAAGAGTTTGGAAAAAATTTGCAAGCAATGAACCCTATGAATATTCTTTTCTGGATGAAAACTATGATGAACTCTTTCGGGAAGAGCAGAGATTGGGGCAACTCTTCAGTGCGATGAGTAGTATTGCCATTTTCATTGCATGCCTTGGACTACTTGGACTAGCATCGTTCACAGCCGAGCAACGCACAAAAGAAATTGGTATTCGCAAAGTAATGGGAGCTTCCGTTGCATCCGTAAATTCAATGCTATCGAAAGAGTTTATGATGCTGGTCGGTATTTCATTTGTGATCGCATCGGCATTGGCATGGTATGCTATGCATGAATGGCTCAACACTTTTGCATATAGAATTGAACTTGGGCCTGTCGTGTTTTTATTGAGTGGATTGACGGCCGCAGGAATCGCGTGGCTAACGGTAAGTTATCATTTTATAAAAGCTGCTCGGTCAAATCCTGTAGAGGCATTGCGCTGTGAGTGAATTATTTTTCGGTGCCTCTTTGTTTTACAGGAATAACCAGTTTTAGTCCAGACCAAATCTCGTCCACAGCACAGACTTTTATATCGACAAGTCCATTGGCTAGAGCTAAGTTTCGGATGTTATCCTCAATAATATCAGTAACCACTTTAGAAGCTTTCTTGGGCCAGGAAATCCAGATCATTCCATTCATTTCAATTTCATTTCGCAACGGGATAATATCTTTTTCTAAATCTGCTAGCCGTTTAGTAAAATAGTGAATAAGATTTTTCTTTGACTTTTTATCTTTTGCAATCGTGATATTTTTAGGTAGATCATCAAAGAGTTCAAAATAATAATCCGGTGGATTGACTATCCGAATTTTAAATCCTTCTTTGATGCCTAGCTTTTTCGCCAGCGGAGTTCCGGAGTAGCCTGATGGTTTCATTATCAAAAGTTGGTTATTTTATTGTTATATCTTCGTCAACGAGTCTTTTCTTCCAATGATTCTATCTTCTTATTGATTTCTTTAAGTTGATCGAGCATTTCCATCATTACCGGATTTGACTTGGAAAGATTTCTCAACTCTTCTTCACGGAAACCTAGTTTAGAATCCAGATAGCCTAATATTAGTGATAAGAGAATAAATAAAACTAAACCAACAGGAATTGAAACTAACGCATATTTAAAAATCATTTCTGCCCATTGCTCGTCTTTGAAGGATTGAATGGAAACGATTCCAAGCAAAAAGAACTGTAGATACCCAATGTATACTCTGGACCTATCAAAATAGACTTTCCATCGGATGAGAGTCTTTTTATTCAGCGGTACATTTTTGATTTTCATTGATTATTTGATTAGGGAATTAGAGACAACGTTCATCAACCAGACTGGTTGCATGCTTCAACTATTATTTATTGATGAAGATGCTGGTTATAAATTTTTCTTAACATCATTCCAATCAACAAGATTATTATCTTGTGATTCAGCGTACGATTGATAAACTTCTTTTTTTTGTTCTTCACTCAACGTCTTCCAAATTTGTCCTTCCTTAGCATTCTCGCTCTGTTTTAAAAAATCATATATCGTTCGCAGAAGTTGCTCATTCTCTATTTTATCTAGGATATTGTGAAGATCTGATTTTAAATCGAGGGTGCTCATGATCGTTTTGTTTACCTATCAAATTTAAGAATTTCTGTTTATAGATATTCGATTTTTTTTGAATGGATAAGGTAAATATTATTATTTAATTGCTTCTGGTTTTTATGCTATTGATGGAGAAGAACACTACAGCGGCTAAGATGAAGAAAACCAATAAAGATATTTACCTATTACCTCTTGTTATTGAATTCAATCATTTTTTGATAGTTCTCAAGTAGTAGTTTTTGAGAAACAATGTCGTGATACCATGCAGCTTCTAGAAAATCGCCTGAGCTTTCTTCCGTATTGTAAATTTCATGAGCTTTGTCAGTCTTTCTGTTAATTTCTTCTATCCACTTATCTCCAGGATTCTCAAGTAAATCCAAAGAGGCTATCTCAGAAAATTTAAGCTTTATGCTTTTTAATTTTTCATTTGAGTCTAAATAAGTTGATGATGAGAGTTCTTGGTAAAGAGTTAGGCTATCTAAAATTTTGTATTTCTTTTCGAGCTGAGTTTTTTGGTAAAAAAACTTGCCTGTTTTATTCTCTTCAAATCTAGTTGTCTTTGAATTGTAAGGGGATGGATTGTCAATCCATTGCAGGGCATAAACTCCTTTAACATTACCGAAATTACTTGTGTTTGAATTGATAACGAGTGTGTATTCAGAATTACTTTTCTTGATTAATATTCTAAAATCTAACGTATATGGAATTACATGTTTGTAATTATCGCCACAGTCAATAAAAATTCCATTCATCCAAAATCCATCATATCCTCCATATCCGAGAGTTATAAAGCCATCTACAGTTTGCCCATTTGCTAAGGTAGCTCTGCATACTGCTTGGATTGTCGGATTACCTAGATCTACATTTGATTTGTAGCTGGTAAGTACTACAATGGCCAGCAGCAAAGGAATAGTTTTCATTTTAAGATCATTTAATAACTTACCACAAACAATTACAAAATAAGGAACCCTAATTTCATTTTTCAAATTCTACTTCAACAACTTATCCAAACTACTCGTAGCCACAAAATGATAATTCGGTCTGGCTTTTTTGTAGATAGATAAAGCTCTTTTTTTTCCATCTTCAGTCTTAATCATTTCGCTGTA
This sequence comes from Chryseolinea sp., assembly GCA_046595655.1. Taxonomy (GTDB): domain Bacteria; phylum Bacteroidota; class Bacteroidia; order Cytophagales; family Cyclobacteriaceae; genus Chryseolinea. The sequence continues at coordinate 787 of JBKJOF010000169.1, read as the reverse complement.
TAAAGACATAAGGAATTTTCTTCGCCCAGTGTTGATAAGAAATGTTTCTATTTTTGGATAAGCATCTTCGTACTCATGTTGAATAGCAAGCGTTCCCCAAACTGTAATGATCTCCGCGTTTCCGGAAGCGGTGAAGTGTCCTACATTATCAAGAACTTTCATTTGTTGGATTGAAAGTGTCTTGGGTAAATTTTTCAGGAAATGAAGCGACTCGTGTGTGCTCCAGTTTTTGATTGTACTGCTTTCCAGTTTTTGTGTTGCTTTCCAGTTGTTGAGCACCTTATCTACTTCTTTGAATTTTACCGATTCAGGTGCAGGGCAATCAGCAGGTAATCCTTCTGTAAAAATCCATGCATTGAAGAAAGTATCTTCTAGCGTTACATTAAATTGTTTTTTGTAATAGTCTTTAATAAATGGAATGAAGCTTTCAGTTGTCATTGCCTTAAAGGCATTTTGTTTGAAGTAATCTTTTACGAACGTATCGAATTTATCGCGACCGTGTTGTTCTTCAATGGAACGCAAAAAATAATATCCCTTGATATAAGCGATTTCGGTTACGCCATCATCTGGGTTTCTTCCTTCAAGATTGAGTTTGAGTTTCGTGTCGGCAGCGCGTCCATCATTTGTTAGAGATTTTATTTCATCTTTTAGATCTTGAAGATTTAAAGAAGCCAGCATCTCAGCATAATCACGTCCATATAATTTTTCCATGATGCGCGTTTCGAAATAAACGGTGAATCCTTCGTTTAACCAGAAGTCATTCCATGTAGCGTTGGTCACTAAATTT
>JBKJOF010000018.1:0-6894 GCA_046595655.1 Chryseolinea sp. | reverse complement strand
AATGCGTTGATTATGCAATTACCACCACGCAATCCCCAGGAAAATATTATCATAAAAAAGGATTGGATTTCTATAATTGTATATGCGCTGCTCTTGGCCTTACCAATCATACTGGTAACATGGTATTGTAGCTATTATTTGAAATACGATGCGCAACTGTGTAACAACATTACATTCTTCAGTCTTGCCCTCTCACAACTATGGCATGTGCTAAATCTATCTTCCAGAAAAGTCTCCTTTATCAGGAATGAGGTTACAACTAATTATTTTGTTTGGTCTGCCTTACTGATTTGTATTTTAATCATCGGAGTCTTTTATTGGTTTGCGCCCCTAAAGGAAATATTGGGACTTCAAACAATCACGGGTAGTGTCTGGCTAGTAATACTAGGCATTAGTATCACTCCTGTGGTTTTTATTCAACTATTAAAGAGAGTATTTAAAATCATTGATTAGAAAGAACAGATTCAAAAAACCAGTCAAAATAGAAATTGACAGTACAAGAAAATAGCATTAGACAATGAAACAATTACTCACATACTTTGGGCTGGCTTACCTGATCTCTTGGACAATTTGGTTTCCGTTATATGGAAACATTTTCGGGTTGGTCGATTTACACACTTTACCCTTTCAGCACGCACTCGGAGGACTAGGGCCCTTGCTTGCTTCATTTCTAACCACTTGGATTTATTTCAAAAACGATGGGCTAAAAGAGCTATTAAAAAAGTGCCTTCAGGCTAAGCCTCTCATTTATTTAACCATCGCACTCTTCAGCCCATTTATACTTGCCATTGTTGCCGCTGTAATTGACTATTTCATTAACAGTACACCAATAAATCTTTCAGGACTTTTAACGACAAAAGAATTTCCAAACTTTAACTTGGTAACATTCTTTATTTACAACCTCATTTTCTTTGGCTTTGGTGAAGAAGTAGGTTGGCGTGGTTTTGCATTACCGCGACTTCAAAACAAATTGAACGCACTGACTGCAAGCCTTGTACTAACTGTCTTCTGGGCACTGTGGCATTTACCACTATTCTTTTACCGGCCTGGGTATGTAACAATGGACGCTGCTGGAATTTTTGGTTGGATTTTTAGTTTATTAACTGGCAGCATTTTGTTGACCTGGCTTTACAACTCTTCAAGAGCAAGTATTTTAATTTGCGCTATTTTTCACTCAACCATAGACATTGCATTCACTGCGGATCTTGTCGACAAAAACATTGTAAACTATATGGGAATATTAATAACGGCTTGGGGAATACTAACGGTCATAGTTTATAAACCTAAAAATCTTGCAAGAAATGAACGTGAGCTCCGTGCATCTTTTTGATATGGATATGGGTTGATAGTGAGAACAGAGAAATTTAAATTATTAAAATAAACTACTTACCAATGCAAAATATAATGATCACAGGCGCAACAGGAAATGTTGGAATGGAAGTAATCAAATCGTTACTTAAACTCGATCATGATTTAAAAATAGTTGCTGGCGTTAGGGATGTAGTTAAGGAAAAACCAATGTTAGATAATCCTCGAATCCATCTTATTCAATTTGATTTTACAGACAGTAAAACGCACAAGCCAGCCTTTGAAAACTGTGATGTGCTTTTTTTATTGAGGCCTCCACAGCTTTCGGATGTAAATAAAATATTCAAACCGCTTATTCAAATGGCGGTTGAATGTTCGGTAAGTCATATTGTGTTTCTATCGGTGCAAGGCGTAGAAAAAAGCAAAATTATACCCCACCATAAAATTGAAAAATTAATTCGCGAAAGTAAAATACGTTATACATTTTTAAGGCCAGCCTATTTTATGCAAAATTTCACTACCACCTTACGTCATGAGTTAGTAGAGAACAAAAGAATTTTTTTACCCGCAGGCAATTCTAAATTTACATTAGTAGATGTTAGTGATGTTGGCGAGGTTGCTGCTAAAGTATTAATAGAACCCAACAAGCACCTGAATCGGGTGTATGAGCTTACGTGTAATGAAAAACTAACATTCTTACAAATGGCTGCGGAACTTAGCAACTTATTGAATACTGAAATTCGCTATGAATCACCCAGCGTACTTAAATTTTTCATGGTAAAAAGTAAGGAAGGAATCCCAACTATGCTAATCATGGTAATGATTATGCTTCACTACTTACCAAGGTTTCAAAAAGAACCAATCATTACTGATTCTATAGTGTCAATTACGGGGCATCAACCCAATACGTTTGGTCAGTTCATTATAGAAAATAGGCATGGTTTGAGTTAAGAGAATGATTCTCATATTTATCGTTAATCTACAGAGAAAATTATTCATCTTACAAGTAAACCTAAAGCCGCTGCTCCAACCCAAAACAATTGCCGTGTGGCCTTACTCGTAGTTCGCACCGCTTTCACTTCGTTCCTTCGTTCAGGCTATTGAATTGCGCTCAAGTGTAATAGATTAGTTGTGCGCATCTTTCGTTTCCTCTGTTGCGACCGTCATTCTTTTTCCTTCGAGTGTTTCTAAAATTAACTCGGCTACGGCCTCTGAAGAACCTGGATTTTGACCTGTTATCAATAAACCATCTTGTTTTACATAAGACTCCCAATCAGCTCCTTTGGAATAATGCGCGCCATGTTTCGTGAGTTCATCTTCCAATAAAAAAGGTACTACTTCCGTTAATTTAACGGCTTCTTCTTCGGTATTTGAAAAACCAGTTAAGTGTTTACCCTTTACAAGTGGTTCTCCATTTATTGCTTTTACATTAATCAATGCTGCAGGTGCATGGCATACAAAAGCGATTGGCTTTTGATTATTGTAAAATGCTTCAATTAATTTGATCGATGTTTTATCAGTCGCTAAATCCCATAAAGGCCCGTGGCCGCCAGGATAAAAAACTGCGTCATAATCATCTTGTTTTATATCCCTTAGCTTTAATGAATGAGCTACCTTATCGATTAAAACATTGTCTGAATAAAACCTTTTTGTTGCAGGTGTTTGAGCATCTGCCAATTCACTTTTGGGATCGACCGGTGGCTGACCTCCTTTTGGTGATGCAATGGTTATTTCTGCTCCTCCATCTACCAACACATAATATGGCGTTGCAAATTCTTCAACCCAAAAACCGGTTTTTTCTCCTGTATTTCCCAATGCGCTGTGGGATGTCAATACCATTAATATTCTCATTTCATTTATTTTTTAAGGTTATTTAAAATCATTTTTCCTTGCTTCTACTCTTTTTGAAATCAAGATTTTTGCTGTCCATCACTTCGGCTGTCATGCCCGATTGTATGGGCTGACGTATTTCAAATGGATAAACATTTGATCTAACGTCATTCATTCTGCCTCGAAAATATTCTTTAATAAAATGATAGAATCTAAAGCACCAAATAAATGGAACCTTACGTGTTACATAATTCTTTTAATGAGTTGCATATATCTCACTTTTTTGCGTCAGTGGTAATGGTTCCATCCGTATTCGAAGCAAAACCCACCTGACGAGTGACTATTAATAACGCCTTATGGTATTCCTCTTCAATTTCGTTTTCACTTTTTTTAAGCACTCTGTTCAATTATCCATTGTCGACTCTAGCATGGTGTAATATTCCAAAGACATTGAATTACTTTTCTTAAATGTCTTTGGAAGCCTTGGGCTTTAATTGGTTAATTTTGATCGTAGCGTATAGTTATAGATTCAACCAACATGCAACTCCATCAATTATTCCCGCAATTTGATACAGAACTCATTGAGCATCTTGAAAAAATAGGTCAAGTTACCGAGTTTGAAGAAGGAACGATGCTGATGCGGCCGGGACAGTATTTTAAGAATTCGTTATTGATACTGGATGGTAGAGTAAAACTCTATCGTGAAGGAGATGAAGGTGAAGAATTTTTTTTGTACTACCTGGAAAAAGGAAATGCCTGTGCACTGTCCATGATCTGTGCGACAAAGAATGAACCAAGCGCCATTAAAGCGAAAGCCGTTACTCATGTGAAAGCATTAACGATTCCCATTCAATACATGGATGGATTGATGAAAGATCACAAGAGTTGGTATTACTTTGTTTTGGAAACCTATCGCTCCCGCTTTGAAGAATTGTTACAGGTAATTGACCAAGTAGCTTTTCATTCGATGGATGAAAAACTGGAGTCTTACCTGAAGCGTCAGTTCGAAGCGCAGAGAGCAAATAAACTTTCAATCACCCATCAGGAGATTGCTGATGATCTTAATTCATCCCGTGAAGTTATTTCGCGACTTCTCAAGAAACTCGAAGCCCAAAAAAGTATTTCCGTTTCCCGAAACGAAATTATCCGCCTGAGTTTGTAATGCCTGCGTGACCAAAGTCACGGAGTTTGTTGTTAGTATCCATGACCTTTGTATTGAAATTCAAGGAAATGGAAAATATAGTTGGCTATCTGGCATCAGGACTCATCGGAATATCGCTAGGATTGATTGGAGGCGGTGGTTCAATCATTACCATACCAGTGCTCGTTTACTTATTTCATATCGAGCCAACGCTTGCTACAGCCTATTCATTATTTATTGTTGGAACCACTTCCCTTGTTGGTGGGCTACGAAGTGCATTGAATAAATTGGTTGACATCAAAAGCGCAATCTTATTTTCTATTCCATCCACTATCGCAATTTATCTCACCCGACATTATTTGCTGCCGCATATTCCGGACACAATTCTTACGTTCGGCTCATTTATCCTGACAAAAAATATCGCCATTATGATTTTCTTTTCAATCATCATGATGGCAGCATCCATTCGCATGATTATAGACAAACAAAAAGATAATGGTGAAAATCATTTGATCACACCTAGCTTGTTTATGATTCTTCTTCAGGGATTAATCGTTGGGGTTCTGTCAGGAATTGTTGGTGCTGGTGGAGGCTTTCTTATTATTCCTGCATTGGTTTTACTCGCAGGCCTTCCAACGAAGAAGGCAATAGGAACATCGTTGATCATTATTGCTGTTAATTCATTAGTGGGGTTTTTGGGAGATTTTCATATCCTCACTCAGATTGATTTTTCCTTTATGTTGATTCTCACGGTTCTGGCTATAGCGGGTGTTTTCCTCGGTACTTACCTATCCAAGTTTGTTAAAGGAAATAACCTGAAATCGGGTTTCGGCTGGTTTGCGCTTTTGATGGCCATGTACATTGTGGTAAAAGAAATTATTATCTAAATCCGCTACGTGACTTTAATCACTGAACAGTAAATCCCTTATTCCGAAATTTGTACCCGTAATCAGAAAATAACAGCAAACATTATTAATATATGAACATAGAACAGATTTATACAGGATGTCTTGCACAGGGAGCATACTACGTCCGTTCAGGGAATGAGGCAGTCATTATTGATCCTCTTCGCGAGGTAGAACCCTATATAGAAAAAGCAAATGCCGATGGCGTTACGATCAAGTATGTCTTAGAAACACATTTTCATGCTGACTTTGTATCGGGTCATTTAGATCTGGCTGCTAAGACTGGCGCAACGATTGTTTTCGGCCCAACTGCGGAACCCAAATTTAAAGCGCACATCGCTTACGATGGTGAAGTATTGAAAGTTGGCAACATCACCATCAAGGTATTACATACTCCTGGTCATACGATGGAATCAACAACCTATCTTCTCATTGATGAAGAGGGAAAGGATCATGCGATCTTCAGTGGCGATACACTTTTTTTAGGTGATGTAGGTCGCCCCGATTTGGCTCAAAAGTCTGTGCACATGACGCAAGAAGAATTAGCCGGCTTGCTTTATGATTCACTTCGCACCAAGATCATGATATTGGCGGATGATGTTATCGTCTATCCGGCACATGGTGCTGGTTCAGCTTGTGGAAAAAACATGATGAAGGAAACGGTGGATACTTTGGGTAATCAAAAGAAAGTTAATTACGCGCTAAGAGCAGACATGACACGTGAGGAGTTTATCAGCGAAGTAACCGATGGTTTGCTTGCACCGCCATCCTATTTTCCCGAGAATGTTAAAATGAACAAAGAAGGATATGAAAGTATTGACACCGTGCTCAACAAAGGTATGCAGGCACTGAGCGCAGAAGAATTTGAATTGATCGCCAATGAGACCAGTGCTTTGGTATTAGACACACGTGAGGCATCGACCTTTAGGAAGGGATTTATTCCTAATTCCATCAACATTGGTATTGATGGGAGTTTTGCTCCCTGGGTTGGTGCTTTAATTCCGGGAGTAGCACATCCACTTTTGCTATTAACAGATGAAGGTCGTGAAGAGGAAGTAGTAATACGTCTCGCACGTGTTGGGTTTGACAATACAATCGGGCATTTGAAAGGTGGTTTTAAAAGCTGGCTTCAGGCTGGTAAAGATGTAGATCGTATTGAGTCGATCGATTCAAATGAATTTGCCAGACGATTCAAAAATAATAACCTGTATGTGGTTGATGTGCGTAAGCCAGGTGAGTTTCAGGCAGAGCATATTGAGAATGCCGTAAACGTTCCATTGGATTTTCTGAACAGTCACCTAGCTGAAATTCCAAAAGAACGAGAAGTGTATTTGCATTGTGCCGGTGGTTATCGCTCCATGATTGCGGCTTCTATTCTGAAAGCGCGTGGATGGGATAATATTATTGACATCAGCGGTGGCTTTAAATCCATTGCACAAACTGATGTGCCGCGTACAGATTATGTATGTACGAAAACGTTAAACAAGAAATAATACTGAATCACAATGAACACAGAAGCAACAATGAAATTCTATAAAACACTGAGCAGTCAGGAGTTTCAACAAATGATGAACGAAACAAAGAGTGCCATTTTATTAGATGTAAGAACAGAAGGTGAATTTAATAGTGGAAGAATACCCAACGCGATTAATATCAACGTTACGGGAAGTTCGTTTGCCAAAGAGATTGCAGAAATCGATAAAACCAAAA
>JBKJOF010000218.1:0-86452 GCA_046595655.1 Chryseolinea sp. | reverse complement strand
TCCGTACCACTCAAAAGAAGACAATGGTATGAAGGCCTATTCTCAAATATTAAAAATATAAACCTGCCACTAAGTCTTACGGGTTAGTTCAGAATAGCTCTATTGCAAAATCTCGGTTCAATGTGAATTCTGGAGTTCCCTCGACTTGATGGTTTTTGATACGCACCTCCATCTTTGCTATCCTCCAAGCATGATCGGCTCTAAGCAACTTCGATTAATTTCGCTTCGCGTTTCACCATCATACCAAAAGGTGAAAGATTCATTCCGTGTTCACGGGCAAGCTTTTCAAATTCTTCTGTCTTGTTCTCATCAACGGCTACTAATAATCCTCCGCTGGTTTGAGGATCGGCCAGAATTGCTTTTTGATCTTCGGTGATATCGCTTACATGCATTCCATAACTTTCCCAATTGCGCGTAGTTCCACCCGGCATACTTTTTTGTTGAATGTAGTGATGAAGAAAATCAAATTTTGGAACAGCATTAAAATGAATCTTAGCTGAGAGTCCGCTTCCTTCACACACTTCTGCTAAATGCCCAAGCAATCCGAAACCCGTAACATCCGTCATCGCACTTACATAATTTAATTTTCCGACCTGAGCACCAAATGTATTCAAGGTCAACATCGATTGAACGGCTTGCTGATAATGTTGCTCTTCAACAATACCTTTCTTCTGTGCTGTGGTGATGATACCGATACCCAATGATTTTGTTAAATATAAAACGGATCCTTCGCGGGCAGTATCATTTCGTTTTAGATTTTCCTTTTTCAATTTTCCGGTAACGGCTAAACCAAACACCGGCTCCGGACAATCAATGCTATGCCCACCCGCCAGTGGAATTTTTGCTTCTGCACAAACCTTACGACTTCCCTCTAATACTTCCTTTGCAATTTCGGGTGCGATTTTATTAATCGGCCAACCTAAAATGGCAATGGCCATCAACGGTTCTCCGCCCATCGCATAAATATCACTGATCGCATTAACCGAAGCGATTGCACCGAAGGTAAAGGGATCATCTACAATCGGCATAAAAAAATCCGTTGTGCTTACAATGCAAGTTCCATCACCCAGATCAAACACAGCAGCATCGTCTTTCGATTCGTTGCCAACCAATAAATTCGGAAACAACGCCTTGGGTAAATCAGAATGAAGCATCTTATCCAGTACGGCTGGTGAAATTTTACATCCGCATCCTGCTCCGTGACTGTATTGTGTAAGTTTGATTTTTTCCATTGTCTGCATTACTGCTGAAGTGCGTTCGTCTTTTTAATTAATTCTTCTGCAAAACGAGCGGATGAAATTCCGTCCCACGATGATTCTAATTTTATTCGTTTCTTTTTTTTCTCCAATCCGCGAAGGTAAGCTTTGTCGTAATAGGTAAGCAATATGTCAATAGTAGCAAACATATCGGCTTGCATTAATTTTTCTTTCGCTGCGTTGAAATGTTGTCCGCCTAATTTTTGTGTGATGTTTGTCATCGCTTCCAAAAATTCTTCTTGGTTGGCTTTTCCGTATTCTTCTACCAATCGTTCTACGCGAACGGATTTATCTACTTTCATTTCTACCACCGTGCTGATATTCATTGTTCGCCACAAATCCTGCGGAAGAAAAATTTTTCCGATGGCAATCGATTCATCTTCAATCCAGATTCGTTTGTTGGTGTCGAACTTTGAAATTTCTTCAAATAATTCATTTTGAAATTGTTCAGTAGTCGGCTGTGCGGGCATCATCAAGCCACCGAACGCAGAACCTTTATGATGTGCTAGTCCTTCAAGATCAATTACCTGTTCACCCTTTTGCGAAAGCGCATGAAGGATTTCACTTTTACCACTTCCCGTGCATCCACCCAAAACAAGAAACTGAAAAGGTTTGGCAAACGATTCAACAGCATGTTGACGGTATTCTTTATAACCACCTTTTAACTGGTGAGTCTTCACGCCTGCCATTTCAACAAACTGACAAAAATTTGACGAGCGCATTCCTCCACGCCAGCAATGCACAATCATTTCGTTGCTGGTGTGTTGAGCATGCGTAACAATATCATGAAGACGCGGACCCACTAAACGAAATCCGGTTTTGATGGCTTCCGCCTGACCTTTTTGTTTGTAGTCTGTGCCTACAGTAATACGCTCTTCATTGTTGAGTAATGGAATATTGATTGCTGTGCGAATGTGTCCTTCGTGAAATTCTCCTTGCGAACGCACATCAACGATCGGAAGCTGATGACGAAGTTGTAAGAATTCATCGAGGTTGATTTGCATAACTCAAAAGTACAACTTACAATGGAGGGTTGAAGGTAAATGATTTGCTCTTAAAGTAGAAGAAGGAAGTTGCTCGTTAAAGTGGTTCATTGTTAGACGCCAACAACGATTAACAATCAACCATTAATTGTCGGAGAAGTTTACACTGATACTGGAAGCAATTCCAATGCGGAAACCGTAATTCAGATATTTACCATCTTGAAAAGCTGCTGCTGCTTCCAATCTGAAAATGCGGAGAATGCCGTCAATGGTGTATCCTACCTCGGTATAATTTTTAGAGGTTGGCGTTGCCAGATAATTCACAAAAACATTTTCATGAATGCCTGCCATGCGAACTAACATAATATTGGTGACAAGGAATTTTCTAAACTGATAATGCACGTTACCTGAAAAGTATTTATCAGACGTGCTGAACTTATAATAATCCAACAACCTAAAACTTCCGACAGGATCGGTTGTAACAAACGGAGTTTCATTGCCCAGAAAATGTTTGTAGTCCGTGAAATACATTTTGTTTGAATTCAAAAACAATCCTCCGCGTAAATTAAAATCAAGTTTACCGCGTACACCTACACTGAGTTGATGACGCACTCCCAATTCAATCTGATCGAAATCAACATCGCTGTTTAACACATCGTTAAATCCTTTTCGATAATCAAAGGAAAACGTTGGTGATGAGTTGTTGATTTCTATTTTTCGATCGTTCCGAATCCGATACTTCAACCACGGTCGCGTTGTTATTCCTACCGATGCAATCATGGCTTGATTGGTTAGAAATTCAGTTGACACTATTTCATCATTCAAGGGTCTGTTATCAGTATATCCTTCTACGCCATTCCAGTCAATTAATTTATAATTTGAATTGTTAAACAATTCTCTTCGCTGTGCCCAAGAAGCTGTTCCTCGTAGCGTCAAAAATAAATTGACGTTTCTGCTAAAAGACAAATCAATAAATTCGCGTTCGTAAATTTTCATCAGGTTCTTTTCAAAGAAAAGAGTCGTGATGTCATTTACAATTGGGAGAATAGGTTCGTCTGTGTTGTACTGTTTTATATACCGCCCGCCCGTTGCTTCGAATGTGTATTTTTTATTGCGTAGTTTAAAATTTAGTTGTCCGGAAAATACCTCTCGCGAAAAGGCATATCGAAAGCTAGGGGTAATGTTTAATTTCGTCTTGTTGGTGTCTTGCAAAATAACACCGTATGAAAGTTTATAGATGAGATTTAATCCCTCCACGGTATTGAACCCTGGCATGGGCATGTGGATTTTAAAATTTGCGTACTTGCCTACTTTGTAACTATCTCCAATTAAAATATCCCAAGGTTGAAAGCCTTTATGCTTCGATGCTTTTAACCTATCTCCGGCTTCTTTCTTTCTTTCCACCACACTCATGCTATCCATTTTTTCATAGCCCTTCACTTCTTCTGTGGTTAGCGGAATAGGGCGGATCTCCGTCCAATAAGTAGAATCTTTTTTATAGGCAAGGCTATCGATCTTGAACGTTACATCCGAAATCACTTCTGGTTCCTTCTGTTGTTTCTGTTCTTGTTTTTCATATTCTTTCACCAACGTTTTTAATTCTTTGTTTGTAATTTCTTTTCCAGAAGCTAAACGTTCCTGAAGTTGTTGATTCTTAACATCCTTTCCTTTTTGTTTACCCTGTTGCTGTTGAATTTTCTTAGCTTCTATCGGTTCTTTCTTCTCATCAATCACCTCCATTTTTTTTACTTCCACGTACACCTGTGGATTAAGTTTAATTTTATAATCGCTAGTGGTGGCGTGATACTTGTATTCAAATTCAAAACCCAGATACTTCCCGTTGATATCAAACTGATGTGAAACCGGCATCCACACTTTGTCTTCGATCGGTGCGCAAACCGAACTGAGATGAACAGTTATTCCTGATCGTGTGGTTGTAAAGTCAAAACTATGTATGCTCCACCAATCTTCTACAAGGAAAAGCATGCCCTCCACAACATTATCACCTTTCGATCGCGGTGTAACTTTAATGCGGTTTACCTCATACTCACGATCTTTAAACGTTCCCTGATACTCGAATTTGTAATACGAAAACGCACGAGGCGATAACGGTGAAATAGTCTCCACTACTTCAGGTTCATAAAAGCTTCCGTTGATATATTGATTGGGGGAGGTATTATTATCTTTACCATCGCTCCGAATGGACAGCACCTTCTCTTCAACTTTGTTCGGGCGAGTATATTTAACTTCGCTCACCGACTCCGTAACAAAAACACTATTCTTCTTAATGCCCTCCTTCGCCAACGCTTTCTTTGCTAGCCACGGATAGTCCTTTAATTTACCTACACCTTTAATGTATACTCTACCTGTATACCCATCTAACTGTTGCGTGTGATACTTTGCTTTTCCGATGGCTTTCCGCATAATAGTGTACGCGGGATCTTCATCATTTCCAGTTACAATAACGGTTTCCAGAAGAGTGGTTTGTGTTTTCATAGTTACATTGAGGACTTCAAATCCGGAAGTAACTTCTACTGTATGTACTTGTGTTTCGAAGCCGAGATATTGATACACTAATTCGTATGTACCCGGTGGCAAAACGATTTCATAATCGCCATTCGCATTAGAGGTAGATCCCGAGCCGGTTTGTTTTACAAAAATGGTGGCATACGCCAACGGATTTTTGGCATCGTCTTTAATGTTGCCACGAATACCTGTGGCCTGTGCGCAAAAGCCTGACAAACTAAAAATGATGACGAGAATAAATTTGTAATGAGGAGCCAAGCGAAAGAAGTTTTGGGTTGATCTTAATCTTTGTAGAAACCTCGTGCCCGAATTATTTCATCTACCACATCCGGCACCAGATAACGTATCGATTGGTTTTTTCTGATGCAGTTGCGAATAAATGTTGCCGAAATATCGAGCATGGGTGAATCCACCATCTTAACGTTTGGATGACGTGTAAGTTCTGAATTTGTTACACCAGGTCTTGGATAAACATAGAGTCCATAGTCGTCTAAAATGCGTTCGTGATTTTTCCATTTTGTAAAGCCCGTCAGGTTGTCTTCTCCCATAATAATTTTGAATTCTTTATCGGGATGTTTTTCATGAAGATGAACAAGGGTGTGAATGGTATAGCTGGGTTTCGTCAGATTAAATTCTACATCACTTACTTCTAACTTATAATGATCGTGAATCGCCTGACGCACCATATCGTATCGATCGAACTCATGCAGTAATGATTTGCTGGGTTTAAAAGGATTTTGGGGCGATACTACAAACCATACCTTTTTTAAATCGGTAGTCTCCGCCATGATGTTGGCAATAATCAAATGCCCGATGTGGATGGGGTTGAAAGAGCCGAAAAATAAACCGATTTTCTGATTTGAGTTCACGGTCTTTTTGTTCTTAGATATTCATTGGGTGTAAACACAGGAATTAAAGAAGACTTAAAGTGCTTTACGTTTCTTGTAATAATGGCTTCCAATCCATTTACTTTTGAAGCACTAAAATACTGTAGTCCGTCTTCAAAATCAGTAAAGTCAGAATCTATTACTTGTCTAAAGAAGAATGGCTCAAGTTCAACAACATGAATAAGCTCCAAAAACTTTTCTACAACATCAAAAGGATTTAAGTCATGCTTCTCTGCAATGTAAGCAACATTGGCTAATGTAAGTGCTGAGATGTATATCTCGATTTTGCCCTGATCTTTTAATTTAAATAGTTCTTCCGCATCTTTAACGAATTCGGCTCGATTGAGCGCCAGATCGAGAATAATATTGGTGTCTAAAAACAACGGGGCACCCATCACTTGTGTTTTTCCATCAGGTATTTATAACGCTCATCCTTGTAGTCAAAATCCTTTGCAGCTTTGCCGAGAATTCCCCTCAGTGTTATAACGGAACGGTTTTTCTTTGTTGATCGAATTGGTGTAGATGCCTTTTTTAAATAACCCTCAACTATTTTTGAAAGACTTTCTCCTTTCTTCTTAGAAAGTTGTCTGGCAGACTTAATCACATCCGAATTTATAGTAAGTGTGATTTTTGAATTCATGTTTCTATATCTTAGGTATTACCTTTTGTAAAACTACAAAATCGTACACGAAGTTTCAATGCAACTATTTGGCTTTAAAATCATCATACAGCTGCTGCGCTTCTGTCAATGATTTTTCTAGAGTTTCATTTACGAGAATAACATCAAACTTATCCTGAAATGACATTTCGAATTGGGCTTTGAAAAGTCTGCGAGATAGACTTTCTTCTGATTCGGTGCCGCGGTCTTTTAATCGTTCTTTCAATACTTCGAGTGAAGGTACCTTTACAAATATTGCTAACGCTTTGTCACCAAAATATTTCTTCAGGCTTAGTCCGCCTTTTACATCAACATCAAAAATAACATTCTTGCCTTCAGACCAAAGACGTTCGATCTCTTCTTTTAAGGTGCCATAAAAATTACCTTCATACACTTCTTCCCACTCGATGAATTGATCAGTATCAATTTTCTTTTTAAAATCTTCGGGAGATAGAAAGTAATAATCTTTTCCGTGCTGCTCTATGCGGCCACGCTTATCGCGAGTGGAAGCAGAAATTGAAAACCCCAGATCAGGGTTGGTGGATAGAAGGTGTTTTACTAGTGTTGTTTTACCAGAGCCTGAGGGAGCAGAAAAAATAAGTGCTTTGCCTGTCATTACTCTGCCGCGCTGATTTTGCTTTTAATGCTGGCGATCAAATCAGTTGGCGCTTCGTGGGAGCATTTCACTTTTAAAAGCTCTTTAATGGCCTGATCGAAATGATAATGCTGAAAGCACGGCATGCATTCATCAATGTGCGATTTGAAATTCGCTTTTTGCTCGGGTGTTGCTTCACCATCTAAAATCAACTGAAGCATCTCCAGGCATTCGCGTTGATTCGAACAATTCTTCTTCATGTTATTCATATCAGGATTGCTCATAGCTTAGGCATTATTATAACCCATTTGTTTGGCGTATTCACTTAATTTTTCTTTCAGTAAGTTACGAGCCCTGTGTAGACGGCTGCGTACGGTTCCAATGGGAATGTCCAATATCTTCGCCATCTCTTCGTACTTAAAACCTTCCAGGTCACACAATATAATTACTGTTCTGAAGTCCACGTCAAGTGCGTTGAGGGCATTCGAAATCTCATCACCGATCATATCTTTTAGCGCCTCCACGCGCAGATCGGGTGTTATTTGCCTGTCAACATCTTCTGAGTTATAATAACTTTCTACCTCCTGATAGTCTACCTTATTCGGTTCTTTGGTTTTTTTGCGGTAGTCGTTAATGAAGCTGTTCTTCAAAATCCGGAACAGCCATGCCTTCGCATTAGTTCCTTGTTGAAATGAGTTGATAAAACGAAACGCTTTTAAATAGGTATCCTGCAATAAATCCTTAGCGTCATCACGATCTAAAGTGAGGCGATAGCCAAAATTATACATCGCGTTGATGTGAGGCATAAATTCGTTGTCGAAAATACCTTTCTTCTCCTTGTCCGAATAATTATTTCTGGGGGTCTCTACGGTTTCTTCCATGGATCAGCAAAAATAAGAAAAGGAAGGTCTAAAAAAACCTTCCTCAATCATGGCATTTGAATAAACAGAAGGATTGTCGACTGTTCAGTGATTATTGCTTGTGTCTTGCTAGATCCCTCAGATAAGTCACACTCTGCTGCACTGTGAGAGTGGAGCAACAGTGGAAGATATAGCAAGGCACTCGCCAGACACTATCATGGCAGACGCAAGGAATTCAATGAAAATATAATATCCTGCAGTCCAAAAAGAGTTGATGGGCACAAAAAAACCTGCGGAAGAAAATCCGCAGGACAAGCGCAACAGCCCTCAACCATTATTTACGTGCTAACAATCCCATCGATTTTACCATGTTTATAAACTCAATGCGGTACCCTTCTTTGTCCTCACCGCGCGAAGCTTGCGCCATTTCCACTACCTTCTCGTAAGAAGAATCTTTGCAGTATTCTGAATCTCTCAACAGCATTCCAAAGGCAGCTACCGAAGCAGACCAGCGGAAATTGTTGGATGTTTTTGTCAGGGCTACATTCGTGTCAATCAGCGTATGTACAATTAACTTACTTACCTCTTCATCTGGTTTTTTGTAGCGGAGTTTTATCGTCATCAACTCATTCGTGCCCGAAGAAATTTTCTCCACCTTATGGCTTTGATATTTTAAATTATCAATTGTTGAGAACTCGCTGTCTACTCCTACCGGGATGATTTCATATAACGCAGTTACGGTATGACCTGAACCTAATTCGCCTGCATCTTTTTTATCGTTGTTAAAGTCTTCACTTTTTAACATTCTATTTTCATAACCAATCAAGCGATATGCTTTTACCTTAGCGGGATTAAATTCGATTTGAAGTTTTACATCTTTTGCAATGGTGAAGAGCGTACCGCCAAATTCATTTACGAATACTTTGCGTGCTTCATTTATACCATCAATGTAGGCGTAGTTACCATTTCCTTTATCAGCAAGGGTTTCCATTTTGGAATCTTTGTAGTTGCCCATTCCAAAACCGAGCACCGTTAAAAACACACCTTCTTTTCTTTTTTCTTCAATCAGTCTTTCCATACCGCCATTACTTGATTCGCCAATATTAAAGTCACCATCAGTGGCAAGAATCACGCGGTTGTTTCCACCTTTTTTGAAATGTTGTTTTGCTACATCGTATGCTAATTTTATTCCTGCACCGCCCGCAGTTGATCCGCCTGCTTCCAGACGATCTAATGCTTCAACGATTTCTTTTTTGTTCGCACCTGATGTAGGTTCCAATACTAATCCTGCCGCACCAGCATACACTACTATCGATACATAATCTTGTTCACGCAATTGTTCTACCAACATCGTGAGTGATGATTTCAATAGAGGTAATTTATTGGCATCACTCATCGAGCCTGACACATCTAACAAAAACACAAGATTGCAAGGGGGAAGATTATCAGTCGGAATTATTTTTCCTTGCAAGCCAATGTGAACTAATCTATGCTTTGCATTCCATGGCGCTGTTGAAATTTCAGTGATCACTGCAAATGGATCTTCTCCTTTTGGTTGACCATAATCGTAGTCAAAATAATTTACCATCTCTTCAATGCGCACGGCATCTTTTGGTGGTTGCTGACCATCGTTAATGAACCTGCGCATGTTGCTGTACGAGGCTGCATCTACATCAATTGAAAAAGTAGATAGTGGATTTCGCAATGCTTCATGAAAAATATTTTCGGAGATGCCATCGTATTCTTCGGTGTTCATCTGTTGTTGTTCATACTCTAGAGTAGGCTGAGCATACGCCATATCATAAGAAGCTTTTGATTCAGCAGGAGCAGCTGCTGATCGCTTGTCTTTCTTTGATTTACCAGCGGAAACACCAGCAACACTTCCGGTTAAATAATTTGTCGCCTGTGTTCCATATCCAACAACCACAACTTCGTTTAATGCGGTGACATCTGTATCCATTGTCACATTCATAACATTGCTTGTTCCAATCTTCACGTCTTTGGATACATAACCAATAAAACTAAACACGAGCGTTCCGTTCTGTGATGGAATGGTAATGCTGTAATTTCCAGAAGCATCTGTTGTCGTTCCAATAGATGATCCTTTTGCCAGTACATTCACACCCGGCATAACGCTTCCATCTTCCGATGCTGTTACCTTACCCGTTATCGTTTTCCCTTGAGGCGCGCGGAACCCAACTGAAAACATCAGAAGAGCCGCTAAGATCCAAATTGACTTTGTCATGGTGATTAGTTTTTGTTTGTTGATGAGATTCAATCACCCGAAAGATTCCATACGCTTTGTGGAAATTTTTTCTATTTTTCTGTAGAATGTCGACTTCGAGTCCTTATAAAGCTGTAGATGATCAAGAACTTCTTTTGCAATACAAAGCGAAAGGAGAGCTGGCTGTATTGGGCGAACTCTATAATCGATACATGTCGATGGTTTATGGAGCGTGTTTAAAATACCTGAAAGACCGGGAGGAAAGCCGCGATGCCGTAATGCAGATTTTCGAGAAATTAGTCGTTACCTTAAAAGAACATGAGGTAATGCATTTTAAAAGCTGGCTCTACACCACCGCACGAAATCATTGTTTGATGCAGCTCCGATCCCGAAAAGGTAAAAAGTTCGAGGAAATCTCGCCCTTTCTTATGGAAACAAATACGACTCTGCATCAGGATGAGGAGATTGATTTAGAAAATAATCTCACCAAACTGGAGAAGTGTATGGAGACGCTTAATACCGAGCAGAAAGTCTGTGTCGAACTATTTTATTTGAACCAGAAATGCTACAAAGAAATAATAGAGGCAACGGGTTATGACGACACCAAAGTGAAGAGTTATATTCAAAATGGAAAACGCAACCTGAAGATCTGCATGGATCAAAATGGATGATTTGAAAAACGATATTGCACGATACCTCAAAGGCGAACTCACGCCTTTAGAAATGCATGCGCTCGAAAAGAAAGCCTTGAGCGATCCTTTCCTGGCCGATGCATTGGAAGGCGCGGGTGAAGTAAATACGAAAGCATTCGAACAAGATGTAGCTGATCTTCAAAGGTTGATTGATAAAAGAACCGATCAATCAAAAAAAATAATACCGCTATGGAATTGGTCGTTGCGCATTGCTGCAGGATTTGTATTGATTGCTGTTTCTACTTTCGTGATTCTCAATATTGTAAGAGACGAAAAACCTGTTGAGCTTGCTGAGAATAAAATAAAGTCAGAGCCTACACCTGCTGAACAAAAACATGAAGGTCCAATTTCTGATTCGATCGTGGAATCGAAACCGTCACTATCCACATCGAAATTAAAATCAAAAACATTGCAACCTGCTGCGACTGTAATTACACCAGTAGAAAAACCAAGTGCAGTTTCTGATCAATTTTCCATCGCTACAGAACAAGCATTAGCGGAGGTTGAAGTTTCCTCAGCAGAAGAAGCGAAAGGAAAAATTACACGAAGCGCAGAAGACGAAATACCTGCGGTCGCACCAAACCCTGCAGAGTCTGTTGCATCTTCTCCTGCAAAAAAAGAGGAAGCTGAACCAGCTATTGCGAAAGATGTAAAAAGAAAAGCCTCTGATGTCGTGGCGGGTTATAGCAACGATACTGCTGAAAAGTCAGTTGCGGATAATGCGCGCATTATTAAAGGACATGTATCGTCTATTGAAGATGGAAGTGCTTTGCAAGGAGTAAATGTATTGATCAAAGGAACGAATACGGGTACGGTAACCGATGAAGAAGGCAACTACGAAATTGCGCTTACTGATAAGCAAAGTGAAATAGCCTTTTCTTTTATTGGATTACAAAGCACTGAACTCCAGGTAAGCTCACAAGATAAATTGGACGTACAGATGAGCAATGACGTTTCGCAACTCAGCGAGGTTGTTGTAACAGGCTATGCCACGAACAACGATACTGAAAGCGATGATGACACGAAGAACGTTGAACTTGCTTCACCTATCGGTGGAAGAAGAGCGTATAAACAATACCTTGAAAAAAGTTTACGTTATCCCGAAGTCGCGCTGGAAAACAAAATTGAAGGCAAAGTAACTATTGAGTTTACTGTAGAAACAACGGGCACGCTCACTGATTTTAAAGTCGTGCGTGGCCTCGGTTACGGATGCGATGAAGAAGTTATACGCTTAGTGAAAGAAGGCGCCCGATGGGCAGCCAGCAAATACGGTGATGAATTACTGGAATCTAACGTGAAAATAAGATTACGTTTTACTTTGCCGAAGAAATGATAATGCATGATTAAAAATGATACGACAAGTAGCTACCAATGTGAGTTTACTCGTGCGTTTGTAGCAACTATAGAATTTTCGAAAAAAATAGAAAAGAACTAAACATAGAAATATAAATTACCATCATCTTTTACTGGCTAGCTCAAACTACAATGTTCTCCAACCGAAAAATTATTCTCGTAATTATTCTTCTCCTCACCTTAAGCATTACGGGCTATGTAATACTCGTTGTAATACCTGCCCGCCTTGCAAAACAAACCTATGAAGGTGCAAAACAAATTGGCAAAGACATTGGAGATGCACTTCAGTTTACACCTGAAATCACCGTACATAACACCATTGTTATTCAACAGCAAGCTTCCATTTTAGAACTAGCAACGCTATCACAAAAATTTCAACATCAATATGCATGGAAAAATAAATGGCTTGGCAGTGAGAAGGTTATTACCATTACTGGTACAATCGATGCAAAGGTAGGATTTGATTTAAAGAAAAAATTCAACATCAACATAGAGGACAACAGTGCCCAAGTCATATTACCTCAACCCCAAATACTATCTATCGAATCGCTGGGCGATTTAAAATTTGAAGATGAAAATGGTTTGTGGAATTGGGTGAGTGCAGAAGATCGCTCACGCGCTGTCAACGCCTTTATGGTAAATGCTCGTAGGTATGCAGAGCAAGCTCCTTTCGTACAGGATTCAAAGAAAAGTATGGAAGAAAAAATCACCACCATTTTAACATCACATGGAAAAACGGTGGTGATTCGGTATGATGGAGATTCGGTTATACTACCTTTTTTCGAATAAGCTTAGCATACGTTCTGCTAACCGGAAAGCTTTTTCCATTTAGCATCTTCACTACCATTCCGCCATTAAAGTGTTTCTCAATCTCTTTCAGATTGTTGATGTTGATGATCGTGCTGCGATGAACACGAATAAAAATTTCTGGATTCAGAATTTCCTCCAGCTTACCAATACCCGATGAACTTACAAACTGATCATTCTTTGTAGAAAGAATGGTGTAATCACCTGATGCTTCTAAATACACAATCTCTTCTACCGGAAGGTTAAGAAGTTTTTCTGATTTCTGAACGAAGATGTGTGAGTCGTATGATGTTTTGTTCTCGGTTTTTAGGTTGCGCAACAATTCACCAACATTATTTTGCTCAAGCTTCATCCGATTAATAGCACGTTCTACTCCTAATCGGAAACGCTCTTGATCCAGCGGTTTAAGAATATAATCCACTACATTTTTCTCAAATGCTTTAATGGCGTATTGATCGTATGCCGTGCAAAAGATTACATAAGGATCGTGGGTAATTTCGTCTAACACATCGAAGCCGTTCATACCCGGCATCTGCACATCAAGAAAAATCAAATCGGGTTTCAAACGATCAATGGCTTCAACGGCTTCTTTGCCTTTGCCACATTCGCCAATCACCTGAAGGTTCGGCATTTGTTGCACGTACTCAAGCAGAAGGTCGCGCGCTAATTTTTCATCGTCAATTATAATACAGGTTATGTTCATACTGCTTTGCTATTTAATTCTTCGGTTATATAATCTTGTTCAGAGGCGGGTTCATCAACTGGTACAAAGAAACTAACGGAGTACCCCCATTCGTTTGAACGGATGCGAAGACCTGACCCTGCACCAAATATACTCCGTAATCGTTCATCTGTATTCTTTACCCCAACTCCACTTGAATTTCCATCCATTACTTTTTTGGCATTCGATCCCATACCATCGTCTTTCACTTCAAAAAAAATCATGCTGTTAAAGCGTTTGACTGTAAGTATAATCGTTCCACCATCTTCCTTCGGAGCGATGCCATACTTCACTGAGTTTTCAACAAGCGGCTGCAAAATCATCGGGGGTATCATCACGCTCATACATGAGAAATCGACTTGCTTCACAAATTTCAGTCGGTCACCAAAACGTACTTGTTGAATGCGCATGTAACTATCAATAAAATCCAACTCATGAATCAATCGCACCATCTGATCGCTATGCGAATCCAACGCGTATCGAAAAATATCCGACAACTGGGTAATCACTTTTCGAGCTTGCTCTTTGCTCGAACCGATTAACATATTGATCGTGTTTAAAGTATTGAATAAAAAATGCGGATTGATCTGTGATTTCAACAGGGAGATTTGCATCTCTCTGTTCTTAAGGGTGAGCTCACTCTTTTCTTTCTCCTGTTTCTGCTGACTTTGAAAATATCGGATAACATAATAGACCCCAACCGTAATAATGTATTGATCATGAAAGTGAAGACCTTGCCATTTTAAAAGTCCCATCAAATGGGCTTTCCACTCATCCCAACCTACATAGCCTTCTACATAACTTTCAAGGTAATATGAAAGCGAACCCATTAAAAGAAAATGAATCATCGCGGCCAAAAAGTGGCCGGCAACCTGAAAATAAAGTTTAAACTTAAAGAGCCAGTTGGAGTAAAAGAAGATGGCAATAATAAGAATGCACAGCGCTTCGAGCAGGTAAAGGTTGTTCCAAAAAATATACGTCTGTGGATTTTCAAGCCTCCACTCTATAAATGTGCCAACGCCATAGTTTAATGCAAACCACAAACACAGCCAAAGATAGGCTCGTTTCCAAATACTCGGTATGTCCTCAATAAACTTCAAGCTTGAAAGTTGAACATTAAATTTACACAATGATAAAGAAAACCGATGTGCATGAGTTAATAGCGTTAAAACTTCAATTTAGGGGATAATCTTGCATCGCATTTGAAACGACATCACAATTAGGGATATTGATCGATATTTTAGAGACCATGCGCCTGTTCGTTTTCCTATTATTGTTTCTAAGCGTAGATGCGTTCGCGCAAAAAATTACACTATCTGCAAAGTTGCTGGACCGTGTAACAGGAGAGCCGTTACCTTTTGCATCAATCGGACTAAAATCAAAGTCGCTTGGTACTATATCGAATTTGCAAGGTGAGTTTGATTTTCATATATCGGCAGAATTCCGCAATGAAATTTTAGTAATCAGCATGTTGGGTTACGAGAGATTTGAAGCACCTGTTTGGAGTTTGCTTGACAAAGCCGGTCAGATTATTTTCATGAATCAATCTACAATCCTGCTAGACGAGGTGGTTATTTCTGACTCCCTTACCAGTGGAGAGATTTTACGAAATGCCTGGAATCGCATTCCCGAAAATTTTCCTATGACACCTTTTATGCTCGATGGATTCTATCGTGATGTAAAGAAAGTTGGTGGTTCTTACATTTCCTTACTGGAAGCCGCAGTGAAAATTTATGACGATGATTACAGCGAGCCTCGAAATAAATCACGCTTAAGAGAACGCGTCAAACTAGTTGAGTTGCGAAAGAGTCTGGGCTATGAGAATAGATTTACACAATATTTTGAAGAGCAAAATCTACTGGAAGATCTGTTACTACACAATAACATTCGATACCGGCAACTAGAGGCCAACGATGAATTCTTTCAATTAATGAAACGTGAACCAGACTCCTATTATAACGGACACGAAGTGTATGTCATTTCAAACGATAAGGATTTTAATCTTAAAGTTTTTATTGACAAAGAAGACTTTGCTATTATCCGCTTAGATTTTGAGACTGGCACCACCGGGGAAAATTTAGCAAAACGAAAAGGACTGATTAGCAAATTTATTGGTTATAAAAAAACGATAGACTTTAAACGTTATAACGGCAAAATGTACCTCAACTACATTACCGTTACCTCCACAGAAAAGTGGTACGATGAAAAAACAAATGTCATGAAATTTGAAACCGAACTCATTCAGCATTTGTTGATAAACGAAGTCTATGCTAATGCTCCGGAACGCATTGGGTCAACTGAAAAAATGAGAAACTACGGTTTGCAGTATCAAGATTATCCATACAACAAATCGTTTTGGGATAACTACAATGTGATAAAAGAAACGCCTCTGGACCGAAAAATTCTGGAAGACTTAGAAAAACATGCTCCGTTAGAAAAGCAGTTTGAAGACAACTAATAAAGAATAGCATTCAATAAAAATGAAGCTCTACATTAAAAATATGGTTTGCAACCGCTGCATACTGGTGGTTAATCAGGAGCTCGAAAAACTCGGGCTGCATTCTGAAACTATCTCTTTGGGAGAAGTAACATTAAAAGAAGATCACCTTCCTCTAGATACCTTAAGCCAACTTGATACTTCATTATTAAATCTCGGATTCGAACGCATTGACGATCGCAAAGCAAGATTGATTGAATCCATTAAGAGTAAAATAATTGAAATGATTCATCACGCTGATGCGGCTGATCGAAAATTCAACTGGTCAACTATTCTTGCTGAAGCATTACATCACGACTATCATCATCTCAGTTCTTTATTTTCATCCGTTGAAGGTATCACATTGGAGCAATACATTATCCGCCAAAAAATTGAACGGGCTAAAGAATTACTTTTCTATGATGAATTAAATCTAAGCGAGATTGCTGATGTTTTAGGATACAGCAGCATATCACATCTATCCAGTCAGTTTAAAAAAGTTACAGGACTCACACCGTCTGAGCTAAAAAAATCGAGATCGATCTATCATCAAAGAAAGCCGTTGGATTCAGTATCATAACAATTCTATAAATCTTTTCTGTTATTATGTAAGCACCAATGAGTGGCATTACTCGTTCTTTGTAGTAGAACTTAAATCGAAATGAATACTACTGCAACACGCACCCATAAAATTGTGAAACAAACCTTTCCTGTTTTGGAAATGAGCTGTGCTGCATGCGCAGTAAGTGTAGAATCAATACTAAAATCTACTCCTGGTGTAAAAGATGCAGGAGTAAATTTTGCCAATCAATCGACTTGGGTTGAATACGATGAAGAAATTGCAAAACCTATAGACCTGCAAACTGCCGTACGTTCCATCGGCTATGATTTGGTTGTGGATGTGGACGATCCTCAAGCTATAAAAGAAGCATCACAACATAAATTTTATCAGGAAGTAAAAACACGCACCATCTGGTCATCCATTCTTTCTGTACCTGTCGTTATTTTAGGAATGTTCTTTATGGATTTACCTTATGGCAACTTCATATCGTTTGTCCTCACAGCGCCAGTCGTTTTTTATTTCGGAAGAATTTTTTTCATCAATGCATGGAAGCAAGCGAAACATGGAATGGCGAACATGGATACATTAGTGGCGCTATCAACTGGAATTGCTTTTTTATTCAGCGCATTCAACACATTCTTTCCCGCGTTTTGGCATGCCAGAGGCATTCATCCTCACGTGTATTATGAAGCTGCTGCGGTGGTAATTGCTTTTATATCATTGGGTAAGTTGTTGGAAGAGCGAGCAAAGTCGAATACATCATCAGCCATTAAAAAACTAATGAGCCTGCAACCAAAAACCGTGATGGCGTTAATTGATGGTGTTGAGAAAGAACTTGCTATTGCATTTATTCACGTAGGTCATATTATAATTGTTCGGCCTGGAGAAAGAATTCCAGTTGATGGTGTTGTCACTCTCGGATCATCCTTTGTTGATGAAAGCATGATCTCAGGAGAGTCTGTTGCTGTTGAAAAGAAATCAGGCGAGAAAGTATTTGCGGGAACTGTAAATCAAAAAGGAAGTTTTCAATTTGAAGCCACCAAAGTAGGTGGTGATACTATTCTGGCACACATTATCAAAATGGTGCAAGAGGCACAAGGAAGTAAAGCACCTGTTCAAAAACTGGTTGATAAAATTGCAGGCATATTCGTTCCCATCGTAATCGGCATTTCAATTCTAACTTTTGTTATCTGGATGTTTGTTGGAGGAGATACTGCTTTCACACAAGCACTGCTTACATCAGTCACGGTATTAGTAATTGCTTGTCCGTGTGCGCTTGGCCTCGCAACACCAACCGCCATCATGGTAGGAGTTGGTAAGGGTGCGGAAAATAATATTCTTATAAAAGATGCCGAGAGTCTTGAACTTGCGCACAAGGTAAACGTTATCATCCTCGATAAGACCGGTACTATTACAGAAGGTAAACCGGTTGTTACCGATTTAATATGGAGCATCGAAGAAAATAATATCTCTTTTAAAAATACTTTATACGCCATCGAATCACAATCTGAACATCCCCTAGCAGAAGCAGTGGTGAACAGGTTAAAAGAAGAAGGTATTGTTGGCATCACTTTGGAAAAATTCGAAAGCATTACAGGAAAAGGCGTCAAAGCAAATTTAGATTCTCAAACATTTTATGTAGGTAATAGGAAATTGATGGATGAAAATAATTTGATCATTCAGCCTAATTTGGAAAAAGATGCTGTTCGTTTACAAGCGGAAGCAAGGACGGTAGTTTATTTTGGTTATAACAAACAGGTAATTGCCATTATCGCTATTGCCGATAAAATAAAAACCACATCACAAGCTGCCATTGAAAGTTTACAAAACAAAGGCATCGATGTGTATATGCTGACGGGCGATAACGAGAACACCGCGAAAGCCGTTGCGAAACAAGTCGGTCTTAAACATTATAAAGCCGAGGTATTACCTTCTGATAAAGCTGAGTTTATAAAAGCGCTTCAAAAAGAAGGAAAGATAGTGGCCATGGTTGGCGATGGTATTAATGACTCGCAAGCGTTAGCGCAGGCTGATGTAAGTATCGCCATGGGAAAAGGTTCTGACATTGCCATTGATGTTGCTAAGATGACGCTGATTACATCTGATCTTCAATTAATCCCCAAGGCATTGAATCTTTCCACCAAAACAGTAAAGACCATTCGTCAGAATTTATTCTGGGCATTTATTTATAATGTAATTGGTATTCCTATCGCTGCCGGAATTTTATACCCAATCAATGGCTTCCTGCTTGATCCGATGATTGCCGGAGCAGCAATGGCATTGAGTTCGGTAAGTGTAGTGAGTAATAGTTTGCGATTGAAGATGGCTAAGATTTAAGATTTAAGATTTAAGATTTAGGATTTAGGATTTAGGATTTAGGATTTAGGATTTAAGAAAATAAATAATTTAATATTCAACATCATGGAAACAACAAAATTCAAAACCAATATTAAGTGCGATGCTTGCATTGCAAAGGTAACATCGTCATTGAACGAAGCAGTGGGTGAAAATAAATGGCAAGTTGACATTACCAATCCTGCAAAGGTACTTACAGTCGAAGGAGAAAATACTGAAGCTAAAATAAAAGCGGCTCTCGAAAAGGTTGGTTATAAAGCGGAGCTGATATAATAATAGTTTTAGAGCAGACCAAAACCGATGAGCGATTTTAGCGGTTACGCCAGAGAAAGGAAAGGGCAGCAGGTTTACAGCAACTATACTGGATGTGTATGAGCTTACTCAACCATTTGTTTAAATAATCTTTCCAGCATTTCGTCCGGATGATTACACAAGCCTGGATGCACCTTTGATGTTTGTACAATCGTGCTGCGCGTTGATGTGAGCCAGCGAAAACGTTCAGGTAACGACAACAAGCCAATCGATCCGCCTGTTTGTCCTCCGGTGCAAATCAGTTCGAATGAGTGGATGTGTTTTTTTAGATCGTCTACTTCTATATCATTATAGAGTGCACGAAGTCTTTCTTCGTCCAGTTTAATTTGAGCCTGAAGGAATTTTTGTTTGGCGCACAAGAGGATCACTCCCACGTTTAGAAACTCTTCGCGTTCTACCTTGGGCACCACACGGATGACTGCGTACTCAAATAATTGATCTTCTTGCATGTTGTGCTTCGTTTACAAAAAAATCAGCATTCTGAAGTCGCGTATTTAAAAATTGCGCGTAAGCATTTCGATGTTCGTCTGCAGTTTCAAAGGCACGATCCGTTAACCATTCATCCGGAATCAATAAAACAATGGAATGAACTTTCTCTGGTGTAAGAATAGAACGAAAGGTTGTATCGACTTTAGACAGTTCACTCGCCAAAGGCAATAATACATGATCCTTTATTTTTGGAAAAGGACGTTGAGGTTGCTCCCAGTCTTGCCAGCTATGATGAAAGTAAAGTGCTGCTCCGTGATCGATAAGCCAGAGTTGTTTATTCCACCACAACATGTTGGTGTTGCGTGCTGTGCGATCTACATTTAATAACAGCGAATCAAGCCAAACAATTTGAGAAGCTAATGTAGAATCCACTTTTGTTGCCAGTGGATCAAACGTAATTGCACCCGACAAATAATGTAAGCCAAGATTAAGACCTACGCTGGCCTTCAACAGATCTTGAATTTCTTCATCACCTTCAATGCGTCCAAAGGCAACATCAAGATTAGCGAATACAATTTCAGGAACACGAAACCCAAGAGCGCGTGCAATCTCTCCACCAATCAGTTCAGCAATGAGTGCCTTACTTCCTTGCCCGGCACCATGAAATTTAAGCACATATAAAAATTGATCATCGGCCTCAACAATAGCAGGCAACGAGCCACCTTCCCGCAGGGGCGTTACATACCGTGTGACGTTTACGGTTCGAAGAAGAGGCGTGAGTTCGGTCATGTTTATATTTGAATGATCACAGGCTGGTGAGGCCGGTCATAAAAATACAATTAAAACAATTCTTCCCCATTAGGAACATGCGCCTGACTGCTTACAATAATTCATTATGTCTGGCGGAGATTTCTAAATGCTCTAAGGTCTTTGGTTAATAATCCCACTCAACTTTTACTATTCTGTTTTTAATGGCATAGCTCCCGTCCTATAGTTGATTTTAATTTGGGTTTTTATTAGTGATGCTATTTCCCAATACTTTGCACGCTCAGATCTGCGAAATCTGATGGAGAAAATTACCACAAACCACCAATCTGTTAAAATTTATTTTCATCTCCTGTAAACCATGCTGATATGCGAGGCGTTTGATTTATTTATAATGTGCGTTACCAACATCGCTTTGGTATTTAACATTGAGTTAAAACTTGCGCAGTGTTTATGTTTCAATTAAAGAAAGCAGGAACAAATGTCTAGTCCCAAGCAGATTTTATCAAACGAAGTAACACTAACCCATTTCGCAGGTGTCAGCATCTGAGAACGGTAGTTGATCCTCGTGCGGTTTTTGTGTTTGATAAAATTGCCATCACCATCATCGTCAGGATTCTTTCGGTGCACAAACGTTTCCTTCACTCTTACGGACACGTTGAAATACGGTATCCATACCACCACTGTAAAAATGCTTCTGAAAACCTCGCGATATGGAATTTCAGTAGCCGGTGCCATTTGTACCGCAACAAATGTATCGAGTAATACAGCCGCGCAGGAGACCGCATAAAAAACAGAAATCAATCGTGGAAGAGAACTTCGTTTTTGATAGAAAAGAATGGCTATCAATAGCGAGAATGTGAGGAACATTACATTGTAGATATGCTCCAGAAAAAGGAAAATAAAGTATCCATACCTCTCGCTGTGCCACATCGTTAACCATGGCTGAATAGCCAGATTCTTGACCCGCCAGTGGCGTTGCATTATGATCGAATGTTATTTTCTCAACCCAGGGCTTCTGGGGTCCGCTTTTTACCTTGGTAGATTGACCTGATGAACTGAATGACCCCGAGATAAACAATACAAACAGAATAAGAACTAACTGATCTTTCATATAAAACTAACTTTCACTATTTGGGCTCAAAAATAATAGTTTCATTAAGTAAATCCTATCCAAGTAGTATTCCCTTCAGGGCTGACGCGTCTAAATTTTGAGTATTTCTTCAAGGTATTCATTGCTCCATCCAGCTTTTAGGCGTTTGCCTTTAATTCCTTGTTTGGTTGAAATTTCATTTTTTAATAAGTTCAGCGCAATTCGATTAATAACACTGAAGTTTTGTGCTGCATTACCTGTTCGCTTTCTGTCTTGATCCTCCTTAAAGGCTACATCTAAAATCCAGTGCAACGAGTTTTCAATTTTCCAATGATCACGAATACTCCGATTGGATTGTTGTGCATCTCCTTGTAGGCTGCTAATATAATACCGAGTCTCGCGTTGAGTTTCTCCTGTGGATTTAATATAACGTTCTGCTTCGATCTTAATGATGCTGCACAATCCTTTCCATTGATCTTTTTGATTGACCATTGATAAATCATTGATCACTGAACATACTCGTTTTTCTATTCGTCCATGGCCTAAATCGGTTTCTTCACTCATGCTGTTAGACTTCATGAATCGAAAAGACTCCTTTACATCTTCATGAAGTTCACCTTGATTGCCTTTTAAAGCCAGGATGTAATCTGCCTGTTTATCTACAATCGCTGAAGCAATAGTTTTCTGACATCCCATGGCATCTATAGTAACAATACATCCTTTCAATTCTAAAACTTCTAGTAGCGCTGGAATGGCTGTAATCTCATTGCTCTTATTATCTACTTTTTTCTGCGCTAAAACCATAGTGTTAGAACCAGCCCAGGCGCTTACCATATGCACAATACTCTTTTTGCCTTGATCTCGTGAACCACGCAAGGTCTTTCCATCAATACTAATAACCTCGCCCTCTGTTAGAGAGGAAACTGATCGAGTCCACTCTAAAAAACACTTTGCCAACTCATCAGGATCAAGGGAAGCGAAAAATCTATTAAAAGTATCATGAGTAGGAATTCCATTTGGTAAGTTCAAAAACTTCTTTAGCCAATCGTATTTAGCTTTTCCAAATGCCTCAATGTCATACCAAGACTCTGCACCGCTGATAACGGCCGCAATCGTTATGTAAATGATATCAGTTAACAGATGGTCTCTTGTGCGTTCTACACGGGGATCTTTTATCCCCGAAAAAAAATGTAGCGGGTTTTCCATTTGTTTTTTGGAACAGAAAGTTAATTGACCCCACTATGCTATCTCGATTTTATCGATTCATTAATATTCATAGCATCGATGTAGCGATAGGCGCGGTAGTCAATGCGTGCTTCTTTGCGCATCTTTTTTGTGTCTCTATTTTGCATCAGAGCCTTATTTCATTGGGACTGGCAATATATTCATCACCAAAAAAAAGCCGGTCACTATTTTAAAGTAATGGGATAAACAATTTCGAAAAATTCATTAGACTTCGGGTATCAGTTATGAAGTTTCAAGCGCTGATTAAGAACATCAGCGCGCGCGATGGAAGAGCAAAAAATATCAGCCAAAATGATCAGGAAGACTTTTAAAATACTATTAAGCTCTACTATTATTATTTTTATTACATCCTGTGATAAAGACCCACACCCCGCGCCAGCAACATCCAACAATCATTTGGAATATTTTGGATTTACATTAATTGACGTTGGCTGGGACGACCCCATTGACACAAATAGTAAAACAAATTATGTTGACGAAGTGGCTTCATTTTTTAACGTTGCCGACATGGTTGTGGTAAATCCTGCTGACAACATTATCGCCAGAATGCAACTCATGTCAAACAATCAAATGAAGGCGATCTTACACCTTAATGAAATTTTTTTTGAGTGTGTTGGCACTGGCGGACCAAGCGGAACATTGTACGATTTACGAGCCGACTATAAAACAAGATGGAACGACTTAGTCACCACCAACAATCTTACCATCAACCATTCAATGGTGCAGGCGTTTTATGTTGGCGAAGAACCTACTTGGAGTAGTATTTCATACTTAGAATTAAAGGCCGCCACCGACTATATTGAAGCTACAATTCCACAAATTCCAGTTTTAGTTATTGAATCTTACCCAGTTATCTGCAGCCTGCAAATTCCTACCACTGTTGACTGGATTGGATTTGATCATTACTTTATCAAAGACCCAAAAAACAGTGTTGTATTTTTAGATGAACTTTCCATGTTAAAATCAAAATTCTCATCGGCAAGCCAAAAAGTAGTATTGGTGTTAGATGCACATTTTATCTTGGGGTTGCATTTTGATTATGGTGGCATAGCCGAATCGGAAATGAAAAACGTGGCCACCAGTTATTATGATCTTGCACAATCAGACCCAGATGTAATTGGGCTCTTAGGTTATTTTTGGCCCGGTGGATTTGACGACCCTTCTGCAAAAGGCGCACGCGAATTGCCACAAAACGCAAAAGATGAGTACATCAGAATTGGAAAGATGATAACAAGTAAATGAAGCCGTACTTGGTTTTATTTTAAAGTTTGAAAAAAGAGTTTTCTTTCGGCATCAACAATCCTACATGCATTGAAAAGCTAGTGACAAGTAGGAAGAATCAATGACTAGAAACCTTGTTGTAATCCTTAAAGATATCGGCCATATCACTGCGGGTATAAAATTCTATTTTTATTTTCCTTGCAAGCGCGGGGCAGTCTTCAAAATACTTAGTGAAAAAATTAATAAACGAAGGGTTTTTAGCAATGATAGGAACCAAACTTCTTCTGCTGGCACTAAATGAAGCATAATAATATTTATTCATTTTATTGAATTGACCATCATAGTCCATAAAATTAAAATCCTTTTCAGAGCTCCGTTTAAAAATGTATTTCTCATCACCAGCCTCTCCTTTATGATAGTATAGAGGAACTTTTCCTGGCACAATTAATTGCATAAAAATGTCGACCCCTTCATACGAAACACTTTTGTAAAAAGAATCTTCTTTTATATAACCTTGAATGTCTTTTGGATAGATTTTCTTCACCGACCCAAGGCTGTCAATAATCTGAAGCTCAATAAATTTGATATAAGATTCCTCACGTTTTTTTAGTTTAACAATGTTGCAGGAAACTGAGTCTTTATCGTTTGTAAAAAGAATACCTTTTACAAAACTTTGCGCCCCCGTTAAGATTGGCAGAGTAACGAAAAGAAGTACCATCAAGCAATTCGATAAAGCACTGACGGATTTCATGGATTTATTTATTAGAATAACTTTTATTAGTTCGCAAGGATAACCTCATCACCTCTGCCTTTGCTGGCGTTCTTCACCAACAAACAATTTCGGCTATTTGTAGTGTAGTAATAACGCACCCCAACTCTCTCTTTCATCACGCCTCACTTCGTGTAAGCCAAGTGGATTGGATTCTCTTAATAAATCTGCAATATCGCTGGTGTAAAAACCGCTGAGCAATAGTAATCCTCCTGGCTCAAGAAGATTTTTGTATTGCTCCATCTCATCGAGCAATACATTTTTGTTGATGTTGGCGAGAATAATATCAAACTTACCTTGAAAGGAAAGGTCGCTGAGCTTGCCGAG
Source organism: Chryseolinea sp. (assembly GCA_046595655.1). Classification (GTDB taxonomy): domain Bacteria; phylum Bacteroidota; class Bacteroidia; order Cytophagales; family Cyclobacteriaceae; genus Chryseolinea. Next base: position 61,336 of record JBKJOF010000218.1, on the reverse strand, counting down.
TTGTTGGTGAACGATGTTATTGCATCCATTCACTTCTATATTTTCTTTTCCGTTTAATACACTCCATTCATCAATATCAAACGCTTCCACTTCGCGCGCTCCCAATTTCGCTGCCATTACGGAAAGAATTGAAGTGCCACAACCTGCATCCATCACCCGTTTATTTTGATGATCGATGTCAAGTTGATTTTTTATCATCAGGTAGGTTGTCTGGTGATGCCCTGTTCCAAATGACATCTTTGGAGTGATGATGATTTCGTAGGGATATTTTTTTTCAATATTGTGAAAGTCAGCGCGGATCAGACAGCGATCGTCTACAATAATGGGTTCGTAATTTTTTTCCCACTCTTCATTCCAGTTTTGTTTCTCAATGCGATCCTGATAAAATACCAAAGGTGTTTGCTTGATGTATTTTTCTTTAATGAATTGTAGTTGCTCTTTGTCGTAGTTTTCTTTTTCTACGTAAGCTTCAAAACCATTATCGGTTTCCATAAAGGTATCGAAACCCGCTTCGCCAATTTCGGCCATGAGAAGTTCACAGAATGCAGCATCACAGATTACTTGAAGGCGCGAGTAGTACATAACTTCGTTTTAGTAAAACTATTTTTTATTCAAAACGGACAGCACTTCATTTAACTTTAACAATGCCTCCACAGGGCTAATCGTGTTGATGTCTATCTTCTGTAACATATCCTGAATTTCATTGAAGCGCGGATCAGACTCGAATAAACTCAACTGAGGAATGGGCTTGGGCACATCCTGCATTTTCTTTGTTCCTTCATTTTTGTGTTTTTCTTTTTCTAGGAAATGAAGAATTTCGTTAGCGCGTAACACTACCTTATTTGGCATGCCTGCAATTTGTGCCACGTGTATACCAAAGCTATGTTCGCTTCCACCTTCTTTAAGCTTGCGCATGAAGATGATTTTGTTGCCAATCTCTTTTACAGAGACGTTCACATTTTTTACCCGCACTAAATCTTCTGCCAATTGATTCAACTCATGATAGTGCGTTGCAAAAAGTGTTTTTGGTTTGAAGTCTTTATGGTTATGTAGGTGTTCAACAATGGCCCAGGCAATGGAAACACCATCGTAGGTACTGGTGCCTCTTCCAATCTCATCCATCAAAATCAAACTGCGATTGCTCAGATTGTTTAGGATGCTGGCGGTTTCTGTCATCTCCACCATAAAGGTAGATTCGCCACGCGAAAGATTATCAGATGCACCGACACGCGTAAATACTTTATCGATAATGCCGAGCGATGCTGCGTCTGCCGGAACAAAACTTCCCATCTGAGCCATCAAAACAATTAATGCAGTTTGTCTTAGCAAAGCCGATTTACCTGCCATGTTTGGACCAGTAATGATAAGGATTTGTTGCTGATCGCTATCCAAGAAAATATCATTGGGCACATATGTTTCGCCAACAGGTAATTGTTTTTCGATTACGGGATGACGCCCAGCTTTTATATCGAGTACAAATGAGTCGTTGATCTGGGGCTTGGCGTATTTATTTGCACGTGCGGTTAATGCAAAGGAAAGTAAACAATCAAGCTGAGCCAGTACCCGAGCGTTTTGCTGAATCTGCGGAATGAAATCAGCAGTATGAAGAACCAGCGCGTTGTATATGCGTTGCTCAATTACCACCAGTTTATCTTCGGCATGAAGAATTTTTTCTTCGTACACCTTTAGCTCTTCCGTAATGTATCGCTCAGCATTCACTAAAGTCTGTTTGCGAATCCAATCGTTCGGTACCTTATCTTTATTCGCATTGCTGACTTCGAGATAGTATCCAAAAACTTTGTTGTATGAAATCTTTAATGAATTAATTCCCGTTCGATCTACTTCGCGTTTTTGAATTTGCAAAAGGTAATCCTTTCCAGAAAACGCAATGCTTTGAAGTTCATCCAACTCAGCATCAATGCCGGGCTTGATAATATTTCCCTGGTTGCTTGCGATGGATACGTCTTCACGAAGTTCACGCTCAATTTTCTCTAATAGAAATTCGCAAGGATGTAATTGATCGCCTAATTTTTTTAACTCTGTTGAAGGGTGTGCACTCAGTACTGCTTTGATGGGTTGAACACAAAGTAATGACCGTTTTAACGCAATCATCTCGCGCGGATTAATCCGGTTAACGGCTACTTTGGAAATTAACCGTTCGAGATCAGCAATATGTTTTAAAGAAGCCGTAATTTTTTCTGCCAAAGTAGAATCCGTAAAGAAGGTATCGACAACGAGTAAACGTTCATCGATTGCTGCTTTTTCTTTTAAAGGGAGAATCATCCACTTGCGCAATTGGCGCGAGCCCATGGGAGTAACGGTATGATCCAGAATATCTAATAGTGGAACACCACCTTCATTTTGCGAATTAACAATTTCAAGATTCCGAATCGTGAACTTATCAAGCCACACAAACTTGTCTTCATCAATTCTTGAAATGGAAGTGATGTGCGAAGTGTCTCTGTGTTCAGTGTCATCCAGATAATGTAAGACGCCTCCTGCTGCAATGATTGCCTCGCCCAATCCCTCAATACCAAAACCTTTAAGTGAAGCAGTTTTAAATTGAGTGGTTAGTTTTTCATATGCATAATCAAAGCCATACACCCACTCATCTAACGCAAAAACATTATACTCATCACCAAATAAATTTTCAAAGTAAGCTCTACTCTGCTTGCTGTATATAATTTCAGAGGGAGAAAATCCTTGAATGAGTTTTGAGATATAATGTTCGTTTCCTTGCGCGGCATAAAACTCACCAGTAGAAACATCAAGAAAAGAAACACCTAACACATTTTTATTTGTGAATACAGAGGCAAGAAAATTATTTTGCTTGCGCTCTAATACATTGTCGTTATATGCTAAGCCGGGCGTAACAAGTTCGGTCACGCCACGCTTTACAATACCTTTTACGAAACGAGGATCTTCAAGTTGATCGCAAATTGCAACACGCTTACCCGCTCGCACAAGTTTAGGCAAATACGTATCAAGTGAATGATAGGGGAAACCAGCAAGTTCAATTTCAGAAGAAGAACCTGCTCCACGTTTGGTCAATGTAATGCCTAGAATTTTGCTTGCAGTTATTGCATCTTGCCCAAAGGTCTCGTAAAAATCGCCAACCCGAAAAAGCAACAGCGCACCGGGGTAGCGTACCTTGATGGCATTGTATTGCTTCATCAATGGGGTTTCCGTAGGTGTTTTTAATTCGGACATGGTGAACAAAGATAGAAAAGTAAGCAGTGAGCGGTGGGCAGATTGGGTCTTTTGTCAGATTTTTTTTATTTTTTTTGAAACACCGTAATCATTAAGATATTCATGTTACTGATTGAGAGATCAATTGAAAATCGTTTGGCTTGCGAGGTAATCAAATAAAATTAGTCGAACGAAAAAATTCAATTACTGAAATCTTACCGAACCTAAGGAAGAAATGGCAGATAGCCTGGAGAAAGAATTTACACAACAGATTGATGAGAACAAGGGCATTATCTATAAAGTAATCCGCCTCTATGTTCATCATGAAGATGATGAGAAAGATCTTTTTCAAGAGATTTTATTTCAAGCGTGGAAATCATATCCGCGATTTCAAGGCAACTCAAAGTTTTCAACGTGGCTCTATCGCGTTGGCTTGAATACTGTATTAACATTTAAACGAAGAGTAAAACTAGTGGAGTTGCACGAAGACCTTACTCGTTTTAATGTGGCGTCAACCGATGGAAATCGAAACGATGAAAGCGAAGCACTGTATATCGCCATCCGCATGTTAAATGAAATTGATCGGATGATCGTGACACTCCACTTGGATGGCTATGACAACGAAGAGATTGCCGACATTATCGGGATTACAAAGAATAACACAGCGGTTAAACTTTATCGCATTAAAGAAACATTGACCAAGAAACTCAACGCTATTTAAAAATGGATTTACAAGAAGCGTGGAAAAAATTAGATCGTGAAAAACTTTCCAAACCAGTGAAGGGCAGGATAGAAATACACACAGCATCAAAACATCCGGTGCAAAAACTTATCAATTCTTTTCGCTATGCGTTGGGATTTATAGTTCTGTTTGAGGTTGTATTTACCTATTGTCTCGTTATGGCTCCGCAACCTATCGTGAAGATTTTTCTCGCCCTCATGATTATAATTTATGCATTGGGTTTTATGACCAACTACAAGACACTGCGAAAAATTGAAAGTCACTTTGTTATGGATTCAAATTTCAAGGACTCGTTGCAAGTGATATATGAGAGTACCAAGGCATCATTGGCCTTTCAACGAAAAGCGTGGATTTTCATTTACCCCTTAGCTGGCACAACGGGTTTTCTACTCGGCCTGTCCTTCAGTACAGATGTTGTTGAGGTGATGCAGAAGACGAAGAATATTGTCGGCTTGATCATTACCCTTGCCATAGTAACACCTATTGGGTATTACCTTGCTGTTTGGTTGGAGAATTTGAGTTATGGAAAGTATCTGATTCAACTAGAGACGTTAGTAGCAGAGCTAAACCAGACTGAATAGAAAAAAATCAAAACTGGATTAGGTAAGCTTGGCATCAATGAATGATTATTTTTGCACATGCAAAAACTCAAGCTGCAGGAACTAGGACGAATGTCCGTTGATGAATTTAAAGAAGCAGGCAAAATCCCTGTATGCATTGTGCTCGACAATGTGAGGAGCCTTCATAATGTAGGCTCTGCTTTTCGCACAGCCGATGCCTTTCGTGTTGAGAAGATTTACCTTACTGGAATCACTGGCCAACCGCCTCATCGTGAAATCCAAAAGACAGCATTAGGAGCAACGGAATCTGTAGAGTGGCAATATGCTGAGCACACACGAGACGCTTTACAAGAATTGAAAGCAAAAGGTTATACAATCGTAATCATCGAGCAAACCACTGAGAGCAAACCACTTCATGAATTTATACCAACTGAAGAGGGTAAGTATTGTTTGGTCTTTGGAAATGAAGTGGATGGTGTAAGTGAAGATGCTTTATCACAAGCTGATGTGGCTCTGGAAATTCCTCAACTGGGCACCAAGCATTCGCTAAATGTTTCGGTGTGTGTTGGCATTGTGGTGTGGGAGGTTTTTAGGAAAGTGAGATTCTAGATTTTTAAATCTAAAATGGAAGCGAGAAGTTAGATTGTTTGGTTTCTTACTTCTTTACGAGTTCCAAAATAAATTAAGATCCCCAGCGGTTGAAGGAGGAAAATCAAAAACAACCAGAGAAGCGATTCTCTGTTTTTGATAGCTCTGATATAAATGAGGTAGCTAGTATATATCAGGAGGATGATGTAGAGAATCAAAGAAGAAATAAATAAAACTTCCATGGCCTCTTGTTTACATTGTTAAAAGAATCTCAACTCAATTTTCCAACACCCTCAACTCTACACGCCTATTCAATCGGTGTGCTTCAGGAGTATTGTCGCGCGATAGTGGCGCTGAACCACCAAAGGCTTTTGTCTTCACACGATTTTTATGGGTTCCTTTTGAAATTAAATATTCACGCACAGCATCAACGCGATCTTGTGAAAGTTTCACATTCTTTTTTGGATCGCCACCGAAATCGGTATGACCTTCAAGCTGGATGACCATCTTCGGATTTTCCCGCATCATGTTCACCACAATGTCAAGTTCCGGAAATGATTCTGAATTTATCTTCGATTTGTTGACTTCAAAAATTAAATTATCGAGGCGCATCACATTACCGGCCTCATGTTTTTTTCCACTGCCCATTGTGCCAGCAGTTAATTCGATGTCTTTCACAACACGCTTACTGGTGTTGGCTTCAGCAGGGTCAATCATATACTTTGCAGTACTGAAGCCTGGAGCTTCCACAATGATGGAATATTTTTCATTGTCGAACATTGGAAATGAATAGGTGCTGTTGTTCAGCGAACCAACTCGGTTTCCGTATGGCAAACTTTGATAGGTAATGCGTGCACTCACCAATTCTTTTGTTGCAGCATTGAGTACTTTTCCTTCAGCATAGATCAAGCTGTCAGCGGGCTGTGCTATTGCAGCGGAAAGACCAAAACCAAAAATGAAGAGAAGTTTAAAAAATGAGTTAGTCATAGGGATTGAGTATTACATTTTCAAAATTTTGAATTCTACCCTGCGATTCTTTCTTCTTCCTTCTTTGTTTTCGTTGGCCTCTAGAGGCTTGCGTTCACCAAAGAAGACAACCGTCATGCGATCTGCAGCAATGCCTTTGCCTGAGAAGTATTTTATTACTGATTTTGCTCTGCGTTCAGATAGACCTAAGTTATAGTCTTCTGGCCCAACAGCATCGGTGTGTCCGGCAATTTCTATTTGCATGGTTGCCTTGTCATTCATAAGGTTTACCACTCGATCTAACTCTGGGAACGACTCTGGTTTTAACACTGCCTTATCGAAATCAAAGAATACATTGTTCAATACGATAGTAACATTTGGCTCAACAGCAGCCACTTCAATTGGAAGAAGATCAAAGTCTTCATGGTCGATTACCTGATCTGCTTTTACGTTTCGCAAATCAAGATTCTGACTCTCTGACATTTTACCATTTGCCTCTGCGCGAATGCCATACATGTACCCACCAGGCAAGCGAATTTCATATTCACCTGTCTCTGGATTGGATTGAGAGATTCCCATTTCTTTTCCATCTGGCAGGCGCTCATAAATAATCTTTGCACCAATCGGTTTGCCGGTTGTCTTGTCAATAATTTTTCCGCGAACCGTAACCCATGGTTCTGGATTGCGAACGATGGGCAACTTCACACGGAAGATGTCTGTGTTTGTTTCAGTTACACCTTTTGAATAGTATGCGTATTCGCTTGACGCAGGAATGTTAAAGAATAAATCTTCCAGCGGTGAATTGATTTCAGGTCCAAGATTTTCAGGTTCTGACCAGCTCGTCCACGTGTCATCCAATCTTCTTGATACATAGATGTCGCTTCCACCATAACCGCTAAATCCTTTCGATGAAAAATATAATGTCTTATCATCTGATGCCAGAAAGGGAGCAGATTCTTCACCAGCAGAGTTCACAACATTTCCAAGGTTAACAGGTTCGGTCCATGTGCTATCAGCTTTCATAAAACTTACGTACAAATCGCGGTCGCCTTCAGAATCTTCACGCTCAACAGCAAGAATTAAAGTCTGACGATTGTTGGTTAAGAAGTAGTTTGCTTTGTCGTTGAAATTATAATCGTTAAGGATATTTAGCGCGACAGGTTTGGTCCATTCTCCACCGATGTTTGAGCTTATCGAAACACCGGCAGTCATCTTCACAATCTCACCGGATTTTCCTTTGTAATCGTACTTATTTCCCAACACCATAATGGCCGATTTTCCATCGGGGGTTACAGCCTGAATAGTGTTTACGAAATTTGGTCCGGAGTTATTAAATTTTGGCCCAATGTTCTGAGCCAGTTTCCAATGACCTGTTGAATCTAATTCAGAATACCAGATGTCTTCTTTATCGTTTACACCACCAACATTTTCAGGATGGTTTTTTCTGCTGAAGTACAATACCTTTCCATCGGGCGATAACAATGGATTCAATTCGCTGTAATCGCTGTTTACATTTTTATCCAAGGCTTCGATCATAATTCCAGAAGCAAGGAGCTGAAGTTTGGGAATATCAGCAATGATAGGATAATTGGAATCGGAAATAGCTACAGCATCAATACCATAATAATCGGGTACTGCTGCGCCATCAAATTCTATTTTAACAGCGGCTACTTTATAGGGAGTAAGTTCCATGAAAAGACCCAACATTCTTCCCTTTAAAGGAACGGTCATTGGACTTAAGGTATTGATTACATATTCGCGGCCGGCTTCGTCATACGCCAACACGCGATAAATAGCGCTGGGATTATGAGATTCAGCAATGGCGATTTGGCGGATGGCAATGGGATTTACAAAACCGAGTTTTAACCACTCTTTGCGTTTTGGTTTATCAGGTGCCCATGCATTGGGACTTTGTCCACCTGCGGGCAATACATTGGGCTTGCCTAAAGTTTGCTGTGCAGAATATTGCACAGGGGTTAGCTCAGACGAGAACTCAATTACTTTAGAGGCCCATTGAACAACCTGAGCATTGGAAACGAGAGAGAAACAAACCAAAAATAGGGTATAGAGTAGAAATCGCTTCATGCACAGCTTCGATTTAGAATTAGAGTTTAAACTTAGCTAAAAAAATTAAAAGCGGCCGTTAACACTACATCCAAATGAAAGAAATAGTCTTGATATACCTGTGGGATACTTGCAGGTAAAAAATTACTCCAAAGAATGTTTGTTGAACAAAAGAAATCCGAGATGAAGGAGGATGCCGAATTGATTTTCTGGATCGTCATAATAATTGGCACTCAGAGCGATTGGACCAATGACGGAGTGATAGACTAAGGTTGTCGCTCCTGCAAAAAACACAGTGTTAAAATCGCGACTGATAAATGCTTCTTGATTTGATTGACGGATATAATCTATAGGCTTAAATACATAGGCTTCTATGCGGATATCGAATTTAGGAAGTACCGTAAAGACGTTACGCATACCACCAGCAACATAATTGAATGATCTGAAATTTTGCACGATCAGCGTTGGGCTATCCTGCATTGGTGAGAAAGTGGGAGCATTGATAATGGTGCCAAAGTAATTTTGAAAAACAGGTTGGTTTGAGAAAACAGCTTCAACATAATAACCAGGTTTATAAATGCCCGTGTTAAAATAATGCTCAGCGGTCGCCCTTACTCTAAACCATTGATAGGTAATCTTATCACTACTTGATATAATGGATGTCGATCCTGACGTGAGGTCTTCATTGAGATGAAAGTAATTTGCTTCAATAGAAAACGCTTTGCCGTGAGAAGAATATTGCTTCCTATTCAATGTATTGTAAGTGAAGGCGAGACCGGTTTTATATCCGTTTAGTCTCAAATCATCTAGGGTATCTGTGCTAATGAACAGATCTCCGTTAATATAGCGATCATGATTGCTAAAGGCTTCGAAAGTTAAAACTCCTTTGAAGAAATTACCCGCAGGCAGACCGACATGAAGCCCATATTTTCTGTTAATGCGTTTTAGCACGGTGGGCTCTGTATGAGATGATACTTGGTTGAGCACGTCATCGTTTTGTAAATAATTTTTGCTGTCGTACGATGCATACGGTTCGAGATAAAACTGATGCGGAAAATCGATCCTCACTTTTGCGACTGCCGACTTATAAAAATTACCTGTCTGAAACCCGAGATAAGAATGTGTTAGTACGCGATTGAAGCGAAAATAATTTAGTCCGAGATAAAAATTGCTGACATCGCGTGTTGCCATTACGCCACCAAAGTCAACTTGAAAATTTTGTTGCGGTCGCCTTGTAAGCTGAAGCGTAAAGCGTTTGGTCTTCTGGTTGAATAATATGTTGGGATAAGTATTTCGAAAATATTCTTCAGAAACCAGCTTAAAGTATCCTTCCTTAATCTGACTGTAAAAAAGAGCGCCTCCGTTCAGCTTATTCGTTTTAAACACTCGTCTGAGGTAGCCGCGATTATTGGCACTGAAGTTCTTAAAACTTAATCCATCAAATAGAAGCGGGAAATTTTTACTGGTAAATTCATTGCGTTCATCAGTAACCTCATCACACGTTTTACGTGCGGCAATTTTCTGTTTGATCTCTGGCATCTGCCGCATGGTCTGCGCATAACCACTATCCACCATTGCCTTCGCTCTGGCAAAATCGTACACACCAAGGTTGATAAGATTGGGTTGAATGTAAATACCGTTAGTCGGAATTTTAGTGGGATCGGATTTATCCAGCAACAGGAGGATCAGCGACCGCGAAATCAGTTTCTCATCTTTCCCGAAAGGATATTCATTATAAATTTTAGAAGATACATTTGATCCAATAATAATATCCGGATTGAATTCTTTCTGCAGAACGTCCACCGGAAAATTATTATACACGCCACCATCAAAAAGATATTTTCCATCAATGCGAATGGGTTCGTAAAAAAGAGGAACACTTTGCGTTGCTCGAAGCGCATCGCTCAATTGACCTTTCGAAAGAATTACCTCATGTTGCGTGAAAATATCTGCGGTCACTACTCGAAAGGGTATGAAGAGGCTATCAAAGTTATTGTTTGATATGGCAGCCGCCTGTGCCATTTTTTCAGCGAGCCCGAAGTTCAGTGAAACGTCTTTCGCCAGACTGGTATTGAACTGAAAATTAAAAGTAGAATCCAATGCAAGATTCAGTTTAATAAACTGGGGAGTATCCTCGCTTCGATGATAAAAAGAATTGAAGCCAGGTTCCGCTGTACCGTTGATGATGCGAAGAAACTCATCAGACACAACGAGTTGTTCAATTTGTTCAGGGCTCATGCCTGCTGCATAACACCCACCTATAATACCCCCCATAGAGGTACCGACAATATAATCGATTGGAATTTCATTGTCTTCCAGCGCTTTTAAAACGCCAACATGCGCAAGACCCTTGGCTGCGCCACCGCTAAACACCAAGCCTACTTTCTGTGCTTGTGTCGCTAAGGAAACTCCAACAAATATTAAAAGAATATAAACGTGCTTCATGCGTTGCAAAAACATCAACTCTTCTTAAACAGAAAAAGGTAAAGAAAAGTGTGCGATCTTTCTACGAAGCAGTGTAAAAGATTTACAACGATGCAATCGGCTGTTGAATGGGAACAGGAAAAGAAATCTTATCGAGCTTCTGCATCAAGTCGACCTTCACTTTATCAAACGATTCCACGTGTGTTTTCTTGATGGGTTGTGATGGAGGAAGCTCTACTTTGAGAGCATCTACCTGAACGCCATTTCGCCAGAAACGGTAACATAAATGAGGACCACTTGCTAAGCCTGTGCTTCCTACATACCCAATGGTTTGACCCTGTCTCACCCGTGTTCCTGCGCGAACTCCGTCAGCAATGCGCGACATGTGAAGGTATTGTGTTGTGTAGGTTCCATTATGATGGATTTTTACATAGTTACCATTGTTGGATTTAAATTGGGCTTCTTCCACCAAGCCATCACCCACAGCACGAATTGGTGTTCCTGTTGCTGCTGCAAAGTCAGTACCTAAGTGTGCCTTCCATCTTTTTTGAACCGGATGAAAACGATTCAAATTATAGCGTGAACTAATACGGGTAAACTCGATTGGATATTTTAACAATGCCTTACGCAAACTCTTCCCTTCTTCATCAAAGTAATCGATGCCTTCACCCTGATCAAAAGGAAAAGCATAATATGGGGTTGATGCATGTTCAAAATAAATTCCATTGATTTGTCTTATGCCAACAGATTGACCTTCTACTTGTGCTTCGTCATACATCAACTTGAATTTGTCGCCTTTTTGCAAGCGTTGAAAATCAACCTGCCATCCAAAAATATCTACAAACTTATTAGTAAGTTCATGCGAGATACCAAGTTCTTCAATGGTTTCACTGAGGTTCGATTTAATTTCGCCAACAATATTTTTTTCAACAACAACAACATCCCGTTTGCATACTTCTACCCAAAGAGAATCTTCAAATCGAAACACGATGTAGTCAATTAGGTTTGGTTCATACACCAACGCTTTTGCCGTTTGTAGAGAATCCTGATTGCAGATGAGGGTGTATTTTTTATTGGGAGCAATTTTGCGAACATCGAAAACACTACGGGAGATTTGTGATACCTGGTGAATAAGGTTAGCTGGAACGTGATATGCTTCTAAAATATCACCCAACACCTCATTGCGTTTAATCTTATCTTCAATCACAGTGAAATTATCGACCACCATACCATACAATACCTGTGGTGGTTTTGGTCGAGGAGTAATGTGCTGAATGGAATCTAATTCAGCTTCCTGGTATTCCATTGAAGTAAAGAACAACTTGTTGAAGGCTATTATTCCAATCGCCAGAATAGCGATGCTAACAAAACTGATCCAGCGTTTCTTCATGTTAAAATTTTATTGACTCGAATGCATTTTCAAAAAAATGGAACGGCAAAGATAACAAGTTTAAAAAATCGGGCATCACCAGTAAAGCCGCATTAACTCAAATATAGAACCTTTCAGCTAATAAAAACAACCCATGTACTGTAAATCTAGTATAACAGCTAATACCAGTAATTGATAATTTACCTTCAATAAAGAAGCTTACTGTTTGCAAATAGGGAATGGCTTTTTTATTTGATTTTATCTAAAAAGAGTCTTGTACTTTTCTTTTCCATCATCTAAAAATTTTGCAAAAGCCTTCGCGTTTTTCTCATATCCGAATGGAGAAACAAGAACACGTTCGTCTTCGCCCACTAATACATAAAACGGTTGAGCATTATTGTTAAGGTTTGCTATTTGCAAATCAGCATTCTGTTTGCCGATGGTTTTCTTTACTTTGTTATCGTATTTGGAAGTGTACCAATCGGCTTCGGACAATTCTGTTTTATCATCTACATATAGAGCAACGACTACATAATCATTCTGTAATCTTTTTAATACTTCCGGGTCTGACCAGACGACTGCTTCCATCTCTCTGCAATTTGTACAACCATGCCCTGTAAAATCAATAAACAACGGCTTGCCTTGTTGTCGTGCGCAGGCAAGGGCTTGGTCGTAATCGAAATATCCATTTAAGCCGTGAGGCAAGTGGAGGAAATCTTCATACTTGGGCTCATCACAGATTGCCGTTGATGAGCTCGAAGATGCTGCAAGATTAAAATCATGCGTATACAGTGGAGGTAAATATCCAGCCAACGCTTTGAGTGGCGCACCCCACATTCCCGGTATAAGATATACCACAAAGGTAAATGCAAAAGCGGCAAGTGTTAATCGTGAAATGCTAACCGTTTTGTTCTCCGCGTCTTTCCCAGTATCACCCGAAAGACGAAATCCTTTCATCAGGTAAACACCAATCAGCGTTGTAATCACAATCCAAATGGCAATGTTGATCTCGCGATCTAAAATTCCCCAATGGAAAGCCTGATCGGCAATGCTTAAGAATTTAAAGGCAAGGGCAATTTCAATAAAACCTAATACTACTTTAACGGAATTAAGCCATCCTCCAGATTTAGGTAATGAACTCAACCAGCCCGGAAAAAAAGCAAACAACGTAAACGGTATTGCAAAGGCTAAAGAGAATGCAAACATTCCAAGAACTGGTTTTAAAAATTCACCACCAGCGGACGACACCAAAATACTTCCCACCAATGGGCCTGTACATGAGAACGAAACCAGCACCAATGTAAAGGCCATGAAGAAGACTCCAATAAATCCACCCTTCTCTGCTTGTTGATCGACTTTGTTAATGAATGTGCCAGGCAATGTAATTTCAAACAACCCGAGGAACGATAAACCAAAGACAATAAAGACTGTAAAGAAAATAAGATTAGGCAACCACTCCGTTGAAAGATGGTTTGCTGTTTCGGGGCCCATGAGCGGAGCAAGCGCAGCGCCAATCAAAGTATAAATGAGAATGATGGAAAAACCATAAATCAAAGCAAGCGATTTTGATTTTCCTTGCCCGGTAAAAAAGCTAACCGTCATCGGCATCATTGGAAAAACACAGGGTGTTAATAATGCAGCAAGGCCAGCAACGAAAGAGAGCAAGAAAAACCCTAACAATGAATTCTGTTTTGGATCTGCTTTAATAATGGCGGGATCTAAAATTGGCCCTTTGTTCTCGCCATATTCTTTCTTAGCTGTAGGTTGAATTTTGTTTGTTGCTGTATCAACCCGAATAGGTTGCACCACAGAAGCCTGTTCTGTTTTTTGATCAGTTACTTTGCTTTCGCTCTTTTTACCTCCAGCATCAACAACTTTTAAAGCGTTGAAAATAAAATCGCCATCAATTAAAACACAGGTAAAGTCGATATCGGAACAGGCTTGACCATCGTATGTTACGCGTATGGTAAGATCAGTAGAGAGGACTTTTATTTTTTGTCTGAACTCGCCTGTGTTGTTGAAGATAAGGACATCGCAGTCGAAGGTTTCTTCGTGTTTTGATTCTGCATTAATCGCTCTTAAATCACCGATTAATGTATAGCTTTTATGTTTTAAAAATGAAATGGTTAAGGGTATGGGTCCGCAATCATCACTAAAGCCAATGGCATCTTTAATCGAATATAGATGCCAGCTTTTGTCGATGGTCGCCATTATTGATAACTCAATTTCATCGCCAACTTTAATGGTTTGTGTTGGATTCTTAGCAACTAGCTTTGCAGGTTTAATCACTTGTGCCGAAACCAAAGTGGAAAAGAGAATTAGAAAGAAAACGACTTTAACTTGCTTAAACATGGTATGGAATTTCAATGCTAAAGTAACGAACTCAGACTAGAAATAGTTAATCATATAAATGGAAAGGTAAGGAGCCCGACAAATCGGAAGCAGCTACTTAATGATCAACCGACTTCTGCATCATCCAACTGGTTTTGCTTTTCATATAACTCTTTATACAGTCCATCGTGAGCAATTAACTCTTCATGACTTCCTTCTTCTTTAACCACACCATCCATCAATACAATTATTTTATTGGCAAGTTTGGCTGACGAAACACGATGCGAAATAATAATGGTAGTACGTCCTTCCATAACCCGCTTCATGCTGTTGAGAATGTTGTTTTCTGTTTTCGTATCAACTGCGGAAAGAACATCATCGAGCATTAATATTTTCGGCTCCCGCACGATGGCACGGGCAATGGAAACGCGTTGTTTCTGACCGCCTGAAAGCGTAATACCTCTTTCGCCCACGCGGGTTTCAAAACCTTGCGGAAAGTCTTTAATGTTTTCGTACACATCGGCATTCTTAGCAGCCTGATAAATTTTCTCCTCATCAACTTGCGTAATGCCAAAACCAATGTTGTTGAAGATAGTATCACTGAAAAGAAAAACATCCTGCGGCACATACCCAATCTGACTTCGAAGTGATGTTAAGTTGTAATGACTGATAGGAATATCGTCAATTAAAATTTCACCATCGCGGGCATCGTACAAACGTGATACAAGACTGGCAACGGTACTCTTTCCAGAACCAGTTGTTCCGATTATGGCGAGCGATTCTCCTTTTTGAATGGTGAATGAAATATTTTGTAATGCTTTAATGCCGGTGTCAGGATAAGTAAAGCCAACATTTCTGAATTCTATTTTGCCAACAATTTCGTGACCGAGATTCTTCTCAGATATAATATTGGTTTTAGTTTGCAAAAATTCATTGATCCGTTTTTGTGATGCTTCCGCGCGCTGTACCAAACTGCTGGTCCAGCCTAAGGAAGCAACGGGCCAGGTAAGCAAGTTGACGTAGATGATAAACTCAGCAATGTTGCCAAAGGTTAGGTTGCCCTTTATTACCTCTGTGCTTCCTGCATATACAGTTAGAATAGTACTAATACCAATGAGCGCCATAATGATCGGAAAAAAAAGCGATTGCACCTTGGTGAGTTTCAACGATTGCTTTTTATAGTGCTCAGTTTCAACATTGAAGTTTGAAATTGATTCTTGTTCGCGATTAAAAGATTTGATCACTCGTATTCCACTGAACGCTTCTTGAACAAACGTGGAAAGTTTCGATTGGCTCTTTTGAATTTCCTCCGAGCGCCTTTCCATTTTGTTGTTCACCAAAAAGATACTGATCGACAAAATAGGTAACGGACTAAGTGCATACCAAGTTAACGTTGAGCTGATGCTGAACATGAAAGGAACAAGTATTGCGAAGAGCGTGAAGAGCGTTAATCCATACATGATGCTGGGGCCGAGGTACATGCGCACCCGACCAACATCTTCTGAAATGCGATTCATTAAATCGCCTGTATTATTTCTTCTGTAAAAACTGAGCGGTAAGGTTTGATAATGCTCAAAGATTTCGTTTTTCAAATCGTACTCAATTAGCCGAGACATCACGATGAGTGTTTGCCGAACGAAATACAAAAAGACACCTCGTAATAGCGCCATCAACAAAATGAGTCCGGCATAAATTAAAATGCCATGTGCAAAGACGCTGAAGAACTCATGCTGAAGGGTTGTGCCCGAAAAAGATTGATACACCCGGATGTTATCAACCACTAAATCAATGGAGTTACGCACTAACCATGCCGGTACAATCTGGAAAATATTTGAAATGATGACGAAGAGGGTTCCTAAAATTAAATGCCACTTATACTTGAGGAGGTATTTGTTAAGGTATTTGAGTTCTTTCATCTGTTAATTATAATGGAATAAGATCAGATGGAATGCCCATGTTTTGTTTGGGCTTCCGATTATTTTGCTTGGTTGTGAGCATTTCATCTATGGAAAATTAAGCGACTTAGGCTAGAACGAAATTTTATTCTATTCGTTCGAAGTTTTTGTCCTGTTTTTTTTGCGACCTCAAACTTACAGCAAACAAACTGAACAAGGAGTTGATTTAATTTGAAACCTCAAATCAATTTAAAGATTGGTGCATTAAATGTTTTTTGGCCGCAAGGCACCAGATTCAGACTACAAGCTTGCAGCCTTTGTGGTCTAACTTAAGGAAGCAGAACATTGAGACGCTCACAAATTATATAAAGCTGTCATTAGTTAAACCAAACCGGATATTTTACTTTTGTGCCCAAGTTTAATACGACCAGTAGTTCTTTATCATGCTCAACAGAAGAAGCCTTAGAGTGAAAGTAATGCAAAGCCTTTTTGCATTACAACAGTGCAAAGATGCCAATTACGAATTGTGTCTGGAGAAAATCAACGATTCATTCGTCCCCGATTTAAACTCCATGGAGGTGCAGGATAAAGCTCAGCTTATGCTGGAAAAGAAGCAAGCCACTAAGCTGTTCGAGAAAGCCTTCCTTATGGGTGAAACATCGGCTGACCACGAGACCGTCAAAATAAAAAAGGTGGTGAATGAGTGCTTTATTCAATATGCTAACCAATCCAATAAAGACACATCCTTTTTTGCCAAAAATCTGGTGAGCGAAGTAGAGAAAATCTACGATCAATACATTTCGGTTTTAAGTCTTGTGCCCGCGCTTGTTGAAGTTGCAGAGACCGATAAAAAAGTTAATCACAAAAATTTTTCTGATAATGCTTGGGTGAAAGGCATCCGCGAAAGCGAACTCTTGCAAAAAGATGCGCTTAAGTTGGGGCGCCATTGGCAAGACAAAACCGATCGTGTTAAAGCTTGGTTCCGTGATGTATTGCGTCCCGATGCTGACTACATTACCTATAATGAAAAGAAAAATCCAACGCTAGAGGAGCAGAAGAAATTCATCAATCATCTTTTTAAAAAACTGATTCTGGGCAAAACAGTGATCAACGATTTTTTTGAAGAAGAAGTATTACGCTGGGCAGAAGATAAAGATATTGTGAAGGGCATGGTTGAGAAGACAGTTAAGTCGTATGACCCTGAGTCCAAGCAACCGCTTACCCTGCACATGCTTTCCATGAATTGGGATGACGACAAAAATTTTATAGAGCGTCTGTTCCAAACAGGGTCACATCTTGAGTTGAAATTCAAAGAATTGATTGCCAACAATACCCGCAATTGGGATGTAGATCGATTACCGTTAACCGATGTCATTATATTAGAGATGGCCATTGCCGAGTTATTGGAATTTCCGGGTATTCCTGTTAAGGTATCAATAAACGAATACATTGAATTGGCCAAAAATTACAGCACGCCCAAGAGTCGCCAGTTTGTTAATGGTATTTTAGATGTAATTGCGAAGGAGCTTAAAGAAAACGGCTCGATGAAAAAGAGTGGAAGGGGTTTAATTGATAATAAGTAAATCAATATTGTTTAGTCAAGCTCCGGTGAAATCCTCTCTTTTGTGGAGAGGGTCGAGGTGAGCGCTACGGAAAGGCTTAAGTAAGCGACATTAATAATAAGTAAATTGAAATTCGATAAGCGGATCATTTCCAATTTCAATGATTTGTTAAAAATTGTTAAAATTTTGAATTTGCACCCCAACACACTTTAATTTGAAAGATTATGAGCAAGAAGAGCGGTAACACACTCATGGTATTTTTAGCGGGCGCAGCAGCCGGAGCTATTTTAGGAATTCTATATGCCCCCGACAAAGGTTCTAGCACACGCGAGAAGTTGTCCTTTCAGCTCGATAAATATCGCGACATGTTGCAAGAGGTGATCAACGATTTTGTTTCAGGCAAAGAAACTCCACTTACCAGTGAAGCCAAATCGCAAGGACAAAAGGTAGTGGATGAAGCTAAAGGTAAAGCGGAGCAATTACTTTTTGATGTAGATGAATTATTGGAACAGATACGCGGTAAGAAGGGTTAAGTTAAAAAGAGACTTAGAAATTATTAATAACAACAAATAATATAGTTATGAAGACGATGAAGGGAATTTTTTTAATAGCCGCTATAGTAACACTAGTTGCAGCGGGCTGTAACAGCCGCGATTCAGAAAAGAAAATCGCTCAGTTGGAAAGCCGATTGGCTGAGCTGGAAGGAAACAAACCAGCAGCACAAGGAGTAACCACCACACCGGCTGTAACTCCGGAAGCAGTGGTTCCCGCTGATGAGAAACCAACAGGTCCAATACCTGCAATGGAATTTGAAACCATCGACCATGATTTCGGAACCATTAAAGAAGGTGATGTTGTAGAGTACACTTATAAATTTAAAAACACCGGAGAAGCTCCATTGATTATTCAAGGCGCTCAAGGTTCTTGCGGATGCACCGTGCCTCAATGGCCTAAAGAACCCGTACCAGTTGGTGGAACGGGCATCATAAAAGCAAAATTCGATAGTAACGGAAAACAAAACACGCAAAATAAAACGGTAACGGTAACGGCAAATACGTGGCCGAAACAAACGGTATTGCGCTTCAAAGCGATGGTATTGCCGAAGGTTGCTGCTGCGCCTGAGAATGGCCCGGTGAAGAAATAGCATTGCATAACAAAACGATAACACAACATCCCAATCTGCTTTGCGGTAGATTGGGATGTTTATTTTAATAACTTTGCCATCCTAAAAATCAAAACGATTATGTATTCAATCTTAGCACAAGCAGCGGCATCTAATCCACTTGGCCAATACGGTCAGTTCATAGTTTTTGGTGGTATCATCCTGGTATTTTATTTCTTTATGATTCGTCCTCAACAGAAAAAAGCGAAGGACGCCAAAAAATTTACAGAAGAAATTAAGAAAGGAGATCTCGTTGTTACCATTGGTGGCGCACACGGTTATGTAGCCGAAATGGAAGGTGACACTTTTATTTTAGAAGTAGAAAAAGGTGGCCGTATCCGTTTCAATAAATCGGCTATTTCTCTAGAGGCTACAAAAGCAGTGAACAAAAAATAATTCGGCTTGTTCTGAATTATCGGTCGTGAATTGATTCAAACATTTTACTTTTTGTGAATGGGTTTTTTCAAATCGATATTCAACGTACTTCGCTTCAATAAAAAAAACTGGAAGGCAGTAGTGCTGTGCGTGTTCGCAGCCATGGTCTTCTGGTTTTTTAATGCCCTTAATAAAAACTACACTACCAACATTAGTTTTCCGCTTGCCTTTGATTATAATCAAAGTGCATACGTACCCGTTCGGCCGTTACCCACAGAGGTAAAGATTAACGTAACCGGTCTCGGTTGGAATCTTTTTCGCAGAAGCACCGGATTAAAAGTTCCGCCACTGGTTATTCCACTTGAAAATCCGAGTCAAATACAAAAAATTGTCGGTACTACTTTGCCATCGTTCTTTGCCAATCAATTGGATGGCTTCGAGATTAATTTCATTTTGACAGATACCTTGCACATTGCACTTGAGCAGCGCATGCAACGATGGATCAAACTTGATCTCGATTTGCCTTCCATACTTTTTCGAAAAGGATACGGCATGAGTAGCGAAGCACGGGTATCACCAGATTCGATTTTTATTGAAGGCCCTATCACGTTAATAAATGCATTATCGAGTCCCGTCATCCTCAAGGTTTCACAACGCAACATTGATGAAGATTTTTTGGATGATATAGAGGTTAAATTTTTAAATGAAGAACTCATTAAACGGAATCCGCCCACAGTTTCGGTGCAATTCAAAGTAGATAAACTGGTTGAGGTAATCGATTCAGTTGATCTTAAGATTGTGAATGCAAACATGTCGTCACGCCCATATGCTGAAATGAAACAATGGGTTTGTGTGTATGCAGTACCTCAACGGATGATGAATAAATATCAGGCAGATTCCATTTATGCTGTTGTTGATTTAAAAAATTTTAAACGAGGTGAAATAAAAGTTCTTCCTGTTTTGCAAGGCCTCCCGCCTTTTACCCGTATCGTGAAAGCAGACTCCGTCCGCGTAAAGTTTTAAACGATGGATGTTCCCTATCAAGTTGGTATAACCGGAGGAATAGGATCGGGCAAAAGTCTGGTCTGCAAGATTTTTCAAAGCTTCGGTGTTCCTGTTTATGATGCAGACAGCCATGCGAAAGCACTAATGACCACCGATGGAATACTCATCGCTAACATCCAAAAAGAATTCGGAACGTTGTCATATAATGGCGATGGTTCAGTTAATCGCGGCTTCCTTGGTGAAACCGTTTTTAACGATCCAGAGAAGTTGAAGAAGCTAAATAGTCTAGTTCATCCTCGGGTGAAAGAAGATTATTTACAATGGGTAGAGGCGCACCGGGAGCAACAGTATGTTTTGAAAGAAGCTGCACTTTTGTTTGAGGTAGGGTCAAGCAAAGAACTGGATAAAATAATTGTAGTACATGCCCCTGAAGAACTTCGGATAAAACGTGTGCTGGCGCGCGATGCGCATCGCACAGAAGAATTGGTGAAGGAGATCATAAAGAATCAAATGAACGAGGATGATAAGTTGAATCGTGCTGACTTTATTCTTTACAATGATGAAACCCAACTGTTGATTACGCAAGTTTTGAAACTGCATCAAATGTTCGTTGCGAACAAGGCCTGATCTTTCATGCGCTTTCTTCGCGCAGCATTATCAAAAAACTGAAAGTAGAGTACGCATACATGAATAAGAAGATCATCACCATCATTGCCGTAGCAGGCGTCATTTTTTTACTTGCGATACCCAAGTTGAATTTATTCAGCGATGGTAAAGCATCTGCAACGGCCACTACCCCTCAAGCTGCAAGTAAATTACCAATTGAAGTGTTGATCATCAAGTCAAGTTCGCTCGATAATAAATTGGTAGTGACAGGTTCAGTATTAGCGAACGAATCGCTCGAATTAAAAAGCGAAGAGTCTGGAAAAATTACAGGCCTGTATTTTAAGGAAGGTGAGCTCGTAAAGAAAGGCGAGTTGTTGTTGAAGATTAACGATAAAGAAATTCGTGCGCAATTAGAGAAAGAGAAATACAATCAGAAATTAAATCGGAACATTGAAAATAGACAACGCAAGTTGCTAGAGAAAGAAGCCATCAGTCAGGAAGAGTACGATAATGCATTGAACCGACTAAACACCAACACAGCTGATTTAAAACTCCTGGAAGCTCAACTTGACAAAACGCAGATCACAGCACCCTTCGAAGGTGTTATTGGCTTGCGTTACATTAGTGATGGAGCATACATTACACCCAATACAATTATTGCCACGTTATATAACGTGAGCCCAGCAAAGATTGAGTTTGCTGTGCCCGGCCGTTACAGCACACAGGTTAGACCTGGACAAAAAATTCTATTCACGATAGAAAGCGACAGTCAGGATTTTGAAGGCGAAGTGTATGCCATTGAGCCACGCATTGATCCGACAACACGTACTTTGAAGATTCGGGCCATTGCCGAAAACTCAAAAGGGTTTTTATTGCCAGGTCAGTTTGTGAAGGTAGGTTTAATCTTGTCTTCGGTGAGCAATGCTATATTGGTTCCCACACAAGCTGTGATACCCGATCTCAACAATCATAAAGTTTTTGTTTTAGAGGGAGGCAAAGCAAAGGAAGTAAAAGTAGAAACCGGCATGAGAACAGAGACGGATCTTGAAATTCTTTCAGGGCTCAAGCCTGGTGATTCACTTATTACAACAGGTATCCTTCAGCTTCGTGGAGGGATGGATGTGCACGTAGCGAAGGTAATTGAATAGTTTGGTTTCAAGCTGCATGCTACATCAAACAATATCAAATGGATGCAGCACAAATGGTAATTCGTAAATCTTAAATCGGCATGGCTAGTTTATCCACCATAAGTATTAACCGTCCGGTGCTGGCGATTGTAATGTCGCTGGTTATTATTCTTTTTGGCTTTATTGGTTTTTCGTTTTTGGGTGTGCGAGAATTTCCGAGCGTTGATCCTCCCATCATCACCGTGTCAACAAATTATGTTGGTGCAAATGCAGATGTTATTGAGTCACAAATAACAGAACCCCTTGAAGAAGCGGTTAACGGTATTCCTGGTATTCGAGGCATCACGTCAACCAGTCGCGAAGGACAAAGCAACATTACAGTAGAATTCGAATTAGGTGTTGATCTGGAAACTGCAGCGAACGATGTGCGCGATAAAGTATCAGGCGCATTGAGAAGACTTCCTCCGGATGTGGATCCTCCGGTAGTAGAGAAAGCGGATGCTGATTCGAGCCCGATTATTTTTATGACGATCATGAGTGAGAAACGTGATCCGCTTGAGTTATCCAAGTTTGCTGAAAATGTTTTCAAAGAAAGAATACAAACAATACCCGGTGTAAGTTCTGTCGGAATCTGGGGACAGAAACGCTACTCCATGCGGTTGTGGATGGACCCAATCAAACTCGCATCATTAAAACTTGCACCTTCAGATGTATTGCAAGCGGTGAATCGTGAGAATGTTGAGCTTCCATCAGGTCGTGTTGAAGGCCAAAATACCGAGCTAACTGTTCGCACCATGGGCAGACTTTCTACTGTAGATGATTTTAACAAACTCATTGTAAAAGAAGATGGAGATCAGGTTGTTCGTTTCAGCGACATTGGTCACGCACAACTTTATCCGGAAAATAATAGAACCATTCTTCGCAGAGATGGAATACCGGGTGTGGCGATCGCAATTGTTGCGCAGCCTGGCGCAAACAATATTGAAATATCCGACAGATTAAATAAAAGATTGGAACAGATCAAACTTGATCTTCCTGAAGACATTCAATACATAATGAGCTACGACTCTACAGAATATATTCGTGCCTCTATTTTTGAAGTAGAAGAAACCATCATCATTGCATTTTGTCTTGTGCTCTCCATCATCTTTCTTTTTCTGCGCGACTGGCGAACTACGCTTATTCCCGTTGCTACTATTCCCATATCACTGATCGGTACTTTTTTTGTAATGTACCTTTTAGGATTTACGATTAATGTACTTACGCTGTTGGGTATTGTGTTGGCCATTGGGTTAGTGGTAGATGATGCTATCGTAGTGTTGGAAAATATTTATGTAAAAATTGAACAAGGAGAAAATCCTAAAGAGGCGGCCATAAAAGGCTCTACTGAAATTTACTTTGCAGTAATCTCTACAACGGTAGCGGTTATTGCCGTTTTCCTTCCGGTAATTTTCCTTCAAGGTCTTACCGGAAGATTGTTTCGTGAGTTTGGATTGGTGGTGGGAAGTGCTGTTGGTATCAGCGCATTTGTATCACTTACCTTAACGCCCATGATGAGCGCCAGCATTTTGAAGAAGCGCGAAAAGCATAATTGGTTCTATACCAAAACAGAACCCTTCTTTGTTAATCTTTCAAAAGGGTATGCAAAATCACTAGCCAGTTTTATGAAGGTACGCTGGTTGGCGTTTGTAATCATTGTCGCATCGGGTGTAATGATTTATGCTTTGGGTATACTTGTTCCTTCTGAACTTTCACCAATGGAAGATCGAAGCGAATTTAGATTGCAAGCGCAGGCGCCTGAAGGTTCTACATTCGAATACATGGATGGATATATAAAAGAGCTAAATGATTTTATAAACAAAGAAGTGCCTGAACGTGCCGGCATGGTGAGTGTAACGGCACCGGGTTTCGGTGGCTCAAGTGTTAACTCTGGTTTTGTTCGTGTCATCCTCAAAGACCCGACTGACCGCACGCGCACGCAACAAGAAATTGTAGATGATGTGGGCGAAAAAGTAAAAGAGTATAGTGGCGTGCGAACATTCATTACACAAGCACAAACTATTGGTGACCGCAGAGGTGGCTTCCCGGTTCAGTTTGTTATACAAGCACCGGAGATTGATAAACTAAAAGAAGTCTTGCCAGCGTTTATGCTGAAAGCTTCGCAGAGCCCAAAGTTTTCTTTTGTTGATCTGGATTTAAAATTCAACAAACCGGAAATCAATCTTTCCATTGATCGAGACAAAGCCAGAAACTTAGGAGTAAGTATTATTGATATTTCACAAACCCTTCAACTTGGTTTAAGTGGCGCGCGATTCGGATATTTTATTATGGATGGCAAGCAATATCAAATTATCGGACAGGTTGAACGTGCAGATCGAAACGATCCGTTGGATTTGAAAACACTCTACGTAAAAAACAAACGCGATGAATTAATTCAACTCGATAATCTGGTTACAATGGAAGAACAAAGTCGTCCACCACAGCTGTATCGCTTCAACCGATATTCATCGGCAAAGGTAAGTGCACAGTTAGCAAAGGGAGTTGCATTGGGTGATGGAATAAAAGAGATGGAGCGTATTGCCAGTGAAGTGTTGGATGAAACGTATACCACAAGTTTAGATGGCGCTTCGCGTGAGTTTACCGAAAGCTCTTCGAGTATTTATCTGGCCTTTGCTATCGCCCTTGCTATTATTTACCTCGTGTTAGCGGGCCAGTTCGAAAGCTTCAGAGATCCATTTATCATTATGTTTACCGTTCCACTTGCGTTGGCAGGGGCACTGTTATCGCTGTGGTATTTTAATCAGACGCTGAATATTTTTAGTCAGATAGGCATCATCATGCTAATTGGTTTAGTTACGAAGAATGGAATTCTAATTGTGGAGTTTGCCAATCAAAGTAAAGAGCAAGGAATAAAAGTGATCGATGCGGTAGTAGGTGCAGCCGAGTCGCGTTTCCGCCCGATTTTAATGACGAGCCTTGCAACCATACTAGGTATATTACCTATTGCATTAGCTCTGGGTGCCGGATCAGAAAGTCGTGTGTCAATGGGCATTGCTGTTATTGGAGGAATGGTCTTTGCAACAGGATTAACACTTTACGTAATCCCGGCAATCTATTCGTACCTCAGTGGGAAAGAAGGCAGGGTTCATGTTGAATAGAAAAAAAATAAACACACAATCAAACAACGTTGATAGAATAGGTATGACAAGAATTATAGCGATAGTTTTTTTTGCACTGTTATCACAGTCTACATTTTCGCAGGAGACATTAACGTTAGCGCGTGCCATTGAGTTGGGACTTAAAAACAATTTCGATATTCAGATTACTCAACAAAACATTGACATTGCAGCAAACAATAATAATTGGGGACAAGCCGGACGATACCCCACCATTAACTTAATCGTAAACCAAAATAATAACATCATTCAGCGCAAGCCGGCAAACCCGTTTGCTGTAGCAGGACAAAACATAAACGATAATGTTATCGGGCAACTCGATATTCAGTTTACACTCTTTCGCGGATTCTTTATTAACGTAACGAAAGACCAGCTTGCGCGATTAGAAGAAATAAGCCAAGGCAATTCTACTTTTGTGATGGAGACTACGTTGCAAAGTATTATTCTGGCGTATTATCAGGCGCTGCTGGATAAAGAGAATTTAAATGTGTTGCGCATTAACCGAGGATTTTCAAAAGAACGATATGAGTTTGTTCGCTTGCGTAAATCGCTTGGAGGCGCTATTACTTTCGATGTGTTGCAAGAACAAAACAATTACCTAACCGACTCAGCCAATGTATTGCAACAAGAAATTCAATACGCCAATACATTACGAAATCTAAACTTATTGTTGAGCGATGATATCAAACGCTCTTACTCATTATCCGACTCACTTCATTTTGTGGATGAAGCATACGTGTACGATGATTTACGATCACGCATGGAACGATCGAACACAAACCTACATAATCAATTTGTGAATCAGGAAATTCTGCGAAACAATACACGTTTACAACAATCGAATTTATATCCATCCCTTGTGTTGAATACAGGAGCGAACGGAAGTTTAGATCAATTAAATGCAGACTTTCGTTCATCAAGTATAAATGGCCCTCTAAGAAATACAGTAGGATATGTAAGCGGAGATGTAAATCAGCCGGTCTATAATTATCAAACTATAACGAATCAAACCCTGACAGGAAATTCGTATGGTGGATATGCTAACCTTAGTCTTCGTTGGACTTTATTTAATGGAGGACAAATAAGACGATCAGTAGAAAACGCAAAAATCCAGGAGAAGGTAGGGTTGCTTTCGATTGATCAATTAAAACTTTCGTTAGAATACGATTTACTTTCAACATATGATCTTTACAATCTACGCAGACAACTGGTTGCCATTGCCGGAGAAAAAATGAAAGCCTCACAACTGAATTTGTCATTGGCAAATGAACGGTATAAAAACGGAGCACTTAGCGCCATCGACTTACGAATCGTTCAGGAGAATTATAGAAACGCTGCGCTTGAAAAATATTTGGCCATCTACACCGTGCTTGCAGCACAAACTAATCTCATTCGGTTGACAGGTGGAATGCTGGAGAGAAGTATTGATTGATCAGCTTTTCAAGAGATATAAGTTTCGATACATACTTAATGTCGGTGGCGCATTTCAAATTCTTGGACTAAAGTCCATCGGGAGAAGGTTTGAATAACCACGCACATAAGTGCGTGGTTATCGGTAACAATATTGGAGGGGCTTTAGCCCAACAACAAAGTTTCATTGCGAATTTGAAATGCACCCAATGTCGGGTAAGCGTTTCTTTATGGACTCACCTCGTTCCTCTCCAGAACAGATAATGTTAGCGGAGCTTCAGTATTACACATTGATACTTAAGCTCATTACTTCTAAAAACTCTTCGCGTCTTTGCGTTATTTACTCCGCGCCTTTGCGTGAAATTTCTCCTTACATTAACGGATGAAATATAATTTTTTATAACCTTACTTCATGACGATCAAACACTATCCAGACTACATTACCTTATCACGCGCCACGGCTGATTTGATTGTTGATTACATTTCCGCAAAGAAAAATTCAATTGTCTGTTTAGCATCAGGACATACACCACGCGGAGTATTTGAATGTTTGATTGATGATATAAAATCAAATCGGCTCGACATTAGTGAATGTACTTTTGTGAGTCTCGATGAATGGGTTGGAATTTCAGCATCTCAAAAAGGATCATGCCGCGCGATGATGGACGATGATTTCTTTACACCTCTTCAATTACCTTTATCGCAAATAAAATTCTTCGATGGACTCGCGGATAATTTAGAAACGGAAGTAAAAATGATGAATGAATTTATTGAAGAACATGGAGGCCTGGACATCATGTTGGTGGGCATTGGAACAAATGGACATATCGCCATGAACGAACCAGGCACTTCATTTAACATTGACGCACACATCAGCACATTGGCAGAAGAAACAAAAACCATTGGGCAAAAATATTTTTCACAAACAACTCAACTGAATAAGGGTGTTACGCTGGGCTTAAAACATTTTCGCGAAGCAAGGTTGCCCATTCTAATGGCAAATGGTGAAAAGAAGACGGCCATTATCAAACAAACAATTTCATCTGCCCCAACGGAAAGCTTACCATCCAGCGTAATTCATTTAATTTCACATGGCTATATTATGCTCGATGATTTAGCGAGCGGTATAAAATGAACGATATAGAATTGTATTTTTTCTGTACTTTCATGCTGTAATAATAGTGTGGATTGAAAAACCCCAGCCCAATCGTAAATGACTAGTTCCGACAGTATTCAAAGCGCTTTTCTGGAAGAGGTAAAAAAAAGATTACCAGCCAACCTTTCGTTTGTTGATGAACTGGCGGAACTTCTAAGCATAAGTCGAGATAGCGCCTACAGAAGAATTCGTGGCGAAACGGTACTCTCGTTGGATGAAGCAAAGAAATTGTGTGGAAAATATGGAGTGTCGCTCGATTCATTTTTCTCTTCTACTTCGAACATGGTTCCGTTTATCGACCGATCTCCATCTGCCAATTACAAGCTGGAGGAATGGTTGACTTCCATCTTTAAGAATGTTGAGATGCTAACGGAAATTACCTATGCCGCCAAGGATATTCCCATCTTTCACTATTTACGGCAGCCGGAACTCGCGGCTTTCAAAATGTTTTTCTGGCAGAAAACAATTATCGAAAATCCTGAATTCGAAACGGTTTCTTTTGAACCAAAATTGATCACTAAAGAAATGATTCAGTTAGGTAAAAGAATCTGGGAACGATATGCTGCGATTCCAAGTGTGGAGATATGGGCTGTCGAAGCCATTAACAATACCTTGAAGCAGATCGAATTTTATCAGGAGTGTAGTTTTTTCGTCAGTCCGAAACAAGCCACAGAGTTGTGTGATCAATTGATTGAGTTGATTAAAACGGTACAAACAGAAGCGGCAGTTGCGCGAAAGGCGGGAGGCAATTCTTTCAAACTATATCAGAATGAAATATTGATGTCGGACAATACAATTTTTGCGCGATCGGGTGAAAAACGGTTGGCATATATAAACTACAATACCCTAAGTCTTCTGATAACACAGCATCCATCTTTTTGTGAAAAAACAGAAGAGTATTTAAGCAGCTTGATAAAACACTCTACACTCATCAGCGGGACTGCGGAAAAAGAACGGATTAAGTTCTTTGCCAAAATGATAAATCGGATTGAGGATTTCAAAAAAAAACTCTAGTTGCAGGTAATTTTTTTGTAATCAGTAATCGGTGAAGGGTAATCAGTTTAGAATCGAATGCCAATTACAGCTGAACGATTACCTTTTCTACACGGTCATAATTTCCACTTCTTTTTTCTTCAACACCGCATCAATCTTTAACATGAATTCATCCGTCATTTTTTGAACGGTTGCTTCTGCATTCTTAATATCATCTTCAGATGCACCTTTGATTTTTTTTAATTGCTCGTTAGTTTCTTTGCGAATGCTGCGAATGGTAATTCTTCCTTGTTCTCCCTCTTGGTTTGCTTGCTTTACTAACTGTCTGCGTCTTTCTTCTGTTAACATGGGGATGTTTATGATAATCTGCTGCCCGTCATTTTGAGGATTGAGACCAAGATTAGCGTTAATAATTGTACGCTCGATTTCAGAGATAATATTTTTTTCCCAAGGCTTAATGAAAAGCGTACGTGCATCGGGTGCTGTAATGGACGAAACTTGCTGCAGCGGACTCATAGAACCATAATACGAAACAAGCAGTCCATCTAACATAGAGGGATTAGCTTTTCCAGCTCTGATTTTTGTAAGCTCAAGGGCTAAATGACTGAGCCCTTTCGTCATTAATTCAGTGGCTTCGTCAAGGTATAATTCAATTTCTTCCATAAAGGGATTAGCAATTTGGATTTTAAAGTATTCGAAAAAAATATTTATAGAAAAATAATTAGCTGATTAAAGTACCGGCCTCTTCACCACGCGCCACTTTCAATAAATTTCCTTTCTTGTTCATGTCAAAAACAATAATAGGTAATTTGTTTTCCTGGCAAAGCGTGAAGGCTGTCATGTCCATGATGTTCAGATTTTTTTCATACGCTTCCTGAAACGAAAGTGTAGTGTATCGAACAGCATCTGGAAATTTCTCTGGGTCTTTTGTATACACCCCGTCTACTCGCGTTCCTTTTAACACAATGTCTGCTTGCACTTCGATGGCGCGCAGACTGGCGGTTGAATCGGTAGTGAAATATGGATTACCTATTCCTGCTCCGAAAATAACAATCCTTCCTTTTTCTAAATGGCGGATGGCTCTGCGTCTTATAAATGGTTCGCAGACTTGCTCCATCTTAATACCTGCCATTAAGCGAGTGTACACACCGTGACGTTCAAGTGCACCTTGTAAAGCCATAGCATTAATTACAGTTGCCAGCATTCCCATGTAATCGCCTTGAACCCGGTCGATGCCAAGTGCCTCGGCTTGTCCGCCCCGGAAAATATTTCCGCCACCAATAACAATGGCTAACTCAACACCTTGTTCTTTTACAGCTTTAATCTCCTCACAATATTGATCCAACACATTGGGATCTATATTGGTGGTCTTTGATGATCCGTGAAGCGACTCTCCGCTAAGCTTGAGAACAATGCGTTTATATTTCATAGGTATCAGTAAAGGTTAAAATCCAGCAAATATGCCCACTATTTTTTCAGGATTCAAGATGTTAATTCGTTAATTCTGTATTTTGTTATTGTGAGCATTCATCATCTACCGTAGTCCTCCATCAACGAATCATCAAATCACCGAATCAACGAATTCGTTTAAAACTCAATCAACACCTGCCCTTTTTCAACACTGTCTCCCTTCTTTATCTTCACCGTTTTTACAATTCCTTCGCCTGGAGATTTGATGATGTTCTCCATTTTCATGGCCTCAAGAATCAACAATACATCATTCGGTTTTACAACATCGCCTTCTTTTACTTTGAGATCAATGATAAGCCCCGGCATGGGTGCTTTAATATTATTGACTTTGCTTGCCGCCTGAGAGTTCATCCCCATTTTTTCCAACAGCATGTCAAATTTATCTTTCAGTTCAACAGGATACGTTCTTCCATTAATTTTAATGACAAACGTTTTGGTAGCGGCATATGTCTTCACTACTTCTGCGCGATAACTTTTTGTTTCATGAAGAATATGAAAGTATCCATCCGAAATTTTTGAAAGATCCCACTGAAACGTTTCGCCATTCACAATGAAATCATCAGACTGACTTTCGATATCAAACGATTTATTATTTACCGTTGCTTTATACATAATTCAAAAATAGAGTATCTGTGTGGAATGTAATGAGTTAGAGATTAAAAGTTATTTGATTTGTCCACAGACCACAGTCGACTGTCGACCGTGGTCTGTGGACTAAATTAGTTTGTGTCAAATATTATCCGTTACCTTTACGCTGTCGAAAGACAAAGGGGTGCCAAATATAACGGGCTGAGATTATACCCATAGAACCTGATGCCGGTAATGCGGACGAAGGGAGGCAAGTAAACACGTAAGTAAGGTGCATTCCCCGATGTGCCTGCGGGTTTAAACTTTTTAAAATACCATGTTCAAATCAATCATCGTAGCATTATGCATGCTGCAATCTGTGCACGTTGTTGCGCAGGAATTTTCCATTGCGGGAACCGTAAGAGATGGAAAAAGTAATCAGCTACTGGAAGGTGCAACCATTCAGTTAGAAAAAACGAACCGAGGAGAAGTAACAGATGCTTTCGGAAAATTCCAGATCAAAAAATTAACGGAAGGAAAGTACACCCTGCTCATTCGCTTTGTTGGCTATCAGGAAAAGAGAGAAGAAGTCTCGGTCACTGCAAATACTGAAGTGACGATTTTGTTAGATGAGTCTCTTCAACTTACAGATGAGGTTGTAGTGTACGCTACGCGAGCAAATGAAAAAACACCAACAACATTTACCAATGTAAGCGGCAAAGCGTTACAGCAACAAAACTTCGGACAAGACATGCCGATGCTTCTCAACTGGACACCTTCAGTTGTTACTACTTCAGATGCAGGGGCAGGTGTGGGTTACACGGGCATTCGCATCCGCGGAAGCGATGCCACACGGATCAATGTTACCATCAACGGCATTCCGTACAACGACAGCGAATCTCAAGGTACTTATTGGGTTGATATTCCAGATGTAGCTTCATCGACACAAAGTGTACAAATACAACGTGGTGTCGGCACGTCAACGAATGGAGCGGGTGCTTTTGGTGGAAGTGTAAATGTTCAAACCATTTCTCAGCAAGCTGATCCGTATGCTGAAGTACTGGCAGCTGCCGGCTCATTCAATACCCAACGCTATACCTTAAAGATCGGAACGGGATTAATTGATGGTAAATGGTCGTTTGATGGACGTGTATCTAAAATAAAATCGGACGGATACATTGATCGCGCATCATCTGACCTTGGATCCTATTATTTAAGTGGAGGATATTATGGAGCAAAAACCATTATAAAAGCAATTGCATTTGGCGGTACTGAAAAAACGTATCAATCATGGAATGGCAATGATGCTGAAACGATGAAGACCAATCGCACCTTTAATTCAGCAGGGGCACTGTATGATGAAAATTGGAATGTAACCGGATATTATGACAATGAAGTAGATGACTACAAACAAGATCACTACCAGCTTCATCTTACTCAAAAGTTTAGTGATTATTGGAATGCCAATCTTTCTCTTCATTATACCTCTGGTCGAGGATATTATGAGCAGTTCAAACAGGCACGTGATTTTGCAGACTATGGTCTTGACGATGTGGTGTTGAAGGACACGACCCTTACTTCTAGTGATTTCATTGTTCGTAAGTGGCTAGACAACAAATTTTACGGAACCACTTTTTCGGTAAACTATGAAAAACATAAAGTAGCACTTTCAATAGGAGGAGCTTATAATCAGTATGCAAATGCGCGTCACTTCGGTGAAATTATCTGGGCGCAATATGCTTCCAACGCTGCCATTCGTCATACCTATTACGATGGCGAATCACAAAAGAACGATGGAAGCATTTATGCTAAACTGAACTACACAGCAACAAGTGCTTTGAATGCTTTTGTGGATTTGCAATACCGATATGTGGATTATAAAACTGCCGGGACAGATGATAACCTGTTGCCATATGACTTTCATGATTCATTTAGTTTCTTTAACCCAAAAGCCGGTTTGAGTTATTCATTATCGAGCAGTAACGTTTTGTATGCTTCTTATGCAGTGGCAAATCGTGAGCCCAATCGTACAGACTATACAGAAGGAACTGCGAAACCAAAATCGGAAAGGTTAAATAATTTGGAAGCAGGCTGGAGAAGAAACACATCGAATCTTCAACTGGAATTAAATTATTATTTGATGAACTACACAAACCAACTTGTGCTAACGGGAGCCATTGATGGTGTAGGCAATCCGATTCGCGCCAATGTTGGCAAGAGTGTTCGAATGGGAGTTGAAACCTCTGCCACCATTCGAATATCCAATCGCTGGAGTTGGAACGTAAATGCTACCGTGAGCAGAAATACAAATAAAGATTTTGTGTTTGAAGAAAACAGCGTGTCTGTAAAACGAAACACTGCCATTATTCTCTCTCCAAGTGTAATCGCGGGAAGTCAATTGACATGGACTGCCTTTAAGGGTTTTCAAACTACACTCTTAACCAAATATGTAGGCAAGCAATACCTTGACAATACTGAAAACGAAACGCTTACACTGGATCCGTATTTTATCAACGATATCCGGTTCAATTATTCTTTCTCATTGAAAGGAATAAAATCGCTTGGCTTCAGTTTGTTGTTGAACAATGTATTGAATGTGAAATATTCTTCGAATGGTTACGGCTATGATGGCGTACCGTATTTCTTCCCTCAAGCCGGAACAAATTTCATGGCGATGGTTTCAATGAAGTTTTAATTCGTGATTAACCTTTGCGCAACTTTGCGCGCTCAGCGGTGAAAACTTTACCGCAGAGTGCGCAGAGATTCGCAGAGAAAGGCAACAAGGGATTTGACACACAACTAAACCTTCTCTAGTACACCATTTCTAACCATCTGCTCGTTACTTTTGTCATCACCCCGTCATGACAAGAGCAAAGATCAAAAAAAGAAATTTTATTGAATCGGTGCTGAAGCTTACCCGCTTTGGCAATCTGATTATTATTGGCCTGGCTCAATACTTCACTGCTGGTTTTTTGATTGATAAAAATCTTGTGTTTGATGTTCGGTTATTCCTGCTCTCGTGTTCTACGGTTCTTATTGCAGCAGGTGGCTATATTATTAATGACTACTATGATGTTAAGATCGACTTCATCAACAAACCAGAGCGCGTTGTTATCGGTAGAAGCATCGCTAGGCGGTACGCCATTTTATTTCACGTTGCGTTATCGTGTTTAGGTATTTTGATTGGAGCATATCTATCGTTGACGGTTTGTGCGCTCAATATCCTTTCTGTTTTTTTTCTTTGGCTTTATTCCAATAATCTCAAGAGACTACCTCTTATTGGAAACGTGACTGTTGCATTCCTTACGGGACTCTCTATTTACATGGTCGAAGTATATTATAAAACCGGCAACTCCCTCATTTTAATTTATGCCAGCTTCGCATTCTTCATGACATTGATCCGTGAGATTATCAAAGACATGGAAGACCTGAAGGGCGACAATACCTTTGGATGTAAAACATTACCTATTATTTGGGGTATTAGAAAGACAAAGACGGTGATCTACCTCATCCTTGCTGTTTTCTCCATTACTGTTCTGGCACTAAATCAGTTTTATGTAGGCCTGCCTATTTATTACTTTCTGATTTGCCTGTTTATTCCGTTGCTAATCTTATTGGCGCGACTAATTCGTGCCGATCGGATGAAAGACTTTGGATGGTTAAGCAAGTTCACCAAGTTTATTATGCTGCTTGGCATTCTCAGTATGGCCTTTTTATAGGCATATTCTTTTTTGATATGAAAGTTTCGAAATCGATTTCGAAAAAAAATACTTCAATAGATCGGGGCATGGTTAACCACCTCCATTCGAATTGATAGATTTGCTATAACACAACCAGCATTATGATCAATACCTTTCAAAAATCGGTGTCAACCCGATATCACATTTACAACAGTCTGTTTTTGAATTTGCCTTATACAGGCATTTACCGTACTGGCACACTACTGCCATTGCTTCAACAACATTGTGAAGATGGTTTTGCAAGCGGGAAAGATCCTAAAACGATTATCAAAAATTTCTTTCGTGATTACGCACCAAAAGCAAATCAGCAGGAGCAATTCGACTTGCTCTTCAGCTTCATTCAATATGCTGAGCGACAGGTAGTATTATTTGATTCGATTGAAGACGCAGCTTTTGAGGAAATAAATGATCTCAATGGAAAAGGAACAGTATCTGCTCTTTTGTTGCGCACCGCTTCTGAATATAAACGCGAAGCGTTAAAGAAAAAGCTGCAAGACTTCAGTGTTCGCGTTGTGCTTACTGCTCACCCAACTCAATTTTATCCTGGAACAGTTTTGGCCATCATCAATGATTTGGAAGATGCCATTCGCGATAGTAGGTTAGAGCACATCAATTTATTATTGCGTCAATTAGGGAAAACGGCCTTTATCAATAAAGAGAAACCAACACCTTTTGATGAAGCCATTAGTTTGTGCTGGTTTTTGGAAAATGTATTTTACCAGGTAATACCAGACATTATTGGCAAGCTCATCAATGGTTTAG
Organism: Chryseolinea sp.; assembly: GCA_046595655.1. Lineage (GTDB taxonomy): Bacteria > Bacteroidota > Bacteroidia > Cytophagales > Cyclobacteriaceae > Chryseolinea. The sequence goes on along the minus strand of JBKJOF010000218.1, from coordinate 26,097 downwards.
AAATGTCGCCAGAAGAGTGGACTAATTTTGACTTAATCAAAATCGGATTCTGGCCAGGTGGTGATCGCGATGGTAATCCTTTTGTTACGCATGAAATTACCTTACAAGTTGCACAGCGCCTGCAACAAACATTACTGAAGTGTTACTACAAAGACATTCGCTTTCTGAAGAGACGTCTCACCTTCAAAGGTGTTGAAGATATTATGGCGCGTGCTGAACGCAAGGTTTATCCGATTGCCTTTGGCGGTGGCTTCGGAGAAATTTATGAAGGCCCTGAAGAGTTGCTGAAAGATTTGAATGAAGCACGTGAAGTATTGGTTCGTGATCACAAAGGACTGTTCCTCGATTTGCTCGATGCCTTTATTTTAAAAGTAAGAATATTCGGTTTCTATTTTGCCAGCATGGACATCCGTCAGGATAGTCGCAAGCATGCTTATGTGTGGGAAAATATTTTAGCTCAACTTCAGGCAAAGAATAAAAAACTAAAAGACTTTGATCAGCTTTCGAATAGACAAAAGATTGATACACTGTTGTCGTTGAAATTCAAACCATCATCGTTGAAGTTTGAAGATCCGTTTATTTCCGAGTTGATCGGAAGCATGGATGCGATCGGTCAGATTCAAGAGCAAAATGGAGTGCAGGGATGTCAACGGTACATTATCAGTAATTGTCAATCGGCATTAGACATTGTTCGGGTTTATCAACTCACCAAATTAATTTTAGGTAAAGGAGAAATCCTTCCGCTAGATATTGTTCCGCTGTTCGAAACAATCGATGATCTCACAAATTCTGCGGATATCATGCGCGAACTGTATAGCATACCTGAATATGTAAAACATTTGAAAACACGCGGAGGCCGACAACCCATCATGTTAGGTTTCTCTGACGGAACAAAAGATGGAGGATACCTTCGTGCCAACTGGTCGATCTTCTGCGCGAAAGAAACGCTTACACAAATATCCCGCGAAAGCGATGTTGTTGCCGTTTTCTTTGACGGACGTGGTGGCCCACCTGCACGTGGAGGTGGAAACACGCACGACTTCTATGCGTCACTCGGTGATACCATTGAAGACAAAGAAGTTCAGATTACCATTCAAGGACAAACCATCAGTTCGAATTTTGGAAAACCTGCATCGTGTATTTATAACTTAGAGCAGTTGCTATCGGCTGGTGTAGAGAATGAGGTATTTAAAAACACAAGCCAGCAGGTAACAGCAAAAGATAAAGATTTACTCGAGGCATTGGCACAAGAAGGACATCGCTCCTACCTTAATTTAAAACAAGATCCGAAGTTCGTTCCATACTTAGAGAAGATTACACCACTCGCCTACTTTGGTGACACCAATATTGGTTCGCGCCCGGTGAAGCGCAGCGGTAGTGGAGGATTAAAGTTTGAAGACTTACGGGCCATTCCATTTGTAGGATCATGGGCTCAGATGAAACAGAACATTCCTGGTTTCTATGGAGTGGGTAGTGCGTTGCAGGCATTGAAGAAAAAAGGAAAGATGGGCGAATTGAAAGAGATGTTCAACCAATCGTTATTCTTCCGCACATTGTTGAGCAACAGTATGATGTCACTCACTAAATCGTATTATCCGGCTACTGCATATTTAGCAAAAGATAAAGAGTTTGGAGCATTCTGGAAGAAGATGCACGCTGAATATAAATTATCAGTGTCTATGATTTTGGAAGTTTCGGGATTGCATGAATTGATGGAGAACAATCCGGTTAACCGCGATTCGGTAAAACTACGCGAGCGCATTGTGCTTCCTCTCATTACAACGCAACAATATGCTTTGCAACAACTGCGTAACATGAGTGCCAACGATAAAGCATTTGAAAAACACTATCGCAAACTCGTGCTTCGCTGCATGTTCGGTATTATCAATGCTGCCCGAAATTCTGCTTAGGTAGTAGCATACCGGTCGATTTTGTTTAGGCAATGGGTGGTTAAGCATTCTGTTTGAAAGAATTTGTGGAGAAAAGCGCGCTAAACCAGTGCGCTTTTTTTATCTTTCAACCAAAATCATTGGCTATTATTCATGAGAGGGCTCGGTTTATCAATCTCCTTATTTTTATTCTTACCGTTGTGCTTATTTGGTCAGGCAACGAAGGATGGATTTATCATCATAAACAACGGACAGTTTAAGTATGGCAGCATTCAAACTGAAAACATTGACAGTAAGTATTCGGAATGTTTATTTAAGGAGTCTACTAAGTCGGAATTTAAGAAGTATACAGCAGACGAAATAGAGGGTTATGGTGTAATCAATGAAAGTAAGTTTGTTACCCGACAAATTGAAATTGATTCAGCGCTTCAGAACGTGTTATTGAAGAGTGAATTTGATGGATTAATTAAGCTCTACTCTTATCATACTAGAATATTTGCTGAAGAAAGTGCTTTGATCGAGCTTCAGGAGACCAATGACGCATACAAGAATAAGTTGTTGGATTTGTTAAAGTCATGCAAGAATACTTCTTCCTCTATTCATCGCTCCGACTTTAGCATTAAGAGTCTTGTCTCGCTAATGGAACGATATAGCCAATGCGCTAAAAATGATTTTGTGCTTCCAACAAGGATAATGACATCTATTGAAGGAGTTGCCGGAATGGAATTTAACTCTACAAGATTCACCAGCCACGTTCCTCAATTCTACTTTGCGAATATTCAGAATTTAAAAGATAAGACACTTCTTAGTGCCGGACTAAGAATGCAAATTTCATTGCTCCGCTTCAAATCTTTGTCTTTTTGCACTGGGCTATATTTTTATCAGCAGCAATTTTATCTTCTTTCTGTTTCCGAATCGAATTCGAATGTAATTGATAAGATGAATTTCAACTTTAATGAATTCGTGGTGCCTTTAAATTTACAGTATGGTGCAACAGATGAAAAGAAAAAACTTCGTCCGTACGTTCGAGCAGGAATATCGATTCCAATTGTTACACATGCGTCACTCACATTAGATCATTCTGAAGAAACAAATAATGTAGTATACCTTGACCGGTATGATGCAATGAAATCATTTCATGAATCCTTGCAGCTTGATGTTGCCGGAGGATTGAGCTTTAGCATTTCAAAAAAGATAAAAACGTTTGCGGAGCTTCATTTTAGCAAGGGCGGGGGTAAGATTGTCACCAACCTTTCTTCCACTCAAACAATTGAAAGTGAGTACAAACGATTTAATGTTGTAGTAGGTCTACGTTTTTAAAAATTAGATGAAGCAAAACTGGTTTAATACTTTTTTTCTTATGGCGATACTGATTTCATGTATCGATGAAGAAAAAATTGATCGCGACTATCCGACCATACTAACCAATCCGGTAACGGAAATACTATCTTCCGGAGCCACACTCTCTGGCAAAATTGAATCCTCATCATTAAGTGAAATTTCCGAATATGGTTTTGTGTGGGGACAAGACGATAAACTTCTGCCTGAAAATTCTTTCTCTCTTAAATTTGGTAGCCCAGTCACGAACGTTATCTCAGCTAAAATCAAGTCATCGCTGGTGGCACAAAGAGTATACTTTGTACGCTTTTATATTAAGACAAGTGACAAGACCATTTATGGGAATCTGGTTACATTCAAGAGCCTGGGAAGTGAAGGGCCCGTCATAACCGGATTGAATCCAGACTCCGGAGTTCTGGGTGATACGGTAGTAATTCGCGGAAGAAATTTTGTTGTGCAAGAGGAAAAAAATGAAGTGAAGTTTGGTTCGGAGCAGGTTCCTGTTATTTCGTTAAGCGATTCTACAATTACAGTTGTGGTTCCAGAAGATTTGTCTTTGGATTCAGAGAAAGTTAATGTATCAGTAAGCATAGAAGGAAATGTTGCTAATTCGCCTGAACCTTTTACTCTTTTGTTGGAAAAAATTATTCCGGTCATTACATCCGTTTATCCTCATGAGATTAAAGCGTGCGATACGGTTTTGATTGTTGGTAAAAATTTTAAAGCAAATTCAGATGTGGTCGAATTATTTCTTCCATATAATACCGAAATGAATCTTATTAAAGTAAAGGATGATAGTATCATGTTTTCGATCAAGCTCCTTCCGTATGGTGAATTTGGTTTTACGATTAAGACAGGCAGATTTGAATTGACAAGTCCGATTGATTTTGTGGAATTAAGGCCAGAATTTATTTCGGTCTCGCCCGAAGCGTACGATCCAGGTGGAATTATGACAATCAAAGTCAAGAACTTCCCAACCTGTTTACCAATCGTTGCTTCTGCTGGGGGATACGGTGCAGAGATTGTTTCGATAACAGAGGATGAAGTAAAAATAAAAATAGCGGAGTCGTGCTACTACGGAAATTATCCGATTGGATTTGGTGCTTCTTACTATGAATATTTTTTATTGACTTCTCCTCTTTCTTCAAAACCAGCTCAAATTTTTTCGGTCGAGCCCAATCATGGAGTGGCAAATCAAGAAGTGGTTATTCATGGTGATAACTTCTTCAATATTCAACCCTACTACACTGAGTTTCTCAATATAACCAGTTCCTCAAGAACTGAAATAAGGGGAACAGTGAAAGAAGTGAATGCTCCAAATGGTGTAGACGTAGTTGTAAATGCATGCGATCAATTTGTTACGCTGCAGAGTGGATTTCAATATGACCCGGCCGAAATTTTAGATATCAATCCGAAGGTAATCACCTCACCAACTCAAATCATTACTATCGAAGGAAGAAATTTTAGTACTGGTGTAGATAGGAATGTGGTGTATCCTACTAACAGACCCGGAACAGGTGACTATCTATATTCTTCAGATGTTAGTCACATTTCTTTTTCAGCAAGCATGTTAATTCCCGATCCATTAATTGAAACAAAATTCTCAACACCGATTACGATTAGAACAACAACAGGAATAGAAGTTACCTCGTCCTTTGAATTAACGATTGATTATGATGCGCCATGGAGTAAGCTCTCAGACTTCCCAGCTGAACCAAGGGATCAAGGTATTAGCTTTTCAATAAACGGAAAAGGATATGTAGGCCTTGGCCGGGGACAAATAAACAATTACGCCTTCTTGAATGACCTCTGGGAATTTGATCCAATAACTGAATCGTGGACTGCAAAAGCCGGTTTTCCGGGCGTTCATGGTTATGAAGTGGCGGCAGCGGCCACAACGAATGACAACGCCTATCTTATTGCTCAAGGAAATCAACTTTGGGAGTATGATCCTAGTCAGGATAGTTGGAAGCGAAAAGCAGATTATCCCGGAGGCGTTGCGGGAGATAGGTTTATCATATCCATCGATGATAGAATTTATGTTGGAGGAGGCTATTTGGGATCGACCTCATTTGAATTTTGGGAATATAGTCCTGCATCGAATGCCTGGCTGCGAAGAGCAAACACTCCTGGATACCTAAATGCTTATTCAATACAATTTGGTTTTAAGGGAAAGGGATATTTTTATTCAAACATCGATGCTTACAAAAAATTTAAATTTATCTATGATCCTGCGGTTGATGCTTGGTCGATAACACCAACTGCAAATTTCCCTGACTTAGGACGTTGGCAGATTTTGAAGTTTGATGACTATGTAATTGTATGCGGAGGAGTCACTTATAACTCATCGAATACAATTTATAAGATAATTCCAGAGACCAATACCTGGAGCACCGTGTTTTTTCCAGGACCAAGAAGAGTGAGCCATGTGGGATTTTCTATTGGTAATACTGGCTATATGGGACTTGGAGTAATAGATGCGCGATGGTGGACTGATTTTTGGAAATTCGATCCTGAAAAATTCTAGTAGAAGTTTGATGCATCTGTTGGTATTACCTTCTTAGCATCTTACCTATATTATTTTAATCTCCTTAATATATTCTTTAGCTTGATATCGTTTAATAAGCGAATTCAATTGTAAAAGGATGAGCCATTTCCTCAACATTATCATTCTACTGGGAGCGCTACAAGGCTTCATCATTAGCGCACTACTTTTCTTTACAAAGGGTACATATGCCAATCGAATTCTGGCAGCGCTAATACTTATTCTTTCTATGGCCTGCCTCAATACATATCTGATGGAGATAGGTGCGAGGTATACAAATAGTTTTTGGGCAATTATAGAAGTGTATGTGCCCTTCATCGTGGCAATGCCGATCGGTCCTCTTATTTTTTTTTACACGAAAGCAAATCTGAATTCAATTTTTAGAATCAACAATGCTGATACCATTCATTTCTTTCCATTGATTTTGGATCTTATTCCTAACATCGCTTTTGTTTTTTTCACGATTGGATTGTCGATGGGATTTTTAACGGAAGATGATCGAGCAACCTGGAGATATTTTGCTGATGAGTATAATACCTACGTTGATATTCCCCGCTGGATTTCGGTTTCAATTTATACGGTGCTTGCAAAAATAGAATTTGATCGCGCTGCGTTAATTGAAGAAAATAAAAAGATTTTAAAATGGCAAAAGCAATTTGTCTATGCCTTCGCGATATTTCAAATAATCTGGTTGCTCCATCTTATCCCCTATGTAATTCCAAGTCTCAGCACTTCATTGATAAGTTTTGTAGGCTGGTATCCGATTTATATTCCACTTGCCGTAATGGTGTATTGGCTTGGCATCAATGGGTATCTGATCAGCAATGTAAGAGCGAATGCAACGGTAACAAGTAAAGCACTTGCTTTATCGGAGGAAGTAATAATTCAGACAACACGTGCATTACATAAATCAATGGAAAGCGAGAAGCTTTTTCTTGATCCATTATTCAACCTTACCGCATTGGTTCAACACACAGGAATTCAGCAGAAAACAATTTCAACAGTATTGAATCAATACATGGGCAAAAGCTTTAATGATTTTGTGAATACCTACCGTGTTGATGAAGTAAAAATGAAATTAGTAGAACCAGGCTATGGTCATTTAACCATTACGGGCATTGCGTTTGAATGTGGTTTTAATTCTCAGGCTACCTTTCAGCGAACATTCAAACAATTTGTTGGTCAGTCTCCAAAGGAATTTCAGACTTCACAGAGGTTATCATCATTAAAAACATCACCAAAGACTGCTCAAATCTAGATTTGAGATGATTTTGGATTAAGCCGATTGTTTCTTGCAGAAAAATTCCAAAATGAAGATTCCATTTCTTGCCCTCCTGTTTAGTTTATTACTTTCTTCCCTTCCTTCACCCGCTCAGATTGCACAAGAGTCTGCAATTGATTCGCTGTTCATTAATTGGCAGGTAAAAGAAAGTCCGGGTGGGATGGTAGCCGTACTTCAAAATGGAAATGTAATCTATAAAAAAGCTTTTGGCCTGGCGGATATTAATAAGGGCATCAAGAATTCGCCATCATTGAAATATGATTTGGCGTCTATTGCCAAACAGTTTACTGCATTTTGTATCGCTCTGTTGGAGGAGGAAGGAAAGCTCTCCGTTGAAGGCGATCTGAAGAAATATTATCCTGAATTTCAATACCCCGAAGGAATAAAGATTAAGAATTTATTAGATCACACCAGTGGCATTCGAGAAGCATATGTATTGGCCATGCTTTCCGGAAAAATGAATTTGAAAGGAGAGGTTCCTAAAAAATACAATACAAAAGAGTTCTTGCTAAAAGTTTTGTCTAAAGAAAAAGATCTCAACTTTAAAACGGGTGATGAGTTAGCCTACACCAATGTCAATTACATTTTGTTGGGTGACATTGTAGAACGGGTAAGTAAAAAGCCTCTTCATATTTTTGCTGACAGCGCAATTTTCAAACCGCTTGGCATGAACAATACTGTTTTTAGATACAAACAAAAGATGGAGATTAATGGTGAAGCTTCAGGCTATTATCAAAAGAAAAAGAAATTTAAAAAGGGAAAAGCGTTCGGAGGTATTGTGGGCGATCACAATTTGCTAAGTACAATTGATGATCTTATCAAATGGGAAGTAAACTTTTATAATAATCAATTAGGGAAACGGAATCAGCAGCTAATTGATAAAGTCTACACAAGCAGTAAGCTGAACAATGGCGAACTCACCCATTACGCTTATGGGCTCTGGACAAGTGAATATCGCGGACTGAAACAAATTAACCATGGTGGAGATGATGGTCGGCATACTTCCTTCATTTTAAAGTTTCCTGAAAAACAACTTGATATAATCGTATTAGCGAACTCCTATCGTTATAACGATACTGAAAGTAAGGCCTATGGCATCGCCAATATTATTTTGGAGAATTTTCTTACAAAATCGATTGAACCAAATGAGGCTGCCGACATCATATTTCCTTTAGCAGAAGAGCTACAAACAAAGACAGGGTTGTATACAAGAGTAACAAAAGAGGGATTAGCCCAACTGCGAAAAATAAGTTTTGTGGACAGTAGCTTGTACATCAGCGCTTCCTATTATGGTAATGGCATTAAACTTTCGGCAACAACCAAAAATAATTTCAATGCCACAACGGGTTATGGAAAACGAATTCAATTCCAGTTTGAAAATGATTCCGTTCAGTTAGTACTAAAGGAAATATTTGGTGAGAAGATTGGATATTTTAAAAGGATGAAAGAATTCAAACCATTGTTCACAGACTTTTTAGGATCGTATGTAAACGAGAGCACAGGAGCAAAGTTGAAAGTGAAGAAAAAGAAGAATGGAATTTTAGCACGAAAAGGTATTATCAAATTTCCATTAATTGTATTTGACCGTGATCAATTCTTCGCTTACCAACATGACGCTCTTTTTATTTTTGACCGCGATGCTTCCGGTAAAGTAATTCGGCTAAAAGCAAACGCAAAAGATTTCAGAAATTTTGTGTTCACCCGGCAACAAAACTAAAGTTTCCAATCTCTTTGAAAGAATTTCTTGACAGGTATTTAAATATTCGTTTATTTGCTTAACAAAACATAAGGATATATAAAACATAAGGATATGCCGAAGGAATATTTAGGTGAGTTCGAGGAATTGATTTTAACCATGGTGGCCGCATTGCAAGAAGATGCTTACGGAGCTGCGATCTCAGAAGAAATTGAAACGAGATTAAAGCGCGAAGTAAATCTTAGTGCGGTGCATGTAACGCTCTATCGATTAGAGGACAAAGGACTCATTAAGTCTAGTATGGGTGGAGGAACAAATGAACGCGGTGGAAGACGAAAGCGAATCTTCCAGGTCACAAGCGCAGGCATGGCGATGTTGCGCGCGATGAAAGAAGCAAGAATTGATTTGTGGAAGTTGGTACCTAGTCTTAACTATGATGGAATGATTTCCTGATCTACTATGATGATCAATCTACGATGTGTGTTAAATCAGATCACTTTGTTCTATGATAAATGACAAATACAAATATTCCGAACTGACAGGTAAAATTATTGGCTGTGCGATTGAAGTGCACAAGATTCTAGGCAACGGTTTTCAAGAAGTTATTTACCAACGTGGATTGGAAATTGAAATGCATCAACAAGGATTAAGGTTCGCGCGTGAATTCGAAATGCCGATATTTTATAAAGGAGAAAAAATTGGACTTCGAAGGGTAGATTTTTTTGTAGAGGAGACAGTGATGGTTGAATTAAAGGCTATCATTCAATTAGAGGATGTCCATCTGGCACAAGCAATCAATTATTTGGAGGCTTATAAAATGGAAGTTGGCTTATTGATAAACTTTGGAAGTAGGAGTTTACAATTCAAAAGAGTGATGAAAAATCATGCTGAATAAAAATCATAGAAAATCAAAACATCAACTTAACCATGGTTTAAGACTATTGCATTGGTTCTGTCCGGATCATCTCTATGAAGAAATCGAAGGCGACCTCATTCAAAAATTCAATCGTGATGTAAAGAATTTTGGTGGGCAAAGAGCAAAGAGAAGATTGGTGTGGAATGTAATCCGGTTTTGCAGGCCCGGGATTATTTTAAGAAATAAGTTTTCAATGGAACTTAATCGTCCTTCTATGTTTCAAAATTATTTAAAAACAAGCCTGCGAATGCTGGGCAGAAACAAGTCGTATTCATTCATTAACATATCTGGACTTGCCGTTGGTATTGCCAGTAGTGTACTGATTCTTCTTTGGGTTTGGCATGAATACTCGTACGATCATTTTGCAAATAATTATAAAAGCATCTATCAGGTAAAGGTCAATGTTAACTATAACGGAACGGTTAATACTCAGGAAGATAATTGCGTCCCAGTATATCTTGCGTTAAGAAATGCCGATAGTCGAGTTAAAAACACATGCCTCACTTCAAATACGTATGGGCACTCAATAGATTATAAAGAGAGGAAATCTAGTAAAGAGGTATTGGCTGTCTCTAAAGAGTTCCTGGAGATGTTTGGAATTCCTCTGATAAAAGGTACCATCCATTCACTGGATGATCCTTACTCAATCCTCTTAAATGAATCAACAGCCAAAGAACTTTTTGGTGACGCAGACCCGATCAATCAACTTGTAACATATGATCATGTCGGTGAATTAAAAGTTACCGGCATTTTTAAAGATGTACCCCGGAATTCAACTTTTTGGTTCCACGCCATGGTGCCCATTTATGATTACCAGCAGAAAAATAACTGGCTGTACAATGATAAGGACAAATGGGATAGTTTTTATCCACGGATTTATGCGGAGATAAACCCTGGATCTGACATCGAAGAAATTAATCTCCATATCAAAGACCTTATCAAGAAACATTTCAATGACGGCTCCAATCCCGAACTTTTTTTACAGGCTATGAGCCGATGGCATTTGTACAACAAGTTCGTTAATGGCAAAGAAGCCGGTGGAAAAATTGAATACGTGAGATTATTTACATGGATTGCTATCCTGACGCTATTGATTGCTTGTATCAATTATATGAACCTGGCAACGGCTCGTTCTGAGCGAAGGGCGAAAGAGGTTGGTATTCGAAAGAGTATTGGTTCCAGTAGATCGGAATTGGTGCAACAGTTTCTTATTGAATCATTTTTCATAACAGGCCTTGCGTTTGTAACCGGCATCGTACTGGTAAAGTTGTCTCTGCCCTGGTACAACAACATGGTGCATGCTCAATTGGATATTGACTTAGCATCACCAGAATTTTGGTTGTTGGCGGGTTCACTCATCATCATTACCGGATTATTGTCGGGTTGTTATCCTGCATTTTATTTTTCTTCTTTTCAGCCCATTAAAGTGTTGAAGGGGAAAATTCAAGTTGGCAGAAATGCCGGTCTACCACGTAATGTATTAGTGACAGCTCAGTATGTTATCTCTATTTTCCTACTGATCGGAATGGTGGTAATCTATCAACAAATTCAGCATGTGAAGAATCGCGAACTTGGCTATGATCAGGAAAATTTAATCTGCTTTGCTTTTAATGATCAAATGGAGAAGAACTATTCGGCTATAAAAAACAGCTTGCTTAATTCAGGCGTAGTTGAAGCCGTTACCAAATCGAATGAAGGTATTGACGTTGATTATTTTACTGACTATGTTGAATGGAGTGGAAAGCAATCGACTGAAAAGATCCAATTCAGCAGAGTTTCAACAGAATACGATTTCACTAAAACCAATGGAATAAAAGTTTTAGAAGGAAGAGATTTTTCTCCAGCGTTCAAAAGTGATTCAAATGCTGTGTTAGTGAATAAAACAGCCGTTGCACTTATGGAGATGAAGGATCCCATAGGAAGAAAGATTAAAACACGAGATCGGGAGTTGACCATTATTGGAGTTGTGGACGATGTGGTAAGAGGCTCTCCTTTTGAGCCTGTGGCTCCTTCATTCATAGGCATATTGGGGGATGGTAACAACCATCTGACAGTACGTCTTTCAAAAACGGCAAACCTTTCCGAAAGTCTCAACAGGGTAAATGCCATCTTTAGAAAATTGGATCCCATGAATATTGATGAGCCTCAATTTTTAAATGATCGGTTTGCTGAAAACTTCAGGACGATCGATTTGATAGGTGAGCTAGCAAACCTATTTGCCTTCTTAGGCATTTTTATCACTGGACTGGGAATCTTGGGTCTCGCTGCTTACACTTCTTCACAAAGGACAAAGGAACTGGCAATTCGGAAAATTTTAGGCGCAAATTTTAAGACGCTACTCTGGCTCCTTTCCAATTATTTTATCCGGATTGCTATTGTCGCTATACTTATTGCCGCTCCGGTTTCCTGGTGGGCATTGGATCAGTATTTGCAAAATTATTCATACCGAATATCGATTCCTTGGTGGACAATACCATTAACATCTTTCGTCATACTCGTCATTACTCTTATTATTGTTTTCACCCAAGTAATAAAGGCGGCTTCGGCTAACCCAGTAGATAGTTTGAATCATGAATGATAGGAACTTCAGCCTCCGTTTTCTTCGCTGGTTCTGCCCCGATCATCTCTACGAAGAAATTGAAGGAGACCTCATTCAAAAATTTAATCGTGATGTAAAGAACTTTGGTGAGAAGAGAGCGAAGAGAAGATTGGTGTGGAACACCATCCGATTCTTCAGACCAGGAATACTTTTTAGAAATGCATTTGATTCAACATCAAATGACTTCGCGGTGTTTATAAACCTTTTGCAAAGCTATCTCCTGGTTTCTTTTCGAAACGCAAAGAAACATAAAGTCATCTCGATTATTAATGTTGTCGGATTGGCAATAGGAATGTCCGTGAGCTTACTTGTTTTAGTTATGCTTAAAGGACAATTTTCATTTGATAATTTTCATCCTGATTCGGAACGTACGTATCGAGTATACAGCCAGGTTAGTGACAGCGAAGGAAATCATTTTAAGTATGCATCTTCACCCCTGCCGTTGGCAGGAGCATTAAAGGATAATTATGCATTTGTTGAAAATGTTGTACGAGTGTACCCAGCCCCTTATGCAGATGTCATTTTGAACGAAACAAAGATTCCACTTAAAGGAGCTTTCACAGATAATAGTTTTTTTGATGTCTTTGGTTTTGATCGTGTAATTGGAAGTTTAAAACCATTTCAATCTCCAAATGCTGTAATACTCAAAGAAGAAGTAGCAAGAAATATTTTTGGCAATGAGAATCCACTTCAAAGAATAATTACAATTGGTGAATTGGGCGAATTTGTAGTAACGGACTTGATTCGCTCTACGAAAAAGAAGTCGCACCTTAATTATGACTTTTACATTTCCATGGCTTCGGTTGTTTCGCTAGAAGCATCGGGTAAATTGAGCAATTCAATTGACAGTTGGACGGGTTATCTGAAGGGTTACACCTATGTCGTTCTTAAACCCGAAACATCACAAACTACTTTTGATGATGCGCTAAAATCTATTTCTGATAATGTTGCCAAAAGATCGCCACTTCATAATGGTGAAAGGTATGATCAATTTAGTACGCAGCTAGTGGAGGATATTAAATTTTCAACACTCCTGTTTGATAAAGGTGTGGGGATGGGAATGCAAGATCTGGCATTTATTATTTCCATAGGGCTTATCATTTTATTATTGGCAGTTTTTAATTACACCAATCTTACAGTTGGAAGGTCGTTTAACCGCATGAAAGAAATTGCGGTGAGGCGAACTTCTGGAGCGAAGCAGCTGCATATTTTTGGACAGTTAATAGTTGAATCAATACTATTTTCTTTGCTCGGTGTAATGATTGCTTTCTGTATTGCCCAATTTTTACCTTTGAATTATTCTTTTGAGCGCTATATAAAAGACGTCACCTTAGATGCAACGTTAGTGGGATGGGTTGTTATCTTCAGTATTGGCGTTGGAATTTTAGCAGGGATTTTTCCTGCCTTTATTTTATCTAAGATTAATCCATTACACGCACTTCGAGGCGCATCAAGCATTAAACTCTTTAAAGCGGTAACCATTCGAAAGGTTTTGATTGTTATACAATTTGCTTTATCTCTCATTTTCATTGTAGTGTTTTTAGTGGTTTATCAGCAATCAGAATTTCAGGTGAAGACGGACTATGGATTTAACCGAGATAACATTATTACCATTCCGCTTCAACATAGGGATTATCAGGTGTTACAAAATAAACTGGGAGAACTTTCCTGCATTGATAAAATTTCAGCTTGTTCACAGTTGTTCGGCTGGGGAAATGATGTAATGGTAAGGCAGACTGAACACGACTCGATAAAAATGGAATATTATTCTGTTGATGAGCACTTTATTTCGCTTCTGAAAGTACCCTTAATTACAGGTAATGATTTCCGAAAGGAAGGAACAAAAGATAGCGAAGTTGAAGTATTGATCAATGAGCAAGCTGTCAAAGCACTGCATCTTGGACTCCCTGTTGATGCTATCGGAAAGTCAGTTGTGTTGGATGATACAGCCTCAGTAATAATTGCTGGAGTTTTTCGTGATTTTAATAATCATTCCTTCAAGCATGCTGTAAAACCGCTGATGTTGAGGTATAGAAAGAAAGAATTTCATGGAATCAATGTCAGATTTCATGAAGGCAATTTTCAGATTGCCTCTGCGAATATTAAAAGGATTTTAATGGAAGAGAATCCAGCGATTGAATCTAAATTTTTATTGTTCAATCAGGAATTTTCAGATCAACAGTCTCACACAGATGACTTAGCAATGATCGGCATCTTAGCGATAATAGCAATAAGTATCTCGTGTTTAGGACTACTAGGCGTTGTTATTTACTCCATTGAAATTCGTACAAAAGAAATCGGTATCAGGAAAGTATTTGGAGCAACTGTAAAAGATCTGACTTTACAGTTATCAGGTAATTTTTTGATGCTATTAATCATTGCCGGCTTTCTATCATTACCAATTGGTTATTGGATCGGAGAAGTTTTCTTAAAGCAATTTGTTTACAAAATTGATCTTGGCTTCCCTCTACTCGCTACTGGTTTTGCAATTATTTTGTTGCCCGGATTAATTACCATTTGTTCGCAAACCACAAGAGCTGCGCTATCAAATCCCGTTAAAACTTTAAAAGTATGAATAGGGAAAGACAACGCTTGATCTTCGCGTTCCTCCAATGGATTTGCCCCGATCATCTCTACGAAGAAATAGAAGGCGATCTCATTCAAAAATTTAATCGTGATGTAAAGAGTTTTGGAGAGGAAAAGTTTATAGAGGATCAAAATCGATCCAAAAACTCTTTAGGAGTGATGATCGGAATATTTTCAAATGGATGGAGCACTAATAAATCTGGATCATTGGTGATGATGCAATCTACTTTGGCTGAAAGAGCAAGTTCAAGGTACATATCATCGTCAGGGTCACGGCAAGCCTTCACTTGCTTCGTTATCTCGATTTTGGTACTAGCGATTTCGTATTCTTCAAGAAACGCTTGTCTTACTTCTTTAGAAACGTACTTATCAAATTTTGGCCGCATCAGCACCTCAATGGCTTCAACAAGTACTGGGTTTGAAAGGAACAACGTGTATGCAGGGAGATTTGCTTTCAACAAAGCTTGGCTTGAAAAAGAAGAATCGTTCAACAGAGCCCTGATCAGAACATTGCAATCAAAGACTAATCTCATTTATTCTTTTTTGAGAAGTTCTTCCAGGATTTCTGGTGTTAACCCATTCTTTCTCGCTTGTTCGCTGGCTTCGTGCATGATCTCCGTTAAACTCTTTTTGTTGGATACAATTCGATCCAGGGTTTCAGAGATAGACTTCTTTTCATTCGGTGTCATTCGGGCAACTTTTTCTGCTACAGGATCGCTCACTTCAAGTGTTATCGTTTTCATATTACAAATATAACGAACTCACGATTGTGAAAAAAGATAGTAACCCGCTATGGCAATCAGTAAAGCCACCTCGCGTAGTCCTGCACTTTCTCTCGAAGTTCTGCCCCGACCATATCTACGAAGAAATCGAAGGTGACCTCATTCAAAAATTTAATCGTGATGTAAAAAATTTTGGAGAGCAGAGAGCGAAGAGAAGATTGGCGTGGAATGTGATTCGGTTTTGCAGACCTGGAATTATTTTAAGAAGAACATCAACAAGAAATAACCACATGAGTATGTTCATAAACAATATTCAATTTAGCCTCCGACATTTAAGAAGGCAAAAGACGAATACCTTTATTCATGTTTTCGGGCTCACGTTGGGAATAACTGCATGTCTGCTTATTGCTCTATTTATTCATCATGAGTTAAGTTTTGATTCGGATCAGATTAATGCAAATAGTACGTATCGAATCAATTCAGTCTGGAAAGAATCTGAGAAACAATTTGATCTCTATGCAACACCTATTCCATTAGCACAAGCCTTGAGAAAGGAAGTGACCGGACTTAAACACGTAGCACAAGTTCTGCCTCAATTCGGCAGCGTGATTGCGATCAATGGTGAAAAACATTTTAAACAGGAACATATCCTTATTGTTGACCCGGAGTTCTTCGACATTTTTAAAGTGAACATGATTGCAGGCGAAGGTCGTGAGGCTTTGAGCAAACCATATCAGGCGATTTTATCGGAAGCGGCTGCATTAAAATTATTTGGTAGTGAGTATCCGGTAGGAAAAATATTTCGATATCGAAATGAATTTGATATTACGGTTGCCGGATTGATGCGCGACTTTCCTTCGAACACAAGCCTTCCTGCTTCTATTCTACTTTCTTACGTTGATAATGAGAATTTTTTGAACAACGGTGATGCTTGGTATTTCGGCAATCTCGCCTGGACCAAGTTGCAGGCCTCTACCTTTGTTGTACTTGAAGAGAATACCTTTGTCGACAAAATTGACGAACAATTAAATTCTATTGCAAACAAAAATATAAATGCATCCTCGGAACTTGATAAAACGATTAGAGGAAGTTTTGAAATGCAAGCCCTTCGTGAAATACATCTTGACGACTCACGTTTTGGAGGAGGCCCATGGGTGAAATCAATTAGTCCATCATGGCTTTGGATTTTTGGTGTTATTGGAATGATCCTATTATCTCTGGCATGTATCAATTTTCTTAATCTTTCTGTTGCTCAATCAATCACACGAGCTAAAGAAGTAAGCGTACGAAAAGTTATAGGAGCTAAACGAATTCAGTTAATCTCTCAATTTTTGATTGAAGCTTGCTTGCTAACATTTGCGGCAGGTATGCTATCTATTTTAGCAACAAAACTTTTACTGCAACCTCTTAATTTAATGATGAATCAAAATCTTGATTTTCAACCTCTGCAATCTGCGAGTATACTATTATCGTTCTTCATCGGACTGCTCTTGTTAGGATTTCTTGCAGGATTATATCCTTCACTGGTCATCGTCAGGTTTAAGTCATCAGAGTTGTTGAAGGCAGGAAAAACTTCAGCGAAAGCTTCATGGTTACAGCAAAGTTTAGTCGTTTCTCAATTTGCGATTTCAGCGACTCTCGCAATAGCTGTACTGCTGATCGCCAGGCAGGTCAGCTTCATGCGGCTCAAAGATCTTGGAATAGAGAAGGAAAATATTTTGCAAGTACCTCTTGGTAATGCAGAATCGGCAAATGCTTTTGTTAATCAAGTGCGCAGCATAGCCGGAGTAAATGAAGTTTCTCTTTCGCGATCTGCACCGATCAGCAATGACCATTGGTGGAATACAATCAGCAAGGATGAAACAAGTGAGCGACAAAGCGTGTGCGCTATCTATGGTGATGCAAATTTCTTTTCGGTTTATGGTCTTCAATTGTTAAGTGGTCGGATTCCTCAACAATCCGCTATTGATGATACATTTGTTAGCAAGGTAGTAGTGAATGAAAAATTATTGGAAGTATTGAATCTCGGTTCTGCTCAAGATGCTATTGGTAAACATTTCTGGTGGGGAAATGCGGCAGAGATTATTGGTGTGGTTGCTAATTTTAATTGCGAGCCCTTGCATTACGCAATCTCTCCTGTCATAATCAGACATGATCCAACCGTTTATACTCAGGCGAATATCAAACTAGAGTACGATCAAAACTCAAGCGTCTTAGCGGATATTGAAGTAACCTGGAAAAAGTATTTTCCGGATGCTGTTTACGAATCGAAATTTCTAAAGGAAGATATTGACACGTTCTACAAAACCGAATCAAAATTTTATTCTTTGTTGCTAGTCTTCGCAGCGTTGGCAATCGGTATATCGTGCATGGGTCTTTGGGGAATAACCACTTTTGTTACCTTGAGAAGAGTGAAAGAAGTGAGCATTAGAAAAGTGCTTGGTGCTAGTGTACCTAATATTCTATCATTATTACTTCGCCAATTTTTAAGGCCGGTTGTTCTTGCTGGGGTCATAGCACTTCCTCTGAGTTGGTATGCAGTCAATGCAATTCTCAATAACTATGCTTTTCAGGTAAGTATCACGTGGGATTTATTTGCCATTCCCATTTTCATTTTGATTACAATATCGATGGTAACTGTGGGTGCTCAAACGATTAAATCCGCATTAACGAATCCCGCAAATAATTTAAGAAATGATTAGGGATGAAGAATATATTGAATCAAAGAGATTTCTTAAAATCTTACGACTTTTCTGTCCCGATCATCTCTATGAAGAAATAGAAGGAGATCTTATTCAGAAATTTAATCGCGATGTAAAGAATTTTGGGGAGCTAAGAGCAAGGAGAAAATTAATATGGAATGCTGTTCGCTTCTTTAGACCAGGTATTTTATTTCGAAATAAAATTTCAACGTCCTTAAATCAAACGCCCATGTTTCAAAACTATTTTAAGACAACATATCGGCATCTGCTGAAAAATAAAGTCAACTTCTCTTTTAAGTTAGGTGGACTTACTTTGGCGCTTTTCAGTTTTCTGGTCATTGCTATTTATGTTTCTTTTCAGTTGTCGTTCGATCTTTATCATGATGACTACGAAAATATTTATCGGGTAAACTCTGAGTGGAGAGAAAATGGAGACATGGCGAAGTATGCAATCGTCCCCACGGGAATTGGGTCGGCATTAAAGGAAGAGTTCCCTGAAATTAAATCCTTCGCAAGGGTGGGATTCCCGAGTAGATACCAAATCAAGTATGACAATAAACTTTTTCAGTCAGAAGGAATTACCGAGGTTGATACTTCAGTGTTTGATGTGTTGACGTTTAAATTTCTGAAAGGCGATCAGCATTCATTAAATCAACCAAACTCTATTGTTCTAACAGAGTCATTAGCGAAGATAATTTTTGGTGATGAAGATCCTATGAATAAGGTATTGTCATTTGTGGACCGATCCAACAAAACTTTTGAAGTGTCTGGCATTATAGAAGATGGGCCAAGCAATTCTCATTTGGAAATAAAAGCGTTGCTACCTTTTGAAGCGTTACGTGATGACCAGGAAATACCAATAGATAGATGGACCATAACCATAGATGGATCAGCAAGTTTATATCTTCGATTCAATGGTGAGACTAATGCGAATGAGTTTGTTGCCAAGTCAGTACCCTTCATACGAAAACATCTTACTAAAAGCGAAGATGGTCTTGACCAAGAGTATGCAATTTCACTAACCGCTATCAAAGACATCTATTTGACACCAGGCATTTATACTGAATTTTGTGCCAAGGGAAATGTTGTTTATGTGTATGTCTTCTCATCCCTTGCACTATTCCTGCTTGTCATTGCGAGTATAAATTACATTAACCTTTCCATTGCTGATTTCCATAATCGAAATAAAGAAATCGGAGTACGAAAAGTATTAGGAGCCAGGAAAACGCAAATTGCTATTCAGGTTATTATAGAAGCTTGCCTTATTTGTTTTTCGGGACTCATTTTAAGTATTGGGTTGTTGTACTTTTTATTTCCACAAGTATTGCAATTACTTGATGCCCATCTTAGTTTGGCTATGCTGTTTGATGCACCTGTCCTGATTTCGGTTGGCTTAACCATATCGTTGCTCATTATTTTCTCTACAGCCTATCCAGCGTATCGGCTCGCTGTCAATAAACCCATCAATGATCTAAAATCAGGAAGTGGTCTGGGGAAAAATTCTTCTGTTGGGAAAATACTTTTATTGGCTCAGTTTACAATTTCCATTATTTGTATCAGCGCTACGCTTATTGTAGGTCGGCAAATTGAATTCATTCAAGCAAAAAATCCGGGTTATGACAGGCACAATATGATTGTTGTGTACACTCCCGATCGGTTTCCGTCAGAGAAAATCCCCGTAATAAAAGAAGAGTTTAAAAAACTGCCAGGTGTAGAGGCTGTTTCGTATTCTACTTTTCGCATTGCAGGTGCCGGATACTATCGAGATTGGTATCGCGTTGAAATCGGTGGTGAAATGAAACAGATGATGCTCAATGAAGTCTTTTTTGATCATGATTTTTTCAAGGCCACTGGTATACCATTAGTAGCAGGGTGATCATTCGATCCAAATAACGCAACAGATTCACATGCCGCCTTTATTATAAATGAAACTGCAATGCGTGCGTTTGGCTGGGATGATGCCATTGGAAAAAGAATAGATTATGGTTATGATGAAACCGATGGCGAGAAATGGGAAGGTACAGTGGTGGGTGTAGTAAAAGATTTTAATGTTTATTCACTTCATAAAAAAATTGAGCCATTGGTAATGCGCTTACCGTGGTCCGATTGGCCAGGTCAATGTATTCACATAAAAATCAACGGACCGTTAGATCAAACAATAGCTTCGATCAAAAAAAAGTATGAAGAAATACTACCCGATTTTATTCTTGATTATAGTGTGATTGAAGATTTGTATAACAACCAATATCAAGGGGAGACGAAAGCATTTGCAGCACTTCAATTGAGCACATGGATTATTGTGCTCATTTCATCCCTTGGAATTTTCTCGCTTTCTATTTACATGTCGGCAATGCGAATGAAAGAGTTTGGTATTCGAAAGGTATTGGGTGCCACAGCCCGTCAAATATCTCTCTTACATGTAAGTCACTTTATTAAGATTGCATTTTTGGCAAATGTAATTTCGTTGCCGATTGCATATTGGCTGATGAAAGAATGGCTGGATGAATTTGCCTATCGAACAGAACTTAGCAGTTTGATTTTTTTATCGGTCGTGTGTATTTCGTTTACACTAGTGATTTTTTCAGCGGGATACTCAGCCATTAAAGCAGGACGCATGAATCCGGTTGATGTAATTAAGATACAGTAAACGACAGCAAACGGAACCAAGAGAATTTGTAAAAAATTAAGTGCTTCTCTAAAAACTTTTTTTCTATTAGGCTCCCCGCTAATCAGCGGGGCAACCTATCCTTTCCCTTCTCCGGTTGAGAAGGATAATCAGAGATTTTTAGAGATGCGCTCAATTAAAACAAATCGATTCTATACGCATAATAATTTGACAACGAGTTTAAGGAATGTCGAATTCAAAATACTTTTTAGCATTCGAGTAACATATTTTTTTTACCATGTTACCAATGTGTTGTAAGTCGTTTGGAAGAATGCCATGCTCAATATCGTTCCCTAACATGTTACACAGTATCCTGCGAAAATATTCGTGCCTCGGAAAGGATAAGAAACTTCTTGAATCGGTTACCATGCCCACGAATGCGGAAAGTAAACCCATGTTTGACAATGCATCAATTTGTTTCTCCATTCCATTTTTTTGATCGAGAAACCACCAGCCACTTCCATATTGAATTTTACCTGCAATACTTCCGTCATTGAAATTACCTGTCATGCTGGCAAATAATTCATTCGCTGCCGGATTCAAGTTGTATATAATTGTTTTCGCTAATTGATTGGTGTTGTCAAGATGATTAAAAAATTGTGACATCGGTCGCGCCTGATGAAAATCTCCTATTGAATCGAATCCCGTATCAGGACCCAGTTCGCGCAGCAAGCGACTGCTATTGTTTCTCAATGCACCCAAATGAAATTGTTGCGCCCATCCTTTTGCATTATACATTCTGCAAAGGTTTAGTAAAACAGCGGCCTTAAACTGCGTTATTTCCTGTTGATCTAAAATATTTTTAGAAAGGATTTTTCGAAAAATACCATTAGAAAGCAGTTCGGCTTTAGCATCGTAAAACATGTGCTCCAGCCCGTGATCTGCGGCTCGGCAACCAAGAGTATCAAAAAAATCTATGCGCTGTTGAAGAGCCTGAAGTAAATCATCAAACGTTTTAATTGTTACGCCAGATACCTGGCTTAATTTATCTAAGTAAGTAACATAAGTAGAAGTATCTTCTACCGCATACGCCTTATCGGGTCGGAAAGTAGGATACATTTTAATATTATTTTCTGTCTTAGAAAATTTTGCATGATGCTCAAGCGTATCAATAGGATCGTCCGTAGTGCATACTACTTGCACATTCATTTTTCTCAACAAATTCTGAGTAGAGAATTCATCTTGGTGAAGCTTTGAATTACACGCTGCGAAAATTTCTTCGGCAGATGATTGATCAAGAAGTTTATGAATACCAAAATAATTTTTGAGTTCCAGGTGTGTCCAATGATACAACGGATTGCGCATGGTATTAGGAACTGTTTCTGCCCACTTTATAAATTTGTCATGAGCAGAGGCATTACCTGTGCAGTATTGTTCCGCTATTCCATTTGTACGCATGGCTCTCCACTTATAATGGTCACCTTCTAACCATGCTTCTGAAATAGTGGCAAACTTTTTATTATCAGCAATATCTTTTGGCGAAAGATGATTGTGGTAATCAAGTATGGGCATTTTTGTAGCAAAGTCGTGGTACAATTGTTTTGCAGTTTCTGTTTCCAGCAAAAAATCCTCATCCAAAAAAACCTTTGTCGAGTTGAGCATATTATTGAAAATTTAATCGAGTTTGAATTTTAATATTTCTGATTTAAACCCCTGTTTATAGTTTTGTTTACCAATCAGAAATGACGTTTACTAAAAGGAGACAATTTCAAACGAGAATAACTGCATGATATTAAATATAAAATTCAAAATTCAAAATCTGGTTATTTTTATCTGAATCTCATTCCATTCTAAATTAGCTTCGCATTCTTAAATCGTAGCGGAAGCCTTTCCAAGGCTTCATCAGTATAAAAGTCGCGAGACATATCGTTCATCTCATTGGAGCGATTCGTTGCAAGCGAACTCTCCAGCAATTTTGTCTCCAGCTCACGACTTAGATCAAAAATAGTTCTACACGGTTTAGGTAGACAAGCAATGCATTTTTTAATGGCCTCATTCCTTTCCTTCTCCGTTAGCATATTTTTGATCTTGCCCTCTAACAGCCGCCTTAATCTTTCCGAAATTCGGAATGTTAAAAAGAATCAGCGCTGCAATGATGATAATATAACCAACTATCTGAATGGGACTAATCGTTTCTTTAAACACGATAAAAGCTACTGAAAAATTAATTAACGGATTGAGATACATTAAAATCCCGATCGTTGCGGAATTGATTTTATTCAACGCGAAGAGATTTAAGAAAAGAGGTAATACTGTAAACAGTGCAGCAATGGAGATGATGATAACGTAGAACTCCGTCTTAACAGGAACAGCGTGAATCAACTGTCCGTAGAATAAATTTAAAATCAAAAAAGAAAACAGAACTTGAATACCCAGCATCACCATCCGATCGAAACCTTGGTTCTTACGTTGAGAAATTAAATATAATGCGTAAGTAAAAGCTGTTAAAAAACTATATCCCAATTCAAGTGCTGAGTTAATGCCCATTAAAATACAACTCACAGCACAAAGCGTCACGGCAATCCATTGAAGTTTAGTTAAACGCTCTTTTATCAATACATATCCGAGTACTGCTGTGATAACAGGACAAATTAAATACGAGAAGGATGCAGTCTTGATATTGATGTTGTTGACAATATAAATGAAGGTAAGCCAGTTCACGGTGAGCAATGCTCCGCCTGCGAGCGTAAGTCCAATAACTTCTCTTCGTTTAGTCTTTGATAATTCCTTAAAGAATGCCCAATCCTTCTTAAGGTCTTTTCTTTTGAAACCCAAAACAATAATCAATAAAACGAGAGCGGAAAATAGAATCCTGAAATAGAGAATTTCGCCAGCAGAAAACTCTTTTAACGCGCGCAACGGAATGGAGAAGAATCCCCAGATGACAAAGGCAGAAATCGCGGCAGCGTAATGTTTATTCATGGTTATAAAGGAATGATTGTGTCACGAGTTAGCGATGCGCCAAATGGTAAGCAACCCAGAACTTGCGATCTTATTTGATTTGGATTTATTAAACACCCAGCTTTATACAGAAGGTTCCAATAGTGTACGCCTTTATTCTGCAAAGGATGGATGACCTAATTTACCAACCTAAAACTAAAGACTTTACTTTTACTGCCACTGTGTTCAGAATGCAAATATATTAAAGGACTTTTAATCTGATGGCTTACACGCGGCATGCACTGTTATCAAAGTACATTTATAAATATTCTGATTCTTACAATAACTTAATCACCACAGCGTAATAGACTGGCAACGGTAGAGGGGGATGATTTTTCAATCACTTAATTCACTCCTACATGTACCTCAAGCCTGCCAGGTTACTGCTGTTATTTCTTTTGATCGTGCTTGCGACAACTTCACACGCTCAGGTCAGTAAGAAAATCAGGGAATACAATCGATTATTTCAAGTCTCACTCTTTCCCGGAATAAGCACCAACGGAATTTACAGTGCCTCCTTTAGAAACCATTTTTCAATTAATCTTTTTGGAGGGATATCGGCAGGTAATCGCGTTTTGGAAATTGGATTGATCACAAATGTTAATATTAAGAACTCGACCGGAATACATTTTGCTGGGCTTGCCAACATCATCGGCACGAATGCTTTCACCAATCTTTCGCAGTCGGAAGAAAGAGCGTTAATCATTAAAGAAGGATTTAAATCTGACAGCAAAGGAATTCAGTTTGCCGGAGTGATGAACTATGTTCGCGATAATGCTTCGGGTATTCAATTCGCTGGAGGATTTAATCTCATTGGTTATGATTTTAAAGGAACTCAAATTGCTGGAATTAGCAACGTAGTGGGTGAACACGGACAGGGATTACAGCTCGCTGGACTTTTTAACATTGCGCACGAATCTATGGGTGGTTTTCAGATCACTACACTTTTTAATTCTACTCATGGCCAACTCGCAGGATTGCAACTGGCGTTGATTAATAAATCGGGTTCTATTGAAGGAAGAAAATCAACACCACCCACTGTTGCAAGAGGTTTACAATTTGGACTTTTAAATATGAGCAAAGCGATGGATGGCTTGCAGATCGGATTGGTGAATCTCGGTGGCAAGACTCGCGGAGTGCAAATCGGGTTGATTAATTTTTTTAATAAGTACGCGTCAAAAGAAAATGTTCGGATGGGCGTGCCCATTGCTTTGTTAAATATTGGATCGAAGGGTTCTGTCTTTCGTCTCTACTATAATGAACTGTTTGCCACAAACGCAGAATACACTACAGGCAATTGTGTGAATTGTAGCTGGGTTCAAGGATCAGAAATGCCGTATAATGATCGCTATAAAATGTTTAATCAGAATGCGCTGATCTTGGGTTATGATCCGTTTTTTAATACCTGGGGTTTTGGATATGGATTCGAACGGATTTTGTACAGCAAATTCTCTGTTATGCCACATAAACTCAATGAAAGAAATACCATGACGTATGGTTTGAAATTTTTACATCTCAATAAAAAAATGAGCTTTGACAAATCATTCAATATTGTAGGCAAACTTCATTTGGAGTATGGAAAAAGATTGAAGGGCTCGAAGTATATTTTTGTAAGCGCTTCAATAAATTATTTTTTGCTCGAGCAAGAGCAAGTCATAACGGATTATAACATTAAGAGTGCAGTGCTTGAATCAGGAAAGTTTTTTGATTTGAATAGTTTTATCTGGCCAGGATATGCCATCGGTGTTCAACTTTAGAGTCTACTACCCCAGCACATCACGCAATACTTGCACCGATTTTATTTCTCCTAAGTTGTCTACATGATCAGCATAAAATAAAAGTAAAAGCTCAAGCACTTTTCTTCGCAGAGCATTCGACATAGTCAGTGTTGTTTCGTAGTCACTGTCGATTAGTTGAGCCACCATCATCTCGGTCTCAATATCAGCAGGCCTTCCACCCACTACTTCGTTTACGTTGTGTGCTCCAAAGCCAAGAAAGCGACTTAGCTTCAAAAGGAAAATCAAATGAAAATTTTCTACACCGAAAGTAAGACGATCAAGTGCGATTAATCCGTCTACTAAGAAATCACAAAGCTCCTGTGCGTGGCTTTCCTCTTTCACCGTCTTGTTCATGATTTCATTGATGAACATAGAGACAGACGATTTTTTTACGTCCTGATAAAGCGTTTGATAAGGATGAAAACACTTTATCTCTTTA
>JBKJOF010000045.1:0-6728 GCA_046595655.1 Chryseolinea sp. | reverse complement strand
ATCGCGTAATTCCAAACTTTATGATTCAAGGTGGTTGCCCGAATGGAATTGGAAATGGCGGCCCAGGATATCAGATTGATTGTGAGCTTACAGGTGCCAATCAATTTCATGACAAAGGTGTACTCTCTATGGCTCACGCTGGTCGCAACACGGGTGGCTCTCAGTTCTTCATTTGTCATAACCGTGAAAACACGAAACATCTTGACCGCAACCATACTGTATTTGGTAAAGTATTCCAACAATTACAGATTGAAGATCAGATCAAGCAAGGAGACGTGATGGATAAAGTTGTGATTGTTGAGGAGGCTTAATTCCTAGATTTTATACATAAGACTTTATACGTTAGTTATTGACTTCAAGCTTCACGCTTCAAGCTACAGGCTTGTAACTTGAACTGTGAAACTTGAAGTCCTATTTTGAAATTCTTTTACCTCAAACTCGAAACCTTCAACTCGAAACTTTGAACATTGTACCCGAAACCTTAAACTCAAATGTCGAACACATCTGCAAAAGCTGTGGCAATACATTTGTCGGGTTGTATTGCAATGTGTGTGGGGAAAAGGTAATCGAACCGAAGGACAGGAAGTTTAAAACGTTTTTAGGCAGTGTGTTAATTGCCACCACTTTCGTGGATAATAAATTTGCGAAGTCCTTATGGCTTACTATTAAAAATCCTGGATTTCTTTCAAGAGAATACGTGGACGGACGAAGGATAAACTACATGCGTCCTTTACAAATGTTTTTCATTCTGAATTTAATCTACTTCCTCTTCCCTACTCTTCAGATGTTTAACGCTACGCTGCAGGCACAGCAATATGTACTTCCACATAAGAAGTTAGCACACCAAATGGTGTTGGAAAAAATTCACAAAGAAGGTATTGATATGCGAGGCTTTGAACTCATTTATAATGATAAAACAACAAGTCTTGCCAAATTACTTGTGGTCGTGTTCGTTGTACTGGCATCCCTACCTTTAAGCCTTATCTTCCGAAAAAGAAACCGCTACTTTACAGATCATGTTGCGCTTTCAGTCGAACTCACCAGTTTTAATCTTGCCGTTAACGCTATTGGTCTTTCCGTTATTTTTTTTATCCTCAGCAAACTTTTTTTCTTGGGAAATATGAGTTCAGGAAATTACCTGAATGACATTACGTTAACTATCATCTTCGTAATCACAAACATCTACTTCATTTTT
Source organism: Chryseolinea sp. (assembly GCA_046595655.1). Taxonomy (GTDB): domain Bacteria; phylum Bacteroidota; class Bacteroidia; order Cytophagales; family Cyclobacteriaceae; genus Chryseolinea. Next base: position 5,533 of record JBKJOF010000045.1, on the reverse strand, counting down.
AGATCAGCACGAACATTCTACAATCAAAAGGGTAAACGGTTGGTTATTAAAGCCATGCTCGGTGTCGTGGGGTTGTTTCTGACATTAGAAGTTTATCGATTTCTGTTATTCTTATTTACCCTCTGGTCGCTGTAGATTTTTTATATTGCGTGAATGAACAAAATCAAACGTCTGAAGCTTAGGGCTATCAGATCAATATTTGCAATCGCCCTTCTCTTTGGCTTTAACCAAGTTTCAGCCACTCACTTACGTTCAATAAAAGTAGAGGTTCAACGCGTTAGCGGTCTTACATTCTCTATTACGGTAACGGCTTACGTGGACTTATCTTCAACTACTCTTTTTGGAAATGGCGAACTTCGATTTGGTGACGGAAGCGCGTTAACTACTCCTAAGAACACAACTACCCCTCGACCAGATTTAGGTCCGGGAATTGGTGTCACCATTTATCAGACCACGCATACCTATGTTAAAGATGGAACTTATAAAGTCAGCTATCGGGAAGGTGATCGAAGTGGAGGTATTATTAACATTGACAAAGCTTTTGATGCTAAATATTTCACATACGTAATTTTAAACACGGCCGTTATCGGCAATCATTTTCCAACACTACAAGATGATCCTGTATACAGGTCGTGCAAAGGACAAAACTTTACATTTAATGCAGGCGCAACTGACGCAGACGGAGATTTGTTGACCTACGAACTCACAATTCCGGAACAGGATGAAAATCTTCCTGTAGGTGGATATCTAAGTCCAAATGCCCAGATATTTTATCCCACCAATTTTGCTACAGGCAACGAAGAGGGAACTGGCCAACCTACCTTCAGCATTGATCAGGCAAACGGAACGATTAACTGGGACGCTCCAGGCACTCAAGGAGAATACAACATTGCCTTCAAAGTAAGAGAGTGGAGAAACGACAGCAATACAGGTGACGCTGTATTACTGAGCGAAACGATTGTAGATTTTCAGATCGTAGTTACGGACTGTCAAAACCTTCGTCCCGTACTTAAAATTCCCACCACACTTTGCGTTGAGGCGGGAGGATTACCACTTGATTACATTATAATAGGATCTGACCCAGAAAAAAAAACCGTTAAATTGGAAGCGGTATCCGACATATTTAATCTGAGTGTATTTCCTGCAACCTATTTCCCAAATCCTACCACATTCTCACCTTCGCCTGATACCCTTCATTTCTATTGGCAAACCAACTGTGTTCATGCGCGTGAACAACCGTATCAAATAAACTTTAAAGCATCAGACCAACCAATTCAAGGTGCTTCATTAACAACATTTAAAACCTGGAGCATTAAGGTATTGGCTCCTGCTCCTACGTGGGTTTCGGTTGAACCGGATTTGGTAAAACGAAATGCTCTTCTCAAGTGGAACGATTACACGTGCCAGAATGCAGAGTCCATTCAAGTATGGCGAAGAGTAGGTTCCTTCAATTACACTCCGACACTTTGTGATGCGGGGTTACCCAAGTTTTATGGCTACGAGTTGGTTGCTTCTCTTAATCCTGCAACAACTGAATACATCGACACCAATGGTGGTAAAGGACTGGCTGTTGCAGCCGAGTATTGTTATCGCCTCATTGCTTTTTTCAAAATGCCTGCGGGAGGGAGCAGCTATGTATCTACCGAAATGTGTATGGATCCCATTCTTACTGATGCACCAGTTATTACACATGTATCAGTAGAAAAAACTCACGTTAAAGACGGAGCCATTCGTGTGAGCTGGCGCAGTCCTTTCAACATCAGCGCTGATCAGTTTCCACGACCGTATCGATATGACATTTACAGGGCTGATAGCTTAGAAGCTGAAGAATTGGTAAAGGTTGGAGAAGTGACGAATGACACAACATTTCTCAACCACTCTTTAAATACTGAGAAATTGGGATATCATTATCAGATCATCTTGTATGCCGTTCCAAAAACCGAAACCGATTTTTTTCCAATTGATACCTCTGCTGTTGCATCATCTGTTTGGCTTTCGGTGAAACCACTAACTAAAAAAATTAAATTGAATTGGAGCGCGGTTACTCCGTGGACAAATGTTGTTCAGAATTTGCCTCGCCATTTAATTTTCCGCGGTCCCGTTGATGGTGACGAAAATAACATGACACTAATTGATAGTGTCAATGTCTCTGAAAACGGTTTTACCTACACCGATGTAGGCAAGTTCAACAATCAGCCTTTGAAAGATGATGAACAATATGTTTATAAAATTGAAACGCGCGGAGCCTATGGAAATCCGAATATAAAAATACTCCTCAACCGCTCGCAACGTGTTAGCTCCTATCCGGAAAACAATCTTCTTCCTTGTAAACCTGTTGTAAAAGTTGATCCGGCTGATTGTGATCTTTTCTATAGCCAGCTTATTTGTGAAAATTATAAATTGACCAATGTATTGCACTGGACTCCGACAGTAACTACTGGTTGCCGAACGGATATAGTAAGCTATCAACTCTATGCTGCAAACAGTGACGCTGAAGAATTTAGCTTGATTGCAGCAGACTTAACCGATACTTTATTTTCTGAAACCAATCTTCCCGCTTTTGCAAGATGCTATCGTATTGCAGCCGTTGATCGATTAGGACATGTAAGCGAATTAAGTGATGCATCCTGCAATGACAACTGTCCGTACTACGAACTACCCAATGTATTTACACCCAACGATGATGGATGCAATGATCGTTTAAGTGCATTCAATCCCAACGCCAATAGCACGGGTGGAATATGCAATACCCAAAGCACAAATCGTTGTCCTAGTTTTGCAGAGCGTGTAAAGTTTACAGTCTACAGTCGCTGGGGGAAAAAGCTGTATACCTATACATCCGACACTGCCAATTCCATTTATGTGGATTGGGATGGCCGTGATGATAAAGGAAATGCATTGGAGTCTGCCATTTATTATTACACAGCAGAGGTAAACTACGCAGTATTAAATCCTGCCAAGAAAAGACAACTGATTAAGGGTTGGGTGCAGTTGATTCGGTGATTTGATGATTTGTTAATTCGGTGATTCAGTGATGCCGTGATAGTCCTCAAATTAATAGGCTGTTTTAATTTTTGCTTTTAGGTCGTGAAGCAAACTGTATAAACCAAAATAGGTACGATTGATATACAGTGCATCGCGCACGCCTCTGGCTCTTTTGGATTCACGAAGCTCTTTCATGGTAGAAAGTTTTTCTCCGAACGAATAAAGTTCTGTGAAGTATCCATCATCTGCAAAATCAAAAACTTCCGATCGGAATGGTCTGCCAAGCAATTCAACCAGTGTAATAAAAAGAGAAGTAAAAAGGGCTTGATCTTTTGCCGGATCATCCGGATAAATAAAACGCAAATCTTCAAATACCTTTTTCTGTTTTACTTTATCCGTTAGAATATCTTCATCTAAAAGTTGAAAGTAAAGTTTATGAAAATCTTCGGGTATAACTTTCACACATCCAAAGTCGATAATACCCAATTGATAATCGTTGCTGATAATGAAATTGCCGGGATGTGGATCAGCATGAACCGCTTTTAAGGTATGCATTTGAAAGTGATAGAAATCCCACATGGCTTGTCCTAACACATCGCCCTTACCATTAGGTAATTCTGCTTTCAGTACTTCACCCAGTGGTTTACCTTCCAACCAATCCATGGTTAAAATTCTAGGACTAGAGTATTCAGGATAATAAGTAGGGAATACAATATTTTTTAGATGACTGGATAGCTGAGATAACTCCATGGAGCGCTTTAATTCCAAAGCATAATCCGTTTCCTCCATCATCCGTAGCTCTACTTCCTGAATGAACTCATTATATTCTGCCGGATTAAGATTGAACATTGTGAGTGCAATGGGTTTTACCATCGCCAGGTCCGATTTCACACTATCTCCTACTCCCGGATATTGAATCTTTACAGCTAACTTTTTCTTTCCTACTGTAGCCTGATGAACTTGTCCCATCGAAGCAGCATTGGTTGCTTTTTGCGAGAAGGTATCAAACAGCTTATCAGGACTCTTATCGAAATACTTTTGGAAAGTCTTTACTACTAGTGGATATGACAAAGGTGGAACACTGTATTGCGCCATCGAAAATTTCTGTTGGTAGGCAGAAGGTAGCATGCTCTTATCCATGCTCAACATCTGCGCTACTTTTAACGCTCCACCTTTTAATTCACTAAGCGAATTATAAATATCAGAAGCATTATCAATATGCAGTTGTTCTGTTGTTGTTTCTGAATTGATCAGTTTCTTCCCATAGTGTTTTAAATAGTTGGTACCAATTTTAGCACCGGTAGAAATAAACTTAGAAGCGCGTTGAACTTTGGTTACGGGAATACGATCGAATTCTTTCATTATAAAGGTGTGCGTTATTTCGATTTGCTTTGATACAAAAATTTAGCGAAGTCGATGGCTGAATCAACCGCTCCTTTACCTATAATATCAAACGCAAGGTTAACCGATTTCTCTACAGCAGCATCTGTTTTCTCAAACCCCGGGCTTTCATCTTCCTTCCAGAATAAAAGCAGAAATCCCATATGAAGCCAGAACAAGGAAGGATAGCGTTTATCTAAAAATGGCCGACTTGCTATTTCACCATTTACCTTGCCTTCGTTTAACAGGCCTTCAAAGAACAATTCAAAAGTAGCTTTGAAGGATTTTATGTATTCAGGTACGAATTCTGGTTTTGGGGAGTGACTTAATTGAAAGATCACATAACTTCGGTTGGATTTTAATTCCTCCAAAAGGGTGTAATAGAAAGCCAGTATTTTCTCGCGTGTTGAGAATGTTCCGAAGGATTCATCGGCCTTCAAACGGCTGATGGTCTTGTCTATAAATCCTTTCCAAATATATTTCTCAAGACCATCGAACGATCCGAAGTGATTGTAAAAATCATCTTCTTTTATGCCCAGGTCGAGGCAATACTTAAAGACGGACACGGGACGTTTACCTTCCGTGAGAAGGTATTCGATGTACGATGTTTTAATCGTTTCATCCGCTGGCTTAGTATTGGGTTTGCGGGTTGGCTTTTTTGTCTTTTCCATGCTTTACTTAACAGAAAATCAAGGTGAAGGGTTTTGCTTTCGTGCTTTATTATTTTCTTAACTTCATGCGCATGAAAATCATCTTTATTGTATTCAGCTTTCTTCTCTCAACAATCGTTTTCGCTCAGGCGCAATCAAAAACTGAAAGCGCTGTTTTGTTTTTTGAACAAGGAGAAATACTCTTAAACAAAGGTCAATATCCACAAGCTCTTGAGCAGTTCAATAAATGTCTTCAGCAAAGCCCGGGATATTCTGACGCCTATCGCAGTCGCGCCTTTGTCAAGCAACAACTTCGCGACAATCAAGGGGCAGTAGTTGATCTGAGTATTTATCTTGAGCAAAAACCAGATCAGGTGGAAGCGTTGTTTAGCCGCGGTACCTTGCGTTACCAACTGGGAAAGTACCTACAGGCCAAAGAGGATTTCTTAAAACTCTTAACACTTCCTGAAGGAGAGACCAATACCCTTTACTTTAGAATGCCCGCGGCTTCAACAGCC
>JBKJOF010000074.1:0-5308 GCA_046595655.1 Chryseolinea sp. | reverse complement strand
CGTTTTTAGAACAAAGAATATAAAATTCAAGAATTAGAATTCAATGTCGTTTCCTTAAGCTCCACTTATATCCTCTCTTTCGGAGAGGAACAAGGTGAGGCCATAGAAAAAGGCTTAAGGAAACGACATTGAGTTAGAATTTAGAATAAAAGAGAAATCTCAGCCCTAAGGCAACATCAAACCTCAAACTCAAAACTTCAAACCCGAAACTTAAAAAACAACCTCCACCTCTATCTCGCCCGATTTCTTCATCTTCACCACCATATCGTTTATCGGATTGATCCGGAATCTTCTTGAAAGAAGCTCCAGATTAATATTCTCCTCCTCATCCCGAATTTTCAGAAACAGCGGTGTATTGCCAGCAAATTCCTGACACACATCTTCAATTTTTCCAATAAAATCTTTTGTGATCTCGGATGCATTCAAACGAAGTTTAACACCTTTGCAACGCTTCAATCCTATTTCGTTCAACAGATCGATGTTCCTGATTTTAAATTCTATGTTTTGCTGGCCCCAAGAATTCTTAACGACTCCACCTTCCAGAAAAAGGAAGTAGCCGATATTCATAAAGCTTTTGAATTTCATATAATCTTCACTGAATAAAACAAAGGAGGTATTACCGCTATAATCCTCGAGCGTAAATTTACCGAAGGGCTTACCTGTTTTTGTTGTACGATGTTCTACTCCTGTAACAATGCCACCCAATTTAAGATCGCGACCAAGCAACGGTTCAATTTCATTTAGCTGCGTACACACGGCTGTGCAGAATGAATCCATTTCAAATTTGAAATTATCCAACGGATGTCCGGAGATGTAAATACCTACTACTTCTTTTTCAAGATTTAGTTTTTCGATTTCTGTGAACGGTTCTACGAAATCTATTTTTGGTTTTGGCATCACCACGTTGGATGTTCCGCCAAACAAACTCGCTTGCGCACTTTGTTCTTCTTGTTGAGTTTTTGCTGCAAACTTCATGGCTTTTTCCAACAAGCTTAACTCACCATCTTTCGCAAATACATATTGCCTGCGATGAATGCCGGTGAAACAATCGAACGCACCTGACAACGCCAGACACTCGTATGTTTTCTTATTTACTGAACGTTGATTGAGACGTTTGGCAAATTCAAAAATATCTTCGTATTGCCCTTTCGCATCGCGCTCGTGTATAATCGCCTCCACTGCAGCATCACCCGCACCTTTTATTGCTCCAAGTCCAAAACGAATTTGTCCTTCTTTATTTACTTCAAAGAAAACACCAGACTCATTTACGTGTGGCCCCAGTACTTTAATGCCCAAGCTTCTGCACTCTTCTATAAAATAGGTAATGCTTTCTAAATTACTTTGTGAATGTGTGAGCACACCGGCCATGTATTCAGCAGGATAGTTTGCTTTTAGATACGCAGTTTGATATGCGATTAATGAATAACAAGTAGAGTGAGATTTGTTAAAAGCGTACTGCGCGAACGCTTCCCAGTCCACCCATATTTTTTCGCAGATTTCTTTAGCGTGATTATTTTTCTTACAGCCATCAATGAATTTGTCTTTCATTTTATCGAGCACCGACTTTTGTTTCTTACCCATCGCTTTACGAAGGATATCGGCATCGCCTTTACTGAAGCCTGCAAGTTTCTGTGACAGCAACATTACCTGCTCCTGATAGACTGTAATACCGTACGTCTCAGCCAGATTTTCTTCCATCTCAGCAAGGTCATATTTGATGGGCTCGCGACCGTGTTTCCGATTAATGAAGTTCGGAATGTATTCCATCGGACCGGGACGATACAGTGCGTTCATAGCAATGAGATCTTCAAACTTATCTGGCTTGAGTTGACGCAAATACTTTTGCATACCCACACTTTCAAACTGGAATGTTCCAGTTGTTTCACCGCGTTGGAAAAGCTGATACGTCTTTAAATCGTCAAGCGGAATTTCATCGATGTTAATATCAATACCTTTACTCTTCTTGATATTTCGCAAAGCGGTGTTGATAATGGACAACGTTGTTAATCCCAAAAAGTCCATCTTCAACATACCAGCACTTTCAACAACACTGTTGTCGAATTGAGTTACCAACATTTCAGAATCCTTGGCAGTTGAAACTGGAACGAACTTGGTAAGATCATCGGGAGTGATGATAACGCCACAGGCGTGCGTACCCGTATTTCGAACCGACCCTTCTAAGATGATGGCTTGTTTTAATACATCTGCACGAAGATCTGTTCCTTTTCTTAAATCATTTAATTCTTTTACTTCTTCAAATGCCTTTGCCAATGTGGTGCCCGGCTTTTCGGGAACCATCTTGGAAATAATATTGGAATCAGACAACGGTAACTCCATTACACGTGCGCAATCTTTTATGGATGATTTCGCAGCCATCGTTCCATAGGTAATAATTTGCGCTACCTGATTTTTACCGTATTTATCAATTACATATTTCAAAACCCGATCACGACCTTCGTCATCAAAATCAATATCTATATCGGGAAGGGATACACGATCTGGATTTAAGAAACGCTCGAAGAGTAGATCATACTTAATTGGATCTACGTTCGTAATACCATTACAATACGCAACAACAGAACCCGCTGCAGAACCTCGACCCGGCCCAACAGACACACCTATCTCCCTTGCCTTAGATGTAAAATCTTGAACGATGAGAAAATATCCAGGATATCCCGTCTTCTTAATCGTTTCCAACTCAAAGTCAATCCGATCCTTTACTTCGGCAGACATATCGGGATACCGTTTCACTGCACCTACATAGGTAAGGTGTTTCAAATAATCGTCTTCTGAATTAAACTCTGCTGGAATATTAAATTTTGGAAGCAACACATTTCGTTCGAGTGTATAGCTTTCAATCTTATCTAATATTTCACTCAGCGTGTCTATTGCTTCCGGCAAATCGCGGAAGATGGATTTCATTTCATCCTGCGACTTAAAATAAAATTCAGTGTTGGCCAGTCCATAGCGGTGTCCTCGTCCACGTCCAATCGGTGTTGATTTAAATTCACCTTCCTTGATACAGAGTAAAACATCGTGCGCGTTCGACTCTTCTTTGTTAAGATAATATACCTCGTTGGCTGCAAAATATTTTACGTTATATTTTTCGGCAAAGCGAAGCAATACTTTGTTTACGTGATCTTCTTCTGCGATGTTGTGTCGATTGAGTTCAATGTAGAAGTCATCACCAAAAAGTTTATGATACCATTGAAATACTTCTTCTGCCTGCTTCTCTCCAACGTTCAGAATCAAATACGGTATCTCACTAGACAACGTACCAGTTGTTGCAATCAAATCGGTTTTATATTCTTCAATAAGCGCTTTGTCAATACGCGGATGAATTCCATAGTTACCTTCAATAAATCCAAGCGAACTCAGCTTTGCCAGATTGTGATAACCATTTTTATTCTTAGCAATCAACACCTGATTAAAGCGCTTATCAGGATTATCTTTGGTGAACTTTAATTTCCTACGTTCTTCCGCAACATAAAACTCACAACCCAGAATCGGTTTGATTTCGTGATTCAATGCTTCACGCACAAACTTGAACGCGCCATACATATTGCCCAGGTCGGTTAGTGCAACTGCAGGCATGTTCATTGACTTCGCTTTATTCACCAATGATTTTACATCGGCCGTAGCTTGAAGAACGGAATATTGTGAATGAACGTGGAGATGAACGAAGGGCTTATCGGTTAAAACCTTTTTATCATCTTCAAGCGAATAACTTGCTTCCTGAGTCTTCTCACGTTTCGCAAAGTTGGCGGCATCAAGATTTGGCTCTTCATATTCAATTTCTTCAACAGGTGTTGAATCAAAAGGCGTAACTACTTTTTTGTTTAGCAATCCAAAATAACACCTCGCAGTCGCGGCCACGTCATACGATGCATCGTGAGCATCTCCAAAATCTTTCCCGAAAAGTTTCTGGTGAAGCTCTATCAACTTCGGAAATTTAAATTTACCTCCAAACCCACCGGGCAGCTGACAAAATTCTGTTGATGAATTACAGGTATCGAGGCGTTCGAGTTTTAAGAAAAGATCAGTCTCAAATTCCGCACGAATTAACTCCGATCCAATAATGTTGATATCGAACTCTATATTATGTCCTACTAAAAGTGACGTACGACTTAAGTCTTCTTCAAATTGAGTTAATACCTCTTTCAGATCGTGACCTTCTTCTAATGCTCGCTTCGTAGAAATACCATGAATTTGCTCCGCCTTAAAAGGAATATCAAAACCTTCGGGCCGAATGATGAAGTTATGATTGATGATCAATTTACCATGCGCATCATGGAGTTGCCAAGCCAATTGAACAAGGCGTGGCCAGTTATCTAAATCCGTAATAGGCGCAGTTTTATTGCGTGGGAGACCCGTGGTTTCCGTGTCGAAAATCAAATACATCTGCTAAAATGAGTAGTGGTTAAAGTGTAAAGGTAAGGTGAATAAAAAATCTTTCAGCGTCTAAAAGCAGCAGTAAATCAAAGTGTGTCGCTCTCAAAATTGGAATAATGTTTTAAAACAAGTCTTAAATTCGGATTTATGTATTCAGCCTAACTAGCTAACAGCCTGAAATTCATGCACTTTGTTTTTCGGAGTAATTGTTGGCAATACCGTTAAAAAAAACTCTAAAAGTTTTATGAAACGCCTATTCCTATTGATTGGTAATTTTTTTCGCAAAGAATGGTTTTTGCTTGTTACCCTTGCCGCAATTGCATTGATCATTCTCCTATTCGAAATACTCTGATGTAAAACAACATTTTTTATGGTTGCGCATTGATGTATCATCATTAGCGTTTAACAAAATTTAGCATTGCAATAATTTAATATAACATTCAATGCATCCGGTGCAATTCAACTTCTCGTCTTGGACTAAAGTCCATGAGAAGGTTTTAATAACAACGCACTTAAGTGCGTAGTAAATAGCAATGATAATAGAAGGGCATTAGCCCAACAGCACAGTTTCATTGATTCAATTCGAAATGTATTCAATGCATGGGGCTTCAGTGTAGCTGGCTTCTGGCTATAGATTGGCGTTAGATGTTCATGCATTCCGCAATAGATGTTGTGTAGAGTGTGTTGCATCAATCCTGCTATTTTATGATAGCCGCATGCGATAGCGTTTCATAAAATGCATCGTTTATGAAAGGACATATGAAGCTACTCTGAATCTACTCGCATACTACACTGATCCTATTCGTTAGCTACTCTGCACCTGGTATGTCAAACCTTTGATTTTATTTCTTCCAAAACCTATTTAGAATGCATATAAAGTAAATCATACTTTGGTAGAACAGCGTTTCAGAAGTAT
>JBKJOF010000073.1:0-13927 GCA_046595655.1 Chryseolinea sp. | reverse complement strand
TCTGCGATGACCACACCTTCACCATGGGGCTTGGCATATTTAGGGCGAATGTATTGCTTCACAAACAACTTGCCGGGAATACGCTCCAGCTCTTCGGTGATTTCCTCACCAATCTTTCTCATCCCACTCACATCTTCTGTCGGTTCGATGATGACTCTCTCACGCGGTAAATTAGCCGGTAGTTTCATGCGGCCTGTTGATACCTTCTCTGCTGTTTCGTTTTTCTTGGTGCGGGTGTAGGTAATGGATTCGGTCGGGGTTGCCATAAGCTCAACGGATGGAACAGATAACCCTAATGTAAATTGTTCCGCTGGTGTGGTAGGAACAAAACGTTCATGCCTAGAACCAAATACTAAACGCTTGAGCTGATCTAATTCATGCTGTATGTTCATGAGTTGAACTACAAGTTCTTCACGTGATAGATTTTGGTAAAGCGCTGCGTTCACATCACAAAAATAAAACAGTGTATTGATTTACATAATAGGATGGTCAGAAGATTGAAAACTATTTTTTGTTTGATCAAACCGTTCCCTTCTTCGAACACTCTTCAGTGCTATACCTTGAAGGATCAACATCAACTCATCACTACGAAGTTCTACTGAATCACCATCACCGAGAGGGAGTTCGTAGGTGCCACGCTCCAGGCGTTTATGGTAAAGGGAAAAACCATCGCGTTCCCAAAGCAAAAGTTTTATCTGGTTGCGCCTGCGATTAAGAAAGATAAACACCGCTCCGCTCAGCGGATCTTTATTCAGTGCCCCGCGGACAATTCCGCTCAATCCATCAAACCCTTTGCGCATATCGGTGTGATGCCGATATAAAAAATATCGGCTCGATGCGGTAACCGACAGCATGGCTAGGACAATAACGATTGAAGAAAAGCCGCATCGACTGCCTGATAGAAATTCAATCTCCTGCCATCGGGAAGGATCAATTCAACAACAGGCAAGTTGGATACGGTGTGCTTAATTGCCACCGGAAGAAAATCTGCTGAACCCTTAACACCTTTTACTTGACGGTACTTTTTATACCAATAATGAAAACCACTATAGGCGATGCCCTGTGATTTACAAAACGACTGTTGGCTCAGACCACTGACCTGCCAAGCTTCTATTACTTCAAACTTTTCAGATTGCTTTTCTATTTGTGTTGCCATAAGAATAAGAGTTGGCAACAAAGAAATCACCAAAACCACACGCTAAAAAGATGTACTTGATCGGAGGGTTACACTCAAGGTATGCCTGGTAATGTCATAGTGGCTCCAATCGAAGTTAAGGATGCTCGGCAAAGGGGCAAAACTTCAGAGATATAAGTGAAGTAGGGTAAGCCAACAAAAAATTATCATGAAAAATTATTGAAAAAAACTAAACCACTATCGATTGGAAGTCGATAGGTTGTAAAAAGAATGAAATTCTTATTCCAGAATAATTGTATCTGTCGCTATATTACCTGGCTTACGGTGGTGTTCAAGATATTCGTCCACCATTTCATCAGTTATATTGCCTGTGCTCCAATACGTTGTTTTTTACTCACAAAGTAAAGTTACCTATTTGTGTAGGAACTGAAAGTCTTGCGCTGAAAGCGCATAGTTTTAACTAACGATTGGGACCAATAAAATGTAGTCAACTATCAGTTTTAGATATTCCCTATTGTAAAACATAACCTCATTGTAACCAACTATTCATACTCCTCTTTATGTGACAATCCCATAAAACCAAAAAGCTCAAAGTGAAAATTTCTTTCTACACTTTGAGCTTAGCATTGGTTTGTTTAATTTCTTTTCCCCAACTCATCCCTAATTTTGGCGGCTCGTTCGTAATCTTCTTTATCGATGGCCTCTTTCAACAAGTCGTTTAATTTTTCGATAGTGAAATTTTTAAAGTCGTCTTTTTTGCTGGATTCCTTTTTTACTTTGGTTTTTACTTCAGCCTTTGGTTCGGCCTTCTCGTCTTCCACCTCATCCGTTAACACAATACCAGCTTCCGCTAAAATATTTTCATAGGTATAGATCGTGGCATCAAAACGCAGTCCGATCGCAATCGCGTCTGATGGTCGTGCGTCTACTTCGGTTTTCTTCAATCCATCGGAACAAACAATCTTGGCGAAGAACACACCTTCCTTTAAATCGGAGATTACAATTTCTTCAACGGTAAAATGAAAGTTGTTCGCAAAAGCCTTGAACAGATCGTGGGTCATCGGGCGATTGGGGATGATCTTCTCGATTTCGATGGCGATGGCCTGTGCCTCAAACATACCGATGATGATCGGCAGTCGTCTGTTACCTTCTGTTTCGCCCAACACTAAAGCAAACGAACCTGTTTGCGATTGGCTAGAGGATAAACCCAGTATTTCTAATTTTATTTTCTTCACGTAAACTCCAAATTTTTCAACCTGCACGCAGCGATGTTCTACTGTTGCAAATTACTGTTCTATAACTGGTTTATTTTAATGCTTTAATTGCTTCAGTCAATTTAGGAATTATTTCAAAAGCATCACCTACAATTCCGTAATCTGCTGCCTTAAAAAACGGTGCTTCAGGATCTTTATTGATAACCACAATACATTTTGAGGAGTTTACACCGGCCAAATGCTGAATGGCGCCTGAAATTCCGACCGCAATATAAAGTTGAGGAGCCACTTTCACACCGGTTTGCCCTACGTGTTCATGGTGGGGTCTCCAATTCATATCGGAAACCGGTTTAGAACATCCCGTGGCTGCGTGAAGTGTTTTGGCTAACTCTTCTAACATGCCCCAGTTCTCCGGACCTTTCATTCCACGACCACCGGAAACAACAATGTTAGCTTCCGGAAGCAGAACTTCACCAGTTGCTTTTTCTGATGATATAATCTTCGTGGCGAAATCGGCATCAACAAGAGTTGTAACATATGGTGTTACCGAAATTGCTACACCTACACCTACTTCTTTTATTTCAGCGGCATTTTTCTTCAAGCCTAAAACCTTCTTTGCGTTATTCAATTGAACATGGGCAAATGCTTTACCTGTATAGATGCTTCTCTTCACCACAAATCCGGAAGATGAGTTTGGAAGTTCAACAACATTAGATGCGAGACTCGCTCCGATTTTAGCCGCAACACGCGCAGCAACTGGAGTACCTAATGAAGAGTTTGCTAAGATCAATATATCTGCCTGTTCATCTTTCATGGCACTTACCAACACAGATGCGTATGCCTGAATAATACCTTGGTTGAGTTTACTATCCGAAGCATGCAGCACTTTCTTCGCTCCATATTTTCCTAAAGCTTCTAATTCAGATTGTTCAACTGATCCTAAAGCAATTGCAGTTACTGCACCGCCCATAGCATGTGCATACACCACTGCTTCAATAGAAGTCTTCTTAATTTTTCCTTCGGCACTTTCAACAAAAACGAGTATGTTCATAAATTAAAGTTCAAGGTTCGAGGTTTCAACTTCCCGGTTAATGTCTACAACACTTTTGCTTCGTTCTTCAATAGCGTTACGAGTTCAGCTACATTATCGGGTGAAATCATTTTAACAGAACCTTTTGGTGCTGGTAGTTCAAACTTCTGAAGCTTTACTCCGCTATCAACTGCCGATGGCTCAACTACTTTCAATGGTTTTGTTCTGGCCGACATTATACCGCGCATGTTTGGAATTTTCCACTCTGCGATTGGCTCTTGGCAACCTGCAACAAACGGAAGGTTTACTTCCAAAAATTCTTTTCCGCCTTCGATCTCACGTGCAAGCTTTGCAGTGTTCCCTTCTATCTCTAATTTCATTACAGGAGAAACGGATGGCATACCTAACATCTCGCCAACAATTCCATGTACTACTCCACTATTATAATCAATCGACTCGCGACCCATTAAGATTAAATCATAACCACTCGCCTTGGCGTGCTCTGCAATTTGTGCTGCTACGAAAAACGAATCGGTTGGCTCAGCATTCACGCGAATGGCATCATCGGCACCGATGGCCAATGCTTTACGAATGGTTGGCTCTGTATCAGCAAGACCTACATTCAAAACTGTTACAGTTGCACCGGAAGCTTCTTTAATTTCGATGGCGCGCGCTAAGGCGTAATCATCGTAAGGGCCGATAATGAATTGAACACCATTATTATCGAACTTAGTGTTATTGTCAGTGAAGTTAATTTTGGAAGTGGTGTCGGGAACGTGGGAAATACAAACTAATATCTTCATCTTCTCGCTTTCTAAGTAGATACAAACTGGTTGTGGAAACGGGGGTGAAGATACAAAAAACCCATTTCCAAACGCTAAAATTTCAAGATTTCGAATTTGATACCACCGATTTTTGCATTTGCTTTAACCGCGCAATTGAAATCATTCGAAACGCTGACTTTAAGTTCTACAAATTGACCCGACTTCAACAACTTCAAGAGTTCCTTGATGAAGATCCCAACGATCCATTCAATGTTTACGCGCTGGCGATTGAATATCAAAAGAGCGATGTTCTCAAATCGATCGAGTTATTTCAGCAGTTGATAAAAGACTCTCCTACTTACGTTCCTACCTATTATCATTTTGGAAAAACACTTCAGGAAATTGGCAAAACAGAAAATGCTAAAACCGTTTTTGAAACAGGAATACACTATGCTCAGCAATTGAATGAAGCAAAAGCACTTCGCGAGTTGAGAGCTGCACTTTTGGAGTTAGAGGATGGGTTTTAAACCGAGTTTAAAGTTTAAGGTTCAAAGTTTATTAGTGATTGAAGAGTAATTGAACAAAGTAGAAATGGAGAATAGTGAATTAATGATAGTTACTTGAATGGTGGAATTCGCTATGAATATTCTTTAGGCTCCTGCTTTACGTGGCGAACACGAAGAATGATGATTTCATTTTCAGTGATTTTGTAAGCTACTCTGTATGAGTATATTTCAAAAGCCCGATGCTCTCCGCTATTATTTTTTTTGAACTTATCGAGGGGAAATTTTTCTGGATGATCGGGCAAACTTCGGGCGATCTTAATGATGTCATCGCGAACTTTTATGGCGTTGGTTAAAGAGTCTTCCCTAATATATTGATAAGCCTTTTGCAGTGAATTGTATGCTGGCTTATCCCACACAATTATTCTTTTTGATTTCTCTACCATTCCTTAGCCATGTTTTCCACCTCAGTCTGGGTAAAAAAATCGCCTTTCTTTATTCTTTCTTCCGCCTCATCTAATTCGTTATTGTATTGATCGATGCTGATATGACCTTCGTTCATAAGACCATAATGCACGATGTGTTTCAATGCTCTCAAGAGGTTAATATCGTTAACCTGATTCAACTCTTTGATAAGTGATAATCTCTCAGCATTAATATCCATAATCGTGTCGTGCGTTACTGGCAATTAAATATAATCATTTCATTTTCGGTTTGTACATTCCGCTCTTTAAAATCGTTGGCCTCTAGTTATTCAATCCTCCATCATCTACCCAGCAACCAATTAAATCAATCTGAGGTTGAGTTAGTGTTCCTTCGCGCGGCATGTTTCTGCTCTTCGTCTCTGCTTTCATTTCCAATTTAAACTTTTGTGCATTTGGCAATACGCTTAAGTTAGGGCGAGATACTCCATCATGACAACCCGACTTCACACATGAAGTTTCAATTATGGGTTTAATATCAGTGATCCAACTTGTACTTGATTTTCCTTTGGGAATTGTAATCGTTAAAGTAACTGAACATGCTTCAACATCTTTTATTCCGATAGAATGATTGCCGGATGACAATCCTGTGAAAGAATTTACATCAGAGAATGTACCTCCGCTAATATTGTAGGTGTAAGGTGGATTTCCACCAATCACGTCAATCGTTGCTTCTCCATTTCCCCCTAAACATTCAGTGTCTTCTTGAATAGTTGTAGAGAACGAAAAATTATCTCCAACAATAGCAATGTTATTCACCGATTTAAGACATCCGTTTCCATCTGTTACTGAAAAAGAATAGATTCCTGGAACTAACGCATCAAACTCTCCAGTTGGTTGACCTGTTGTCTGATCATTTAAGAAAAAAGTATATGGTTCTTTACCTAAGCTTGCACTTACTACAATAGATCCATCGGGGGTTTTACAATTCGTGGCGTTAGTCTTCGTGCCTAAAGATATTTTCAAATCCGTTAACTCACAATTGAAAGGTTCAGGATCTTTGGAGCATGCTGAGATCAGCACGAGCGATATTGTAAGAAAAATACCAGCAACTAACTTGAATACCTTCATCATCCGAAATTAAGAATCCCGAAAGATAACAACGAAAGCTTTTAAAAAGTTAGCATCTCTTTAATGTTCGATAATTTGATGAAGAAACTTACAATTTCTAGAAAGGAGTATCATCATCGCCACCACGAGCAGGCGGTAAAGATGGAGGATTGTCAAAGGTATTCAGGCGACTTTCCCGGGTGATCATTCCCGAGAAAGGATTTTCATGAGATGATGGTGAATCAAGATCGGCAAACTTGGTGTACTTGCCAATGAATTTAAGTTTCACGCTTCCAACCGAACCGTTTCGATGTTTCGCAATAATTACTTCGCCCATACCTTGGGTAGGCATGCCTTCTTCATCGACTGTGATTTTATAATATTCAGGTCGATAGAGGAACATTACAATATCCGCATCTTGCTCGATAGAACCCGATTCACGTAAGTCAGACAATTGAGGTTTTTTATCACCACCTCGTGTTTCAACACCACGACTTAACTGAGACAAAGCAAGTACAGGAACGGAAAGTTCTTTTGCAATACCTTTCAACGCACGCGAGATCGAAGCAATTTCCTGTTCGCGATTACCCGCTTGTTCGCCACGCATCAACTGAAGGTAATCGACTACTACTAATTGAACACCATGCTCTGCTTTCAAGCGTCTGCACTTGGCGCGCAATTCAAGAATGGAAAGTGCAGGTGTATCGTCAATAAATATTGGGGCTGTAGCAAGTTTGTTTGTTTTGTGAACGAGCTGTGTCCATTCATGGTCGGCAAGATTACCTCTCTTTATCTTCTCTCCTTCTAATTCTGCTTCAGCAGAAATCATACGATTCACTAACTGAATGGAAGCCATTTCGAGTGAGAAGATGGCCACTGGAATTTTGAAGTCGACTGCAGCGTTACGCAACGCAGAAACCACAAAAGCAGTTTTACCCATACCAGGACGAGCCGCGATAATAACAAGATCGGATTTTTGCCAACCGGAAGTCATGCGATCAAGTGCAGTAAATCCACTCGGTACTCCGGTCAATCCGTCTTTATGATCTTTTAATACCTGAAGTTCCTGAATGGCACGCGACATGAGGTTACGCATGTTATCGTAATTCTTGCGCAGATTCGAATCGGATATTTCAAAAATAGATTGTTCTGTTTTATCTAATAATTCAAATACATCGGTAGTGTCTTCATATGCATTATGATGAATCTGCGATGCAACCTGAATAAGCTCACGCTTAATTGCCATCTCCATAATAACACGCGCGTGATATTCGATGTTGGCAGCCGAGCTTACCTTCGATGTTAACTCGGCAATGTAATACGCTCCACCAACCAATTCGATTTTACCTTCTTTGCGCAACTGATTAACCACGGTACGCATATCTACCGGCTCGGTTGCTTTAAACAACTCGATTATAGCCGAGTAAATCTCTTTGTGAATTTCAGAGTAGAAATGTTCGGGTTTTAAAAATTCGACAACAGCATTGAGTGCATTTTTTTCGAGCATGAGCGCACCGAGCACAACTTCTTCAAGATCAAGCGCCTGAGGTGGCAACTTCCCTAAACTTTCTGAGATGTCTCTCGGAATTAATTTATTGGATTTGTTGCTAAACCTCAGTGACGTTGATCTTCCTTGCTCCATACAGTGGTTGTTGTGCGCTCTTTAATTTTCGTAGGGTGACAAACGTACAATCTCAAATTAATTATTACGAATCTGTCTCTCCACAACTTGTACACAAGTATTGAACAGAATTTTGTGCATAAATATTTCTTATAATGATCTAAACTTTCGAAAAAAAAATGTAACTGGCTTCACCTCTTGTTTAGCAATCCGACTTATGTTGGTGTCTGATTGAGTTTTACCTTACACAATTTCATGAGCCCTTTTAAACATCAAACATTTTCATTTACTTTAACAGTAATACAGTTTTAATGCAAGCTACTAAACAACGAATACATTTTATCGCCATTGGTGGCAGCGTGATGCACAACTTGGCCATTGCACTGAAGCAAGCTGGACATCAGATCAGTGGATCGGACGATGATATTTTTGAACCCGCAAAGTCAGCGTTAGATAAACAAGGCATACTCCCTGAAAAAAATGGATGGTGGCCCGAAAAATTGAGTAAAGAGATTGACACAGTCATTCTCGGCATGCACGCCAAGAGCGACAACCCGGAATTGCTTCGTGCAAAAGAACTAGGCATCCCTATCTTTTCGTTTCCGGATTATATTTTTGAACATTCAAAAGATAAACAGCGCATTGTCATTGCGGGCAGTCATGGAAAAACCACCATCACTGCCATTATTGTTCACGTATTAAAGCACTTCAACAGAACATTTGATTATGTGATTGGTGCGCGTGTAAAAGGTATTGAAAATACAGTACAGCTTACAGACGCTCCTATTATTATTATAGAGGGTGATGAATACCTTGCTTCTGCAATAGATCCTACTCCTAAATTTCTTCGCTATCAACATCATATCGGATTGATTAGTGGTGTGGCGTGGGATCATGCAAATGTTTTCGTTACCGAAGAAGAATATGTAAAGCAGTTCGATCGGTTTGCCGATCATACTCCAAAGGGTGGAGTATTATTCTATTGCGAGCAAGATTCGCTTGCATTGATAATCGGGAAAAAAGAGCGGGGAGATTTGGTAGAGATTCCATATAACAGCCACGCGCATACATCCGATAACAGCAATCAGTTTTTTTTAACAAACGGTAAGGAACGCTATCCAGTCAAAATTTTTGGTAGCCATAATTTTGAGAATATTAGTGCCGCTAAGGAACTCTTAAAGAAACTAGCAATATCAGCCGAACAATTTTTTGAGGCTATTTCTAGTTTTGAAGGTGCGGCAGGTCGTCTTGAAAAAATTAAAGAAGACGCTTACACAAGTATTTATAAAGATTTTGCACATGCGCCTTCAAAGGTAAAAGCAACTTCAAAGGCACTGAAAGAAGTTTATCCGTCACGCGATCTGGTTGCGTGTTTTGAATTACACACCTATAGCAGCCTCAGTAAAAAATTCATTCCGCAGTATAAAGACAGTTTAAAAGCTGCACAAATTCCCGTAGTGTATTTTAATCCTGAAAAGTTAAAAGCAAAAAACATGGAAATGTTATCGGCTGAAGAAATCAAGCAAGCCTTCAACAATACCGATGTTTTGGTTTTCGATGATGCCACTAAGTTGGAAGAATTTCTACTTCAACAATCCTGGAAGAATAAAAATCTTTTGATGATGAGCTCCGGAAATTTTGGTGGAATTAACATTAACGCACTTGCCGATAGAATTATAGTTTGAAGTTTGATATCCAAGGTTTAAAGTTCAAGATTTCCATGTTCAAAGTTTCAGGTTCAAAGTTTCAGGTTCAAAGTCTAAAGTCTAATATCAAACATCTCCAGTTTAAATACTTAAAATGAAATTAAACTTACGAAACCCGCTTTGCTTTTTTGATTTGGAGACAACGGGCATTAACATTACTCAAGATCGCATCATCGAAATTGGTGCGGTTAAAATGATGCCCAACGGAGAGGTGATTCGAAAGGCCAATCGCATCAATCCTACCATCCCAATTCCTGCTGAGTCAACTGCCATTCACGGAATAACCGATGAGGACATAAAAGAAAAGCCTACCTTTAAAGAAGTAGCAAAAGAGTACGCAAAGTTTTTTGAAGGATCTGACCTCGGTGGATTTAATGTATTGAAATTTGATATACCTGTATTAGTGGAGGAATTTCTTCGCGCAGGTGTTGAGTTTGATTATAGTCGCAAAAAAATTGTGGATGCTCAACGTATATTTCATCTAATGGAGAAACGTACGCTTTCTGCGGCCTACAAATTCTATCTCAACAAAGATCTGGTGAATTCACATAGTGCAGAAGCAGATGCGGAAGCAACGATGGAAGTATTAATTGCGCAAGTAGAGCGCTACAATGGCATGGACGTAACAGATGGGCTTGAGCGCAAAGTAGGGGAAATAAGAAACGATGTTGATACGTTAAATAAATTGACAGCCTCTGGTTTAGTCGACCTAGCGGGTCGCATGGTGCGCAATGAAAAAGGCGTTGAGGTTTTCAATTTTGGTAAACACAAAAATAAACCCGTGCTCACTGTAATGAAAGATGAACCCTCCTACTATGACTGGATGATGAACGGTGATTTTGCGCTGGATACGAAGAGAAGGCTTACAGAGATTAAACTTAAATCGTTCAATAAATAGAATTGTTTTAACTAGTGAATCATCGAAAAATTATAAATCGATGGCGCACATCGAGGGTTCATGATTCCAGTATATCTCCGGCTTTAAGAATGAAAATACATTCTGTCCGATATTAACATAATCAATTACAATCCCGTATGATTCAGAAATTCTTCAATCGCAGCGCTTTTGCAAAAGTAGGATTACTCACAGTTGGGTTGTTGGTCTTGGTGCTGGCATGCCTCTTCTATTACCTTACATACAACGAAGTTTCATCGAACAATAAATCCATGGAAGTAACCGCCAACCTTACGGCACAGTCGGTTATGGAAAAGGTAGATCGGAATTTTTATGAACGCTTTGGCGATGTTCAGGCTTTCGCATTTAATCGGTTGGCGGTTCAGACTGTGCAAAGTGATTCTGTTTCTCCGGGAATACAGCAGTTCGTTAATACCATGACAGCATATTACGTCTTGTACGATTTGATGATGCTCTGCGATCGCGATGGAAAAGTGCTTGTCGTAAATACACAAAATAAAAATGCTGAACCAATTAGTTCCAGTTTTATTTTAAAGCTCAATGTTTCTGAAGAGAGTTGGTTTAAGGTGTGTACTTCACCAACAGGTCCAAAAGGAGGAGCTTGGTTCTCCGATTTTATCATCAATAAAAATGTTGCCAACATTTATAGAACATCGGGTGAAGGCATGGCCTTTGCCGCACCTGTACGAAACGATGCTGGAGAGGTAATTGGGGTGTGGTATAATTTTGCTTCATGGCTTGAAGTGACCGATGGTATTCGCGAAGAGGCAGAAGAGAATCTTCTAAAACAACATCAATCGTCCTTTATTGTAATGACGAGGCAAAACGGTGAAGTTATCAGTGCACGCGATAAAGTATTGATGCTTGCTAAAGTAATTGCTGATTCGACCGGAGTAACCGATATTGTTACTCCCAACGAAAATATTGACATTAAACAATTCAATACTGGCCAGGCCGACTCGCGCGGAGCCTACACCTTTGAAGGAAAGAATTGGAAAACGTATGTTTTCATTCCAAGGGCCAATGTTTCATGGTTGGTTTTCTTTTCCGCTAAAAATTTCTCTGCAGTTTTTGTTTGTTTGTTCGTCATTTCGATCATTGGTTTTTTTGTGTTTCGGTTTTTTAGGAAAAATATTATTCAACGCCTCTACATTATTCGTGACATTCAGAATAAATTAAGCGAAGGCGAAATCGTTAGAATTTCTGATGAGGATCATAGCGAAGATGAGATTGGACAAATGGCGATTTCTTTATCAAACCTTGCCGAAAGCGTTCAACTCAAAGCTTCATTTGCTGACGAAATTGCCAAGGGTAATTTAACAGCCGAGTTATCTAATCTAAATAAGAATGACGTGCTCGGAAATTCATTGCTTAATATGCGCAATCAACTTAGTGTAACTTCGGAAGCAGAGAAGCAACGAAACTGGTCAACGGAAGGAGTGGCAAAGATTGGTGACATTCTAAATGGTAGTCAATCAACTGATGATTTGTATTATGCCATCATCAAGTTTGTCGTTAACTATTCACGATCGAATCAGGGAGGATTATTTTTGATTGATGAAGATGACGACAGTCATCCACTTGTTCTTACCGCTTGCTATGCTTACGAAAAGAAAAAATTCCTTACCAAGAAAATTGAATTAGGTCAAGGTCTTATTGGTCAATGTGCGTTAGAATGTGAGACAATTTATCTTACTGAGATTCCGACTCACTACATCAGCATTACTTCAGGCTTAGGTGGTGCTAATCCAAATTCATTAATCTTGTTACCGCTGAAGTCTAACGGTACTTTACTTGGTGTTATCGAAGTGGCATCCTTCCAACGATTTCAGCCTTTTGAAATTACCTTCCTCGAAAAATTAACAGAGAGCATCGCAGCATCCATAGGCTCTATCAGACTGAATGATCGTACTCGTGAAATGCTGGGGCAACTTCAACAGCAAGCGGAAGAAATGAAATCGCAAGAAGAAGAGATGCGTCAAAACATGGAAGAGCTTTCAGCAACGCAAGAAGAAATGCTTCGCAAAGAACAAGAATACCTTAGTCGTATTCGCGCTCTCGAAAACACTTCCTCTTCTATTAAAGTGGAATAGCAGAGTAGGTAATTCTGTTTAACAAATAAAGAGTATGAGTTTCTAAAAATCAAAACATCGTTAAGGTTGGTGATACGATACCGTGACAAATTCCAACACAGGAAGAAGAGCCGCGCGCCAGTAGTTCCAATTATGTCCGCCATCGGAGATTCTAAATTCGTGTGGAATTTCTTTCTTTTTTAATGCAACGTGTGTAAGGGCATTTGCTGAACTTGAAAAATCATCATCACCACAAGCGATATGCCAGCGAACAGATTTTTTAAGATTATCAGGTAGGGTATTAATCAGCGTGATTACACTTTGTCGATTAAAATATGCCGCTATATCTTGTTCTGAAATGTTTGGTGTCTCTTTTGTTAATTGTGTCTTCGCATCTTCTAATGTAAGAGGACCCGCCCCGCCACTCATAGGGCATGCTGCTGAAAACAATTCAGGATGATGTAAAGCATAAATAAACGTTGCCTCACCACCATTGCTTAGTCCCGAAATAGCACGATAGTGCTTGTCTGCTTTTATTTTGTACGTTTTTTCTATGTATGGAATGAACTCTTGGAAAAAGAAATCTTCATAACGCCAAGTATTGGTTGCGGTATTGTAGAACCCGCGCTTGCTTGCACTGGCATCCGGCATGATAATAATCATGGGTGTAGCTTTGCCCTCCGCAATTGCGAAATCAACAGTGTGTTGCACTTCTCCAAACTGAACCCAGCCAGTTTGATCATCACCTCCTCCGTGCAGAAGATATAACACCGGATAACCACGTTGTGAAGT
Organism: Chryseolinea sp.; assembly: GCA_046595655.1. Classification (GTDB taxonomy): domain Bacteria; phylum Bacteroidota; class Bacteroidia; order Cytophagales; family Cyclobacteriaceae; genus Chryseolinea. Next base: position 642 of record JBKJOF010000073.1, on the reverse strand, counting down.
CTCGTAACCTGCAGGAAGATAGACTGCATATTTCCTTTCCATACCCAGAATTTTACTGTTCATAGAGAGGTTATCCAATACCTTACTTTCTTGCGCCAGCACCACTGCGCAAACCATGTTAAAACAAAATAACAGCATAGATTTTTTCATAGATCATTTTCAATAGCGTCCTAAACGTTTAAGAAAAAAGGGGAAGTTTTTTAACTCAAAGTTACCTTTGAGGTGCAACAAAAAAACGATCCCCTTCTTGATGTCAAACATAACCCTATTCTCGCAAATTATTTCTAAGCTTGACCGCAGAAAGTTTTCTAAACTGGTAATCGAAAAGCAGTCCGATAAACACAACAAGGGCTACAACAGTTGGACGCATTTGGTATCCATGCTATTCTGTCAATTTGCAAAAAGCCAGTCCGTGCGCGATATAAGCAATGGACTTCGTTTGGCCACCGGCAACCTCAATCATTTAGGTGTTGAGAAAGCTCCTTCGAAATCAACAATTAGCTATCAAAATAAGCATCGCTGCTGGACACTGTTCAAGGATTACTACTTTTTACTTTTGGAAAGTTTAGGACAGCAAGCAAGATTTAAACAAGTGAAGTTTAAAATCAAGTCAAAGATTTTTCTTTTAGACTCTACCACGAT
>JBKJOF010000123.1:0-9293 GCA_046595655.1 Chryseolinea sp. | reverse complement strand
AACCTCACTGAATATTTTTCCTTCTTCGAAAGAACTGAAGATAAAATTCAATGTACCGCTGAGTACTGCTTCAATTCGCAATACCTTATCACCACTTAAAATCAAATCGTTCATGGTGTTGAGAACGGGAAGACCCGCACCTACATTCGTTTCATACAAAAACTTAACGCCTCGCTTAAAAGCAATTGATTTCAAGTTTAGGTAATTCCCCATCGAGCCTGAGTTTGCTTTTTTATTCGGGGTTACAATGGAAATGTTTGCTGATAAAATACCTTCATAGAATGCTGTAACATCGGCACTTGAAGTGCAATCGACAAAAACACTATTGGGTAAGTTTAACGAAACCATTTGATCAAAGTAGGCCTTCATATTCATGTGCTCACCTTCACTCTTCATCCGGTCAATACTTGACTTCAGTACTAAGCCGCTTTCTTCAAACAACATCTTTGTACTATTGGCAACCGCCACTACGTTTACTTCCAGCAAATTCTCTTTTGCCAGTTTAGCAAATTGATCATCTACCATATCAATCAAACATTTGCCAATCAATCCTGTTCCGACAAGGAAGATATTCAATACTTTTCTATCTGACAGGAAGAATGCTTCGTGCAATGCATTAAGTGCTTTCGATGCATCTGCTTGTGGGATAACAGCCGAAATATTTCGCTCGGATGATCCTTGAGCAATCGCAATTACATTCACTCCATTTTTTCCTAATGCACTAAACATCCGTCCACTTGTTCCCGGGCTGTGCTTCATACCATCACCAACAACAGCAACAATCGCTAGCTCATGTTCAATCTGAACACGATCTATTTCTTCATTTCTGATTTCGTATTGAAATTCTTTTTCGATAGCAGTCTTTGCACGCAAGGCTGATTCGTTTTCAACTGCAAAACAAATTGAGTGTTCTGATGACGCCTGACTGATTAGAATTACATTTACATTCTCGCGTGCAAGCGTAGCAAACAATCGCATGGATGCGCCTACCACGCCAAGCAATCCACTTCCCTGAAGACTTAACAAGCTCACACCGCTCATTGACGAAATGCCTTTAATCATTTTGCCATTGGTCGATTGAGAATGAATCACGGTTCCTTCGAAAGAAGGATTGAATGTATTTTTAATCCAGATGGGAATTTTATTTACCATGGCCGGTTGCATGGTGGCTGGAAAAATTACCTTCGCACCAAAATGTGAAAGTTCCATCGCCTCTTCATAACTCATTTGCGGAACAGTAAATGCTTTCTTCACTTTACGTGGATCAGCAGTCATCATACCATCAACATCTGTCCAGATTTCAAGATCAGTTGCACGAAGTGCTCCAGCAAAAATTGCAGCGGTATAATCTGAACCGCTTCGACCTAACGTTGTAGTCTCGCCACTTTCAGAAGTTGCAATAAAGCCGGTAATGATTTGAACTTCTTCGTGATGTTTGAAATACTCGAGTATAATTTTGTTGGTTACTTCAAAGTCGACTTTGGCATATCCGAAGTGAGCATCCGTGCGGATTACTTTTCGAGCATCTAGAAACGCTGTAGCAAGTCCACGGTCTTTAAAGGCTTCCGATATTATATAGGCTGATAAACGCTCACCAAAACTCATTACATAATCAAGCGTTCTGATTGTGCGTTCCTTAACTAAGAATACTCCGTGCAATACATCTTCCAGTTCATTGATCATGAACTTTACTTGTGCGAGGATTCCACTTTGTCTATGGATATCAATTAATTCACGAACCGCTTCTAAGTGGCGCTTCTCAATTTCAGTAAGCTTCGTTTTATATTCCAGATTTCCTTCCAAAGCAAGTTGACTCACATGAATGAGTGTATCCGTTACTCCGCCAAATGCAGAAAAGACCACAGCAACTTCTCCCTTGAGATAAGGTTTAACAATTTCAATAACGGCTTGTATGCGAGCCGGGGTAGCTACTGACGAGCCCCCAAATTTCAGGACCTTCATTAAAAAATAATTTTATGTGTTGATGTTTTCATTTCTGATTATGCACTCTGACTCCTGGAGTTGCGGCATAATCGCACGGGGCTGGGTAACAATTCATGAACGGGTTACCCCGTAATAATAGTGGTAATGGTAATAATCGTAACAAAAATAGGAGCGATCGCCTGCGATGTAAGGCGTTGAGAAATGAATATGGTGTTGATCGCTTTCATGAATGAGAACTCAAATAGTGAAATGATAACCTTGATTGCAAAATATTTTTTAACATTTTTGCACGAACTAACGATTAGTAGTAAATCGCAATCGAATGAAACGAAGCGTTGATGTGATATGGCGCTAAAGTGTGTGAGTCTTTTCAGAATTAAATACTTCAACCTATCATTGCTTCAACACTTATCACTTCAATACTCAAACCCTTTCAAGCAAAATGTCGCGTAAAAAGAAAACACCCAAAGAATCATTTGTAAGCATGACCGAGTTGGTGTTGCCCAACGACACTAATACACTGAATAATCTGATGGGTGGAAGGCTCATGCATTGGATGGACGTAGTTTCTGCCATCGCTGGTCAGAAGCATTGTAACAGTATTGTGGTTACCGCATCGGTTGATAACATTTCATTCCGGTCTCCTATTCAATTAGGGAATGTGGTTACGCTTCGCGCTAAAGTGACACGGGCTTTCAACTCATCCGTTGAAATTAGGATTGATGTTGAAGCCGAAAATATCCCGGAAGGAAAGAAGGTAGACAGTAACTCAGCTTACTTTACATTTGTGGCGGTGGATAAAGAGGGACACCCTGTGGAAGTTCCTGAAGTAGTTCCGGAGACGGACGAAGAAAGAGAACTTTACAATGGTGCACTGCGCAGACGACAGCTTCGTTTGATCCCCGCAGGAAGAATGAAGCCTGAAGATGCTAAAGAATTAAAATCCATTTTTGATATCAAAGAATAATGAGCCAATCCAACGCGCTTGATAGTCTTTTTCAGGAAGAGCTTTATATCCTTCCCTCTCCGTTGCTCATTGTTTTGTCCAAACCATGGGTAGAACTCTCAACAGAAGAACTCAATACCCTTTCGCGCATGCTCAACGCGGTGAAGCTTACTCTGGCCTCTGTTCACGTAATCGCACAAAAGGATTTCACGCTAGAAGAACTTTCAGTTTATTCACCCAATCGTGTTTTGGCTTTCGGTGCTGGTTTAAAATCATCGTCAAAGCTGTATGAAAATCTTTCGATCCATGGTGTATCGGTCATCATTTCTGAATCATTAGATCAATTGGATGATGCAAAGAAAAAAAACCTTTGGGTGGCTCTAAAGAAGATGTTTGATCTCTGAGATTTAGGATCAGAGGATCCAAAAATCAAAAAACGGCTCTATATCCCTCTTTCAAAAGCCCTGACATGTCGGGGCTTTTCTTATTTTTGACAGATCATGATTTAAAAATATGAAGACCCTTATACTCCCATTCCTATTCTTCTCCGTTTTGGCCAGTGCTCAATCCACTATTGTGGGGAAATGGAATTCAGTTGATGATGAAACCAATGAGGTAAAGTCAATCGTTGAGATTTTTGAGAAGAGTGGTATTATCTATGGAAAGATCCTGAAGATTTTTCCAGAAGCAGGCGCAGATACTGACCCTATATGCGATAAATGCCCGACAGATGATGGACGGTTCAAGAAAAAAATTATCGGCATGGAAATCATCAAAGACATGAAGAAGTCGGGCGATGAATTTTCTGAAGGAAGTATTTTGGATCCTGAGGTAGGCAAAATTTATAGTTGCAAACTCTGGATGGAAGGAAATGATTTAAAAGTAAGAGGGTATTGGGGACCCTTCTATAGAACTCAAACGTGGCATCGTGCTAACTAATCCCGATAAGGTCAATTAATCGAGTAAAATAACAAACCGAAAACCGAAAGGTTACTAAGGCAATAAAAGATGGTATATAGGTCGAGCTCAACCATGAACGAAATAGAGATTTTCGAACGCATATGTAAAGGCGATGAGAAGGCTCTGGAGTTCATATACAAAAAGTATTATCGGATGATGACCAAGTTGGTGATCACCAATAGTGGAACGGAAGATGAGGCCCGTGATGTTTACCAGGACGCATTGATTGTTTTCTGGCAAAAAGCTACCTCCGGAAATCTGGTAATGACAGCTAAGATTAGTACCTACATCTACAGCATTTGTCAGAACTTATGGAGAAAGGAGCTGGATCGAAAAAAACGGCTCTCGAATGAAGAAAAAGACACGGCAGTTTCATTTGATAATGATGCAGCAGAAAGAGAAAAGATCATAGCCAAGTGCATTAACCAACTTGGTGAAACCTGTAAGAAGGTATTGATGTATTATTACTTTGACGAGATGTCGATGCAGGATATAGCAGACAAACTTGGGTTTGCTAATACGGACACTGCGAAGACAAAAAAATACAAATGCAAAAAGAAATTAGATGAACTAGTGAAGGCTCAATATTCGGAGCAGGACTTTTTAGATTAGTATTATGATAACGGAAAGAGATTTAGAATTACTTGACAATTACGTTGGCAATCGTTTGAGTGCTGACGAGAAAGCTGCATTTGAAAAACAGCTTGACGCGAGTGCTGAGCTTCAGCAAGAATTACAGTTGCACCAAAAAATAGTGCAAGGATTACGACAATCACGTGTTGCTGAGTTAAAGAACATGTTGAACAGCGTACCTACTTCGGCACTTAAGGGAAGCAGCACCTCTGCTTTTATAAAAGCGGCCGTTGGCATAGCAGCTACCGGTATTGTTGCTATCGGACTTTACTTTTACTTTAAACCAGAAGAGAAGAAAGTTGAAACACCAGTGACTGAAGAGACGAAAACAGAATCTCCAAAGCCTGTGCAATCTGAGGAAACACAACCACAACCTGAACCACAACCAATCGCTTCAACCCCTGTTGAAGAGAAGAGGCTTGAGAAAGCAAACGATAAAAAGGCAAAGAAAACTGCTGAGCCAACTGGAAATGTAACAAAACCATCGATTGATGTATTTCAACCTGAAGCAGGGTTAGATAGCCCGGCCACAAGTAAGAATATAGTTGCCAAAAAAGAGCTGATCGAAAAGGTAACGCATGGTTCCATCGCTTTAGGAATAGATAAGGATAATAAGAAGTATCCATTCCATTACCAGTTTAAAGACGACAGCCTGCTTTTGTTTGGCCCTTTTGAAAAGAATGTGTACGAGATTATGGAGTTCTTTAGCGATGATAACAAACGCTCTATCTTCCTCTTCTATAAAGACCATTACTATTTCTTGAAAGAAGAAAGCGATAAGGTGAAACCATTGAAAGCGATCAGCGATCCGGCTCTGGTGAAGAGACTTCGTGAATCGCGAAAGAAATAACTTAAAAAAGCCCTGCTAAAAAGTGGGGCTTTTTTATTGCCCTTATCTGTCAGGATTGATGCATTTTTTTTTGAGATTTTATCCTACATTTGGCTTTCAAAATGGAGAGATCGAAACACAAAAAGAAACTAGGAGGATACCCAGCCATAGGTGTGGTGACCAGTATTACACTCGCCCTTTTTGTTCTCGGGTTATTTGGCAATCTCATTATCTATTCCAATCAATTCGGAGCCATCATCCGCGACAACTTGAATATCAAGATTTACCTTAAAAATTCGGTTTCGGATACTCATCGCAATCAATTAGAGAAAACCATTCTTGCAGAAAAATTTGTTGCTGAAGGCGAAAATTCAATTTCGTACATCTCGAAAGAAGACGCTGAAAAAGATTTGATCAAACAGATTGGCGACTACAAAGAAATTTTAGGAGAGAATCCACTGAAGGATGCTTTAATTGTTAAGATCAATCCAAACTATCAGGATACAACAAACTTAAAAAATATAAGAGCCGAATTGGAAAAAATGAATGGGGTATTTGAAGCCACTTACGAGAAACATTTGTTTGATGAGGTGAATAAAAACTTTACCAATATTTCCATCGCTCTTTTGATCCTCGCTCTATTGCTCATCAGCATAAATTTTCTTTTGGTAAACAGCACATTACGCATTGCATTATTTTCTCAGCGTTTCCTCATCAGGAGTATGCAACTCGTTGGTGCTAAGAAATGGTTTATACAACGACCATTTTTGTATCGCGCAGCGGGGTATGGATTGTTATCTGGATTATTGGCGTGCTTATTTTTATGGGGCATATCTACCTATGCACAAGATCGTATACAAGATCTTTCTCTTCTACATAATCCCTCTCAGTTTTCAACCCTTATGATGATTCTGTTGATTATGGGAATAATTGTAGCGGTGGTGAGCACATTCTTCGCCATTCAGAAATATTTGAAAATGTCATTAGACGAACTGTATTGAAAATAAAATAACATGGAAAGCAAACTTCCTTTTGGAAAAAGAAATTATCAACTCATGATCATCGGAGTACTCACACTCGTTGTTGGTTTTATCGTGATGTCAATTGATAAAGAACAACATGGTTTTGGTTTTCTCGGTTTAACGCTCGGACCAATCATTGTTGTAGCCGGATTCATCATAGAACTATTTGCTATTCTTCTTAAGCCAACGAAATAGTTTCGGGTTTAAAGTTCGGGATCAATGCTTAATGTTTCAGTTTAGTATTGAGGCTAAGAGTAATTTCCAAAACGTAAACAACCCTGAACTTGGAACTTGAAACGTTGAACTAACAACTACAATGTCTTTCCTCCACGCTATCATTCTCGCCATCATCGAAGGACTTACTGAGTTTCTTCCAGTTTCCTCTACAGGTCACATGATTATCGGCTCTTCACTCATGGGTATTGCTTCTGATCCCTTCACCAAAATGTTTACGGTAGCAATTCAGCTTGGCGCTATTATTTCTGTTATTGTTTTGTACTGGAATCGTTTTATACCAGCTGAAAAATCATTCGGGCAGATTATTGAATTCTACCTTAAACTATTCGTTGCGTTTTTGCCGGCTGCTGTTTTCGGATTTTTGTTGAATGACTTCATCGATACATTATTAGAACGTGTTGATGTTGTTGCATACACATTGATTGCGGGCGGAATCTTTTTTTTATTTGTCGATAAGATTTTCGAAAAGAATGAAGCCAATATTGATCAGACTATCTCCTACCCTTCTGCGTTTAAAATTGGATTATTTCAAACTATCGCGATGGTACCAGGAGTATCACGTTCTGCTTCTACTATCATTGGAGCCTTAACACAGAAGTTGAATAAAAAAACTGCGGCTGAGTTTTCCTTCTTCCTCGCGGTGCCTACCATGTTTGCCGCCACGCTTTATAAAATGTATAAGTTCTATCACGATGGTGGATCATTCGGCTCAACTGAGATTTCGTTATTGGCCGTTGGGAATATTGTGGCTTTTATTGTTGGCATCATTGCTATCAAGTCATTCATCACATTCTTAACCAAACATGGCTTTAAGGTATTCGGTTATTACCGGATTGTGCTCGGTGTAGTTATCCTTCTCTTGTTTTATTTTGGTGTATCTCTTTCCATAGTATAATGGAAATTCAACTTGTAGACGAAGGCAATGTTCTGCTCATCAATAAACCGCGAGAGTGGACTTCGTTTGATGTTGTGAACAAGCTTCGCTACAAACTCAAAACAAAAAAGATAGGACATGCTGGAACTCTCGATCCTTTAGCGACAGGTCTATTAATTATCTGCGTAGGTAAAATGACCAAACGAATCGAAGAGTTTATGGGTCAGGAGAAAGAATACACTGGCAAATTTATTCTTGGTCAAACGACACCCTCTCACGATTTAGAAACAGAAGCATCAGAACAAAAAGACATCTCAGGTCTAACGAATACCTTGATTAAAGAGGCAACAAAAAACTTTACTGGAAAAATTAGTCAGCTACCTCCGCAGCACTCTGCTATTCGCGTTGGTGGAAAACGTGCGTACGAGTTCGCGCGAAAAGGTGAAGAGATAGAATTAAAACCGAGGGAAGTTGAAGTAAGTGAATTTGATATTACTGATATCACACTTCCCGAAATTACCTTTAGAATTGTCTGCTCAAAAGGCACGTACATCCGTAGCATTGCTCGTGATTTTGGAAATGCACTTGGAGTTGGGGCATACATGTCAGAACTTTGCAGGACGCGCATAGGATCACATACATTAGAATATGCGATCACACCTGATGAAGTGCAACTATTAATTCCATAAATTCAGCCATCGGTTTAATATGAAGATTTACCACGGCATTGAAGATTTTTCCAGGCTTGATTATGCTGTTGTTACCAGCGGCACGTTTGATGGTGTACATCTCGGGCATCAGAAAATTCTTTCCCGTTTAGGAGAGATTGCAACTAATCAAAATGGTGAAACCGTTGTGATTACCTTCTGGCCACATCCGCGTTTAGTTTTAAAACCAGATACCTCTTTAAAACTTTTAAATACTTTTGAAGAGAAAGCTGAACTTTTAAAAGCACAAGGTATTCAGCACCTCATTCGTATTCCGTTTACTAAAGAATTCTCTCAGTTTACATCAGAAGAATTCATCATTAAAATTTTGGTAGAGACCATCGGAACAAAGAAGTTGGTGATTGGATACGATCATCACTTCGGAAAAAATCGAGAAGGTAGTTTTGAACAGCTCAAACTCAACGGACCAAAATACGGATTTGAAGTTGAAGAGATTTCACGGCAAGATGTCGATCACATCGGAGTAAGTTCAACTAAGATCAGAAAAGCGCTTGAAGAAGGAGATATTAATACAGCAAATCAACTTCTTGGAAATGCTTATAGCTTAACAGGACGTGTTGTTTCAGGAGACAAACTTGGTCGTCTCTTAGGTTTTCCAACCGCGAATATTGAAGTTGATACAGCTTTCAAATTAATTCCTGCAGATGGAATTTATGCAGTTACGGTTCGATACGAACATCAAACGTTTAAAGGTATGCTGTACATTGGCAATAGACCAACCATCAACGGCATAAAGCGAAACATCGAAGTCAATATTTTTGATTTTGATAAAGATATTTATGGAGATTCTCTAACAATCAATTTTCATAGCCTCATCCGACAAGATAAAAAATTCAGTGATCTAGAAGGATTGCGCGGTCAGTTGGCCGCAGATAAGATTGATGCTTTACGAATCTTGAATTAATGTAATTTTACTAACACCATTCAGGTGAAAAATTATGATCAACAAAGTGGTAAAGGATGCCGATGAAGCGATCCAAGATATTGGTGATAATGTAATACTCATGCTTGGAGGCTTTGGCCTGAGTGGAATTCCTGAAAATTGTATTACAGCATTGCTTAAGAAAGGTGTGAAAGGTCTTACCTGTATTTCCAACAATGCAGGTGTCGATGATTTTGG
>JBKJOF010000147.1:0-82644 GCA_046595655.1 Chryseolinea sp. | reverse complement strand
GGAACTCCTACACACCTGATAATAGCTTTAATAAATGGTCGATAGATAATTTTGGCCCTCTTTGGATTCCAAAAGAAGGTGCCACTATTCCGATCAATGAATCTACACTAACACTTTACGGCACAACGATCAGACTCTATGAACACAATGACGATGCAAAAATTGAAAACGGAAAATTATTGATCGATGGAAAAGAGATAACTCAATATACGTTCAAACAAGATTACTACTTTATGATGGGTGATAACCGTCACAACTCACTTGACTCTCGTTTTTGGGGATTTGTACCGGAAGATCACATTGTGGGTAAAGCGTTCTTTATCTGGTTGTCCATTGATAAAAATGCAGACTTCATTCACAAAATCAGATGGAGTAGGTTCTTCAATTTGATTCGGTAATACCAAGAATAATTTAATCGCATAAAAAAATCCGATCAATAACATGATCGGATTTTTTTATACTCTATCTCTAAAAGTGTTTTTACAAAACGAATAGGTATCCTATTTCTTTCTCGTCAATACCTTCTCTGCAGCTGCAACAATGTTCTCAGGACCGAGTCCGTATTTTGCAAGCAACTGTGTTGGTGTTCCGCTTTCTCCGAATGAATCGTTTACTGAAACAAATTCCTGTGGTGCTGGATTGAAGCGTGAAAGTACTTGAGCAACAGCATCGCCTAATCCACCATTCATTTGGTGTTCTTCACACGTTACTACACAGCCGGTTTTAGAAACCGATTCAAGAATAGCCGCTACGTCAAGGGGTTTAATAGTGTGCATGTTGATTAACTCAACACTGATACCCTTTGCAGATAAAATTGCTTCTGCTTCAATTGCATTCCATACTAAATGACCACAAGCAATAATCGTAACGTCCTTTCCTTCAATCATTTTATCGGCCTTGCCAATAATGAATGGTCTTCCTGTTGTGAAGACGGGCCAGTTTGGTCTACCGAACCGTAAATACGTTGGGCCAACGTGATCGCCTAAAGCAATCGTAGCTTGTTTAGTTTGGTTATGATCGCATGGAACAATAACCGTCATGCCTGGAAGCATCTTCATCATACCGATGTCTTCTAGAATCTGATGGGTTGCGCCATCTTCTCCCAAAGTTAAACCAGCATGCGAGGCGCATATTTTTACATTCTTATCTGAATATGCAATGGACTGACGAATCTGATCGTAAACACGACCGGTAGAAAAATTAGCGAAGGTTCCCGTAAAAGGTATTTTACCTCCTATGGTCATGCCTGCAGCAAGTCCCATCATGTTGGCTTCCGCGATACCTACCTGATAAAAACGTTCTGGAAAATCCTTTTTGAAAGCATCCATTTTAAGCGACCCGGTAAGGTCAGCGCAAAGGGCTACCACATTTGGATTTGATTTTCCTAGTTCATGCAGGCCAATTCCAAAGCCTGAACGTGTATCTTTTTTCTCGGTGAAGGTAAATTTAGTCATGACGGTAATTGCTTTGAATAAGGGGTTTTATAGCTGGTGCGAAAGTCGTTAAATATTTCCTTTCTTCCGCGTTTTAGCCTCAGATATTAGATATTAGACGTTAGACTTTAGACTGCGTGCAATTCACATTGTCTTCTTGGACTAAAGTCCATCGGGAGAAGGTTTGAATAACCACGCACTTAAGTGCGTGGTTAACTGCAACAATATTGGAGGGGCTTTAGCCCAACAGCACAGTTTCATTGTGACAAATTGAAATGCAAGCCTTTAGACATTAGATGTTAGATATTAGACTCCAGATATTTGGATATTATACCATAGGTTCGGACTTACTTTGACTTTGAACATGGAACTTTGAACCTGGAACTTAGAGCCTGAAACCTGAAACTGTGAACCTAGATACTTTTTAATTGCTTAATAACTTCCGTAGGATTGGAAGCACTGAAAACAAAGTTACCCGCCACAAGTACATCCGCCCCAGCGTCTAGCAATTGTTTGGCGTTCTGCATATTTACTCCACCATCAATTTCGATTTTGGCATTTGAACCTGATTCAAGGATTAGTTTTTTCAACCTTCTCACTTTTTCATAAGTGTGCTCAATGAACTTTTGAGCACCAAAGCCTGGATTCACTGACATCACGCAAACCAAATCAATATCTGCAATTACATTCTCCAATTCCAAAACAGAAGTATGTGGATTGATGGCTACACCAGCCTTGCATCCTAAAGATTTTATCTGTTGAATATTTCGGTGCAAATGAGGACAAGCCTCAACATGAACTGAAATACTCCCTGCTCCTGCTTTTTGAAAGGCTTCTACATAATTCTCTGGATGAACAATCATTAAATGAACATCCATCATTTTGGTGGCGTGTCTCTTAATTGATTCTACCACCGGAAGACCCATTGATAGATTAGGCACAAATACACCATCCATAATATCAATATGAATCCAATCAGCCTCACTGTTGTTGATCATTTTGATTTCGCGTTCGAGGTTCGCAAAATCGGATGCTAATACAGAGGGTGCAATAATGGGTGTTGGCATAGAGTGAGGTTGTATTACAAAACTAAGATCAAATCAAATCTTTACCAGCTTGTGTGTAAATCTTTTGTCGTTCCAGAATATCCTTAAAAAATACACGCCTGATGACAACGAAGATACATTTAAAGCGGCCGTAGTATTGAGCCATGAAAAACTGTTCTGCCCCTCATAGATCAATTGACCTTGTGCTGAAAGAAGTTGAATCTTGCACGAAGATACCTGACCAGGATTGAAAGGTTTAATAAAAATGGAGTCTGAAAGAGTTGGGTTCGGATATACATCGAATATATTTTTCTGAGTTAGTTGCTCAAGGTAGTTTACTGCTGCCCGGTAATTTGGAATTCCATAGCCCAGAAAGGTGTCAGGATTTGAGGCATTAGATGATGACTTTCTAATGGCATCCATAATTTGTTTGTTGGTAAGCGAAGGAAATTGCTGCCACAGTCCGGCAGCGAAACTAGTAATAAGTGGAGCGGATAGAGAAGTGCCACTTGCGGAACCCAGCGATCCATTCGGTCTGATCACACTTGTGCCCGATCCAAGCGCAGCAACATCGGGTTTAATTCTTCCATCTGCTGATGGACCTTTCGAACTTGAACCTGCACGCAGCCCGGTACTGCTTACGTTGGCAACTGCTAAAACATCGTCAACATCGGCAGGGGTTGTAATGATTTGCCATGCAATACTTCCTTCATTTCCGGCACTACAAACCACAAGCATACCTCTGTCAGCAGCAAATTGTGCAGCCTTACTTATGGTTGACGTTTTTCCATCCATTTCCGATTTCGAGTAATTCATAGAAGCATCATCAAAGTCATAATATCCAAGCGATGAATTGATAACATCTACGCCTACACTGTCTGCGCGCTCCGCAGCGAAGAGCCAGTTATATTCTTCTATTCGATACTCCGTTGATACATCTTCAGTAACATAGAGTTGATAGCTTGCCTTATATGCTCCACCCGTAAACGTTCCGGGTTGGTATGCTGAGATAACGGAAAATACTTCAGTGCCATGATCATCATATTGAAAAACGTCATTCGAATTTTTCACAAAATCTTTCGTTGAATTGAGATCAATTCTTCCTTCCGAAAAAATAGCTTGAAATGGCGCAGCATTGTCTACACCCGAAAAGCCATCATCAAAAATAGCGATCAGCATCCCTTCTCCCTTAAAACCATCCTGATGCATTTCATCAATTCCCAACTGATGAAGTTGTGCATCAGTAGCCTCTTCCGCTTTCGTGTCTTTCGATTCGAGAATATTCTTGGTGCGCCCGCTGTTCAGCAATCTCGTGTTGGGTGCTACGAATTCGATTCGATCTACATAGGTGAGTGCTTCAATCGCTGAAATTAAAGAAGCATCACATTGAATTAACAAGGCATTCATCCAGCGTGATCTGAAATAGATTTCAGCGCCCGTACTTTTTACTCCGTTAACATAATTTTGATTTATCGGAAAATCAGATTCTGTAACAACAATACCTTGTTTGGCTCTCCGATCGATAGCACGCTGTGAAAAAAAAGCCAGAGGGTTAGAGATTGAATACGTTGTTCCTGATTTGTCTTTAAAAAAAACCACATACCGATTTACTGCAGCCAATGAATTGGAGAAAATAAAAAAACAAACAACGACAAAACCTATTCTACTCAACGCCATATTCTGTTATGGTTTGTTTGTAGATCACGCCTTTATTAACAATTTGCTTACCAATACAACCTTGGTCCGTATCTGTACAATAAAAGAGGTGAGTTTTTTCACTCGATATTAATCCGACATTCTTTGCGTAGGACTCATACCGTTGATCAAGATCCACAATAAAATCTTCATTATCGATTTGCTTGATATTAAGACAATCGGTAAACGTTATATTATTTACTGTTTTTGATTCTGAACTCTGCAGTTCGTAAAGCTCTTCTCCCAAAGTATTAAATGTATTTCCATTCCACTTCATTCCAACTTGAAAAGGAAAAACAAGTTTTACGAAATCAATGTTCTCTTCGCTTTCAATTCCCAAACCGTTTACGAGGCGTGATGACCAGGTGTCTTTATACGTCCAAGGTTCAGATTCATCATTCCGAACACTTCTATGGATAACGTAGGTATAGGTTGATTCAGTATTCATAAACGAATCGATCACAACCGTTTTTAATTGGTAGATAAAAGTATCTGGATCACCAAGAGTGTAAATAATTTCATTGATATCATATATCTGATAGGCTCCAGTCTTCATTGGAAAATAATCCTTCCCAATGTCGGGAGTCGTTTCAATTGATGATGAATCGCATGAGCTTACGCTGATGATCAGAATAATGATAATATACTTAGTCAGATGCTTCACTAATTTCCAGTTTTTCTTAATCCTTTATTCAGCGCTGAATGTAAACCCTGCAAAGGTATTTTTTCTTTCTATTAAAACCTGATGGTATCAAAACCAAATCAAAGTTTAAAATATCTTTGTGCTGCTTCGTGGTATGATTTTGCCCTTTTATCAAGCGCAAAGACGCTGAGGCGCAAAGAAACACGAAGTCGTGTATCACCAATTAAAACTATGCCGCTTAAAACGTTTGTAAAAGTAGGAAGTATTACCAACCTGAGTGACGCTCGATATTGTGCCGGAATGGGTGCCGATATGTTGGGATTCATTGTGGTAGAAGGGCAAGATCATTACGTCTCTCCAAAACAGTTTCAGGAAATTCGTGGATGGGTAACCGGACCTTTGGTAGTGGCTGAAGTATCAGGCTTGCAAAGTGCAGCTCAACTCACCAGCATTATTGAAAATTATCAACCAGATTATCTTGAATTGGGGATAGCTGAATTACCTTTTCTTTCTAATAATTCAATTCCGTTTATCCTTCGACTAGAAAGAGAATTGACGGACGTGGAATTACCAAGCCAACCTGCTTTTGTTTTAGCATCAACCTTTCTATCCAATACTATCTCCCCACTTTTGATTGAAGTCTCTTCGTTAGCCGAAGCTGAACAAGCACTTCAACATTCAACCATAAAAGGTCTGGCCCTTCGCGGCAGTGCAGAGATTAGCCCTGGATTAAAAACGTATGATGAATTAGCAGAAGTTCTTGAGCTTCTTGATACAGATTAGGAGAAAATTGTAGTTAGAAAAAAATACATTCTCCCGCAGATTTCACAGATCGAATACCCGCAGATTTTCGCTGATTAAATGCTGTATGATTTCTGATCATCGGAAATCTGCGTGCATTTTAATCTGCGCGATCAGCGGGAAAAAAATCCGGATTAAAAACGTATGAAGTATTTAGAGTTGAGTATTCTGTAAAAAGAAGAAGTCTTGAGAAAGGAGAACATTAACCTTCCGTCAAGACTTCTAACCTGAAAATATTCAGTTTCGAGTATAACGTTTCGGGTTCAACGCGAAACTTTAAACTCGAAACCTGATCTTAGATAAATTTACTAATGATGTTTTCGTAATACTCTTGCTTGCCACTCAATTGCTCTGGCTCACCATTAGCATGCGCCAGTTTTCGAAGTGCTTCAAGGGACATATTGCCACGCTCAAATTTCTTTCCGTTACCTGAGTCGAATGAACTGTAGCGTTGCTTACGCATTTCGTTGTATTCACCATTGTCAATGATGGCTTGCGCAGTTAACAAGGCGCGAGCAAACGTATCCATACCACCAATGTGTGCGTAGAAAATATCAGCTAGGTCAGTTGATGTTCTGCGCGTCTTTGCATCGAAGTTGATACCTCCGGTCTTAAATCCACCAGAAGCCAAAACAACAAGCATTGATTCTGTTAACTCATATAAGTTATTTGGAAATTGATCCGTGTCCCATCCGTTTTGATAATCACCGCGGTTTGCATCCATACTACCTAACATATTTGCATCTGCAGCAACTTGGAGTTCATGTTGGAATGTATGGTGTGCCAACGTAGCGTGGTTTACTTCGAGATTTAATTTGAAATCATCCGTCAAATCATACTGACGAAGAAATGAAATTACGGTTGCCGAGTCGAAATCATATTGGTGCTTCGTTGGCTCCATCGGTTTTGGTTCGATAAGGAATGTTCCTTTGAAACCATTCTTCCTTCCATAGTCGCGCGCCATGTGCAGGAACGTTGCAAGATGCTCTTGCTCACGCTTCATGTTCGTGTTCAATAATGTAAGGTATCCTTCACGACCGCCCCAGAAAACATAATTTGATCCACCCAATTCAATTGTTGCATCGATGGCGTTTTTCACTTGCGCACCTGCCCAACATATAACATCAAAATTAGGATTGGTTGCTGCACCATTCATGTAACGTGTATGTGAAAACATGTTGGCCGTTCCCCACAATAATTTTACACCCGTTTCTTTTTGCTTTTGTTTAGCATAGTCAACAATATTCGATAATCTCTTTTCAGATTCTTTTAAGGTATCTGCTTCTTCTACTAAATCGTAATCGTGGAAGCAATAGAATGGTGCACCAATCTTTGTGATGAACTCAAACGCTGCATCCATTTTATCATAACCGCGCTGCATGGCATCATCACTTTGTAACCATGGGAAAGCCTTTGTTCCGCCACCAAACGGATCGCCACCAGTTCCGCAGAAGGTATGCCAGTAGGCAATTGCAAAACGGAAATGTTCTTCCATTGTTTTCTTACCCACCTTGCGTTTTGCATTGTAAAATTTAAATGCCAGTGGATTGTCTGACTCAGGCCCTTCATATTTAATGCGGCCTATGGATTTAAAGTAGGGTTTGCTTCCGGTTGTTTTCATTGTGTTTAATTAAGTGTAAAGTTTAAAGCTTTAAGCTTAAAGCTAAAAGCGTAAAATAAATCTATAATTGTTTTTCGAGGTGCTTTAACCAAGAGATGTAGGCTGATGAATATTGTTCGGCTTTATTTTTATCGGGCTCTTCGAAGCGAATCATCTTCAATCCGCTAAAGGCTTCTTCAAAGGAATTATAAACACCACAGCCTACCCCTGCTCCGAGTGCTGCACCTTTTGCTCCATCGGTATCATATAACTCAAGTCGGGCTCCAATGGTGTTCACGAATGCTTCGCGGAATAACGGACTCAAAAACATATTCGCATTTCCAGATCGAATCACTTGTGATTTTAATCCCATTCCTTGAAGAATATCAAAACCATATTTTAAGGCGAACACAATACCTTCTTGTGCTGCGCGAAAAACATGAGACTGATTGTGTCGATTAAAATTCAATCCATGAAATGAACTATCGATATTTTTATTTTCCAGAATGCGTTCTGCTCCGTTACCAAACGGCAACACGATTAATCCATCCGAACCAATTGGCGCTTCCGCTGAAATTTTATTCATGGATTCGTAATCGAGCAAAGAATCACTGCTTGAAGTATTTTTGCGAAGCCAACTGTTTAAAATTCCTGTTCCATTAATACAAAGCAAAACACCATTTCTAATTTGATCTTTCGCAGAGCCGATTGATTTATTATTAATGTGCATGAATGTATTCACACGCGATTTCAAATCGAATGCGTTTTGATCGGTTACACTATATATTACGCCTGATGTTCCAGCCGTTGCAGCCGTTTCTCCTGGCTTCAGTACGTTTAATGAAAACGCGTTGTTGGGTTGATCACCTGCACGATAACTGATTGGAGTACCTTCTTTTAATCCTAAAATATCAGCAACACTTTTTTGCAGTTTTCCCTGAATGGAAAATGTAGAAACAACATCTGCCAAAATGGAAGAATCAAATCCATATAAATCCAAAAGACGATCTGGTGGTGAAGCGCTTTGATAATCCCACAACATACCTTCTGATAATCCGGAAGCTGTTGTTACAATCTCTCCACTTAATCGCATGGCAAAAAAATCTCCGGGAAGCATTACCTTATGTATCTTATCAAATACAGCTGGTTCATTATCCTTCACCCATTTCAATTTTGATGCAGTGAAATTTCCGGGCGAGTTCAATAAATGTTCAAGACAATATTTTTCTCCTAATTTCCGAAAGGCATCATTGCCGATTTCTACTCCGCGACTATCGCACCAGATAATAGAAGGACGTAATACCTTTTGATTTTTGTCGACACAAACCAGGCCATGCATCTGATACGAAATACCGATACCAGCAATCTCCTCTCCCTTTGCACTACTCTTTTTTAAACAAGCGTGTGTGCTGATTACTAAATGTTCCCACCACATTTCAGGATCTTGCTCCGCCCAGCCCGGCTTCACAGCAAGCATCGGCATCTCTTCCGATGGTGACTGAGCTGAGGCGATCGTCTTCCCCGTTGCAATCTCTATGAGCGAAGCTTTAACGGACGAACTTCCTAAATCATAACCAAATAGGTATTTTGCCATGTTGTTTAAAACATTATTTCAATCGAATGTGGTGCAAATTATAACTTATAGTATATTTGACTACAAGGTTACGCAAATTTATTTTCCGAAGCGAAGTAGTTATGATTAAAAAAACAGATGAGATCATTGATGCCCTCACCATTGACTGCCTGATTTTCGGTTTCAAAAAGAATGAACTTGATATCTTATTGGTGCAACATGCCGAAGGTATCAGCAAAGGAATGTGGGCGCTGCCCGGGGGTTGGATTAAATATAATGAGGGCATTAAGGATTCTGCAAACCGGATTCTGAATGAGCTGACAGGCGTTTCAAATATTTACCTCGAACAACTTAAAACGTTTGGTTCGGTAGATCGGTATCCCACAAATCGGGTAATCACTATTGCATACTATGCGTTGGTTAAACCTGAGAACTACGTACTTCATCCTGGCTTCACGGCTTCGGATGCACAGTGGTTTAAGCTTAGTGAAATACCTTCATTACCGTATGATCATAATCGGATTTTAGAAACAGGCCTTAAGTTTCTAAAACATAAAGTTCGCCACGAGCCGATTGGATTTAATTTATTACCCAAAAAATTTACGCTCTTACAATTGCAGGAATTATACGAAGCCATTCTGGATCGTAAACTGGACAAACCCAACTTCAGAAGAAAACTCATGAAGATGAATCTGTTGCATGAATGTGAAGAGAAACAGCAAGATGTCTCTCATCGCGCAGCAAGTTTGTATCAGTTCGATAAGAAAACCTATGATGAATTGATTGAGAAGGGATTTACGTTTGAGTTGTAGATGTTAGTTGATCGTTTTTAGTTGATCGTTGTTGGTTGATCGTTTTTAGTTGTTGGCTCCTAAATCACAAATCGCCAACCACAAGTCACTCATCATAAATCATTTTACCTTTCTATTTTTTGTTATTCTCTATATCAAGTTGGTGAAGGCTTGAGATAAGTGCCATCCACCTGCAGCATGGATTATGAAACGAGTATTCTATACTTACTTAATCATGGCGATAAAAAATCCTCCGAAGTCATTCTGAAGCAATTCGAATTCTAAAGATGAGTCTTAATTTAACAAAGAGAATCAGCACATTTCGGTAGTGCCTCTCCGAATAAAATAAAGGTAAAATCGTTTAGATTAGTCAACCAGACTATAACAGTAATCCATTTATTTATACATTGCAATCGGTGTAAATAAAAGATTCTTGACCTGCCCATGTTGCAGGAGAAAAAAAGCATTCATATTCATGACCTGTAACACATTGGTGCTCGCGACTAAACTTCATTAATCACTAAACCTAGTTCAAAACCTATCCTTAATAAATTATACCATGAACGAACAAAATCACCAACGACTTTTTTATGGCAGCTGTTTCGCGTTGATCACAACGGCCTTTTCCTTCAGCATACGGGCTGGAATTTTACCAGAGTTAGCTACAACCTTTAATCTTACAGCAGAACAACTTGGATTCATTAACTCGATGTGGTTTGTTGGTTTTCCTATTTCAATGGTAGTGGGAGGAATATTTTATGGCACTCTAGGGCCGAAAAAGATTATGATCTTCGCCTTTTTTGCTCATACACTCGGTATTCTTTTAACCATTTTTTCTGGAGGATATGTGGGTCTGTTGGTTTCAACTTTATTTATCGGACTTGGCAATGGCTGTACAGAAGCAGCGTGTAACCCGATGATTGCTGCCAGCTATAGTGGCAATGAAATGAGTACAAAATTGAATCGCTTTCACATGTGGTTTCCAGGAGGCATTGTCATTGGAAGTTTAATATCCTTGTTCATGACAAAAATGCATTTGGGTTGGGAAGCACAAATATGGATTATCCTGATCCCAACTATAATCTATGCTTACCTCTTCTACGGACAAACTTTTCCTGAACCAAAAAAAGAAATTGCATCTTTTTCAGAGAACCTCAAAGCAATGGCAACACCACTCTTCCTTTTCATGTGTGTTTGCATGACGCTTACAGCAATATCTGAATTTGGACCACAGCAATGGACTGGAATAATTATGGCAAAGAGCGGAGCTGAACCCATGGTAATTCTTGCTTTAGTGACCGGGTTAATGGCGGTAGGTAGATACTTCGGTGGAGCGTTCGTTCATAAATTTGATCAGACTGGTGTGCTATTAGGTTCAGCAGTTTTCACTGCAATAGGAATCTTTTTGTTCAGTACACAGACAGGCCCTATGGCATATGTTGCAGCAGTAGTTTTCGCAATGGGTGTTTGCTACTTCTGGCCTAACATGATTGGATTTGTAGCCGAGAAAATACCGTTGAGTGGTGCTATGGGAATGTCCATTGTAGGTGCCTTTGGTATGTTTTCAACTTCGATATGGCAGCCCATCATTGGAGGTTGGATTGACAGTGCAAAAGAAAAAGCAAGTGCCTCTGGTATTCAGGGTGATGCTTTGGATTTAGCTGCAGGTCAGGCTACCCTTCAAACTATGGTCACATTTCCGGCTATTTTGATTGTACTTTTCACCATTCTGCTTTTCTGGATGCGTGGAAGAAAAACCAATTCACCGGCACATTAATACAGACTTTGAATTAATTTTTGTTTTGAAATAATTAAAAGAGGATGGCCAAAAACCATCCTCTTTGTTTTTATCGTATATCGAACAAAACAATTTTGCATCTGTTTTCTTTAGGAAATCTAAATCGTTTCACAACCTTGAACTTGGAACGCTTCAAATTGTCGTCTTCTAAAATAGTTCAGGCCTAAAGCCCATTCACAATACTTTCAATAACCACGGTCTTAAGGCCGTGGCTATACACTGGCCTTAAGGAGGGCTTTAGCCCATGACACGACAGTTTGAAATGCACACAATTTGAACTTGAAACTCAAAACTATGAACTCGAAAATAGTCTCATTCTTTCTACTACTTTTGTCATACAACACTATGGCACAAGAACTCATTATAAAGGAGAAAGTAAAATTTCTTGCGCTGGGTGATTCATATACCATCGGTGAGAGTGTTGATACCCAGGATCGCTGGCCAGGACAACTGACTACCTCTTTGCGCAAACTGGGATTGGATTGTAACGATCCTAAAATTATTGCCCGCACAGGTTGGAGAACCGACAATCTTAAAGATGCTATTATCGATGCAAAACTAAGTAATGAGTATACATTAGTCTCTCTTCTTATTGGTGTCAATAATCAATATCAAGGAAGATCAGTTCAGGATTATGCTCCCGAATTTGAAGAGCTATTAAACACGGCAATTACTCTTGCCGGTGGAATAAAATCAAATGTATTTGTAGTGTCTATTCCAGATTACGGTTATACGCCTTTTGGAAAATCAAATCAACCTACCATAAGTCAAGCCATCAATGCGTTTAATCATACCAATCTTGCTATTGCAGAAAAGTTGGGTGTAAAATATTTTAATATCACTGAAATATCACGCAATGGTTTGGCTCAACCGGAATTAATAGCAAATGATGGATTACATCCTTCCGGAAAAATGTACACCCAATGGGTTGAGTTAATTCTGAAAGGCTCAACCATTTCAGAGAAAGATGTCGTCACCGATGTGAGAAAGAAAAATGAAGAAGCAAGTATTCAGATTTATCCGAATCCATTTCATGATATTTTGACACTGGACAACTTACCTTTATCTCCCAAACAACTGTCTGTTGATGTGATAAACAACAACGGAAGTGTTGTGATGACTCAGATCCTTTCAAAAAATCAAAAACGAATTGATCTTGAACTAAACCATCTTTCAGCAGGGTTGTATCACTACCGCATTAAACAAAACGAAACTGTTTTTTTAGAAGGTAATGTTGTGAAGATGTAATTTCCCTTGTGCTCGATTTCTAAAAAATAGTCCTATCGAGTTTAAACTGCATTAATTTTTATTTCCATTTTAAGTCTTGGAAGTTTTGAAGCCGATGTGTTGATTGCGGAATCTAAAACTCATTTATGTCTTACGCAACCCTTGGTGTTAATTCAGAAATTGGAACGCTTCGAAAACTTTTAGTTCACAGTCCCGATAGTAGTCTCGGAAAGGTTGTACCCTCTAAAGCGCAAGACTGGCTCTTCGAAGACATCGTTCATCTCGATACCATTCGCAAAAAAGAATATGATTTCTATACCAAGATTCTAATGTATTTCCTTGATCCAAAAAAGATCCAGGGAAAATTACAACATATCAATTCGGTAGAAAGCAATCGTGAATTCTACAAACCCGATAATGCCAACTTCCATCAATCAGATAAGGTAATTGAACTTCAATGGCTTCTTGCCGAAATTCTAAAAGACAAAGACATTCGATTAAACTTGGTGGCATCGGTGTGCGCCATAGAATTTTGTTCATACGAAATGCAGAAGTTCTTGCTTACGCTTGATGAAATAACATTAACAAAAGTATTCATCAGCGGAACATTGAAAGATGGACGTATGCTCTTCGCTCCAATTCCTAATTTTATTTTCACTCGCGATATCGGAGTTGTAGTGAACGATCATATTCTATTAAATCGTCCTGCAAAAAAAGCACGGACACGCGAAGCCTTGCTAGCAAAATATATTTTTCACAATCACCCCATCTTCGAGAGTTTTCAAAATAAGATAATCGAAATTGAAGATACATCTCATCACTTCTTAATGCCGAAAGAAACGGACGATAAAAAAGTAACACTCGAAGGTGGAGATGTGATGATGATTAGCAAAAAACATTTACTCATTGGCGTTAGCGAACGCACCACCATTGAGGCTGCTCACCAGGTGATTAATGTTTTATTTGGAAAAAAGATTGTAGAAAAAATTACGGTGATTCGTATTCCGAAGAAGCGTGATTACATGCATATCGATACTGTATTTACACAAGTGAAACGAAATGTATGGGTGATGCTTGGAAATTTTTCGCGTAAAGCCATCAATAAGGAAGATGCTGATCCAGTTGAACGAATTTTAGAAAGCAAAAAGAAAGACGATGCCATTAAGATCATTCAGTTTAAACACAACGATTTAGAAAATCCTGTTCATTTCGATACACTGGAAGATCTATTGATAAACATCAGCGAAGTTGATTTTAATTGCAGGGAAAAAGTTACACTCTTATACTCCGGCAACAACGAATTTCCATACGACTTACGTGAACAATGGACCGACTCATGTAACGTGTTAGCATTAAAGGAAGGAGTTGTATTAGGTTACGATCGAAATGATAAAACCACAGAAGCATTTAAAGCGAACGGGTTCAGTGTAATTCACGTTCACGATTTATTAGACGAATTAGAATCGAATAAAAAAAGCGTAGACGATTTAAAAGATACACTAATCCTAATGCCTTCAGCAGAACTATCGCGCGCTCGTGGTGGCTTTCACTGTATGAGCATGCCCCTACTTCGGGACGAAATCGTAAAATCCTAAAAGATTGAGATAGCTATCGTAAATCATAAATCGAAAATAATTCATTCATGCAAACCACATCACACCTTCTCATGATTCGCCCGGTGAATTTCACATTCAATACTGAGACTTCGGTGAACAATGCATTTCAATCCACAAAAGATCCGAATGCCCAGGAAATTGCATTGACTGAGTTTAATGATTTTGTGAGTTTGCTACGAAAAAATGAAATTAATGTAACCGTTATTGACGACACAATAGAACCTTTCACTCCTGATTCCATTTTTCCGAATAACTGGATTTCATTTCATGACAATGGAAGTATTGTACTTTATCCAATGTATGCTGGCAACAGGCGACTGGAGCGCAAACCTCATGTCATTGAAAAACTAAAAGAACGATTTATAATTGAAAAACAAATTGATTTATCCGCTTACGAAAACGAAAATGTGTTTCTGGAAGGAACAGGGAGCATGGTGCTCGATCGGGAGAATAAAATTGCCTACGCATGCATTTCTCATCGGACAGATATCGATGTGTTAAATGATTTTTGTTTGCAGCTTGGGTTTACGCCAAACACGTTCATGGCAGTGGATTCAAATGCCTACCCTATTTACCACACCAATGTAATGATGTGTGTGGCCGATCAATATGTAATCATTTGTCTTGATTCAATTGCTGATGATGCCGAAAGAAATGAAACAACCCACACCATAAAAAAGAGTGGGAAAGAAATTATTTCTATTTCGATGGCTCAAATGAATCACTTTGCCGGAAACATGTTGCAGGTTGAGAACAATGCTGGAAAGAATTTTTTGGTAATGTCATCACAAGCCTATCGCTCTCTTACGATTGAGCAAGTTTCAAAAATAAATAAGTATAATTCCATCCTTCATTCAAGCCTTGATACTATTGAACGCAACGGTGGTGGAAGTGCTCGGTGTATGATAGCGGAGATTTTTTTGCCATTAAAGAATTAATCTAGAAAGAACTCAACATTTCCATCAAATCAGAATAAACAAATTGATAGTTTAATTTCGTTTTCAACCTATTACAATCCACAACTTTATTCTTACTTACATCTGCGTCTGAAAACTGCGGAGCTTCAAGCTGCATCGCGACACTTGCCCTTGAATAGAATTCCTTTCGCGTTGGATGATGATCTGCACAGGCATTAAATACTTCTCCCCATACTTGCTTCTCAATAATAGCGTTGATAATTCCAATGCAATCTTCCTGATGAATTACATTCACAGGATGATTACCTCCCTGAACATCTTTCTTACCTGCAAGAAATCTTCCCGGATTTCTACCTTGACCAACCAAACCTCCAAACCGGATCACTGTAGTTTTGAATTTATCCTGATCTAGAAAAATATTTTCGGCTTGGATCAAGTGTGAATCGGGATCGGCATCAATCTCGGTAACGATTCGGTCTCCATCAGCATACACTGAAGTAGAGCTTATAAACAAAACATTTGAAATGCTT
Source organism: Chryseolinea sp. (assembly GCA_046595655.1). Classification (GTDB taxonomy): domain Bacteria; phylum Bacteroidota; class Bacteroidia; order Cytophagales; family Cyclobacteriaceae; genus Chryseolinea. Next base: position 66,974 of record JBKJOF010000147.1, on the reverse strand, counting down.
CCTTTCAAAACTTCCTGAACAACATTATTCATCTGGTCCAGATAAACATCCGTTTGTCCTGACTTTCGCTTTGGCGGAATGCTAATGATTAAAATTTCAGCTTGAAAAAATTCGTGATAGTCGTATCCAGAAAGCTGTGGATCTAGTTTTATGAGAAAGGGTTTTATTCCAAGCGATTTAAATTCATCCAACTTATTCTCTTGAGTTGTCGAACCGGAAACGTGATAGCCAGACTTAATTAGTTCTACAGCCAACGGCTTTCCTAGCCATCCACATCCAAGGATACTTAATGATTTCAAATGCTTAATGTTAGTTGATGTAATGTAACTGATAAAAAGTGAGCAGGGCAATCAGTAACTGGTATCTAATTACCAATTACCAGACCTCTCTACTTGCGATACGAAATCTCGTGCTATCAACAGTAGGTAATACGTAGCACTAAAGCTTCTGCCTCCACTGTTTCTTTTCTGCTCGTTGCTTCTTTTCAGTGATGCGACTTTGAACAGCGCCTTTCGAAGGCTTGGTTGCTTTTCTAGCTTTCCTTTTTTCAAAAGCTTTTGCGATAATTTTTTCAAACTTTAAAACGACCGCTTCTTTGTTCTGAAGCTGTGATCGCTTCTCCTGAGAAGTCAACACCAACACACCGTCATTGGTGAGTCGTGTTGATAATTTCATTAAAACGATTTCTTTTTCTTCTGGGGTAAGGTATTGAGAATTCTGCACATCGAATTTTAATGTAACCTTAGTATTTACCTTGTTTACATTCTGCCCTCCAGCACCACTGCTTCTGGATGCACTGAACACTATCTCATTGCCTAGTGAAGATGCGAGAATGGTTCGCTGCATGTTCAATTCGTAAAATCAGAAACAGTAATAAGTTAATTGAAACAACTAGTTAACAACCTTCACACGTATCGCATTCGGACCTTTCATTCCCATTTCAACTTCAAACGTTACCTTATCGTTTTCTTTGATCGCATCAATCAATCCGTTTACGTGAACGAAAATGCTATCCTGTGAATCGGAATCTTTAATAAAGCCGTAGCCTTTTGAATCGTTGAAGAAGGTAACTTTTCCTTTGCGGGTTGGGTCAACATCTCTCATATCGGCCTGCTTCGGCACACCTATTTCAATATCTTCTTCTTTTATAATTCTCTTCTTGGTTGGATCGGGTGGTGTGGACGACAAGTTTCCATTTTCATCAACGTAGGCGATCATGTCATTAAAAGAAATTCCCTCTTTTGCGTTAGCCTTTCTATCTTCTTTCCGCTGCTCCTTCTCTTTTCTCTTCTTCTCCTTTTTCTTTTCGGTTTCCTTTTTGTTCCATGTTTCTTTTGACTTCGCCATAATTTTTACTGTGTGATATTTAGGTTAATGATACGGTTTCCGTGATGAATCATTGGAAGTTGTTTTCCGACAAAACAAAAGGAAGCGCACAAAGCTACTATTTTATTTGCGTTCTTAATATTTTTAGAAAATCATCTATCCCAACAAATGAAGGCTTTTTTAGAGGTAATGCGATTTTGAACCGTGAAATCTTAATACCAGCCCGATTCCGAACAATTCTGAACCGCGATCTGATATCTCCACCATTATTTTCATTCCCATAATGACCAAAGTATCATACTATTCCGTGATATATTTGAAATTGGTCAATAGTAAAGACAATGATCCGCCTAATTATTGGTGATATTATCAATCAAGGAGAACTCAGTCTACCTTGCTCAAGTTGCTCAAAAAAAGATTGAGCAGATGGGCACTATTCCCAAACAATTGGAGATATGCCTAGGTGATAGCTTTATTTTTAAACCCAGGTGTGGTCAATATATTTCAGCCTCACACAACATGGGAAGCGTACGAATGACGAACAACAATTAAACATTCTCCACTACCAATTCAAATAACTTTTCACAATTCATCATCGACAATTCCATGTCGTTTAGCTAAGCTCAGCCCCCATCTCGGTTCCAGAGAGGAACGAAGTGAGGCTATCAAAAAAAATGCTTAACTAATCCACATTGATTCAGCATCAACAATTCAGTATTTTAGAAGCTACAATTTTATTCATGGAATACATTATTGGTATTGACATCGGCACAGGCAGTACAAAGGCAGTTGCGGTATTAACAACGGGAGAAGTGGTATGTACTGCGCAAGTTTCATACCCCACCCTTCATCCGAAACCAGGTTACAGTGAACAAGCACCGGAGTTGATTTGGCAAGCCTTTATTAAATGTATCCAAAGAGTAGTAACACAACTGCAACATCAGCCAAAAGCAATTGCCTTAAGCAGTGCCATGCATAGTTTAATCTGTGCTGATGAAAATGGGCAGGCGTTAATGAACATGATTACATGGGCAGATAATCGCAGTTCATCCATCGCAGAAAAAATCAGAGCATCGTCATCCGGGGAAATGTTGTACGAACAAACCGGAACTCCAATTCATGCCATGTCGCCTTTGTGCAAAATTATCTGGCTTCGCGAAAATGAATTCGCACTGTTCGATCAAACTCATAAATTTATTTCCATTAAAGAATACATTTGGTTCAAGCTATTTGGTGTTTTTGAAATCGATCATTCCATTGCTTCTGCTACCGGATTATTTGACATTGAAAAAATGTTGTGGAACGTAAATGCATTGCAGCGATGCGAAATGACTGCTGAGAAACTTTCTAGTCCGGTAAACACATCGCACATGCGAAGTGATGTATTGAAATCAATTCATCAACATTTAGGGATCGATCAATCTATACCCTTCCTTATTGGAGGAAGTGATGGGTGCATGGCGAATGTAGGAAGCTTTGCGATTTCACCCGGAATTGCTGCACTCACTATCGGCACGAGCGGAGCGATTCGAATTGCACATTCAACGCCTACTTTAAATGTCGACACCATGCCGTTTAATTACAGGCTCGATGAAAATACCTTTATTATCGGTGGCCCTATTAACAATGGAGGTATCGCCTTGAAGTGGTACGTTGAAAGTTTACTGAAAAAGGAATTGAAATCATCTTCGGATTATGACGAGGTGTTAAATGAAAGTATTATAATATCACCGGGTAGCAACGGACTTATTTTTCTTCCCTACCTTCTTGGCGAACGCGCTCCTCTTTGGAACAGTGAAGCATGTGGGGTTTTCTTTGGCATTGATTCGTCACACACACAATCGCATTTCACACGAGCTGTTATGGAAGGTATTTTGTTTGCCTTATATCATGTTTGTAAAACAATGGAAGAATCAGGAATTCAGATAAATGAAATTCATGTGAGTGGTGGATTTGTGCAGTCTGAAATATGGCTTCAATTACTTGCTGATATCTTCGGAAAAAAAATCCTTCTCATTCGCGCAGAGGATGCCTCTGCACAAGGAGCCGCATTCCTTGCCATGAAAAAATTAAAACTGATTGATGATTATAAGGTATTGATGCCTGAATCGGTTACAACTTACATTCCGAATAATGATCATCATACAATCTACAACGAAAAGATATTTCCTGTATTCAGAAATTTATCAAAGACACTGAAGCTTGATATGGCTGTTCTTCATGAATTGAAAATCAATTTACAAGACAATCAATCAGCGCTAAAAAATTAATCTTATCCCAAAAGATAATACAGTATGCAAATTGGATTAATCTGTCATGATGAAATGGGCTTTAACCTCGCGCTGAATTTGAAGCAAAATAAGTATGATGTTATTGCTTACGACTTAAATCCTGAAGCACTTGAGACTTTTCAAAAGCAAGGAATTAAAACAACAGGATCTATAAAGAGTTTAGCTGAAAGTCTGGAAACAAAACGGGTTATCTGGTTAATGATATCGACAGGTAAATTAGTTGACCAAACTATTCAATCGCTCCAACCATATTTGTCAGTAGGAGACATCGTTGTTGATGGAAGCGATTCATTCTATGAAGATACAATTAGAAGGTCAAAAACTTTGGAAGCATTTCAAATTGATTTTCTCGACTGCGGTTTTAGTAATGTAACCGATGGCGCAGTCAAGAGAGTTTATGCAATGATCGGTGGAAATAGATTTGCCTTTAATTATTGCGAGCAACTCTTTAAAAACATATCAATTAACGCGAGTTATTTATACTGTGGCAAGAGTGGCTCAGGACATTACGCAAAGATGGTAAGCGCTGGAAATGAGTTTGAGCAGAATGTTGTGAAGAAATAGTTGGTCGTTGATGGTTGTTCGTTGGTCGAGCACAAAATATGATCTACATCATGCGACTCTTTACTAACAACATTCAACGAACACCAATCAACTATTTCATCCTCTCTTCAATTCAATAATTGTAAGCTCCGGTGGCATACCTATTCTCCCTGGATATCCCAAATAACCAAAGCCTCTGTTTACATATAGAAACTGCTTGTCTTCCTGATAAAGTCCAGCCCATTGTTTGTATGCATATTGCGATGGACTCCATTTGAAATTACCGATCTCAACACCAAACTGAAACCCATGTGTATGTCCTGCAAACATCATGTCAATATCAGGATAGAGTTTTCGTACTTGAGCATCCCAATGACTTGGGTCGTGCGAGAGTAAAAGTTTTACGGGCGCTTCTTCTGTTCCGTTATAGGCAAGATCTAATTTTCCATACTTTGCAAATCTTCCTCCTCCCCAGTTTTCATTTCCAAGAATGGCAATCTTCTCTCCTCCTACTTCAACAAAACGATGTTCGTTCATTAAAATATTGTAGCCCATAAGTCTATGCGCCTGCACTAAATCGCTAAAGTTTTTTTGTTTTGCTTCGTTTGTTGCCCACGGTTTGTAATCACCATAGTCATGATTTCCGGTAACGGAGAAAACACCAAGAGGAGCTTTTACTTTGTTGAAAACATCAATGTAATCTTTTACCTCACTCGTTTCATTATTCACTAAATCTCCGGTAAAGAAAACCAAATCCGGTTTTTCATTCATTAACATTTCAACGCCACCTTTCACAGCAGTCTTGTTGAAAAAACTTCCCGAATGTATATCTGAAATTTGAGCGAGCTTAATTCCATCAAACGATTTAGGAAGATTAGGAAGTTTTACCGTCAATCGTTTCACACGATAATCATGCGCTCCAGAAATAATTCCGTACGCCATTGTTCCGAAAGGAATAGCGGCTGCAACTAAAGCTGTCTTCGATAAAAATTCAGAACGTGTGATGGGATCTCCTGGAATGCTGCTGTTCGGTCCTTTGTAAAAAAAATTAACAAGCCACCTCCCACCGCGATAAATATCATCGATGAATAAAATAACAACAGCAAAAAGTTTAGAGAAATAAATAGAGACCAATCCGGTTATCATCCAATTGCGGAAGCTTGCACTGGAGGCGTAGGGATCTCCAAACGTCCACCAAATCATTGCAACGATGCTCAAGATTGTTGGAATCCAAAATCCATATCGTAAAACATTTTTCCACAAAGGCGCCCATTCTTTGCTCACCATTAAGATGGCCTGAAAGACGTAGTAGTCGATCAACAAGAAAAGTACGGTAACAATTAAAAGGGTCAGCATTCTTTGTTGCATATAAATGTAAAAAAAGTCGTCTCTGTGATGAGACGACTTTCTACTGATTTTAGTTTACACTATTTTACTTAGGAAAGAACTGGAGACTTGGTCATCAGATTTTCATCTTCTACCACTTTCTTTTTAAATATCTTTTCCTTCAACTTAGTAGTTAACAAATACAAAGTCGGAATGAGAATAAGTGTGAGTATGGTTCCAAAGATTAACCCGAAGATCATTGTCCAGGATAATGGACCCCAGAACGCTACGTTATCTCCACCGAAATAAATGTGTGGATTTAATTCTGTGAACAAGGTAACGAAGTCGATATTCAAACCAACCGCCAGCGGAATTAAACCAATAGTTGCTGCTATTGTTGTTAGCAACACCGGTGTCATACGGGTTTTTGCTGCTTCAATAATGGCGTCATAAAGTGGAACACCTTGTGAACGCAACAACTCTGTAAACTCAACCAACAAAATTCCATTACGAACCACCAATCCTGCGAGCGCCATAATACCAACGCCTGTCATGATGATGGAGATTTCCATTTTGAATAATGAGAAACCAATCAATACTCCAATGAAACTAAATATAATTTCAGATAAGATAATAACGGGTTTACTGATCGAATTAAATTGCAGCACCAGAATCATAAAGATCAATGCAAAGGCAAGTCCGAAAGCAACACCCAGAAAAGCAGCCGTTTCTTTCTGATCTTCCTGTTCACCGGTCATCTTAATAGTAACGCCATCTGGTGTAGGATACGAATCGAGGCGACCTTGAATATCTGCCACCACATCGTTGGCATTGAAACCACCCAATACATTTGAGTATAGTGTGATCACACGCTTTTGGTTGATACGCTTGATGCCAGCATATGTATTTGAATAATCTACTTTAGCAATTGCTGAAAGTGGGACTTGACGAACTGCTCCTCCGGAGCCCATATCACGATAGGTAATCGGTAAGTTAATTAACACATTAGGATCGTTGCGCTGACTTTCTTTGATACGTAATTGAATAGGGTAGTCGTCATTCTCATCACGGAACCTTGAAATTTCTGCTCCATAAACAGCAGTACCTAAAGCCATCCCAATGTCGCGGGTTGAGATACCTTCCCGATTGGCTTTCTCACGATCGATATTAATTAATATCTCAGGCTTGCTACTTTGAAAATCCGATTTCAATTCTTCAACACCACCCACTTGTTGGGCCACAAGAAAACGTTTAACATCATCTGCTGTTTTTACCAAGAGTTCAAAATTATCAGCCGCTATATCAATGTTAACGGGCTTACCGGTTGGCGGACCACCTTGCTCCTGATCAACTGATATTTCAGCACCACGAATTCCTTTCACTGCTTCGCGAATTTCATTTAAGTAGGCTCGCGTAGACTGACCACCACGTTGCGCAAACTTTACAAAGGCCACGGATACTTTACCTAAATGAGGACTTGTGTTCCCTCCTGCTTCAAATGGATTTTCGCTCGCACCAATCGAAACGTTGGAAATAACAGATTCTACAATAGGATTATCTTTGCCCATGGTTGCAATTACCCGGTCTTCAACGATAGCCGTTATCGAATCCGTTACAGTTTGATCAGTTCCAATGGGCATGCGAACAAATGCATAAATAAAGTTAGGATCACCAGCGGGGAAGAACACAACGGGAGGTTTACGAATGCCTGTGAATACAATTGAGAATACAAAAAGAACAACAACACCGAGCGCGACAAAAATTGGTCTGTAGCGATAGAGCGTCCAGGTTAAAAGACGTTTGTAGGATTCCTGCACCTTAGGCCACGCTGAAGTCTGGAACGATGAGATGACACCTTTCAAAACAAAATGGTGCAATGCGTATAACAAGTACATCAACACCACAAAGTTTCCAAGACCAAAACTCATTAGATACGAAACGATGGTTATACCAAGAAATACTACTGAAGTAATTTTAAATCCTTTGGTCATTTTAGGTGCGTCTTTTTCTTCATGATCATGTCGTTTCATAAAGTCTGCAGCAAACACGGGGTTAATAATGTAGGCTACTACAAGAGATGCTAAGAGCGCAATGATTAACGTAATGGGTAAGTACATCATGAATTTACCAATAATGCCAGGCCAGAATGCCAATGGAATAAAAGGAGCCAGTACTACCAATGTTCCGGAAAATACGGGAAGGAAAACTTCACCGGCAGCAATCTTCGCGGCTTTGCGAATAGGAACTTTTCCATTATCGAAAACACGGTGCGTATTTTCAATAACAACAATAGCGTCATCTACCACAATGCCCAATGCAAGCAAGAAAGAGAATAGCGTCATCATGTTGAGTGTAAATCCTATGGCAGGAAATACAAGGAATGCAATGAAGCTGGAGATGGGAACGGATAGCCCCACAAAGATGGCGTTGGTTACCCCCATGAAGAACATAAGGATGATCGTTACTAAAACAAAACCAATAATAATTGTATTGATCAAATCATGAAGTGTTACACGTGTGTTCTCCGACTGATCGGCCGTAACCGTAACATGAAGTCCGGCAGGAAGAGACCCCGCTTCAAATTCTTTAATGATAGCGTTGATCTGATCCGAAGCATCAATCAGGTTTTCACCGTTACGCTTAATAATGTTAAGCGTGATTACATTCTTCTTATCTAAGCGCGCAAAACTTTCCTGTTCTTTGTTTGTATCTGCTACTTCGGCAATATCTTTTAGATAAACTTTACCTCCACGAATCGAACCGATAACCGTATTCGCAATACCTTCCGCTGTAGTGTACTCACCACTCACACTTAAAGAACGCTTCATTCCACCCACGGAAATTTGACCACCGGGCATAATTACGTTTTCACCACTGATGGCTTGAACAACATCGGTCAAGGCAACGCCTGCCAAGGATGCTTTATAAAGATCTACATTGATTTGAATTTCTCTATCCAATGCACCGACAATATCCACTCTTCGAATTTCTTTCAAAGTTTCGAAACGATCTTGCATTTGCTCCGCATAACGCTTCAGCGTTTGAAGATCATAGTCACCCGACAAGTTTACAAACATGATTGGTTGCTCGGAGATATCAATATCAATTACTTGCGGATCATCCTGCAAATTTGAAGGTAGGTCTGGCTTCGCTTTGTCTACAGCATCCTGAACTTCTCGCTTCGCTTCATCTACATCTACATCGGTTTGAAACTCGATGAGCACACTGCTAAAATTCTGCAAGGAGTTACTGGTAATCTTTTTTACCCCCGCTATAGATTTCACTTGCTTCTCAATGTGTTTTGAAATCAAGTTTTCCACATCGGTTGGTGGAGCGCCCGGATATTGAGTCGCCACAATAATCTGAGGGAACACTACCTCAGGAAAATTTTCCTTCGGCAAATTCATATAGGTAACAATACCTGCCACACAGATAAGGAATACCCCAACGTAAATCGCAATCTTATTATCGATGGCCCAACTGGTGGGTCCAAATTCTTTGTTTGAGTCTTGCATATTTTAAAGAGTTAGTAGTCTTGAGTAAAGAGTGATGCGTATCAAGTATTGAGTAGTTAGTTTGCTACTCAATACTCAGGACCAACGACCCAATACTTACTCATCATTAAAGTTTTATAAAGTCACCATCGTTCAATCCCTGATAGCCAATGGTAATTACTTTTTCGCCAGCCGCTACTCCTGATTTTATCTGAGCAAGGTTGTCATAAACACCCGCCACTTCAACAACGCGTTTTCGTGCTACTGTATTTTTTCCATCCTGACCGAATACATATAGAATCTTTTCTCCATTTAAGCTCTGTACAACATTAACCGGTACAACAATGGCCGAAGGATCGGAGTGAAAAATAACTTTTATCACTGCTGTCATGTTCGGTCTTAAATCAGTACGTGATGGAAGATCTACTTCAATAGGGAATGTGCGCGATAGCAGATCGATATTCTTACCGACAAATGTTACGTTAGCTTGGATTTCTTTTTCAGCACCATCTACCTGTACCAAAACCTTATCGCCTTTCTTAATTGTGGTTACATACGATTCAGAAACATGCGCTGTTATTTTTAAATCAGATGTATTGATTACTCTAAAAGCAGGCATGCCTGGAGAAATACTCTCACCAATTTTTGCAGTAACTGCATCTATTGATCCGGTAATAGGCGACTTGATTCGTGTATTTTCATTCTGTTCTTGCAAACCTGCCAACTGACGATCAAGTCCTTCCTTGCTGGTCTTTGCCTGAAGAAATTGTACTTCCGTTCCAATCTTCTGATCCCACAAATTCTTTTGGCGTTGGTACACCGTATTTGCCAGATCCAATTGAGACTTCATGCCTTCAATGCCGCGCTGAATAATTGAGTTATCGATCTGTGCCAACACCTGCCCTTTCGAAACAGATTGCCCTTCACTTACAAAAACCTGAGTTACTACACCCGGAGTTTTTGCACTCACAAGAATATTATCTTCGGCTTCAATAGCACCTTGAGTTTGTACATAATGATCAAACTTCCGAGGCGTCAGTTCAAGTACTTCTACTTCTTTTGATTTTACGGTAAGCTTCGAAGAGTCAACTGGCATTTCTTTTTCTAACGCAGCGATTTCTTTAGCAATTTCAGATTGCTTTGTTCTTAATTTCTCAAGCTTCGCAGCGTTATCAGTAGAACAAGCCGCAAGCACTGCAGCCAAAGCGAAAATAGATAGGTAATTGTGTAGTGTTGATTTCATTGTCAATTTATTTTCTGAGTTATAGGTCTTCATTTAGTTTTGAGGAGAAGCAAGTGTATTCGTCTTTCCATAAGCGCGAACCAAATCAACACGCGATACAATGGCATCATACATGGCGCTGTAATAATTGATTTGAGCTTCGCGCAACGCACTTTCTGCATCAATTACTTCCTGATTTGCACCCACACCTTGTTCATACTTAATTTTAGTTACGCGTGCTACATTTCCTGCCAGCTTCATATTTCTTGATTGCGCTTCAAGTGATTTCAATGCATTCGCGTAGTTAATCTTCCCTTGCTTAATTTCGAGATCGATATTGTTTTTTAAAGTTTTAAAACCGTTTTCAGTTTTAAGAAGCGTCAACTTGGATTGTTGAAGTTGATAGTTGTGTTGCAATCCTGTGAAAATGGGAACTTTTAAAGAAATGCCGAACGATGTTGCGGGATACCATTTATCTGGACCAACCGCTTCATAATCCTTTATTCTGCTATTGGTTGTGAATAATCCTCCGATGTTATTTGATTGCGTTCCGTATCCAAGGTTGGCAAAGAAGGATAAAGACGGAATAGAAGTTGAAAACTTATTTTTTACGTCAAGCTCTTGAAGTTTTCGATTCGATTCCAAAATACGATAATCAATACGAGATGTATAGTCCCACTCTTGCGTAAGGAAACTTATGTCGTTATCAATTTTCATTGAATTAAGATCCTCCGATATAGTAATCACACCATCCATTGGATAGTTCATTTGAAATTTCAATAGTTCAATGGCTATCTCCTGGGTGCCAATAAACTTATCACGATCAATGATCAGATTGTTCAGGGTAACTTCAGTGCGATCAACATCAATGGCTTCAACAAATCCATTCTCATTCTGAGCTTTGGTAGATCTGAATAAGGAATCAACACGAGCAATATTGCTTTCATACAACTTTATGCGCTCTTTGTTTATCACAGCAACAAAGTATGCCTTTGTAACACCTACAATAATCTGCTCTTTAGTTTGCTGCGTATTTTTACTAGCAAGGTCGCGGTAAGTACCCGCAGCTTTTAAGCCTAGAAAATAAGAGTTACTGAAAAGAACCTGATTGATAGATATGGCAGCAGTTCCATTACTTGGCAATTGAAAGAAGTTTTGAAGTGCCACCACGTCTCCAGGTTGGATATCCGGTATTGTACTTAAATCTCCCCCGAAAGAAGGTTGCGCTGGATTATACTGTGTGTAAAATCTCTGGAGCTTTGCGTTATGCATCAACGATACTGTTCCATCAATTTGAGGCAAACCTATACCTCTTGTTTCTTTTATTTTCGCATCTGAAATCTGTTCATCAATCATAGAATTTTTAATGTTGATGGCATTCTCAAGTGCGTAGTTAATGGATTGTTCTAAGGTAAATGAACCAGAAGGCACATCAATTGTCTGAGCATTCACCCACAAGGGTACAAGTAAGGTTACGAAAAGGGTTTGATACAATCGTTTCATATATTGGTTTTGGTAGTTAAGCATGTTGTTCTTTATGTTTCTGATATAATTTTTTTCCTTTATCGGTACAGAGTCCGTACACAAAGTGATCGAATACCTGCGACTGTACTTCCGCCAGGCTAAGGTTGCTTAGAGGAAAAATATTCTGATCAAAGCCCATCGATATAAGTTCAATGCGAATGGCAGCCACAACATCAGGATTTACTTCTGCACGATAATACCCCTCTTCCATTCCCTGTCTAATATTTCTTACCACCGATTCGCGTATGTATTTGTTTTTGTAATTCAACCAAATCTCCCATGCTTTCGGATGGAATTTTTGAAGATCGTACAATACTGATTGGTTGGTCTCTTTCATGTCTTTTCTTAAACACACTGAGATTTGCGCCAACTCGTCTATTGCGTTCAAAGCATTCTCTGATATTACATCATAACGTTTTCGGCAGGTATCAATATGAATCTCCAAAACCAGCGTGATTAAATCTTCCTTGTCGGCAAAGTGTTGGTAGAGTGTCTTCTTCGAAACAGTGAGGTGGCGCGCTATATCATCCATCGAAATACTCCTCAATCCGTACTTCATAAAGAGCCCAACCGCTCCATTTAAAATCTTTTCTTTGGTCCCTATTTCTTCCATATCTGATGCAAAACTATGGAAACTATTAACATTACAAAAGTTTCCACAGTTTCCGTCAACGCTACTTCAAGCTAAATGTTCGGGTTTTTCAGAAAAAAGTTTGTTAATTTTTTATGAAGTGTCTCCTCAATCGTTTGAACCCGTGGAATCTTTAGTTGGAGTGCTATCGTCCCAACGGCACCATTTATCTTTCATTTTTTGCTTGAAGGCTTCACGCTCTTCAGTGCTTAAAGAAGATACCTTATCAACAAATCGTTTTTTCCATTGTGCTCCATAACTGTTGGGGTTATGGCCATGCGATTTTCCCCCAAAGCCGGAAAATAAAATCTTGCTTAACAAAAGCAATCCTAATGTTTGCCAAAAATTAATAGGCGGGCCACTGAATAATTCTGGTACTAACCAATTCCAAAGTGACATAGTGAGGAACCCGCACACAACAATTGCCAGCAGCCCAAACACTATTACTTTTATAATCATTATTGCTTTTCTCGTATCTCTCATATCGCTATTTCTCATATCTGTACTATTTTAAATTTCATTGTATAATCGTTGTAATTTTTTTCGAAGCGCAAGAATCGCATACCGTTTCCGGGATAATAATGTGTTGATAGACACACCGGTCTCTTCTGAGATTTCGCGAAAGCCGCGCTCCTCCATTTCATTCTGAATAAAAATCTGACGTTGATCGGCTGGCAATTCATCCAAAGCTTCCATGATCGCATCCCAAATTACCTCTCTGAAAAGAGCATCTTCGGGCGTGTTGCCTAAGTCGGGAAGAATTTCCTGGAGGGTTAATGGTGCATCGTCATCGGCACCTGTATTCAATCCAAAATCAGTTCGTTGAGGTCGGGCTGCATCGCGTCTATAACGATCTATAATTTTATTTCGAGCAACTTGAAATAACCAGGACGTAACCCGATCGAGCGATTCAATCGACTCGAAACCAGCTACAAACTGATAGAAGACATCTTGCAGTATGTCTTCAGCCTCCTCTGTGGAAGAAACGCGGTTACGGATAAAACTCAGTAACCTGCCCTTCTCCCGTAGGAATGTTTCCTCCTTTATTTGCATTGCCAGTTCCATTTCCTTGCGCTTAACTATGGGATAGTCGGGGAAGGCGCGAAGAATATTGTAGGGTTTTAAAATTTATCGCGAAGATACGGGCTAACGTTGTTTATGCACGATAAAAAAAACGAAGTATTAATGATCTTAAAGATGTTCAAAGATTACTAACAGTCAGCAATCGCATAATCCACACAACACCAATAAGAACTATATCACAATGGATGGAAAATCTTCGTTGCAATCTGGCCTAATGGTTCAACCCGATTGTTATCTTGGTGGCATGATTTCGAAGATTACCTACCACCCTATTGAAAACTTGCAAAAGCCTGTATTCTCTATTCTCATTCCAAGTTGGAATAACCTACCCTATCTAAAATGTTGTGTTGAAAGTATCCGCAAAAATTCGCGATATCATCATGAAATTATTGTGCATGTAAACGAAGGGAAAGATGATACAATTCAATGGCTTAAAGAACAACGGATAGGCTTTACACATTCAACAGAAAACGTGGGAGTATGCTATGGATTTAATGCACCATCTTCTTTGGTGAGTTCAGACTATATCGTTCTTTCCGATGACGATTATTACTACGCACCGGAATGGGATCATCATCTATTGGAAGAAATAAAAAAACTCGATCATCTTTATTTTTGCATAACCGGAACGATGATTGAGCACAGCGATACGCAATACCTTAGCAGCATTATTGCTCCTTATAATTATGGCAAGACTGTGCAGGAGTTTGATGAGCAAAGATTTCTGAACGAATATAAATCGCTTCCCTTTCATGACTGGAACGGTGGCAACTGGTATCCCTTGTTGATGCATCGGCACATTTGGAATTTGATTGGCGGTTTGAGCACCGAGTATACTCCCGGCATGGCCTCCGATCCGGATATGATGATGAAGTTATGGCACTGCGGTGTGCGTTATTATAAAGGAGTAAGTGAAAGCCGTGTTTATCATTTCGGATCGAAAAGCACTGCACGAGTAAAAAAGAATGATGGCAATAAACAATTCCTTTTAAAATGGAATATTTCAAAATCTACTTTTTTCGAATTCTATTTGCGTTTAGGAAAAGTATTTATCGGCAACACAGACGAGCCAAAGGAATCTGAATTTGAGGTTAAGTTAAAACGAGACCGCTTGAAAAGACTGCTTTCGGTTTGGAAGAAAGGATAACTCTTTATCGTTTCAATTAATATAATCGTATGGGCTAGGAATAAACTTTACGCATAACCGATACTCTACCAACCTTTTTTTATTGTATCACAAACAAACTCAATATTCGCTTCTGTAAGATGTGAGTTTAGAGGAAGCACAATGTAATTTTCTTCTATTGAATCCATAAACGGAAGGTCATCTCGCCTTCCACCAAGCACTGTGTAACGGTCGTTTCGATAATGAATCTGCCCCGATTCAATTTTATTTTCGCGCAGGTAAGTCATGAATTCCTTTCTGCGATCAACAATTGCTGTACATAGCCAGGCTGCATGTGTACGGTCTGTATGATTTGCACCGATGAGTTTAATTCCACTTACACCTTTCAAATTCTTTTTATAAACTTCAAAAAGTTTTTGGCGATGCGCCAACGTTTCATCAAACTCGTGCAAAGCAGCAAGCCCCATAGCCGCACTGATGTCAGTCATCTGATATTTATATCCAACTTCAGTAATGTCATTCTCCCATATTCCTTTTTGTTTGTTGGAACGATCTATTCCAAACCAACGGATGCGTTCAGCCTGCGGAACAATATCTTTATTTTGTACAACCAGCATACCGCCATCACCCGTAGTAATGTGTTTAATAGCCTGAAAAGAATACATTGTAAACTGCGAAATCTCACCAATCGCTTTGCCTTTGTATGTTGCACCTAATGCATGCGCTGCATCCTCAATAACAGGAATATTATATTCCTTGGCAATAGCATGAAGTTCATCCATATCGCATGGAAGGCCTCCATAGTGTACGCAGACAATCGCCTTGGTTTTTTCATTTACCAGTTTACGAACATGATCTATATTAATGTTCAGCGTCTCCGGATCTACATCAGCAAATCTGAATTTAACCCCCATATACAAGAATGGAATGGTGGTGGCCGTGCAAGTAAAAACCGGAGTGATTACTTCGTCACCTTCTTTTAACCCAGCAAGAATATAAGCGAGATGTAAAGCGTCTGTTCCTGAACCGACAGCCAAAGCAGTGCCATTGCCAGCAAATTTTTCGGTAAATTCTTTTTCAAACTGCGCTACTCTTGGCCCTTGTCCGATCCACCTGCCTTGAAGCACTTTTGTAACTTCTTCTATTGCACTCTTTGGAATATTTGGATAAAACAAAACGATTCCCTCATTTTCATCCATCACCGGCATTTCGTTCATCGACTTTTCCTTCACTTTTTCCATTCGGATAACTTTTCTTAATTGTAAAATAAGCGATTTAAATCCAACCAATCGTTCCCGAAAAATTAAAATCTTTTCTGAATTGTATCTGCCTTGTAAACTAGATTTATGCGAAATATAATTTTCATCTTATCAGCACTACCGTGTTTGACCCAGCGTATAATTTATGAATAAACACTGGAGGTGGATAGTAGAATCAGAACAAAGCAAATTCGGAGAGAGGGGTTTATGAAATTCAAAGCGATGCAGGTTAATGTCTCGAGATAAATATACTGGAAGTGAGTAAAATTCAATTTAGAATCGTGTATAATCTTTCCGTGAGCGAAAACAAAATTGCCATGAATGCGCGAATAAATTCACATTCGAGCATTCGTGGCAAAAGAATAAAATCTACTTTGTGTAGCTTGTGGCCGTAAGCAAAAACACTTACACACCAAATCACATTATCTACATGCAGGATCGTTTTATTCAAACTGAAAACACAGCACTCCATTATACAGTGGTGGGATCAGGAAATAAAACGCTTTTACTCTTTCATGGATTTGGGCAGAATAGTGAAGTGTTTCAACCTTTAGCGAAAGTGCTTTCGTCTACCTACACCGTCTATATTTTTGATCTCTATTTCCACGGCAAAAGTAAATGGGCGAATGATGAAACTCCGTTAGAGAAACACGATTGGGAAAAAATCATGAACACATTCCTCTCGGAGAATCAGCTTGAAAAATTTTCTGTAAGCGGATTTAGTTTGGGTGGAAAATTTGCCATGGCAACTGTAGAAGCATTTCCTAAAAAAACAGAAGCCGTCTTTCTCATGGCACCCGATGGAATTAAAACTAGTTTCTGGTATCGCATTGCTACCTATCCTTTTCTGTTTCGGAAATTATTCAAGAGCATGATTACTAAGCCTGAGCGATTCAATGCGATAGCCAATGTAATTCGATCGATAGGTTTAGTTGATAAGGGACTTATTCGGTTTGCAGAACGTCGGATGAGTACACAAGAAAAACGAAATCAAGTATATTACTCGTGGGTGGTGTTCAGGCGACTGACTTTTGACTTAAACAGTCTTGCGAACCTTCTGAATGACAATAAGATTAGTACAAGCATGATTACAGGTAGACACGATAAGGTAATTCAAACTAAGAACATGAATCAGTTCTTAAAAAAACTTAACAATCCTCATATTGAGATCCTCGATGTTGGGCATACTGGGTTGATAAGTTCTAAGGCTTTAGCGGATATCTTTTTCCAAAATCTGGCTAAATAACTCTTTGAATTAACGCGAAGAGGTCGTAAAAAAAGAAGTAAATCTGTAAATTGTGGAGTGAAAAAGAAGAAGATCATTTATCTCGATTTTGAAGTAGATAAAATCACAAATTCAATTGAGAATGTTATCACCGGTGATAGTTTTGCAACCCATATTTCATTAGTTACAACAGAAGATTTGAAAAAAATCGGCAAAAAACAAGGATGGGTTTTTAACTGGAAAAATGAATTCAAACAGCCCAACAAATCGGTATACAAACTTACCATTGCGAGTAGTCCAAATATCATTCAAGGACTTATAAGTCTAACCCCAATTCCAAATGAGAAACACGTTTTCATGCATTTGATCGAGAGTTCAATTTTTAATAGAGGTAAGAATAAAGTATATAAAGGAGTTGCAGGAAATCTCGTAGCGTATGCTTGCAAACTATCTTTCGAAATTGGCGGACATGGTTTTGTGTCGTTCGTTTCAAAGACTAAACTCATAACACATTATGTACAAACATTAGGAGCTACTCATTTTGGTGGACACCTCATGATCATTCCAACTGAATCGGCACTAAAACTTACCGGGAAATATTTTAAATAAAGAAAATGAAAAAGACTAAAGATACGTGGGAGGATGAACTCTATGTTGATCCTAGACCTTTGACGGATGATGATAAGAAAGCCATTCGCGATTTTATAGAGAATTATAGTCTGAAAAAGAGGAAACCGACCACTGGCAATCAACCGACAAAGGGGTTGCGAAAAAGGACGATAGCATAAGCGAAACAAAATGCTATCACGTCACTCGCCAGATTAATCGCACAGAAAAATGATAGAACATCAACAATACCTGTTATTTTTGCGCATCCTTTAACTAGTCATTCTCTCCATGATTTTATTCTTCCGTTCGAAGGCCAACGTTATTTACGCAGTTGGCATGGAACAGCCTTTTCAAAATTCTGAAATTCAGCAACTTAAGTGGCTTTTAGGTGAGGCTGAACCTCTTGCTGAAAAAGCAATCAATGGATATTTCATTGGCCCACGGAAAGAGATGATTACTCCCTGGAGCACCAATGCGGTTGAGAT
Source organism: Chryseolinea sp. (assembly GCA_046595655.1). Taxonomy (GTDB): domain Bacteria; phylum Bacteroidota; class Bacteroidia; order Cytophagales; family Cyclobacteriaceae; genus Chryseolinea. The sequence goes on along the minus strand of JBKJOF010000147.1, from coordinate 48,830 downwards.
CACGCAAACGATGGGGATAAAAGGCATCCAGCGAATTGAAGAATTTAAAGAGGTTGAATCTGCAGATGCAAAACATGATCGAATGCTCGAGCTTTTGTATCTAACTTTGGATCAGGATCTTTTTACAATTCATCATACACCGGAGCCCATCATTGAAATTGATGACATTGCCGGATACAGTAAGAAGGAAGGATTAGCGCTCGCCAAAGAAGAAATTGAATATCTTGAAAACGTTAGCAAACAACTTGGTCGCAAACTTACGGATAGCGAAGTGTTCGGGTTCTCACAAGTAAACTCCGAGCATTGCCGGCATAAAATATTCAACGGTACATTTATCATTGACGATCAGCAAAAAGAGTTCACGCTGTTTCAGCTTATTAAGCAAACATCGAAGGCAAATCCAAACTACATCGTATCAGCATATAAAGATAACGTAGCATTCATAAAAGGTCCACGCGTTGAACAGTTTGCTCCAATACGTCAGGATGTTCCAGATTATTTTGCTGTAACTGATTATGATTCGGTTATCTCATTGAAAGCCGAGACGCATAATTTTCCAACTACCGTTGAACCCTTTAATGGTGCGGCAACAGGATCGGGTGGAGAAATACGCGACCGGTTAGCTGGAGGAAAAGGATCATTGCCATTAGCAGGAACGGCAGTCTATATGACATCCTATCCGCGCTTAGAAAATGGAAGACCTTGGGAGAAAAAATTTGAAGCACGCAAATGGCTTTATCAGACTCCAGCTGAAATACTCATCAAAGCATCGGACGGTGCCAGTGACTTTGGAAATAAATTCGGACAACCGTTAATCAACGGAAGTTTATTCACCTTCGAATACATTGGGTCTGATAAAAAGTATGGTTACGATAAGGTAATTATGCAAGCTGGTGGTATCGGCTTTGCCAAAGAAAAAGACAGCAAGAAAGACACGTTACAAAAAGGAGATAAAATAGTTTTGCTTGGTGGCGATAACTATCGCATCGGTATGGGTGGCGGTGCTGTATCTTCTGTTGCTACAGGAGAATATGGAAATGCGATCGAACTCAATGCGATTCAACGTTCCAATCCTGAAATGCAAAAGCGTGTGATGAATGCCATTCGTGCGATGGTAGAAGCTGATGAAAATCCAATTGCCTTAATTCACGATCATGGTGCTGGCGGACATTTGAATTGCTTCTCCGAATTATTAGAAGAGACCGGAGGCGAAATTTATATTGATAAACTTCCTGTGGGTGATCCTACCCTATCGGATAAAGAAATTATCAGTAACGAATCACAAGAGCGCATCGGCATTGCCATGCACGAAAAATACCTTGACAAATTAGTGAAGGTAGCAGAGCGCGAACGTGCTCCGATTTATGTTGTTGGAGAAGCTACTGGCGATCAGAGATTTGTGTTCAGTAAAGCCGGACAGAAACAGCAACCAGTAGATCTTAAAGTAAAAGATTTACTTGGCTCGTCTCCCATTACCATTCTCAACGACAAGAAAAAGAATTCTTCTTTTGAAACTCTTCAATACGATCAAACTAAACTTCAGGAATATTTAGAAAACGTTCTTCAACTTGAAGGTGTAGCGTGTAAAGATTGGCTTACCAACAAAGTAGATCGTTCCGTTACGGGAAAGGTAGCAACACAACAAACGTGCGGACCTATTCAACTTCCGTTGAACAACGTAGCGGTAATGGCCATGGATTTTATCAGCAATAAAGGTATTGCAACGGCCATTGGTCACGCGCCTGGTCCTGCAATGGTTGATGCAAGTGCAGGAAGTAAGTTGGCGATTGCAGAAGCACTAACCAATCTAATCTGGGCTCCGCTCACACATGGATTAAAAGGAGTATCACTAAGTGCAAACTGGATGTGGCCCGCAAAAAATGCAGGTGAAGATGCGCGACTTTACGAAGCGGTTGAAGCCGTTAGTGATTTTGCAATCAAGCTTGGCATTAATATTCCTACCGGGAAAGATTCACTTTCCATGACACAAAAGTATCCGCAAGGTGATGTGGTGTATTCACCGGGCACCGTTATTATTTCTGCAGTCGGTGAAGTAAGTGACATCACGAAAACTATTTCTCCGGCATTGCAACCTATTGAAGGATCGAAACTTCTTTACATTAATTTTTCGAAAGATAAATTTTCCTTGGGAGGAAGCAGCTTCGCGCAAATACTCAATGCACTTGGTTCTGAAACACCGACTGTAAAAGACGATCTGTATTTTGCAAAAGCCTTTACAGCGATACAAGAACTTATCAATCAGAAATTAATTCTGGCGGGTCATGATATTTCAGCGGGCGGATTAATTACAGCTCTTTTAGAAATGTGTTTTCCTATTCCAGACATCGGCCTTACTTTAAATGTAAGTTCGCTCGATAACGATTTGGTCAAAGTTTGTTTCAGCGAAAATCCGGGTATTGTTATTCAGGTTGAAAATGAAAAAGCAGTTGCTGATCATTTAGCAAAGCATGGAATCGAATCAACTTTCCTGGGGCATATTACAACGCAAAGAAATGTTACGCTTCATCACGCACATCAATTAATAAAACTCAACATTGATGAACTTCGCGATGTGTGGTTTAAGACTTCTTACCTACTTGATCGGGAACAACGTAAGCCGGCACATGCAGAAAAGCGTTTTCAAAATTATAAGCATCAGGTTTTAAAATATTCTTTCCAGAAAAAATTCGATGGCCAATTCGAAACGTATGGAATAGATCCAACACGCAGAAAACCATCTGGCATAAAAGCCGCCATCATTCGCGAGAAGGGTGTGAATGGCGATCGTGAAATGGCATACTCGCTTTACTTAGCAGGCTTCGATGTTAAAGATGTACACATGACTGATCTTGTTTCAGGCCGTGAAGATCTTTCTGGAGTAAACATGATTGTGTTTGTTGGTGGATTCTCCAACTCCGATGTGTTGGGTTCTGCTAAAGGTTGGGCGGGAGCATTTTTATATAATCCAAAAGCAAAACAAGCTTTGGATAATTTCTACAAACGCGATGACACACTAAGTCTTGGGGTCTGCAACGGGTGTCAGTTGATGATGGAACTGGGGTTAGTTTATCCTGAATGGAAAGATCATCCGAAGATGAAGCACAATGGTTCAGGTAAATTCGAATCTACCTTTATTAATGTAAGCATCCCTCAAAATAATTCTGTCCTCCTTCAAACGATGGAAGGTACTCGGCTTGGAGTTTGGGTAGCACACGGTGAAGGCAAGTTTAGTCTGCCGACAGACAAAACATTATTTAATATAGCAGCAGAGTACACCTATCCTGAATATCCGGGCAATCCAAATGATTCTGATTTCTCAGTAGCCGCTTTATATTCTAGAGATGGAAGACATTTGGCTATCATGCCGCACATTGAAAGATCACTTTTCCCTTGGAATTGGGCTTATTATCCATCGGAAAGAAAGAATGATAAAATCTCTCCATGGATCGAGCCGTTTGTCAATGCTAGGGAATGGATAAAGAAACATTCGTGATGTATTAACAAAAGCATAAACCGGTTTGTTGTACTGTCGTTCTTTTACTTGTATATTCATCATCTGAAACGACCCGGTTTATGAAGAAAGTTTATCCAGCCCTTCTTACTTTAATTTTGTTTGCATCTTGCCTGGGCTACAAAGAACTTCCCGTTGAATACGATTACAGTTATAAGGGCAACTTCAAAAAATATCGAACCTTCGATATTATGAGATCGACCGGAACAACGGACTCCACAATGACCAACGAGGTTATCGAAAAATCTATAATTGCCCGAATGAAGTTCTTAGGATACAAGTACTCTGCTCATAAGCCACATTTGATTATTGGATTCAAAATGTTTAGCGACAGTTTGAAATTTAATGGCTACACTCAGCCGGATATAGAGGAGTGGGCGAAAAACCAAAATGAAAACATTGATTATGATTCTAAGAAATTCAATTTAAGTACAGGTACCTTATTAATTCAGTTCTACGACAGGCGCCAAAACCGATCCATCTGGCAAGGTTATGCCACCACTTTATACGGTTCAATCGATTTCAATAACAGTAGGCACCTACGCAATGCCGTAATTTCCATTCTGGATAAGTATCGATTCTGGGCGGATGGCTTTATGGAAAACTCTACCGCCACCGCTGAGGAAAAAGACCTCTAAAAAGTACTCCTCCGTTTTACCATTTCTGAAAAAAAATTTTACCTTTGCAATCCCAAAATAAGGGTTTTGGTATTGTCCGATGGTGTAACTGGCAACACGCCTGATTTTGATTCAGGAAAGTCCAGGTTCGAGCCCTGGTCGGACAACTCGTTTCAGAATCCCGCTGCTAGCGGGATTCTTTGTTAAATTGTTAACCGTTAATCGTGCTTGGATTGTAGCACCGATTAACATTTTAGGCCGATAACGGATAACGGAAAAGACATGGCAGTAAAAATTTTCAGTGGAAGATCAACCACTTACTTGGCAGAAAAAATTTCTAATGAGTACGGTGAGCCTTTAGGTAAAGTAAACTACCAGCAGTTCAGTGATGGTGAAATGTCTCCTTTTTTGACAGAATCGGTTCGCGGCCACGAAGTTTTCATTATCCAATCTACCTTTCCGCCAGCTGATAATTTATTAGAGTTGCTTCTAATGGTAGATGCATCCCTTCGCGCAAGTGCCAAAAGCGTCAATGTTGTAATTCCGTATTTCGGCTACGCCCGTCAGGACAGAAAAGACAAACCACGGGTTGCCATTGCAGCAAAACTTATTGCCAATCTTATTTCAGCAGCAGGTGCTTCCCGTATCATGGCCTGCGATTTACATGCCGATCAGATTCAAGGATTTTTTGATATACCCGTAGATCACTTAGATGGTTCTTACATTTTCGTGCCTTACTTAAAGTCCCTCGGCTTAGACAACAGTATTATGTTTGCATCGCCTGATGTAGGCGGAATAAAACGTGCCCGAAGCTTTGCCAAATTCTTTGATGCCGATTTAGCAGTGTGCGATAAACATAGAAAAGAAGCAAACAAAGTTGATTCCATGCGCCTGATTGGTGAAGTAGAAGGCAAGGATGTAGTATTAGTAGATGACTTAGTTGACACCGCTGGTACAATTTGTAAAGCTGCTTCTTTATTAAAAGAAAAAGGAGCCAAATCGGTAAGAGCAGTTTGCACACACGCAGTACTATCTGGAAAGGCCTATGAAAACATTGAAGGTTCTGAACTAGAAGAACTGGTAGTATCCGATACCATTCCATTGAAACAACAAAGCAGCAAGATTAAAGTACTTACTGTTTCTAATTTATTCGCGAAAGCAATCCGTAAGATTCACGACAATGAATCGATCAGTTCACTCTTTATTAAACTTTAAACTTTTAAACTAAACAAATAAACAATTATGAAAACCGTAGAGATTATAGGGTATAGACGAGCAAATCTCGGTAAGGTAGAGTCTCAAAAATTAAGAGACGAAGGATCCGTACCGTGCGTTTTATACGGAGGTAATGAACAAATTCATTTTCATTCACCAATGGTATTGTTCCGCGAGTTAGTATACACTAACGAAGCTCACTTTGTTCACTTCAACATTGAAGGTGAAGAAGGAAAAGCAATTCTTCAAGAAGTTCAGTTTCACCCCGTGAGTGAAGTTATTCTTCATGCTGATTTTCTTCGCATTAGCGATGATCGCAAAATTAAAATGAGCATTCCTGCGCGTGTTGTTGGCCAGGCTCCTGGCGTTGCAAAAGGTGGTGCTTTGGTAAGCAAAAGATCAGCATTTAAAGTGTACGGTTTTCCAAAAGATATGCCTGATCATATCGATGTGGACGTGTCTTCACTAGATTTTCATCATGCCGTTAAGGTAAGCGATATAAAGGTTGATAATCTTGACTTCTTAGATCCAAAACAAGCCTCGGTTGTTGTAGTGGAAGTTCCTCGTTCGGCTAAGTTAGCGGAAGAAACTGCTGCCGCTACTCCTGCTGCAGCTCCTGCAGCGGGCGGGGCTGCTACTCCTGCTCCTGCCGCTGCGGCTGGTGCTAAGAAAGCTGAAGCGCCAAAGAAAGAAGCTGGTAAGAAATAATCATCTTCATTCTTAAATAATAAAGAAGGCTGCCTCACAAGGGCAGCCTTCTTTATTTCCTCTTATTATTATTTGACGCTTATTTATAACTTCCGTCCGTTTCTTGAGATTTCTGGTTGCACTTCTCCTTAATCATTTCATACGCGCGCATATCGCCAAGCTCGCCCGCTTTGCTCAAGTCTAAACAACCATTTTTCATATCACCAAAATCAATGCGGAGAATGCCACGCATGTAATAGGCATCTTTATTTTTAGGATTGAGTTGAAGGATCTTTGAACAATCATTGATAGCATCTTCATAGGCTAGTAAAAATTGTTTTGCCTTACCACGATTAAAGTAGGCTTCAATATAATTTTCATTGATGGTAATCGCAGAAGTATAATCAGCAATGGCACCATAATAATCCTGAAGTTTCATCTTTACATTACCTCGCGCAAAAAAAGCATCAGCAAATTTTGGATTCTTTTCTATAGATGTATTGTAATCTTTCATGGCACCGTGCCGATCTTCAAATGTATCTTTAATATTCGCGCGTAGGTAATAGGCTGGCGCGTAATTCGGATCTACTTCGAGCGCTTTGTTTAAGTTGAGAAGGGATTCCATGAATTCGCTTTTCTCATACAGCTCTCTTCCTCTTTGTGTAAGATCTTTTGCTGATTGAGCAAAAGTGAGTGTGCTAATTAGAACTAAGCCAATAAGTATTCCAAAGTACTTCATAATTTAAAATTTAATGAAAGCTACAGTATATTAAAGTTACAAGACTTCTGGCGTAATATTTTCAATGCTTTGGAAATATTTCAGCTGCCATTATCAGAGATTTTTCAAACTCCTCTTTGTTTAGAGCCAATTTTTCTCCGTTGTCTTCCAGAAAAGAACAAATATGTTCTGTTGCCAGATTACCCACAAGCTCATCTTCTGCCATTGGGCAACCACCCAATCCATTGATTGCACCATCAAAACGTTTACAGCCTGCTCGATAAGCGGCATCTATTTTTTCGATTGATGTTAGTGGATTTGAATGAAGGTGCGCACCGAATTCAATTTTTGGATTGGCTTTGGAAAGAGAAGTAAAGAGAGCGCTAATATTATCTGGATTTGAAACACCTATCGTATCTGCAATGGAGATAATTTCCACGCCAAGTGTAATCAGTATATCTGCGAATTGTATTGCCAAGCCAACATCATAAGAATCACCATAAGGATTTCCAAAACCCATGCTGATGTAGGCTACTACTTTTTTATTTGACCGAATACAAATGTTCTGAATTTCTTCTATTGTATTGAGCGCTTCAGCAATCGACTTATTCGTATTTCTTTGTTGAAACGTTTCTGAGATTGAAAGTGGAAAACCCAAATATGAAATCGCACTAAAGCAAGAAGCTTCCTGTGCACCGCGAACATTGGCAACAATAGCCAATAGTTTTGTTTTACTTTCATCAATATTCAATGCGTTCAACACCTCCACCGTATCGCGCAACTGAGGGATTGCCTTGGCCGACACAAAGCTTCCGAAATCGATCGTATCGAAACCGACTTTTAATAATTGATTGATGTACCTAACTTTATCGGCAGTGAGTATAAAATCGGTTAAACCTTGCATGGCATCGCGCGGACATTCGATAATCTTCATTTAATTTTATGTTACCATTAAAGATCATGGTTTTGAGCCAAAACAAAAACAAGTAACTCTGAATGAAAGGAAATTTCCCACAATAATCGGAAGCTAATGCACTTCGTCCTTAAATTGAATAGTTTTACACATAACACTTTATTAATTGGTCTATTGAAACCACTCTACTATGCCATTACCTGTATACTCCGGCACTTGGGATATTAAACAAGCTGCTCATCTTTTACGAAGAGCTACCTTCGGTGCCACCAAACAACAAATTGACACCTTCGCGGGATATACTCCTGCTCAAGCCATTACCCAACTCTTCAGACAATCGCTTCCCGATCCTGTTCTACCAATCGATCTGAAGACCGGACAAGAATGGGTTGTCTCTGGAATAACCGATGCCAACAGCAAATCATTTGATCTGGAAACCTTTGTCCTTAAATGGATTCTTGGACAGTCGATGAGTCCAGGCGTTGCGACTAATCTTTCATTGGCATATTCAGCACGTGAAAAAGTAATTCATTTTTTACATACTCATTTTACAACTATTACTTCAAAAGTAAGCAGTAGCAGGTCTATCTATTTTCAGAATGAATTGTTTAGAAAATTTGCTCTTGACTCATTTAAACCTGTCGATCCGGCCACTCCATCAGAAACAAATTTCAAAAAACTTACTGTAAAAATTAGTGTCGACAATGCCATGCTTCGATTACTCGATGGCAATCTCAATGTGAAAGGCAGTGTGAATGAAAACTATGGCCGCGAATTAATTGAACTCTATTCTTTAGGTAAAGGATTACAAGGAACACCATTGCCGTCACCCGAGCCTACTGCTCAGGGCGATTATGGTTATTATACTGAGCAAGATGTTCAAGCCGCAGCGAATGTATTAACAGGCTGGCAAGATGATGATACCTTTTCGAATTTTGATCCGGATACACTTCTACCTCGAGGTAAAGTTAAAGGAACTCCAACCAATGCCTCAGCACATGAGCGTGATGAGGATCCTTTGGAACCAAAGAAAGTATTTAGTAGTCGTTTTATCAGCACACTCTTTCCTGATCTGACCATTCGCCCTGATCCGCTTTTATTAAATGGCACTGATCCTACTGAAGCAAGTGCGTTAGATGAAATTGATAATTTAATTGAACTCATTTACGAACAGGAAGAAACTCGAAAACATATCTGCAGAAAAATATATCGATTTTACGTAGCCTCTATGCACACTACTGCAGATAGTGTTGCTATTGAGCCTATCATTAATTCGATGGCCAATACATTTAGAGATAGTGGTTACAAACTTCAAGAAGTTATTGAAGACTTGTTGAGGAGTCAACATTTCTATGATAGCGCAGACGCAACAGTGGTAAATGACAACTTTGGCGGCCTTATAAAATCTCCACTTGATCTTACTGTAGGAGTATTGCGCTTCTTTGGTAAACAAATACCCGACATGGCTATTTCACCTCAAGGATTTTATGACGCAACCGGAGAAATCTTAGATGCTATTCGAGATCAAGGTATGAGTTACTACGAACCTACTGATGTTGCCGGTTATGAAGCGTATCATCAATGGCCAATTTTTCATCGTGCCTGGATAACACCAAACACACTCCCAACACGATACAAGTATATACCAAGTGTTACTAATTTTTCTGGAGATGGGATGTTTAAACAAGATCTTCGTCAATATGTATTAGACAATATACCGAACGCGACAGCGGCAAATGCACGAGCTCTTGTAGTGGAGCTTGCAAAATACTTATTGCCGCTAGCGGATAATACCTTAAACTTTGCTGCAGACAATGGATCGCTAACCGCTGCACGTTTAAATTATTTTCTAACTCGCTTTGTGCAGGACTTTGCTGCCGATCCGGAACAGTATTGGACAGACCGATGGAACGCTGGTGTAGATTATGATGATCTAAGAAACCAATTGGAAGTTCTTTTCAATGCCATATTACAATCACCCGAATATCAACTTGCTTAATACAAACGAATATGAATAATTCGAGAAGAGATTTTTTAAAGAAGTTGCCGTTGGCTCTTAGCATTCCATTTACCATTGGGGGAATACCAATAAAGGTAATGGGCGATAATTCACTAAGTAGGCTTGCAAAAGCCAGTCAAGGTACACCTCGTGTATTGGTGATTCTACAAATGGCCGGAGGTAATGATGGACTAAATAATCTAATTCCGGTGGATGCTTACGATCTCTATTATAGTAAGAGACCAAACATCGCCATCCCAACAAAAAATAAAGCAAGAGGATTTATTCCATTGGACAGCACGCTGGCAACCAATGCTCAGGTTGGTTTACATCCAGACATGCAAGCCATGAAAGCACTTTATGATATTGGGAGAATGACTGTTGTGCAAGGTGTATCGTATAAAAATAATGATGGCTCTCACTTCCGTGGCCGTGATATTGCCTTCATGGGTGGGTCTTCTACTGATTACCTTCAATCTGGATGGTTAGGTCGGTATTTAGCGGGAGAATATCCAAACCCAAATGGAGGTTTCTATAAATATCCTGATGAATTTTTAACCAATCCACTTAATGACAATCCAATGATCGATCCGCTCGCGTTGGAATTTGGAAATGAGCAGTCCCTTATTTTTCATCAGGATGGAAATATCCCTACTTCAATTTCAACAGACGCAAGTCTTAATTTCGCGAAAGACATAACTGATCCGGATAATCCGCTAGAAGGTTTTTTTGAAACAGAAGGTGTCGATCCTTTTGGCATTCCTCCAGCAAGTTTAGATGGCTCTCCTTACTTTAAAGAACTCAATTGGATATTAGATCTGGAAGACAAGGCGAAGGATTACGCATCGCGACTTTTAGAATTATTCAATAGTGGCGGAGCCGGAGCAACAACCTATCCTGAAAGTTATCCATTCAATGCACCAAGTGGAAGTAAGAGAAATGGATTGTCGCCTCAACTAAAACTGGTTGCTAGATTATTGCATGGTCAGGTCAACTTATCTGGAGAGGTACAGACAAAAGTTTTTTTAGTAAAAATGGGTGGCTTCGATACGCACGTTGGTCAGGTGGAAAGTTATGATCCTACCATGGGTGGTCACGCTGCATTACTTTATCACATGTCGACTGCTATGAAAGCCTTTCAAGAAGATTTACGCGCGCGTGGTTTAGAAGATAGTGTATTAACCGTAACCACTTCTGAATTTGGAAGACGCATTTATTCAAACGGAAGTTATGGAACTGATCATGGTACTGGTGGACCTCTTTATATATTTGGTAAAGGAGTTCAACCTGGTGTTGTTGGAACTGTGCCCGATATGACGAATGACATCCCCAACGTTGAGTTGCAATACGACTACAGAGTTGTTTATGCCAACATCATGCGCGATTGGATGTTGATAAATGACAATGATCGTATGAATACAATTTTTCCAAATGTAGATCTTCCAGGAAAAGGTATTATGTCTCCTGAAGGAACTTCGGATGGTGTTAAATTTGAAACACTTCCATTAGCACAGCAGGTAATTACAGGAGTAGAAGGATTTATTGGCGATCGCTTTTCATTAGAAGATTGTTATCCAAATCCTGTAAAGGATAAAACAACCATCAACTTTAAAGTAAACAGCAGCTACCAAGTAAACATCGACCTGTTTGATATTCGAGGTAGAAAATCGAAAGTATTAGTAGATGGAATTTATGCTCCGGGTGAACATAAAGTTGAAGTAGAGTTAAGCGATTTGTCGGCAGGAACTTATATTTATGAAATGAAGACCGGTTTTTACAAAGAATCAAAAAAGCTCATCAAAAAATAATTAAACGATCTGAATCAAACCCTATGAATCAATAAGTTGAATATGAAAAGACTCTACATCATTTTCTTTTGTTTCCTGATCATTGCCCAAGCTTCGGCACAGGATAAGAAGAAACGAAAATCTTCACCAGCTTACAACAAACAAACCAATGAAAACGAAAAGTTTCTGAACAAGCAATGGTGGCTGGGCCTCAAAGCCGGAACAAATCTTTCGAATACTCATTTATTGAAAACCTACTCCATTATTTCACCAACCAATTACACAAAAGATCTGTCAGCAAAAAAATACGACAACTTTAAACAATTTGGTGCGCAGGTTACAGTGGAAGCATCCTTCTATTTCAAAAAGTTTTATTTCAGCATTCAACCCACTTATCAACACGCTCGGTTCATCTACACAAACACCTACAACTGGACAGATGCCGAAACACCAACCAATACACTTGATCTGAAATATGAACAAGAACAAAAGTTAGATCATCTTCTTATCCCGCTTCTTATTAAATATGATATCGCTGGCAGTAAGCTTCGTCCCTATGTTCAGATTGGTGTCTATTCTGCAATCTTGATCAATGCAAGTAAGTCCGTTACTATTTCTGGTGTTGACAATGCTTCCGGTGGAGCAAATGAATTTCAAGACCCCGCCATCATCGTTGGCGCTAAAGATTTGTTTGCTAAAAGTCATTGGGGTCTTATTGGTGGAGCTGGATTAAATTATGCACTCGGCAACGTTCGGCTAAATCTTGATGTGCAATACAAGTACGGCATGAGTAACATTACCTCCACCAAAGATCGAAACAGCAGCGACAGTCTTTCGGGTGTTGGAGATATTATGGACGATATGACGCTGGATAATCTATCCATGTCTGTTGGTTGCCTTTTCCCATTGCGTTTTTTAGCCAGTGGATTCAAATCATTAGATCGTTAATATTCCTACCATGTTGAAAAGATTTCACCTCCTCCTTTTATTAGCACTTGTTGTTTTTGGATGTACCGAAGAATCAAATCCGAATTTTGATACGGAGAACTTCACTACGATTTTTGATAACAGTAAATTCGATATCGGTTACTCACCTATCGATATGGTTCAAACACCAGATGGTGGTTATCTTATTTTAGGAAGTCGCAAATTAACGGACTCCAATTTTAGCGGAATCTATTTATTAAAGGCCGATAAGAACGGAAATTTTGTTAGTGAACTGGAAGTGGATGAGGATGAGACGTATGTAAATCCGGTTGGTCGTTTTACACAAATTGGAGAACGATATTATTTCTTTAGCATGGAGTATCCATCCTTGGTAGCGCAGATCACTTCCATTGATGTTAATCTTGAAAACATAACGTTTACACAGGTTGCAGGTATTAATGGAGTAAATCCAACGTATCCATCTGTATCTTCTTTAATTGATAATAATTCTTTTCTTCTTCAATGCTATGATCATCAAAATAGACAGACAGGTCTTTTAGTTGTTCCTATTTCTGGTACTACCTCAGCAGGCAGAGGATTTACGATTGGCGTTGGCGCTGCTGATAATGTCGATGAGTCCATTATCAATAGTTTCTTAAACGCAGGAAGGAAATTTCCATATGAAGTTGGAAAAGTGGGAAGCCTATATTTCTTTAATGGATTCTTTGACTATAACTTCTCGTTGGTGTTTACTAATCTTAATCCTGATAGTGATCCTAACGGAGTAGTCTTCGGGCAACAGCCTGATTTTAACGGAGGGTTTAGTTCAATTATAAGCTTAAGCAGTTCTCGACTTGCAGCATCTACTTTTTATTTCGGAGAGAATTATATTATGCCGAATGCGGCTATTCCAATTTTGGGTTTTAGTTCGATGACTCCTGATGAACTACCAGGTTATTCGTTTCCGGAGTTGGTAACAAACGCGAAAGTAAAAATTCTACCCACTACCATTAATTCAAAGAACGTTCTCATCTACGGTTCCGATACCAAAACAAAACAGATCGGACTTTTCTTCTATGATGAAACGAGTGCAGAGTTTCTCGGTAGCCGTTACCTTGGCTTTTCTAATCCATTTGAAATTGCCAGTATAATTAATACTTCCGATGGTGGCATCGCTGTGTGTGGCACTACTTACGTGGCAGGACGCTTCGCTCGCATTTGTATCTTTAAACTATCGAAAGAAGAAATTGCTGAGACTGTCAAGTAAGTAGAGTATTGAGTAATCAGTCGTGAGTCGTTAGTAGGGAGACTCCAAATTTTCACCATCGAACTCTTTTGCGTCCTCAATACCATCGACTCAATACTTAAGACTAAGGATTCAAGACGAAATACTAAAGACCAACACTTCAAGGCCAATCATAACTTGCCTACCTTGTTGTGGAATTATTTTCTCTATGTCAATACTAGATCAGGTAGATTTACTTCCCTATAATACATTTGGAATTAGTCATAAGGCTAAATACTTTACTTCAATCCGTACTGTTGAAGACGCTCAAGCACTTTTTATGAGCGATCTATTCAAATCCAATCAACATTTATTCCTTGGTGGTGGAAGTAATCTCCTTTTTACAAAAGATTTTGATGGAGTTGTTGTTAAAGTATCAATCAACGGCAAAGAAATTATTCATGAAAATGAAAATACAATCACGTTAAAAATTGGTGCCGGAGAGAATTGGCATGATGTAGTTCGCTACTGTGTAGATAAAAATTGGGGAGGGGTCGAGAACCTCTCGTTGATACCCGGAACAGTTGGAGCGGCTCCAATTCAGAATATTGGAGCGTATGGAGTCGAAATTGAAAAAAATATTTTTGAGGTCGAAACGATCGAAATCAGCACGGGGAAATTAAAAATATTCACGCATGATGAATGTCATTTTGGTTATCGCGAAAGTGTTTTTAAAACTGAATTGAAAGATCAATTTTTAATATCAAGTATCACTTTAACACTCACAAAAAAAAATCATTTATTACATGTTAGTTACGGTGCAATTGCAGATACACTTCAACAAAATGGAATAAAAAATATTTCAATTCGCGATGTGAGTGATGCCGTCATTCAAATTCGAAGTAGCAAATTACCTGATCCGAAAAAAATTGGTAACGCTGGAAGTTTTTTTAAAAATCCTTCAATTCAGAATGATTTAAGCGATTTATTAAAATTAAAATACACATCAATGCCAAGTTTTCCGGGGCAACATGGTCTTGTAAAAATTCCTGCAGCATGGTTGATCGAACAATGTGGATGGAAAGGAAAAAAAATAAACAACATTGGTGTTCATCAGCATCAAGCACTTGTGTTAGTGAATTACGGTGGTGGTAGTGGAGAAGAAATTTGGAATCTCGCGATGAAAATTCAAGCGAGTGTGAAAGAAAAATTTAACATTATACTGCAGCCTGAAGTGAATGTTTTATGATGCAAAATGTGATTCACTTCTTCACTTCATCGTCACTTTTCATGCATGTAAAAAAAGTGGCTACAAAAAATATTTTGCAAAAAATTTTTGTGAATAAAATAATTGTTATAACTTTTCATATAGTTTAACAATAAACAAAAAACGCTATGGCAAAAACAGCGAAGAAAGCAGCAAAGAAGGCAGTTAAAAAAACTGCAAAGAAGGCCGCTAAGAAGAAGAAGTAATTAGGTAACACCTAACGAAACTTTGCGAAGGGAAGTAAATTGGATTTACTTCCCTTTCGTTTTTTTAATCCATTCTGATCAACACTCTTTAATATATATAATCGAATACCCTCTCTTCTTTTATCTACCTCACTTCTCTTTTCTGTTATTCATTCTCTTTTTTCCTTTTTACATCCGTTCAGTCAAAAACACATCAATGTGTTTCCTTGTAAATGCAACGGATAGACGGAGCTAGTTAAACTTATCCTTGAAGTACATGTATGTTTTCATTCGGTTGCGTAAATAATGTATTTCAACTCCTTGTGTCAGCGGCACATCCCCGTTAACTTTAGAATATATTAAATTCTCAACCTAAAATCATTATGGCAAAACAACCTGCTAAGACAGCGGCCAAAGCTTCTACGAAGACAGCCGCTCCTAAAACAAAAGCAAAATCAACAACTCCTTCCATTCAAAAAGTTAGTGAAGAAGTGCTCAAAGTTTTACTTGCACTGGATCTGGGAGGTTCCCTTCAATCAGATATCGTTTGGTGTCTGGGAAGCTATAGACACGATAGCAACCCAAGTGGTTTATTGGATATGATGGAGAAATCGCTGGTTGTTCTCACCGATGAGAAACAAAAGAAGACAAAAGGAATTGCCGCAAAGTTAATTCTCGATATAGAAAGTGTTTTAAAGAGCCGATAAGTCGGCTCTTTTTATATCATGTGGGTAACATTTAAAAGTTTGCCCGCATACCTTTCTACTGTTACATTAAACTTTCGAAGAAAGTCAACACCTTCGTCAGAAGAAAGTCCTTTATGCTCTGCATATGAGTTGAGGTAAATCACTTGTGTAATCCCCATCGAAAAAATAATTCTCGCACATGCCAGGCAAGGTGAGAGTGTAACATAAATGGTTGCACCTTCAACCGATGTTTTGTTTCTAACCGCATACAGTATTGCATTCTGCTCAGCATGAATTGCAAGCGAGCATCCACCTTTCGAATCGCGGGGGCAACCTGTCTCTGGCCATTCCACATCACAGTTGTGTGTTCCGGAGGGCGGACCATTATATCCTATTGAAATAATTCGGGTATCTTTGGTGAGCACCGCCCCAACATGCCGCTTAATGCAGTGCGAACGCTTGGCAAGGTTCACAGCAAGCTCCATATATATGTCATCAAATGCCGGGCGTTCCATATCTCTAAAAAATTTAGCGTGCGAATATCTTGAATTCTTACATTTGTTTTATACAATGCACTCTCTAAATACCATATTCAGTATGCGATTGGCCAACAATCCTGTCTTTATAATACCTCTTTTCTTTCTTCTTCTATTTTCCTTCTCAACATCTGCACAAGAAGCGATTAAACCTCGTCCAAGTCCCTTGTCCATAATCGCGATGAAGTATAAAGATAGTTATGTGAAGATTACATACTCTCAGCCTAATAAAAATGGTCGGGTTATATTTGGTTCGTTAGTTCCGTATGGAAAAGTTTGGAGAACAGGCGCAAATGAAGCTACTGAAATGACTATAACAAAAGACATTCAACTTAATGGTACATTATTAAAGACAGGCAGTTATAGCATTTTCACTATTCCGGATAAAGAACGCTGGACTTTCATTATCAATAGTGAAGTAGGTTTGTGGGGAAGTTATAATTACAACACTAAGTTCGATGTAATGCGGTTTGATGTGTCCCCTCAAATTATTAGCGGGCTTACTTACGAATCTTTCACGTTGACATTCGAGCAAAAGAATGAAGGGGCAAACCTTTTAATAATGTGGGACAATGTAAAGGTATCTGTTCCAATAAAGTTTATTAACTAACCATAATGTATAAAATCATACTACCCTTTGTATTTGCGCTCAACATTGCCTTTGCACAGGATACAACTGAACTGGAAAAACGAAATGGTTTCAAGGATATTAAACTCGGCATTTCGATTGACTCTATTAAAGGAGCGAAGTTGAGAAAGGAGTTTAAGGAAAAAGGTGAGTTTCCCGCTAAACTATTCGATGTTGAAAACCCGGCTTACGAAAAAATTGGTGAGGTCTCTGTAAAATCAGTTGATCTTAAAACCTATAAGAATCTGATTTATGAAATTCATGTTGTTGTAGACAAAGACGTTCGGGTAATGAAAGCACTTGAATCGCTTTATGGCAAATCGGAGTATGACATGAAAGGCGAAATCTACTTTTGGAAGACACCCAATCTCGTTTTGAAATTTGGATCTCATGGAAAACACCATCTTGAATTAACGTATATCTCCTTCCTTGCTCATAGAACTATGAAAGAGGATAAGGGCAAAAAAGTAGACGACATTGCGGAAGATTTTTAACTAATACATATATGATGAAGTCAATTAAATCATGGATTACCCTTTCGGGATTTACATTCATTGTCTTGAGCAGTTTTGCTCAGGATAAAAAGATACCTGAATCTACAGAGATCTGGGAACCACAGCCTCGAATTATTACTCCCGCAGAAAAATCAATCGATGCACCATCCGATGCTATCATTCTTTTCGATGGTAAGAATTTGGATCACTGGACAAGTATTGATGGAACACCTGCAAAATGGACACTACGGGATGGAGAGGTGATGGTGCTTCCGGGCAGTGGTGATATCAAAACTAAAAAACAGTTTGGTGATTTTCAATTGCACGTTGAGTGGCACTCCCCTATTCAAGTCGACCCAACAAAGACTGGCCAAGGTCGTGGAAACAGTGGAATTTTTTTACAAGGTCTCTATGAAACACAAGTGTTGGATAACTACAATAATAAAACCTATGGCAATGGGCAGTCTGGCTCTATATATAAGCAACACATGCCTCTCGTTAACGCCTGCAAGAAACCTGGTGAATGGCAGGTTTATGAAATCTTTTTTACGGCTGCACGCTTCAATGCAGAAGGTAGAGTAATCATACCCGCATACGCAACAATTACTCACAACGGTGTATTAGTTCAAAACCATGTTGCCCTTTGGGGCCCAACACAATACATTGGCTTACCAGTGTATAAACCAACTGAAAAAGGACCTATCCATCTGCAAGACCATGGTAATTTGGTTGGCTTTAGAAACATCTGGATACGAGATTTATAATCGTCATTTATTTCTCCAGCTTATCTAAAAACATTTTATTTGAGCTGGAGAAATCTTAATAATTGCTATTATGAATAAAATAGTAATACTTCTCCTCATCGTTTTGGTTCAATGTAAATCGACAGAAAAGAATGTGAGCACGGCTTCACTTGAAAATACCTATTGGAGGTTGGATGAAATGAATGGCGAATCCTTTGTTCCGCCTACTGATGCAAAAGAAGCTCACATTATTTTAACTACTGTCAATACAGAGAAACGAGTGAAAGGATTTGCGGGCTGTAATAACATGGGCGGTGGCTTCATATAACCGATGGAAATGAAATACATTTCACCATCATGTCCACCAAGATGTTTTGTCAGGATCGAATGGATGTAGAATACTTTTTTCTCAACGTGCTTTCCAAAGCAGAAACCTATGTTATTAAAGGAGATGAATTGTTCCTTTTTCAAGGAGACAAAAAACTAACAACGCTGAAATCTGTCATATTCGCACCTCTCCCGCCATAATCGCAAAAGGTTAATGTTAGCTACCCGTTCGTTTTTGCTTCGATGATGTGTTCTGTAAGTTAGTAAGCTTGGAGAAACATACATTTAATTTTTTAGGGTTGATTCTCCTCAAAATTATTTTTGCATATTTTTTACAAACACAATTACTTGATTTATTTCTTCGCTAGTAAGTTTGGCTTTGTAGGATGGCATAAATCCTTTTCCGTTCTGAATGATTAAGGCAATTGTCGCTTCATCCAATTTACTTCTTTGCAAATTTTTTGCACCAAGAAATCTTTTCGTTCCGTCTGCACCGTGGCAACGAATGCATTTGTTTGTATATATTTCTTTTCCTGTTGGTGCTTGTTGGCTTGCAAACGATGTAAGCAAAAGCATTATTGCTAGTAAACTATTGGTGTAAATTTTTTGCATATTCTGTAAGCTGCTTTATTTCCTTTTCCGTTAGAATTGTTTTGAATGATGGCATATTTCTTTTTCCGTTTGCGATGGTAATTTCAATAGAATCACTTTTCATCTTGATGCTTTGAAGATTTGCTGCTCCCGAAATCCCTGCTGTACCATCATTACCATGACAGGCGCTACAATTATTTTCGAACAAAATTTTTGCAGGATTTTCTTTTTTCGGTTGTTCTGTTTGTGATTCTGATTTATTTTCTTTGGGCTTATTGTTACAAGAAAAAAGTAATGCAAAAAATATTACTGCAGTGCCCTTTTTTGAAATATTTTTCAAAACCATGATGCCCATGATTGAATGAATGGAAAAGGAATTGCACTTAGTATAATGAGTAAACCAATCGTGTAAAAAATTGCGATGCGTTTGAATTTTTCTCTATCGGTTTCTAATTTTAATGAACCTGCATAACCAATGCTGCAAACAATTATTCCGATTAGCATAGCAATTAAATGTTTCAAAAGAAAAAACCTAGACTGGTCTTGTAGGTTAGTGATGTTTGCAAACTGACTTGGATACCCTTTCATAAAATAAAGTGCAATACCAATTGTTCCTTGTGCCATTAATAAAACTCTTGTAAAAAAATGTAGTCGTTTTATTCCTCTTGTGTAAATTTTCTTTTCGTTAATGCCGGTTAAAGCCACAATTATTGAGCTAATGAGCATCAATAAAATGATGTATCGTAATGCTGAATGAAGATGTAAAATTCCTGCTTCCATTTTTATTTTATGTTTGATTTCATTAAGCAGAAATTTCCGTTTTTACTTTTAGTGTTTGAGCATCATCAACAATGTGCAAAATAAAATGTGCAAGGTTTGCCCTCGAAATACTTGATGGTCTCTTGACGTGTGAGTTCACTGCAATTCTATATTTACCTGTGAGCTTTTTATTTTTTAGCATTGGTGGTCTTACAACTGTCCAATCAAGATTGCTGTTTTCAACTTTCTTTTCCATTAATCGCATGTCACCATACATTTCTTTGAAAATTCTTTGCAAGACCAACTTTGTAATTGTTCCAACAAAAAATCCCATGTCTTTATTTACATATAATGCACCTGCCGAAATACAAATAAGCCGTCTTACCTCTGCTTTATTCATCGCCACAATTATATTTTCAATTCCTTTTGAATAAACAGTTGTGGGTTTGGTGCTGCTCCCTACACCTAAACAAGAAATGACTGCATCCTTTCCTTTCACTTCATTTTCAAAAGATGATAGTTGCAACACATCACCTGTAATGATTTTTAGGTGTGGATGCTTTAATTCAAAAGCTGAAGGGTTACGAATGATGATTGTTATTTCATTCCCTTGCTCAAGGGCTTGCTTTACTACTTCTTTTCCAGTGCCCCCTGTTGCACCAAAGACGATTAATTTTTTCATCCTAATTTTTTTATTTTGTTTATTAATTGATTCGCTTTCGTAATTGAATATTCAAATGTAATATGTTTACGTAGTAATATCCAAGTTTCCGCAGTAAAATATTTATATTTGCTCCGTAAGCAAAGTAAATGATATGAATAAAGCAGTAGAACTTATAACCGCATGGGGGGCTTTTGATGCTCAACATCCTAAAAGCAGTATTGAGGAATTTTGCAGGCATTACCTCACGCACAAGAGAGAAAATGTAAAAGAAGTGAAACTTAAAACGGGTGGTTTGCTGCCTCCGACTATTGATGGATTGTTGATGCGATTGATGGGAAGAATTATGAAACTACATTCTATTTATACCATTGCTGCCACGGAGGGAACGGGTATAAATACAGTTGAAGAATTTTCGCTGTTGAATATTATTTTTCAATTAAATGAACCGCGAAAAACGGAAGCGATTTATGCAGGATTATATGAACTTTCTACGGGAACAGATATGTTGAACCGTTTGAAAAAATTGGGGTATATCAGTGAGTATAATGATACGGAAGATAAACGTAGTAAGCGATTGAAAGTAACTGGCAAGGGTGAAAAGGTAATGACTATTTGTAGAAAACGAGTTATACAATTAGCTGAAATGATGCTCTATGATTTGAGTGAAGATGATAAGCTTTTATGCTTTCAACTTTTGCAAAGTATAGAAACAAAATTTACGGGTATTTGGCAATCGCACAAAGGAAAAAATTTTGAAGATATTTATAAAGAGATTGTTGCCGAAATGTCAGCAACGAAAAAGAAAGGATCCTAAAAGAGTTATCCATCTATTTAGGTTTCTTTTGAAGATCTATTCTATTCCTCACCGACCATCTCTTGTAGAGAAAACCAACGGCTACAGCAATCAGTAACGCGATCAATTGCGAATGAGATAGGTAATTTTCAATAATAAAACCTCGACCAAGATCTCCTCTAAAATACTCCAATACAAATCTTCCAACAGAGTATAAGATCAGGTAAAGCAAAAACAATTGTCCATAGAAAGTTCGTCTTCCGCGCAGATAAAGAAGTACCAGCATTACCAAAAAAATATAGGAGGCTTCAAAAAGTTGTGTTGGGTATAACGGTTCATTAAGAGGCTTGGCGCTGCACGCTTCATCTGTAAACGTTACGCCAAAAAAGGAATCCGTTTGTTTGCCGTAACAACATCCCGCAAGGAAACAACCTATCCGTCCAAACATGTGAACGAGACATGTGGTGATGGCCATTACATCAAGCATGGCATAGGTCGGCAACTTATGCTTCCTGAAAAACCATAGCATGGTGGGCACTGCAAATAAAAATGAACCATAAAACACAAAGCCGCGACCTGTTAATAGATTTTTAGGATGGCTCATATAATAAGAGGCATCTTCAAAAAACAGAAACACCTTGCCGCCAACAAATGCAGCAATAAAAATAAAAAGGAAGAGTGTGTTGGCCTGATCGAAAGTTAATCCAAACTCCTTCTTGCCACGAAGTGCCATATACATTACACCTGCAATGGCGCCCAATGCAATCATAAATCCATAACTGTAAACACTGATACCGGCTATTTCAAATAATACTGGATGCATGGGAAATGAGTTCTAAGTGTTGAAGTTGGATGTGCTAGGGAATAAAATATAGAAGATAGGAGTTGGAATCTTGAAAAGTTAGTTGGTAATGATCTGAAAGTTTAAAGTTTCGAGTTGTGGCTTAACTGTTGTTAAGCTTT
Source organism: Chryseolinea sp. (assembly GCA_046595655.1). Classification (GTDB taxonomy): domain Bacteria; phylum Bacteroidota; class Bacteroidia; order Cytophagales; family Cyclobacteriaceae; genus Chryseolinea. Next base: position 26,595 of record JBKJOF010000147.1, on the reverse strand, counting down.
AGACTCGAAATTCGAAACTGTTTAAAGTTCAGAAGTTCGCAACGCATCAAAATCCATTTCACTGATCTGATAAGGATAAATTTCATATTTGGAATTTGCTTCATTTATAGTACGACCTGCTTTAAAATCCTCTTCTGCTTTCTGGAACAATAGTTTGGCAGATTCTTTTTGCCCCATCTTCCAAAGCGATAATACTTTATAATATTCAGCATCACTGAAGCCATCGTAATTATTCAACGCCCAATTGAAATAGTGGATTGCTTCATTCTGCTGTAACAATTCCTTGTGCGCAATGCCTATGTATAGAAGGTCTAAAGGATGCACCCACTTATCACCGTCTTTCTTGCTAATGTTAATCGACTTGTCAAAATTCTCAATAGCCTTTTCGAATTCGTTTAATTGGAGATGGCACAATCCGATATAGAAGTGGAAAGAGTGGTCCATCACATATCCATTATCCCCTTTTAGTTTTTTGGAGAATTCAAAATCCCTAATTGCATCTCTATAGGATTTCACAAAAATACATTTCACAAAAGCACGATAGTCAATAAACGATGCTGAATCCACTTCTATAGCTCGATCGAGTATGGGCATGGCCAATTCATATTTACCTTGCTTGAAGTAAGGCATGGATTTTTGTTGGTATAAATAGGCAATGGATGGGTTAAGTGCTATGGCAGAATCGATATAAGTCTGCCATTCCTTTGCAAAAATTCTATATCGCCAAGCTCCATTCTTCAAATACTTATCAATAATTTGTTCTTCAGTAATTGGAGCAGTAATCCGCTGAGATAAACAACTGATTGAAATGAGGGCCAGGCAAACAAGCAATTTATATTTCATCAACGTTGGATTAGTCTGTAAGAATTAAACTCTGGAGGTAGTTTTTATTTGATGGAACAAATTCATAAAAGCAGTCGAAGATCATGAATAATAATAACCAATTTTCCAGCTTGCACTAAAGTAGAATATAAAAACGTGTAAACTATTTTTCCAGCCAATGAACACTGATTGTTTAAAGTTCAAGTTTATGGGCAATGATATATTTTCAACTTTTTGATTTAGAAGTGCATGACCAGAGGCTTGCGTACAAATCGTTCCTGATCACCACCTCACAATTCTCCAAAAGCAATACGCACCATCCGCATGCGGACACTCCCGTTCGGTTTTGACTTTCCGTATTCTCCTAATACCGTCTAAACTGTTTCAAAACATCGATTCTGTCGTGGCACTGATATTGGAAACAAGGCAAATGTCTAACTCCGAATACCATGTTCCAGAACTACCTGAAGATTGCTTTGCGCACGATGTTGCGAAACAAATCGTACTCTATTATTAATATTCTTGGCCTCTCCATCGGGGTAGCGTGTTGCCTAATGCTTGCTCTTTACATTCAAGACGAATGGAGCTACGATCAACATCACAAAGATCTAGCTAACATCTATCGCATCGATACTCATTTTCAAGGCGAAAAGGGGTTAGACAATATAGCAACTACCTCTCCCCCAATTGCATTGGCGATGCGCGATGAAATTCCTGAAATCGAAACAGCCGGAAGAATGGTAAATCCTCCAGGTGTTGCACAGAACTTAATGAAATACGAAGGCAATTTATTTTATGAAACCGATGGATACATTGCTGACTCTACCATATTTGATGTGCTTAGCTATGAGTTCGTTCAGGGTAATCCGAAAAAAGCATTGACAGAAGCCAACTCTGTTGTTATATCAGAATCCATAGCATACAAAATATTCGGAAGTGAAATTGCGCTCGATAAAATGATCTCCATTAGTCAAGGTGGTAAACCTGACGAGTACAAAATTACGGGTGTCTATAAAACCGATAAGAAGAGCGTATATAAGGTCAACTTTTTCATCTCCATGAACAGTTCTTCTGGTATGGCAACCTACCTCCGATCAGATGATGCTCAGGGTGAGTGGGCGGGGCAAAACTTTATGCCTGCATTCGTAAAATTGAAGTCAGGTCAGTCGAAAGAAGAGACAGAGAAGAAGATGAATCAAGTACTAGTCAAGTATGGCTCCGAAGACATGAAAGCGTTAGGTCTTACTAAAACACTTTCACTTGAGCCACTCAAAGACATTTATTTAAAATCTGAAATTGACAAGAGTCAACGTATTACCTACCTATATGTAATTGCTTCTATTGCTCTTTTTATCCTACTCATTGCGTGCATAAACTTCATGAACCTCTCAACAGCAAAAGCCTCCAAACGTGCAAACGAAGTTGGCTTACGAAAAGTAATGGGCGCATTTAGATCATCGCTCGTAAGACAATTTATGGGAGAAGCGTTAGTGATTGTATTCATCTCTATGATCATTAGCGTATTCCTGGTGCAAACTGCACTACCTATTTTTAATGAACTCACGGAGAAGTCCATTTCGCTTGATAGTGATAACGCAAAGTATTTCATCATTACATTAACCATCATTACAATTGTAACAGGAATTTTAGCAGGCAGCTATCCTGCACTATACTTATCATCGTTCCAACCTGCTCAAGTGTTAAAGGGAAAACAAGCGCTGGGCAATGCATCAAGCGTGTTGAGAAGATCATTGGTTGTTTTTCAATTTATGATCGCGATAGCATTAGTATGCGGAATGGTTATCATCACTCAACAACTAAATTACATGCAGGAAAAAGATTTGGGCTTTGATGCACACTCTAAAATTGTGTTACCACTCCGAACCGAATCAGCAAAAAGGAGTTATGAATTCTTGAAGAAGGAGTTGGAGAAAGAATCGTTTGTTAAAACTGTCTCAGCTACCGAATATGTTCCAGGCTCTATGATTTGGAGTGACATGAACTTTTACACATCTGGAGGTAGCATGGAAAATGGTAATTTGATCAGGCGCAATACAGTCGATCAAGGCTATCTGGAAATGATGAAGATCAAGCTCGTTGCTGGCAGATCATTTAACGACAACCGCGCTTCTGAAAGTAATAACAAAGTGATTGTAAATCGAACTGCTGCAAAACGATTTGGATTAGAGCCTGATAAAATTGTTGGTCAACCGCTCTTCTTCGATTGGCAGGGTAAGAAATATACTTTCGAGGTAGTTGGCGTAATGGAAGATTATCATCAAACGAGTTTGAAAGAAGAAATTTATCCGACCTTGTTTGAAATGGCAGACTCCACCAATGACTTTGCCCACATGATTGTGACTGTGAATACTAAAGATTTTAAATCCTCGGTCTCAACGATTGAAGAAAAATGGAAAGCCGCAGTAAGCGATACTCCTTTTGAATATTCTTTCCTTGATGAAAATATTCAAAAGCAATATGATGAAGACAGAAGAGTATCAAGAATCATCACCAGCTTTACCATCATTGCCATGTTTATTTCGTGTCTTGGACTTTATGGTCTCTCTACCTTTATGGCCGAGCAAAGGTTTAAAGAAATTGGAGTGCGCAAAGTATTGGGAGCCAGCGTAAATCAGATTGTTGGTTTGATGTCAACTGAATTTATTAAACTTATCATTATCGCATTTGTTATTGCAGTGCCCATTGCCTGGTATGCCATGTACAAATGGTTAGAAGGATTTGCTTACAAAGTTCCAATCAGTATCATGGTGTTTGTTTATGCTGGAGGCATTGCGTTGCTCATCGCATTGCTGACCGTCAGTTTCGAATCCATTAAAGCTGCAACTGTAAATCCTGTGAAGAGTTTGAGAAGCGAATAAGGAGTTACCAGCTTCCGGTGACCAGTAACTTTCTACAATTAACGATTTGCAACTACCAAGTAACCAGCAACGACCAACCAACAACCCTTTATGCTTCGTAACTACTTTAAAATTGCCATTCGAAGTTTATTAAAAAACTCCGTTTACTCTTTTATTAATATTGGTGGCCTTGCCATTGGCATTGTTTGCAGCGTGTTGATTGCGCTGTGGGTGTGGGATGAAATTACCTTCGATCGTTCTCATAAAAATGCAGATCAACTTGGACAGTTGTGGCTTCACAATGAGTTTAGTGATAAAATCATGACATCTCAGGCAGTGCCTTTACCCACTTATGAATTTTTAAAAACGTATAACTCCCAAATTAAAAATACGTGTGTCGCACAATGGTCAGCCAACCACATGGTGGCCAATGGAGAAAATAAAGTAACTCAAATTGGGCAGTTCGTCAGTCCGGAATTTTTAAGCATGTTTCAGTTTCCCTTGGTAAAAGGATCTGCCAATTCATTAAAAGATCCAGGCTCAATTTTAATTACAGAGTCGTTGGCAAAAACATTGTTTGGCGATAAAGATCCAATGAACCAGATCCTTCGCATAGATAACGAGCACGACTTAAAAATTGCTGGAATACTAAAAGACCTACCCTCCAATTCTTCATTTCAATTTCACTTTTTAGCGCCTTGGGCCATCTATGCGAGACAAGATTGGGTAAAAAGAAATGAGACCATTTGGGACGATCAATCCTTTCAAGTCTTTATAGAACTGCAACCTGGTGCAAGCATGAAGGAAGTAAATGATGGCATCAAGAATTTAATTCGTGAAAAAGTTAAAGATGCAAAAGTCGATCTGTTTATACATGCACTAACCGATTGGCGCTTACACGCTCGTTTTGAAAACGGAATTCAAACAGGAGGATTGATTGATAGCGTAATAGCATTCGCCTTGATTGGTATTTTCATTTTGATTATTGCCTGTATCAATTTTATGAATTTAGCTACCGCACGAAGCGAACACCGAGCACGTGAAGTTGGTATTCGAAAATCCATCGGATCAAGACGGAGAGAACTCATCGCTCAGTTTATGGGTGAGTCCATACTCATCTCTGCACTCGCCTTTTTCCTGGCAGCGGTAGTTGTTGAATTCACTCTTCCACTTTACAATAACCTCGTTCAGAAAAATCTTTTCATCAATTATTCATCACCTACCATTTGGCTCCTGGCGATTAGCCTAATCATTATTGTTGGTTTCTTTGCAGGAAGTTATCCGGCATTCTACCTTTCATCATTCAATCCTGTAAAGGTATTGAAAGGAAAAGTCCAGGTGGGGCGAGGTGCTACTGCGCCTCGAAAAGTATTGGTATCACTTCAATACTTCTTCTCCATTTTTCTCATAGTCGGCACCATCGTATTCTATCAACAAATCCAATATGGAAAGGCACGCGAAGTGGGCTATGATCGCGAGAATATGATTATGGTGGAATCAAATGAAGAGCTGAATAAAAATTATAATGCGATCAAAGAGCAATTACTTTCATTGGGTTTGGCAAAAGCAGTAACAACATCGAGCAGTCCGATTACCGAAATTTATAATAACAATACTTTGGAGTGGCCCGGAAAACCAGAAGGGCAAAGTATTCTTTTTTCGAGAGTCATAACCGGATATGACTATTCTGAAACTATGGGCATTGACATATTAGACGGTCGATATTTCTCCAAAGACTTTAAAAGTGATTCAAGCTCCATAATTCTCAACAAAGCTGCAGCAGAAGTTATTGGTGCCAAGAATCCGATTGGTCTTCAAATTAAATTATGGAATAGAACCTGGACTGTAGTTGGTGTTATAGATGATGTTTTGATGGCATCACCATTCAAAGAAGTTCAGCCCGGATTCTTTCTTCTCGATCCATATGGGTCGAATGTAGTTACGATTCGATTGGATAAAACTTCGGACTTACAAAATACATTAGCACAAACCGAAAGTGTTTTCAAAAAGTTAAATCCATCCTTCCCTTTCGAATATCAATTTGTAGATGAACAATTCGCTAAAAAGTTTTCAAACATCAATCTCATCGGAACATTGGCATCGGTGTTTGCATTTCTCGCCATCTTCATTACTTGTCTTGGGCTTTTTGGTCTTGCCACTTTCACAGCAGAGCAACGAACAAAAGAAATTGGCATACGAAAAGTAATGGGTGCAAGCACAGCCAGCATTGTAGCTTTGATTTCAAAAGACTTTACACGATTGGTACTTATTGGATTTGTATTAGGTGCACCGCTCGCATGGTGGGTACTTAATAAATACCTTGATCGATATCCTTACCGCATTACCATTGCATGGTGGATCATTCCTGTAATAGGATTTATTGCATTGGCATTAACGATTGTCATTGTATCCACACAAGCACTACGCGCTGCAGCAACCAATCCATCAAAAAGTTTGAGAAGCGAGTAGAAAATAAACTCATTGAAGAAACTGATCAAATTAAAATATTACCTATGCTTCGTAACTACTTTAAAATTGCCATTCGAAGTTTATTGAAAAACTCCGTTTACTCTTTTATCAACATTGCAGGGTTGGCTGTTGGCCTGGCTTGTAGTATGTTGATTTTATTGTGGGTTGTTGATGAACTCTCCTATGATAAATTTCATAGCAACGCCAATCAGATCCATCAGCTGTGGGTGAATGCTACCTATGATGGAAAAGTAAATTCTTTTAACTCTGTTCCTTTTCCAGCAAAAGAAGAACTCAAAACAAGAGACAGTAAAATAAAGAATACTGTATTGGCAGATTGGGGAAGCAATCACCTTCTTACATTAGGTGATAAGCGTATCAACAATAATGGTCTTATTGTAAGTGAGGAGTTTCTGGACATCTTTCACTTTCCAATATTAAAAGGTCAATCTGAAATTGCACTCGATGATCCTAAATCAATCGTACTGACTGAAGCAACAGCAAAAACTCTTTTTGGCGATGACGATCCAATCGGAAAAGTTATTCTGCTCGATAATAAAAACGAAGTAAAAGTTACTGCAGTCCTGGCTGATGTTCCTTCAAACTCATCCTTTCAGTTCAATTTTTTAATACCTCTTAAACTTCTTCAAAATGAAGAGTATATACAAGAAGCTGATGGCGATTGGGGAGACAACTCATGGAATGTCTATGTTGAATTGCAGCCAGGCGCTACAAAAGAGGAAGTTGAAAACACAATCAAAAATGTATTAGTAGAAAAAGGTCAAGTCGATGTGCCACGGGAATTTTTTCTACATCCGTTATTACGTTGGCGTTTACATTCTTCTTTTGAAAATGGAAAAGAAGCTGGTGGTATGGTTGACTATGTTAAAGGCTTCAGCATTATTGCAATTTTCATCATTGTAATGGCATGTATTAATTTCATGAATCTCGCTACGGCAAGAAGTGAAAGTCGCGCACGTGAAGTGGGCATTCGCAAAAGCATTGGCTCGCGCAGGAAGGAATTGATCTTCCAATTTATTGGAGAGTCTGTTATTATCGCTGCCATTTCATTTGTGTTTGCACTTGTGTTGGTGGAGTTATCCCTACCCTTTTATAACAATCTGGTTAAGAAAACACTTTTAATAGATTATTCCAGTGTTGAATTCTGGCTTTACTCAGCAAGCATCATACTGGTAACCGGAATTTTTTCCGGAAGTTACCCGGCCTTCTACCTCTCCTCTTTTGAACCCGTAAAAGTCTTGAAGGGAAAGGTACAATTAGGTAAGAATGCAACTCCTCGTCAGGCGCTGGTTGTTTTGCAATTTGTTTTTGCAACTGGATTAATTATTGGAACACTGGTTATCTCACAACAGATTCAACATACAAAATCAAGATCGCTTGGATATGATCAGGAGAACTTGCTAACGGTGTTGTCGAATGAAGAAATCTCAAAAAATTATAAAACTATTAAGCAAGAGCTATTAGCCTCCGGTGCCGTTGTTTCCGTCACCAAATCAAACAGTCCAGTCACAGAAATATATTCGAACAATTTTTTGGAATGGCAAGGAAAACCCAAAGACCAGAAAGTTCTTTTCACCACCATTGCTACAGAATATGATTACACGAAAACACTCGGCATCAAAATATTGGAAGGCCGCGATTTTTCTGAAGATTTCAAGTCAGATACAGCCTCCATTCTTGTAAACAAAGCAGCTGCCGACATCATGGGTTTAAAAGAAACGGTTGGTACTCCTGTAACTTTTTGGGGCGAACGAAAAGCTACCATCATTGGTGTGATGGACAATGTATTAATGGGTTCACCCAACGGACAAATCAAGCCTTCGTTTCTTGTTTATGATGAACATTGGGTGAGCGCTATTACCATTCGTCTGGAAAAAACAGAGGATACAGAGGCGTCCATTAAAAAAGTAGAAGGTGTATTTAAAAAAATAGATCCTTCGCATCCATTTGAATATGCTTTTGTTGATGATCAATTCGCTAAAAAATTCTCTGGAATTAAAATGGTGAGTAATCTTGCTAATGTATTTGCATCTCTTGCCATTTTCATTACCTGTCTTGGTTTGTTCGGACTGGCTGCTTTTACGGCAGAGCAACGCAGAAAAGAAATTGGCATCCGCAAAGTGATGGGTGCATCTGTTCAAAGTCTCGTGTCATTAATTGCTAAAGAGTTTTCATGGTTAGTTATAATCGCTTTCCTAATTGCAGCTCCGTTATCCTGGTGGGGCTTCAGTAACTTTTTGGAAACCTATGCATACCGAATCGATTTCCCGTGGTGGGTCATCGCTTTTTCAGGATTGGCTTGTCTATCGTTTACTTTGCTCATTGTTAGTACACAAGCATTGAAAGCGGCAATGAGCAATCCTGTGGACAGTTTAAGAAGTGAATAAAAATAAGTTACCGGCTGCCAGTTTCCGGTAACCAGCGACTGGCAACAAATGGACAACGATTAACTAACAACGATCAACTAACAACAAATGTATGCTCCGCAACAATTTAAAAATCATCCTCCGTACTTTAGTTCGAAACAAAACATTCAGTCTGATCAATATACTTGGATTGTCTATCGGTCTCTTAACATTTTTAGCGATTAGTCTTTATGTTGTAGATGAATTATCCTTCGATCGCTTTCACGAAAAGAAAGATAGGATCTACAGAGCGATAATCAGTGCGACTTGGGATGGACAAACTATGAAGTGGGGAGGTTCGCCAAATAAACTCGGACCAACAGCAGCTAAAGAAATTCCGGAGGTTGAAAAAACAGCAAGAGTTTTTCACCATAACTTTGGTGACATTGGTTTCATCTCAACAGAAACTGAAAAGTTTTCAGAGAACAAATTATTTTTTGCTGATCCCGAAATCTTTGATGTCTTTACCATTCCACTTATAAAAGGGAATTCTGAAAAAGCGTTGGATCGTGCCGGCACCATTATTCTAAGCGAATCGGCAGCGAAAAAATACTTTGGTAATAGCGATCCTATTGGCAAAACTCTTTCAGTCGATAATGCTTTAAATTTAGAAGTTACTGGTATCTATAAAGATTTTCCATCCAATTCATTTCTACAATGTCAATTAATTGCTTCCTTTTCTTCTAACTGGTTTGGCAAGGAGCAAAATCAAAATTGGGGCAATGCCAGCTTCGATACTTATTTTCTTATGCACGAAGGTGTATCCGTGCAGACAGGGAACAAAAAAATTGCTGACCTATTAGATCACAACATCCCGAAAGCCGATCGATGGTTTACGATTGCACTTCAACCACTGCTGGATATTCGATTACATTCAGGAGATCTCACGGCTTCTATTGATTCACGTGAGTATGGTGATTATAAACAAGTGAAAATTTTGATCGGTCTCGCGTTGATCATTCTTCTGATTGCCGCAGTCAACTATATGAACCTAACTACGGCACAATCGCAACGTAGAAATAAAGAAGTCGGAGTTTCCAAAACATTAGGCGCTACGTACGGTCAACTGAACCGAAAATTTTATTTCGAAGCTTCTGTATTTGTATTGTTGTCTCTTCTGATCAGTTTTACATTCTTTACAGTTGCCTTACCATTGTTCAATGAAATAAGTGGAAAAAATATTTCGATAGACTTCATCAACCAAGGTTGGTTTTGGATTTCTTTCGGAACATTGTGGGTGCTTCTTACTTTTATTTCAGGAGTTTACCCAGCATTTTATCTTTCTTCATTTTCACCAAAGCTTGCGTTGCAAAGAACTGCCGGTTCAGGAAAACAAGCCTCCATTCGAAAAGGATTGGTTGTATTTCAATTCTCCGTTTCCATAATCCTGATCATCTGCTCGCTGATATTTTACAAGCAAATGAATTTCATTCGCGATAAAAAACTCGGCTATCAACCTGAACAGGTAATTGCTGTGATGGTATCGGGAACTAAAGATCTTGATCAGATTACAGCAGTTAAAACAGAATTTGAATCACTCGCAGAAGTAAAGAAGGTAACCCGAAGCCAATCGTATCCCGGCATTGGTACGAGCAGCCGTAACATTGTGCGCGAAGGTGAAACAGATAAAGGTGCAGGAATCCTTACCACCAGAGCTACCTCCGAAGTATTAGATGTACTGGGTATAAAATTACTGGCCGGTAAAACACTTTCCGAAAACAAAGATCCTAAAGATACCGTTGTGCAAGTCGTTATAAATAAAGCAACCGCTGACTATTTATTATTAAGTCCAGAAGAGGTAATTGGAAAACGTGTAAACATTCAAGGGTTTGATGGCCCCACCGTAGTAGTGGGTGTTACAGAAGATTTCCATTTCGCTTCTCTTCATCAGAAAATCGGGCCGTACTGTTTTCACAATGCGAAGAACGAGGGATACACCTACTTGCTTGTTAAAGTAGATGCAAAAGATCTTGCCGGAACGGTAAAACATCTTGAAGATATTTATAAAAAGATTGTTCCATCAGCCTTTGAATATTCTTTCCTCGATCAACAAATGGCAAAGCTGTATCAAACTGAGGAGCGCCTTTCCAATATTGTTTTGTTGTTTGCCGGACTTGCTGTTTTCATAGCATGTCTTGGATTATATGCACTAGCATCGTTCACTGCAGAACAACGCATCAAAGAAATTGGCGTGAGAAAAGTATTGGGCGCGTCCGTATTGCAAATTGTAAACATGCTTTCAAAAGAATTTATCATGCTGGTGTTGATTGCTTTCGCCATTGGAATACCCGTTGGTTATTACCTAATGAACAATTGGCTTGAAGGATTTGAATACAGAACTAATTTAGATTTTATTGTATTCATTGTGGCAGGTGCGGGTGCAATTATTATCGCCTGGGCCACTGTAAGTTTTGAATCCTTTAAGGCAGCCAGAAGAAATCCTGTTGATAGTTTAAAGAGTGAGTAAAATAAGTTTTCTTTTACCAAGTGCCTGATACCGTTAACTCGGAAACAACAACACGAAATCAACAAGAAATGAAATACGAATAACCAACAACGATCAACAACCAACGATTACCATGCTATCCCGTGAAATCACTGAAAAGCGAATAAATAAATTACAAGGAACGAGGTACGATCTATACATTTTAGGTCGTACCTCGTACTTCAATTTTTGTCCTTTGCAACTACTACTTCACTTTCTTAAACACTGCCGTAGCATTGTGTCCGCCAAAGCCAAAAGTATTGCTCATGGCTACATTTATTTCCTTGCTAAACTTTTCTTTTAACACAATATTCAATCCTTGTGGTAATGATGGATCAATGGTAACGGTATTGATCGTTGGTGGAATTATATTCTCCTGAATCGCTTTGATGGCGATCATCGCTTCAATCGCTCCTGCCCCACCGAGTAAATGACCAGTGGCAGATTTTGTTGCACTGATATGAAGCTTCTTTGTATGATCACCAAAAAATTTAGATACCGCTTTCATTTCACTGTTGTCTCCAACAGGAGTTGAAGTTGCGTGGGGATTGAGATAATCTACGTCTTCCGGTTTTAATTCCGCATCTTCTAATGCCCACTTCATTCCTAATATTGCACCGGCTCCTTCTGGATGTGTCGCGGTTAAATGATATGCATCAGCCGACATTCCGCCACCGGCTACCTCGGCATATATTTTGGCACCACGTCTTTTAGCATGTTCATACTCTTCCAAAATTAAAGAACCTGCACCTTCGCCCATCACAAAGCCATCGCGATCAACATCAAACGGACGAGAAGCAGTAGTTGGATCATCGTTGCGCGTTGATAATGCTTTCATTACACCAAAACCTCCAATGCCTGCTTCATTCACCGCTGCTTCCGATCCACCGGTTACAATAATGTCTGCTTTATTCCAACGAATATAATTCATGGCATCGATGATTGCTGTAGTTGATGTGGCACAGGCAGACACCGTGGTGAAGTTCACACCCATGAAACCATACTTAATCGATATCCAACCGGAAGCAATATCAACCAATACTTTGGGAATGAAATACGGATTCATTCGCGGTGTTCCATCACCTTTTGCAAACTCGATAATTTCGTTTTGAAAGGTTTGAAATCCTCCATTACCCGATCCCCAAATAACACCTACTCTTGTCTTGTCAATTTTATCAAGATCAAGTGCAGAATCTTTTATCGCTTCAGCAGTGGATATCAAAGCATATTGTGTAAAGGGATCCATCTTCCGAACCTCTTGTCTCTCAAAATAATTTAGTGGATTATAATCTTTTATTTCGCAGGCAAACTTCGTTTTGAACTTTGAGGTATCAAATCTTGTAATAAGTCCTGCTCCGCTTTTGCCGGAAAGTAAACCATTCCAAAATTCTGAAACTGAATTTCCAACAGGTGTCAGCGCTCCCATTCCTGTAACCACTACTCTTCTTTGAATCATATTATTTACTGATTTGTTCTAAAATACTTTTACAATGTTTAACAATAATATCCATAGGCTCGCGCGATCGCTCCACACGTGAAAACATGATCGCTCCCTCAACGGAACAAAAAAATGTATAGGCAATATCCATCGTCCTAATTCCCTTTTTAAACTCACCTGCCTTTACTCCTTCTTTAAGTAAATCTGAAATGAAATTGATTGTAGTCATTAATTCCTTTGTGACGACACTTCGCATAGCGATGCGATTATCGTCAGCATCAATCGCGGTGTTCAATAAAGGACAACCCCCTTTTACCGGAGGATCAAAAACATAACGGGCATAAAAATCAAGCAAGGCGGCTAATTGTTTTTTATAGGTGGATAGTTCGTTAAGTTCCTTTCGCACTGACTCCCGTACCTTTCCAATCGAGTATCGAAAAGCTTCCATCGAGATGTCTTCTTTATCCTTGAAGTTTCCATACAAGGAACCCTTGGTAAGTCCCGTTGCCTGAATCAGATCAGACATGGAAGTACCATCATAACCCTTGGTATTAAATAAAGGAGCTGTCTTTTCAATAATAAACTGGCGGGTACGCTCTGACTTGGTCACGGGCAAATGTATATAAAATATACCAAATGGTATATTTTATATACATTTTTCAGACTGTCTTGTTTGAGGTTCGAAGTGCTGTCTGTTTGAAATATGTAATTTCTTCCTGCAATTGTTTTCGCTTCACCACTAATGTAATGGCCGAAAGTATCCACAATAAAGGAGTTAAAATGAGAATGACGGTTGGTAACAAAAACATAAAAACATAGACCCGTATTTTTCTGCTTACAGAATCGATATGCCCACCCGCTGAAATAAACTTAGACCAAATGGAAAATGATTTTTGTCCGCGTCTCTCCATCATAACAAGATTCGGTCTGATCTCAATCGCCTCATTTTGATTGAATTTATTTTGTAGCGGCTCATATTCATTTGATACGATTGCTTCGTTGAGCAACTTTCCAAAAACCGCTGCATGATCAACGTCACGCGTTGAAACTCCCGCGGGAGGAAAAAACCAAAACGCATCTTTCTTTCCAGCTAGCATCCATCGCAAGATTGTAACAAGACTCGTCAGGTTTCCACTCTTATCAATGAGGGCAATGTGTCCTACTAATTTTGCGTCAGCTTTTTGCAACCATTGTTTCACTTTCTCTTGTGCACCCAACCACATGTTGCGGCAACCTAGAATGGTAATAACCTTTTTTCCTTTCAATATTTTTTGTCCTTCATCCGACTGAAGGAAAGAGCTCATTGGCCGTGATGGTGTTAAGAACCATGGTTGGTATCCCAACACGGTCAGATCATAATCTTCAAACGCATTTATCGAAAGTGGTTTCAGTGCCACCGATTTTTGCATAAATGTTTCCGGGAAGGAATTAAAAAATTGGAAGGCGCTCCATGGAAAAGGATATTTCTCGACAGGTTGAATTTCTTCGAAGTGAACAAAATGTCCTCCATCTAATAATGGTTTAACAAATGACTGTAAAATAGATCGTTGCTGACCAGACTGTGTAAAATATACAACAAGAATTTTTTTCATCGGTTGATAATAGAAAGCTCGAAAGTAAGAAATTTTATGAAACGCTGAACCATTGCCATTTCATCTAAAAAGAAAAAGCCATGGTATCATGGCTTTTCAAAATCAAAGTTTGTTTGGTTACTTACCCGCCAACTTCATCAGTTTCATTCCGGGTTCACCCAAATGCTTCAATAATATCGACCGATATTGTTGAGAGTTAATGTAGCCACCATTGGCAGAAAAGAAATCAGTCATCAAAGGAGACCAATCACTGTTCATGGGCATGATGAAACCAAATTGCTCAGCAGCTTTATCACCAATTGGATGACGCTTAATGCCCTTATTCATTTGCATTGCTTCAAGGTAAAAGGCTAAGTCGAGATAAGCAAAACCTTTTTGGTCAGCTATTACCTTCTCTAATGTTTCCTGACTTGTAGTGGTGTTACTAATTTTCATCGCTGGAAAATATTTTTTCTTTAACTCAACCATTCGCTTTTCGTTAGTCGTTCCCTTGGCTGCATAGGCTGTTAGTCCGGCAAAGGTTGTAGGAAGATCTTCAAACTTAGCAAGTGGCGCTACACTTCCATTAGTAATAAGGATGGCAAAGTTTGTAATGAAAGGAGGGCTAAACTTTACTTCTTTCTTCCTCTCTTCTGTGATGGTTACATTTCCCAATCCTATAACCCCACCGATTGATCCCTTTACCTTGTCATACATTCCTCTGAAATTTGATCCATCACCAACATACTTACTTCCAAGCTTTACACCCTTGGTGTCGTTCACCCATTTCACAAAGTCAGTCATGATATCAACACTAATACCTGTCACTTTTCCCGAATTATCTTTGTAAACAAAACTTGGAGTTTCAACATAAGCAAGAGCGATGGTGCCGGCACCATTTGTTTTTACTTGGCCCCAACTGTCGCCAGTATAGGATTGGCCCGAGGCAATAAAGATACTTAGTGAAAAAAGTAAGGTTAAAAAATTCTTCATGAGGTTATGAGTTTAACCCATGAGATTAAAACATTTAAAAGAGATTTTTACGATGCCGTAATATTGATGTGCCTTTTACTTCACTATTAAAGATTACCAGCTTATTTTCTTCTTAGAAAGAAATGCTTCAATACCTTTTTTACAATCAACGCTCTCACGTGCCGTTGCATTCATTTTTGATGCAAACGATAACGCTTCTTCCAACGCCATCGATTGCACTCGACCCATCATATTTTTTGTAAGCATCATTGCATGCTGAGAGTTGGTGTCTATCAATCGTTGAGAAAAAGCTTCAACGTGCTTTTCAATTTCATCAAATGCAATGACTTTATTCACCAAACCCAATTGCATGGCTTCCTCTGCCAGAATCAAATCGCCCGTAAGCAGAAGTTGTTTCGATTTGCCCTCTCCTATTTTACGAAGTAAGAATACCATGACGATGGCAGGAATAAATCCAATCTTCACTTCTGTATATCCAAACTTTGCTTCGGGAACAGCAAATACAAAATCGCATACGGTTGCCAACCCACAACCACCAGCCAAAGCATGACCTTGAACCTGAGCGATGACAATCTTCGTTAATGTATAGATTTGAAGAAATAATTCCTTCAGGTGATTTGAATCCGTAAGATTCTCTTCATGAGAAAAGCTTTGAAGTTGTTGAAGGTAAGCCAGGTCAGCGCCAGAACAGAATGCTTCACCAGTTGCTTTCAAAATAATAACCTTTGCCTGATCATCTTTTTCAGCAAGGTGAAATGCTTCTTTCAATTCAGCTATCAATTCATGCGATAACGCATTTCGCTTCTCAGGCCTGTTAAGTGTTATGTATGCTTTTCGATTCTGAATCGTGTAGCCAATATACTTCATAAAAATAGTTTAGGTCTCCACATTAAACGCGCCTTCATGCAAAACAGAATACACATCAATATGCAATTCATCTGCCTGCTTTAGAATCTTATCTACATAGAAAAATGAATTACTGCTATCGAAAATTATTTTCTTCGAGTGGATTCGATTTTGAATTGAACGCAAATCCTTAATAGCATTTTGAGAAACAATTAAATAATCAACCTCTATATTTTCGGGCAATGTGAACTCATTTTGATTTAGAATGAGAATTGTCTTTTGCTTCCACACCAAAACGGTACAACCATGGTGTGTCAATACATTGTCCGCATTCTCATATCCCGATCGAACTTTGCTGACTCCACTGATCAGGCGATTAGGTTGAATATGAAAACGTAATTTTTCGTGGTCGTTATACAAATCAGAATCCGCAAAGAATAGTGCTTGTCCATGATCAATCAAATCAAAAGCACTGTGATGAGCCACTTTATAAATCGTCATTCTGTTCACTTCTACATCATCCATAAAATGCATCCACGAACTTATTGCTACTACGCAAGATAAACACATGGAAGCAATCAGGTAAGAGAACTTCTTATATTCAATAAACAAAACGAAAGCGATGATCAAAAACATAATCATCCAACACTGAAAGGTATTGATGTAAATATTCTCTTCTAAACTAAACGGAAAATCTTCAACGGTAAAAACCACAAGATTCATCAACTTAATGGACCACTCCAGAATCAACCCGAAAAAACCAGCAAGAGGTGAAATAAATCCAACGCCCAACACTACCAGTCCATCTACCAGTACAACAAACGAAATCGGGATAACAAAGAGATTTGAAATGAAGAAGTAATTTGGAAATTGATGGAAGTACAAGAGTCCCAATGAGAAGGTAGCAACTTGCGCTGCAATGGAAACACCCGTAATCTTCCATACTTCATCCCATATTTTTTGTTTCGGTTCCCACAAATTGTAAAGTGCCGGTTGCAAATACACAATACCAAGCACTGCCAGAAACGAAAGCTGGAATCCCACTGACATAATAAAGTATGGTTCATAGAGCAATAAAAGAAATGCTGAAGCTGCTAACGTATTATAAATATTGGTACGCTGATTCCATGGACGCGCTAAAGCCACAACCGAAAACATGGTAACCGCTCGAAGCACGGATGGTGATAAACCCGTAACAAAAGCATACGCCCAAAGAATGACTAAACTCAAACCAGCAAGAATCCACTTTCCTGATTTTAGTTTGTTCAGCGGTTTAAACAATAATAAGATGATCCAATAAATAATACCTACATGAAGACCCGACACAGCTAAAACATGCATAGCACCGGTAGCTGAATAAGCGTTTAATAATTCATTATCTAAACCATCGGTAACACCAAGAACCAAAGCCGATGCAATAGCTTGCTCACGAATACCTGCAACATTTGCATACAAGGTAGAATCGGCCCATGCACGAACTTTAATAGAATAATAAGGAAAGTAATACGGAGGATCGTTCGTTAACCATTGCACATTTTCTCGCTTGATAAAATGCTGGTGATAAACATCTCGAAAAGTTAAGAATCGTTTATAATCAAACTCACCTGGATTTGATGGTGGTTGAACAATTTGCGGATTGCCTTTTACCAACAATACATCACCGTATTGAAATGGTTTTTGAAAATCGTCTTTTGGAAAATAACATACTATTCTACCTTCATACTTACTCCACTTGCCTTCGCTTCTCAATTCCAATACACTCACTTCTGTTTTCCATGAACGATCTTTTTCCTCAGCATACTTTGTTACTACTGCTTTGTAATATTCAATCGCCTGTGGATTATAAATAAAATGATTGGATTGTCGGGAGTCAGTTTGAGAAAGTAAATGAACATACCCGGCCAGAAAAATAGTGGCAAGTCCGAGGAAGCCAGGATTGAAACGTTGAAACTTTTGCTGGACAAAAAAAAATACGAAGTAGAGAAAAACAAGTACAACTAAAAGTATTTGAGCTAGCTGTTCATTCAGAATATCAGGTTGATAAATTCCCAATAAGATACCTGCTATAAAAAACACAACGATGCGAACAAAGGGATAGGGTATCCATGCAAACATGTAGAAAGGTAGGAATTTTCAACTTTATTCCAGTTGATCTTGAATGCTTATTAAAGAATTGATTTGTGATTTGCTATTCAACCTCTTTTAGTCAAACCTTTTTTTGATTACCTCACCTCGCTCATCCACGGAAAGAGGATGTGTACGGAGCTCATCTAACCGGATTCATTTGCGATTAATGATTTTAAATTTTTTCCGAAAAATTTAATTTGTCATGCTCAGTCATAAATCACTGATCAAAAATCACTCGTCACAAATAAATTGAGCTACCGTAAGATCAAGAGGTTCCAACATTAACAACATTAAATTGTTGAAGATTACCTGTTGGTTTTCCAAAGTCTATGAACCCTCCCTGCCATAGGCTTCAATAATATCACGCACCAATCTATGGCGCACAACATCTTTCTCACTCAACTCGATAAAGCCAATACCTTTTACACCCGACAAAATTCTGGATGCTTCTTTCAAGCCGGATTGCTGACGCGTAGGTAGATCAACCTGTGTTACATCTCCGGTAATAATCATCTTCGATTCAGGCCCCATTCGCGTGAGAAACATTTTCATCTGCATGGGTGTTGTGTTCTGCGCTTCGTCCAATAAAATAAAAGCGTTGTTCAATGTTCTGCCGCGCATGTATGCTAGTGGTGCGATCTCAATGATCTCACGCTCCATGTAATACTTCAATTTCTCAAGCGGAAGCATGTCGTTGAGTGCGTCATAAATCGGACGCAGGTAGGGATCAATTTTTTCCTTAAGATCTCCCGGAAGGAAGCCAAGATTCTCTCCTGCTTCTACAGCCGGACGGGTGATGATGATTTTCTTTACCCATTTATTCTTCAATGCACGAACAGCGAGCGCAACCGATATGTATGTCTTACCTGTTCCGGCAGGACCAAGCGCAAATACTAAATCATTTTCCTTTACCAGTTGCACCAACTTCTGTTGGTTAACTGATTTTGGTTTGATCGGATTGCCACGGGTTCCATAAACAATAACGCCATCATTGGAATCGGAGATCTCACTAATCCATTCTTCATGACCATTGCCGAGGTAGTTCTGCACATTTTCTTCTGTCACCTTTCCAAAGCGATGATAGTGATCGAGCAGCGAGGTGAGAATATCATCAATCTGCGTAATCTCTTCAGTCGATCCTTTAATCAACACCTCATTGCCACGCGAAACAATTTTACTTTTGGGAAAAGCGGCAGCCAATGTGTCAATGGTTTTATTTTCAATTCCGAGGAAATCAATCAGGGAAATGTTTTCGAGTAATATTATTTTTTCAATCAAAACGTTAAACTTTAAACTTCGAACCTCAAACTTTGAATTTTGAACTTATACAAGAATATGCACTAAAAGTGTTTAATTTCGTGTCACAAATTTAGCGAATATCTACGGCATGGCCATCGTTACTCTTCTTACGGATTCAGGCGAAAACGATCATTACGTAGCGGCAATTAAAGCAAAGATCATCAGCATTAATCCCGGCATTCGCATTGAAGACATCAGCCACAAAATTAAACCGTCTGATATTGGCCATGCCGCATTTGTTTTGCGTGCAGTGTTTCGCGATTTTCCGAAAGGTACTATTCACCTTGTTGGTGTAGATTCAACTGGGAACCGCGGAGATTCGTTCATCGCGTTGCAATTAGAAGATCATTTTTTTGTGGGCTGCGATAATGGACTCTTTGGTTTGATTAGCGACAAAGGTCATCAAACATTGGTAGAACTGAATTCCATCAATGCGATCGACACTACATTTCCGGAGCGCGATATTTTTGCACACGCGGCTGTTAAATTAGCGAGCGGAGTTGCCATTACGAACTTAGGCAAACCCATGCCTACCTTTAAAAAAATGACCGACCGGCAAGTAAAGGCAACCAAAAAACAAATTACCGGAACTGTTATTCGGGTGGATCATTTTGGAAATCTGATTACGAATATCCCAAGAGAGCCCTTCGATTTTTTAAGCAAAGGAAAAACGTATACTATTCAATTTGGAGGAGAGAAATTCAGGCGGATCCAAACCCATTACAATCAGGCCGAACAGGGTGAATGTTTTATAGTCTTTAACAGCCTTGGCTTAATGGAGGTAGGAATTTATAGAGGTAATGCCTCCGAACTATTAGGACTCAGTTACGATAGCACAGTGAATATTTTCTTTGACGAATAAAGAAAGAAGTACGCAGCCAGAGGATGGAATTATGTGTTTGGAAGAAAGAAGCTGACTTACCTTATGTGATGCAGTAAAAACGCAAATCAAAAATTTTAAATTACGAAGCATGATTACGCGTATCGTCCGCATGAATTTTACGGAGGCCGGAGTAAAAGAATTCCTTCAGATTTTTAACGAAAACAAAGTAGCGATTCGGAATTTTCCTGGCTGCACACATCTTCGATTGCTGACGGAGGAACAAGATCCCCTGCGCTTCACCACCGTAAGCGAATGGAAGGCTCCCTCTGATTTAGAGAATTATCGTAAATCAGAATTATTTGGCAAAGTCTGGAAGCGCGTAAAAACTCTTTTCTCAGCACCCACAGAAGCTTTTTCATTGGTAAAATTTATTGAACTCTAAATTGCGGAACAGATAAAGTTTGCACATATTTGCAACCCAATTAAAGTGAAAGGCATTATTAACTTGCCTTAGTGGCGGAACTGGTAGACGCGCACGACTCAAAATCGTGTACCGTAAGGTGTGCCGGTTCGATTCCGGCCTGAGGTACAACAAGGTAAAGCCCGACTTTTCAGTCGGGCTTTCTTTTTTAAATTCAGTTCTCCAGTCTTTTTCTAAAAGTTCTTTATTTGTTCTTTAATCTCGAATTGATTAAGCCTGTTTTTATTTCATTCGTCACATAATTCTCTTTAATCGAATCGCAAACTTTGTTAAGACTAATGATTAATCTTGAAATCTCCATCACGCGGCCTTATTGAATTGTCAATTTGCGATAGAACATACTGGGAGCGAGTCCCTATTAGTTTCAATTCTTTATGAAAGCAACGGAAACTCAGATACGTAGGTTAACAGAAGTAGAAATTACCTGCTCGCTGGAAATATAAATCTACCCAAAAACTCAAATGTAACGGCCGTGACAAAATCGTGATACTTTTTCATGTAGTTTACAGAAAAAGTTACAGATGCCACAGGTTCTGATTATTGAAGATGACAAAGATATTGCCGAGTTAATCTCAATACACCTTAAAGATCTGGTTTGCCAGATAAAACATTGTGTCAATGGTGAGGATGGATTGGCGATGACAAGTAGTGAAGCTTTCGATTTAATAATTCTGGATATTATGCTTCCCGGTATCGATGGCCTTGAGGTATGCAGAAAGCTGCGCGCGCAAGAAATCATCACGCCCATTTTAATGCTCACTGCAAAATCAGAGGAAATCGATAAAGTACTTGGTCTGGAAATCGGGGCGGATGACTATCTAACAAAACCTTTTAGCATTCGCGAATTTGTTGCCCGTGTAAAAGCAATTTTACGAAGACAAAAGGCGCATGAGAAAGCAATTCAAAATCCTTCCGGCAGTATTTTAAGAATAGAAAAACTGATCATCGAGAACGATAAACGCAAAGTTATACTTGACGGAAATAGAATTGAGTTAACTCCCAAAGAATATGATTTGCTTGTATTGTTAGCTCAACATCCTGGAAAGAGTTATAGTCGCGAAGATTTGTTAAACCTGGTTTGGGGTTACGAATTTTCAGGTTATGAGCATACGGTAAACTCTCACATCAACAGGCTGCGATCAAAAATAGAATCTGATTTTTCGAAACCGCATTATATCCTTACCACCTGGGGAATTGGTTATAGGTTTAATGATGAACTAACAATGGAAAAAATATCAATTTTATAGTCATGGATACTAAAACATTTTTTACCCGCACCAAAGAAAGTTTGTTCTGGAAAATTTCTATTCTGTTCTTTCTCATTCTCGTTCTTCTTGGTGTTAGTTATACAATGATTACGATATCAACGGCCAAGCGTTATTCTGATGAGACGACACAAAAATTAAATGCCCATGTTGCCTCGCACATGTTACTAGAAGTAAATCCATTTGTAAATGGCAAAGTAAATGATGAGGCCCTTGGAAAGATCATGCATTCGATGATGGCTGTTAATCCAAGTCTTGAAGTTTATCTACTTGATCCGCAAGGAAAGATTTTGTCATTTGTTGTGTTGGATAAAAAAGTGAAACTTCAATATGTATCCATTGAACCCATCACTTCTTTTTTGAAGGATAAAGGGAAAACTTTAGTTTATGGAGATGATCCCCGCAATCCAGGCAAGTCAACTATTTTTTCAGCAACGGCAGTTTATGAGAAAGGTGTTCAGCTTGGTTATGTATATATGATTCTCGCAAGTGAGGAATCTGAAAACATAGCAACTGCTCTTCAAGAAAGTTACTTGCTGAAAATCGGCACGCAATCTTTTATACTTACACTAGTTGCAGCTTTTATCATTGGTTTACTTGTGCTCTGGTTGCTTATGAAATCACTCCGAGACATTATTCTAACTGTACGAAAATTTAGTGAAGGAGATTTAAGTTCACGAATTCCTATCCAATCAAAAGGAGAACTTGCTGAGTTATCGATTACTGTAAATACAATGGCAGACACTATTCTTCGAAACATGGAAGAACTTAAAGAAGTAGACAAACTTAGAAGAGACTTGATTGCAAACATATCACATGATATTCGTACTCCAATTTCGATTATTCATGGCTACATCGAAACGTTGATCATGAAACACGATACATTAGATGCGCAAAAGCAGCAGGAGTATTTGCAAACTATAATTAAAAGCACAGAACGTTTGAAGAGATTAATGACGGACTTGTTTGAACTTTCTAAACTCGAATCCAGACAGATCAAACCAAAAATGGAATCGTTCTTTATGTTTGATCTTTTGCAAGACCTGAGTCGTAAATATAAATTATTGGCACAAGAAAGAAACATTGAATTGGAAACTGAATTGCCTAGTAAGATGCCCGTTGTCTGTGCAGACATAGCGCTGATCGAAAGAGCACTCCAGAACCTTATTGATAACGCAATGAACTACACACCTGAAAACGGCAAGGTGAGAATAAAGATGGAGGAAGTCAGCAAACACGTAAACGTAAGCGTGATGAACACTGGCCCCGGCATTGCGTCTGAAGAGCTACCAAAGATTTTTGACAGGTATTATAAAGTGGAAAACAATAAATCCAATCGTGGTACCGGGCTAGGTCTGGCGATTGTAAAGAATATTTTAGAAATACATGAAAGTGATATTCATGTGCAGAGTGAAGCGAAGGGTCAAACAATTTTTTCATTTAATCTTCCTTTGGTCAATACATAGAAAATTTAATTTTTTGTTAGACTTCTAAACTAGTAGTCTTGGATTTCATTTAAACTATAATCAGATGAAAAAAATATTTGTAGTATTCGCAGTTCTTTTTTTGTTTTCATGCAGTGAAGACGATGACAAGACACCCACCAAACCTGTCGTTGATCCGTTTGATCCAATGGAAACAGGTATTACGTTATTAAAAGAAGGTACCCTGATGAGTTCCGCGCATACGGTAAGCGGAACAGTAAAAATCTATGACGATGCCGGAAAGAAAGTGTTGGTTCTTGAACCCTTCAGTACAGAAAATGGCCCGGATCTTAAAGTTTATTTAAGCACCGATGAAAAGGCAACTGATTACATTAATCTTGGTGCGCTTAAATCGACAACCGGCAAGCAGTCATACGATGTCACTGGTATGCCTGATTTAGATAAGTATAAATATGTATTGATATGGTGTCAGCAGTATTCGGTATTGTTTGGAAAATCTGAATTACAATAGTTTTGTGACTAGAAAATATTGTAATAGAGTTTCAGTAGGATTGACTAAGCTTAAAAAGTGTTGGTGTTATTAAATCGGCCTAGCTAACTTAGCATACTATTTCTCAGAGGCAGATTCACGCGCAAAAACTTCAATTGAAATCTTAACATCATCACCCATCGTAAGGCTGGATGTACCAACATGATAGTCCAGGCGGTTTAATTTAAGTTCACCTTTCCAATGTCCAACGCTTCCGAATTTTGTAAACGTAAATGGAATTTTTACGGGTAGGATTTTATCCTTCGTCGATAGACTACCGGTGAGAATAAGTTTATCGCCATCTTTCTGAATTCTAGTGGATGTGAACGTAATGACTTTATACTTTGACACATCAAAAAACTCCGATTTCTTAAGGTGCCCATCACGTTTACGATTGTCTGTGAAAACGGTATTGGGATCTATTGAAATATTGAATGACGAGCTTTCTAATTTTGAAGCATCAAACACAATGGTTCCTTTCGGAGAACCCAGCGTGCCATCAACATCAATACCAAATGGCCCATCAATGGTAAATTTAATATTGGATTTGGCAGCATCGATTTGCCACTTTGATTGAGCAACAGTATGAAGCGAAATGGCACAACAAAAAGCAAGTATGAATATCTTCTTCATGATTGGAGTTCATTTAAAATAAAAAAAAGGCTTGTAAAAATTTACAAGCCTTTTAATGTATGCAACCTTACTTTAGTTCTGCATATCCAAAATTAATTTCAGCAGTTTCGCAGTAAAGAACCACATAAGAATATCCTACATAAGTAGAAGGTAATTTGAGGTAGCGCTCGCCATTCGCATTTACAAATCCTACAGCTTTTACATTTGTTGCTGTAGTTCCTCCAGCCCGTTGGGTCTTAATGCTTTCGCTTGTTTTTGCCAGATACACAACCACCGTCCCCGTTGCAAAGCCTGACATAAAATCTGAGTTAAGCTTTACGAACTCTGTGGCGTTTGAATCTTTAACAATAGACAACGAGCCAGACGTGCCTGGACCATCAACATTAACCAGCGTACCTGTCTTCAGTGAAGTTTGCGTACCGACAGGATCTGAAGTAAAGGTTGTTGTAGGGTCATCGGATTTACAAGATGAAAGCATAACAGAAATAACTGCTAATGACATAAAACTTTTAAAGATCAATTTAGTAATGTTCATGGGAATAATATTTTGGTTTAACAATAACTCAAAGCAAGTCTTTATGTATCACAGAAGTATCACAGAACATACACAACGAAATACTTATTTATTAAAAGCATAAAATATTCCAACACTGATGGAAGCATAACCTATCGGTGCTGCCTCTTTAATAATAACGGCATTGAACTTCAGACTTCCATTTAGAAGAAGGTTTTTAGCAATAGAATAGTTAGCACCAACCGTAGGCGCAAATCCTGCATATGTCTTGTTCAATACTTGTCGTTGTTTACCAGATTGGCCGAGATCAATTGTGGTTACTGTATAGTAGTTATAAGCTCCCAAGTCTATTCCGAAGTAGGGTTTAAATCTGGCCTTCTTAAGGAGATGATACTCTACCAAGCCCGTGTATGCGTAGTACGTAATTTTATAATCAACATTATCAGTCGATTTTTCTTCCGGGCCAAAATGAAATGAGGAAAAATTAGCGCCAGCGGTCCATCGTTCTGAAATTTTGTATTTAGCACTTGCCGTGTAACCAAGACCAACAGCTTCCTTATGTTTAGGAAGCGACCAACGGGTTGCTGCTCCTCCCGTAACGCCTATACTAATTTGAGCGGTTGATGAGTGAATGAAGGAAACTGAACATATAAATGTTACAAGTATTGTGGTTTTAAAATTGTTGTTCATCTCAGTTGTGTTTTATATTATAAAATTTTTAAGCGTTCGCTCCTGAACATTGTCTGGTATGTTGAAAGGTTTAGTCATGTAATCAATAGGCTTGTCGCAAACCAGATTATAATACAACCGACAAACAGGTATGATAAAAACTATCATTTTCTTTTTAAGCGATAAGTAATTGCTATAAAAGCCATTTGATACTTAGCTCTATATCTGTCATTATTGAGCGCTAACTTTTGATTGGTTGTATATTCGGTAAACAGAAATTCATAACCAGCCCTGATTCCAATTTTTCCATTAAAATTATATTTAGCATAGAATTCTGAATTCAGCGTACCATAGTCGTTATCGCTAACTAATAACGCGTTGAAAGATGTGGGAGCTGCAGACTGTATAGTATTGTCAGCATCACTGATCGATGATTGATAAGCCCCTGTTACGTTCTTCCCAAAACTGAATCCGACTGCGTCTATATTAGCGCCAAATGAAAATTTAGAGTTAAGGTTGTAATGAAGATTAATTGAAATGTTAACACTATTTGCTTGCAGTGATTTAATTGTTAGCGTATCTAAACTTTCATTGTATGTTTTACTAAATAGTACCTGGGGTCCTTTTTGCTTGGAGGTAAGTATAGCGGGTGCAGTAATGTGGTCTTGATTCTTACCAAACACCGATGTTAATCGAACTCCATATCCTATTGTGAACCTTTGTTTCTTTTTACCTATTGGATGAAGGTGATACCAACTCAAACTACCCGAGTAGATATTTTTACCTGCACCCGCAGCAAAATCAACGAAATTATTATCTTGAAAATAGGGTAGGTGTTTTGTCTGCGCATTGGCGACTATTGCAAACAGACTGATGATCGCAACTATTACGTATTTTGAAGT
>JBKJOF010000172.1:0-2926 GCA_046595655.1 Chryseolinea sp. | reverse complement strand
GATTATGAGGAAAGAAAAATGGTGCAGAACATCCTCTTTCCAGAAGGTATTATCTTTGATAAAAAAAGTGATGCATTTCGAACCTCACAAGTCAATGTTGTAATCGGCCTAATTGCAGAAATATCCGCGAATTATAATCAAAAAAATAGGCGACAAGTCAATAACAATTTTGACTTATCGCCTTCAGTAGCGCGGGGGGGAATTGAACCCCCGACCTCAGGGTTATGAATCCTGCGCTCTAACCACCTGAGCTACCGCGCCATTTATGTGCCTAGTTAATGGTAAGATTTATAATAACTTCCATTTTTCGGAGCGCAAACTTACAAAGTTGAATTCAATTTTCACACCGATGATCAATTATTCTATTTTTTGAGGTATCTGTAATTAATGTTGCAGGTTCCGTTCGTTCCTTTATTTTTGCCACCCTGTTTTTGAACTATGGCGCACGAGAATACAATACGTTGGGTAGCACAAATTGCAAAGGAACTTTCCCTTCCCATTAAGAATATTACGGCAGTAGCCGAACTTCTTGCGGAGGGTGCTACAATCCCCTTCATTGCGCGCTATCGTAAGGAAATGACCGGGAGTCTTGATGAAGTTGTTATTGCCACTATTCGCGACAGAATTGAACAACTCAGTGAATTAGACAAGCGCAGGGAGTCTATTATTACCTCTATTGAGAAGCAAGGCAAACTTACCCCTCAATTAATGCAAGCCATTGTAGGAGCCGAAACGCTAGCTGAATTAGACGACATATACCTTCCATTCAAACCGAAACGGAAGACTCGCGCAAGTGTAGCGAAAGAAAAAGGCTTAGAGCCATTGGCCCAGAAGATCAAGGATCAGGAAAATATTGATTTGCAGGCTTTTTCGAAATCTTTCATTGATTCGGAAAAAGGTGTTGCCAACGTACAGGAAGCGCTTGATGGTGCTCGTGATATAATAGCAGAATGGGTTAGTGAAAATCCGGAAATACGAAAATCGGTGCGCGAATTATTCTGGAGTGAAGGTGCTATCGAATCGAAAGTGTTAAAGACAAAAGAAGCTGAGGGTCAAAAATTCAAAGACTATTTTGAATGGACTGAGCCTATTGCAAAAACGCCATCGCACCGATTACTCGCGATGAGAAGAGGTGAGAAAGAAGGTGTTCTGGCATTGGATATTTTTCCTCCTGAAGAAGTCGCGATACATGCGATGGAAAGGCAAACTGTAAAAGCAGAGAATGAATCCGCAAACCAAATCAGGCTTGCTGTTAAAGATAGTTACAAGCGCTTGCTCAGGCCTTCTCTTGAAACCGAGATTAGGATGGAAACTAAAATGAAAGCTGACGAGGAAGCGATCAAAGTCTTTGCGGGCAACTTAAAAGAATTATTGCTCTCTCCTCCCCTCGGACAAAAAAGTGTGTTGGCACTTGATCCCGCTTTTCGCACAGGATGTAAAGTAGTTTGTCTTGATCGTCAAGGTAAGCTTCTTCATCACGATGTCATTTTTCCAAATGAGCCGCAACGCGAAACAACGAAATCTGCTGCGCTCATTAAAGGTTTGTGCGAAAAATTCGAAATCGAAGCGATCGCGATTGGCAATGGAACTGCAAGTCGTGAAACTGAAACATTCGTAAAAAATATTGGACTAAATAAACGAATTACTGTTGTTGTTGTCAATGAAAGTGGAGCTTCTGTTTACTCCGCATCTGATGTTGCCCGTGAAGAATTTCCAGACAAAGATATTACTGTACGCGGTGCTGTATCCATTGGAAGAAGATTGACGGATCCGCTCGCTGAGTTGGTAAAAATCGATCCAAAATCAATCGGGGTTGGACAATATCAACACGATGTTGATCAAGTAAAACTGAAGAGTGGATTGGATGATGTGGTAATGAGTTGCGTTAACTCCGTTGGTGTTGAGGTTAACACGGCCAGTAAAGATCTTCTAGCTTATGTATCGGGCTTGAGTCCTGCATTGGCTAAAAATATTGTAGAGTACAGAAATCAAAACGGTCCTTTCAAAAATCGTGAATCATTGCTTAGCGTCCCACGTTTGGGCGAAAAGATTTACGAACAAGCTGCTGGTTTCTTGCGCATTCGTGAAGCTGAAAATCCGTTGGATGCAAGCGGTGTCCATCCGGAAGCATATAGTATTGTGGCTCAAATGGCAAGTGATCTCTCTTGCTCTGTTCAAGAATTAATGACGAGTGCTGAACTACGAAAACAGCTTGATCTAAAAAAATACATTACTGAAAAGATAGGATTACCTACCCTAACGGATATTCTTCTTGAATTAGAAAAGCCAGGAAGAGATCCTCGTCAGGGTTTTGAGTTGTTCAGCTTTACAGATGGTGTAAACACGATTTCTGATTTGAAGATCGGTGTAAAATTACCTGGCATTGTTACGAACGTTACCAACTTCGGAGCCTTTGTCGATATCGGTGTTCATCAAGATGGATTGGTGCACATCAGTCACCTGGCTGATGTCTTTGTAAAAGATCCACAGAAATTTATTGCCGTTCAACAAAAGGTAAACGTTACAGTTGTTGAGGTTGATGTTCCGCGTAAGCGTATCGGACTTTCCATGAAGAGTGATCCCTTTGCAGAGCAGGCCGCTCCTGTTGCTGCTCAACCCAAAAACAAAAGAGACAGCAGAGAAAAAGAGAAGCCAAAGGAAAAAGAAATCAGCATGGAAGAGAAACTCGCTATGTTGGTAAGCAAGTTTAAAAAATAGGAATAAGGTTCAATGTTTCAAGTTCAAGGTCGCTTATGCGTTCTCAATTCTCTACTCCTTTGCTGTCCCTTATCTTCTTCTTCGTTTTGAATTTGAATACTTCTTCTTATAACTACCGCCTTGCTTCCTTACTTTAATAGTCTGCAATTTCTTACTGCTATCGAGCCGGTAGTTGGGCGATTTCTGATAATTTCGTTTTATCGCACTC
>JBKJOF010000065.1:0-2362 GCA_046595655.1 Chryseolinea sp. | reverse complement strand
TTTTCACAATCGCACAGAAACTGCTACCTCCATTACTATTTACGATCTGTTAGGGAGAGAAGTTTTTAGCGAAGTCGTAAGTCCTGGCGCCCTGTTACATACGATTCGACTTGTTGATTCTCCCGCGGGCGTGTACATGATTCAGACAGTTAACACTGCGTACAGCTCCCAGCGGGTAGTGTTAAAGTAAATTCTTGGCTATTCCTGAAAGTGCAAATCAAGATGTTGAGAACAAGCCACGTGTTAACAACGCCAACGAAGAGTGCGACCCTCTGCCGAGAAAGAATATAAATGAAAAGCCATTAAGCTATCGCTGAAATTTGAGTCGTGCACCTTTTTTAATGCAACTCTTTTTTCTTGATTCAAAGACATAATTGGGGACGAGAACTTTGCAAAAAAATAAATTACCTTTTCTTTAAGAGTGATTTCCCTGATGATAGAAATTAAAAAAGCCATCTCAAATGAGATGGCTTTTTTAATCCGGGGTATTAAAATATTATTTCAAGGCCTTCTGAAGTTCTTCATTCATTTTTTGGTAGTCGCGATTGCCTGCTTTTTTCGCACCCTCTAATGAGGAGGTTGAAGAAACCAAAGCGCCAGCCTTATCGCCATTTGCTTTTTGAATTCTTGCTTTTTGATATAAGATCCAGAATGCAGAAGGGTTTGCGTCAGCTGCTTTGTTAATCCACTCCTGCGCTTGCTTTAGGTCTTTTCCATTTTCAAGATAATACACAGCAGCTTGGAAGTAGTTATTCGGATTCACTTGAGTAGAAGCTTCGATTGACTTCAATACTCTAGCATCGTAATCAACAGCAACACTGAACTTTATTGATGTGTTTTCCCAAGAGATTTGAACTTTAGCACTCTTACTGTCGTCAGAAATATCGCTGATGTCGATGGTTAGGGTTTCCACTTTTTCAGTGAGTTTGCCTGATTTTACTTTAAAGTTCGCGGCTTCGTTCTTTGCGTCATAAGCTCCTGTGTTTCCGCCGAGGTTGATGTCTTTGTATAAAGAGATCGTCCATTCTGTGGCAGCTGGCCACGAGAAAATTAAATACTCACCTTTTGGTACAGCAACTCCTTCTACTTTCACATCATCAGAGAAGGAAATTTTTGTTCCAGAGTTCGCTCCGGTTCTCCAAATCTGGCCGAATGGAACAACTACGCTTGCATCCGTACCAAAGATTTTTCTTCCTTTTGCGCGTGGACGTGAATAATCAATTTTAACGTCTGTTAAACCGACTACAGTTGAAACTGTGGCTGCCGGACTTGCCTGTGGTGTTGTTACTTGAGCATTTGCAAACAAGCTTACAGAAGCCAGTGCTAGAATAAATAAGGATTTCTTCATGATGGTATGTTGATTTTAAGTTGTTTAATTTTCGGTTGGCAAATGTAGTGAATCAATTGAATTGGTCTCTGTTAATGAATCGTGAAAGATAATAAGGTATTGAGGCTGACATCTGAATTTTATTTGAATGGTAATGTTGTGACAGTTGCTCGCTCTTTGTTGGGTAAAATTCTGGTTACCAAAGTGGATGGTATTATTACTTCGGGAAGGATTGTTGAAACAGAAGCCTATTCGTGGAAGGAGCGAGGGTGCCACGCCTTTAAGGGAAAAACCAAACGAAATGCTGTGATGTATGATCAAGGTGGTGTTGCATATGTGTATTTATGTTATGGAATGCATCATCTATTGAATATTGTTACCAATCATGAAGGTCTTGCTGATGCCGTTCTTATCCGAGCAGTAGAACCCGTGGAGGGTATTGAAATAATGAAGCAGAGAAGAGGGAAACTGGCGA
Source organism: Chryseolinea sp. (assembly GCA_046595655.1). GTDB lineage: Bacteria > Bacteroidota > Bacteroidia > Cytophagales > Cyclobacteriaceae > Chryseolinea. Next base: position 560 of record JBKJOF010000065.1, on the reverse strand, counting down.
ATGAATTTCAACTAACCTCTGGTCCCGGCAAGTTGTCTAAAGCCTTGGGTATTGATAGAAATCTAAATGGTAAATCCCTTTTTCAGAACGAAGTTTGGCTGGAGGATGATGGAGCATCCCTATCCAACAATATGATCGTATCCAGTAAACGAATCGGAATAGATTATGCAGGTGAAGACGCATTACTTCCCTGGCGATTTAGCGTGAAAGGAAGTGCATGGGTCAGTGTATAACATCGTCTAATAAAGATTTAGAAGTAATTTCAATTTTATACGATCAGATAAAACCTTGGATTTTATATTTGCCATTTGCTAAAACCCTGTTCATGAAGTTTGTTCTTAGTTTTCTATTTTCATTGTCGTTATTCACGCTTTCTGCCCAACGGTTAACCAGCGCTTCCCTTCAACTTGTAAATACGGCTTACGATGAGCTTAATCCGGTACTCAGTCCGGATGGAAGAACTTTATATGTTACCGTAGCAAACCATCCGCAAAATTTAGGAGGCAAAAGAGATCCGGGCGATATCTGGTTTTCCCGATTAACCGATACCAATCAATGGT
>JBKJOF010000054.1:0-2571 GCA_046595655.1 Chryseolinea sp. | reverse complement strand
ATCGTATATAGCAAAATATGTTCGATTCAAAAATTCGATACTCATTTCGAATGACGGCAAGACGCTCATCAAAGGTAAGTTCGGAACGAAAGTAAAACGTTGGGACATCGCAACTGGAAAATCAGTAATGGAATATGTAGGGCATAAGAAAGCGGTGTTGTGTTATGAACTTTCGAAAGACGGAAAAAGAATGCTGACCGGTGGTGGCGATGGCAAGATCATGTTGTGGAATGTAGAGACAGGTGATTCCATTCAATCCATCGAAAGTTATCGCGAACCGGTTTTTGATATTCACTTTAACAGCGATGAAACCAAAATGATTTCATGCAGCTGGGATGGTTCGATGAAAATTCACGATATCAAAACCGGAAAGATGTTAACGTACTTTGATCTGGAGAAATATGCGGCTTATGCCGTTGTGCCACATCCCAATGATCTCTATATCTTCTCAGCGCGATTGGACAATACGGTGCAGCTCTGGGAAATTGATACAAAGAAAGAAGTGAGAAACTTTGTAGGACACACCGACATCATTTCGTCCATTCAACTGAGCAATGATCAGCAAACGTTGCTGAGCGCGAGTTGGGATGGATCGATACGTTTGTGGAATATCGGAACAGGTTTAGCAATCCGAAAATTTAAAGGACATAACGGAGCAGTGCATACCGCCATTTTCAGTGCAGATGGAAAATCAATTTACTCTGCCGGTGCCGATCGCATCATTCGCATATTTGACGTGAACGCTGGAAATGTGATGCGCACGTTCGAAGGACATAAGGCAGAAATCACTTCATTATTGTTTAGTCCGGATGGAAAGTTGTTGATCAGCCATAGTGTAGATGGCGTAACGAAATTCTGGGATCTGATGAGCGGCCGAGAATTTTTTGAACACATTCATTTGGGCGAGAAGGATTGGATGGTAAAAAGTCCGGAGGGTTATTTTAATGGAACAGACGATGCGCGCAAATACATTCATTTTGTAAACGGACTGAAAACATATTCTGTCGATCAGTTCTTCAACGAATTTTATCGCCCTGACCTTCTGCCGAAGATTTTTCAAAATCGTGGAGGCAATGATGACGGCAAGGGAATACAAGGTAAGTTAAAAACCTCACCACCTCCAACGGTACGGGTTGCGGTACTTCCAGCTCCTGATAATAAGGCAGAAGTATTAGTGCGCATGACAGACAATGGCAACGGTGCAGAAAATCTGCGTGTGCTGCACAATGGAAAAAGTGTAGTGCTTGATCGCGAGACGCTAAAGTATCCTAAAGCAAAGAACCAATTCACTACCTACAAACATGTAGTTGATTTAATTGGTGGCGTAAATACATTCACTGCCGTGGCGAGCAATAAAGAAAAAGTGGAATCAGATGCGCAACCGGTAGAATTGATTTCTGACCACGCTTCAAAGAGTAGTACCTGTTATATTCTTTCCGTAGGTATTAATCAATACAAGAACAGTAAGTTGAATCTGAATTATGCCAAGCCGGATGCACAATCATTCAGTAGCATGATGGATGAAAAGGGTACTAAACTTTTTAAGAAGATTGAACTGCACACTTTGTATGATGAAAATGCCACGCGCGAAAAAATACTAAGTAAGCTGGATGAGTTGGCAAGTAAGGCCAGCCAGGAAGATGTTTTTATTTTTTACTATGCAGGACACGGATCAATGGTAGACGACAAATTTTATTTTATTCCTACTGAAAGTCTTCGCTTGTACGATGCGAGTTCGCTGAACAAGGAAGCAATTGAAGCAAGCATGATACAGGATAAGTTCAGCCATATCCATGCGTTGAAACAATTGATCATTATGGATGCATGTCAATCGGGTGGATCAGTTGAATTGTTGGCAACACGTGGCGCGAGTGAAGAGAAAGCCATTGCGCAACTCTCACGCAGTGCGGGTATACATGTCATGGCTTCTGCCGGAAGCGAACAATTTGCCACCGAGTTTGCCGAGCTGGGTCATGGTCTTTTTACCTATGTGCTAATTAAGGCTCTGCAAGGTGAAGCGGATGGTGCACCTAAAGACGGAAAGGTTACGATCTACGAATTGAAGTCCTACATCGATGATCAAGTGCCGGAGATGACGCGCAAACTCAAAGGTAAACCGCAGTATCCGTATACATTTAGTAGAGGTCAGGATTTTCCGGTGGTGATTGAGGAGTAGAAAAATGACGCATCTTTAATTTTACTACAGATTTAATTTGAAAAGTAAATGGAAGGTCAAAATCAGAGTAACGATGAGTTAAAATTATTCATGTTGCTGTTGGGTTCCAAAGCTCCGGGAAGACATGTGGAGCAACATGATTTTTTCTTTGGTGTTGCTACGTGTCTTAAAGATCTTGTTCCAGAGATCAACGCTTTCTGGCCAGAGGCATTAGGAAAGATTCACATTGATGGATGGCGAGAAGTAAACGTTGTAGAAGATTATCGCATTAAAATTATTCTAAAGATCAAAGATCATAGTACCTCTACCGCACCTAAATTATTTTTCATTAACCTGGGAGGCTACCAGGAGAATAAATTCGAAGAACAGCATTACGTTATCCTGACTGTACAGAA
>JBKJOF010000004.1:0-64854 GCA_046595655.1 Chryseolinea sp. | reverse complement strand
ATTTTTTACGACCGGGGTATACATTCCCGTTTTTCATAGCATAACTTCTTATGGCGAGATTACCCATAATCACGGCCTCAGTAAAAGGACCTGCGTATTCAAACGGAGAACTCAATTCGATTTTTCCGTAACCAGCTAAGCAAGCATCAACCCACTGAGTGTAGTGACCATTCTCGGCACCTGGTATACGAGGAATTGTTTGTTTAGGGAATGTAACTTCTTTCATTCGTGAAGAAGGAAGCAATACTGGAGCCTTGCTATAGTTTGCCATTAATTTTCCTTTTGTTCCTTCAAAAATGTACCCGTTACCGCCATCGGCCATCACTTCATCTGGTAACAATTCATCTGGTCTTTCAGGAAGAAGTCCCCCATCCATCCACGTAAGTTTGATAGTGCCATTACCATCTTTGCGCGGAAATTTTAAATGTATAATTGACGAGGCGGGACAGCTCTCTGAATAATTTGCTTCCTTAAAAGAGCCTTCCCATGCCGTTGTAGAACTACATTCAACTTCTGTTGGATAATCAATTGGAAGAATACGGAACGCAGCATCCATAATGTGGCAACCCATATCGCCCAATGCTCCCGTACCAAAGTTCCACCATCCGCGCCAGTTGAATGGAAGGTAAGCAGGATTAAAATCCATTTCCTTTACAGGTCCTAGCCACAAATCCCAATCAAGTTCTTTTGGAATTTCGTGTTTGCCAGTAGGAGCAGGGATGCCCTGTGGCCAAACCGGCCTGTTAGTCCATGCAAGTACATTTGTTACATCTCCAATTAATCCGGCATCAACCCATTCTTTTACAGTACGCACATGGTCAGCCGATGCGTATTGATTTCCCATTTGAGTTACCACTTTGTATTTCTTCGCTGCTTCGGTTAGCATCCGCGCTTCATAGATATCATGTGTTAACGGCTTTTGTACGTAAACATGTTTACCTCGTTGCATCGCAGCCATCGCAGCCACAGCGTGTGTATGATCGGCAGTAGAAACCGAAACGGCATCAATGTGCTTACTTTCTTTTTCAAGCATAATGCGGAAGTCTTTGTAATACTTCGCATCTGGAAAATTCTTTATTGATGTGCCAGCCTGACGATCGTCAACATCGCAGAGAAAGGCAATCTTCGCTTTTTTGTTTGCTGCAAATCCGGTGAGATCGCTAGTACCCTTTCCACCAACACCAATACCAGCAATGTATAAAGTATCGCTTGGTGGAGTAAAACCATTGCCTCCCAGCACGAAGCGAGGAACGATGGTGAACGCAGCTGCCGCTATGCCGACATTCTTAAGAAAATTTCTTCGCGATTGATTCGCTTGTGGAGGAGCTGATTTTAGGATTGGCATGTGGTGGTAGTAGGTTGGTAGTTATATTAAAATTCCATGGTCCATAGTCTATTGTCCATGGTCTGCTATCGACTATGGACAATAGACTATGGACTTATTTAAGCATCAAACTTCACACTCTCATCAAGTGTTCGTTGATCATACTTCTTTCCGTATTGATCAAGTACATCTTGAGGCACACCATTCCATTGATTGGGTTTGTTTCCTACATAACCAAGATCATCAATCCCAATTTTGCTGGTGAAGAATCCGCAGGCGGTAAGGTCGCGCATGGTGTTGAAGAACGAAACACCTTGTTGCATTTCTGGCTTTGCTTTTTCAGGAAAGGCAATTTCATCTAGCATTTCAATCTGTTGTTGTGCTGTGCACGATGCAAAGTCAGCATTGAAGCGTTTCATACATTGAACGTCAAGCCACTTTAATCCACCTCGTAATGGTATTTGATAAATGGGCATATCCTTCGAAATGAATTCAATAAAATCAGGAACGCCAGCTTCGGTTGCACTTCCCGACTTTTCATCTTTTGGAATAATAATGTCTGACAAGATGCTGATGGTTTTCATCTCATGCTGGTCAAAGAATTTTTCACTGGAAAGTTTTATCTCTCTCTTGAGTTCATATGGAGTACGATCGATAGTAAAAGTTGGAATTGCTTCCTTTACTTCTTCTTTTGTTTCAGGCCCGCATGATTGAAGGAGCAACCCTGCTCCGGCACCACCCACTACTAAACTTTTTAAATATTTTCTTCTGTCCATGGTAATAGTCTTTAGTTGTTAGTTCAGAGTCTTGAGTATTTAGTCCAGAGTTTGACGACTCAATACTCAAGACTTATTACTCACTACTATAAATTCTGTTTTTTAAGTTCATCAATAATGAATTCACTTGCACGCATTGAAAGCGCAAGAATTGTCCACGTTGGATTTTTATCAGCTTGTGATACGAATGGCCCACCATCAACTACAAATAAATTCTTGCACTCATGTGCCTGATTAAATTTGTTGACCACTGATTTCTTAGGATCATCACCCATGCGCGTTGTACCTACTTCGTGAATAATTCTTCCCGGTACTTCTAATCCATAATCAGCTTCAGCACCCGCCTTACCCCACGTTACAACGGCCCCTGTTTTATCAATAATTTCAGCAAAGGTTTCTTGCATGTGCTTCGCTTGTTTTACTTCCTGATCGCTCCACTTGTAATGAAAACGCAAAACAGGGATACCGTATTTATCAACCGTTGTTGGATCAATCTCGCAATAGTTGTCTTCCCGGGCGATTGCCTCGCCACGACCAGCCATACCAAATTCAGCTCCATAGAAATAACGGTAATCATCTTTCAATGACGCTCCATATCCACCCGCTACTTTGTGTTTGCCATCGCGACCGGGATATTTTCCATTCAAGCTTTGCATACCGAAACCGAAACCATATGCCGGCATTTCCAGTCCACCCCAATATTCAATGTGATACCCTCGTGCGAAATCTAATTTTTTGTTATCAAGCCACCACGGTGTGTACACATGCATACCTCCAACACCATCTTCATTATATCTTTTTCGTCCAACCAAATCTGGAATAATTCCGCCCATGGCTGAACCTGTAGAATCATGTAAATATTTACCTACTATTCCGCTTGCATTTGCCATGCCGTTTGGATAGCGTGTTGATTTTGAATTGAGAAGTAATCTGGATGATTCGCATGTACTGGCTGCCAGAATAACAATTTTTGCATTCACAGTATATTCTTGCATGTCATCTTTGTTTACGAACGAAATGCCAGTTGCCTTACCTTCACTATTTGTAATTACCTCGCGTGCCATTGCGTTGGGAATGATATCGACATTTCCTGTCTCTATGGCCGGCTTAACTAAAACAGATGATGATGAGAAATCGGCATGCACCGTACAACCTCTGTTGCATTGTGAACAATAGAAACATTGTCCACGCGAGTCGTTAATTTTTTGCGTTAAAATAGAAAGGCGCGAAGGAATAACCGGGATACCCAGTTTTGATGCTCCGTCTTTAAGAAAGAGTTCGTGTAATCTTGGTTTGGGTGGTGGAAGAAATATTCCATCGGGTTCGTTTAGAAGTCCTTCTTTCGATCCAAATACTCCAATTAGTTTATCAATCTTATCATAATAAGGGGCAACATCGTCATAGCTGATAGGCCAGTCATCACCTAAGCCATCAAAACTTTTGTGTTTAAAATCTCTTGGTCCGAAGCGTAGCGAAATTCTTCCCCAATGGTTGGTGCGACCGCCCACCATGCGTGATCTGAACCAATCGAATTTTGTATTGTCTTTGTGGGTATAAGGCTCGCCCTCTAACTCCCATCCTCCATACGCGGCATCGAAGTCACCAAAGGGTCTGTACGTTGTGGCAGCACCTCTTCGTGGAGATTCCCAAGGCCACTTTAATTGCATTACATTTTTTGCAGGATCGTAGAGTGGACCAGCTTCGATCAATACTACCTTAATGCCAGCTTTCGCCAACACATAAGCAGCCATACCTCCACCAGCACCGGAGCCAACAATGGCAACATCATACGACTTTGTGGTTTTCTTGATTTGAAATTCAGGCATAAGTATTCGGGTATAAAATTGATTTAAGCTCAATCTAAGTTTTTATTGGAAGGAATACACAGAATACGTTTGCGGAACAGGAAATTATTTTACTACAACGATTGCAATTTTTAAGGACGGAGAGAACAAGTTGTGTTCCATCTGCACTCAGCGACACATAAAGAGAGGTTATTGTTTATTGTTTTTTGGAACAGGGTCATACCCGTGTGTTCCCCAGGGATGGCAGCGTGCAATCCGTTTTGTGCCGAACCAAATACCTTTAACAACGCCCCATTCTTGAATGGCTTCAACTGTGTATTGAGAACAAGATGGAGTATGACGGCAATGCTTGCCTAATAATGGCGAGATGCCATATTGATAAAAGCGAATGGGCAGTATGAAAATTTTTTTGAGCATGTTGATTACGTTACCAGTTGCTAGTTTCTTATAATTCGATACCTAACAATGGCACGAGTCTAATCAATGGTATAGTTCATCTCACCATCTTTTTCATCCATTAATTGTACGCCTAATTTCTTTAGGTCGTCACGGATTTTATCAGATAGTGGGAAGTTCTTATCTAGTCTGGCTTTCTTTCTAAGTTCAATGAGTACAGTAATAACACCATTCAGTAGTTCATGATTGTGTTCCTCTTCTTCTTTCAGTCCGAGCACATCTTCCATAAAGCTGATGTAGCTTTTCTTAAAATTTTCAAAAGTGACTACATCAATTTTAGTGAATGGAATATTTCCTGATTTAAAATCATTGATGCGTGATGACATTTCAAATAATACAGCAAGTGTTTTAGCTGTATTGAAATCATCGCTCATATTTAGGTAAAGATCATCTGTTAGTTTTGTGAATTCAGCTTTTAACTCAGTGCTTACGTCACCTTTACCGGGATGTTCTAACTTTTTTAAGATACCTAAAGCATTTGATAATTTTTTAAACCCTTTCTCAGCAGCGCTCAATGCCTCATTCGAAAAATCAAGCGTACTTGAATAGTGGGATTGAAGCATGAAGAATCGAACCGTCATCACTCCATAACCTTTTTCTAGAAGGGGATGATTACCTGAAAATAATTCGCTGGGTAAAAAAGAATTGCCTAAAGACTTGCTCATCTTTTGACCGTTTACAGTGAGCATGTTAGAATGTATCCAATAGTGAACAGGCTCTTTTCCATTTGCGCCAACAGCTTGCGCGATTTCACATTCGTGATGTGGAAATTTTAAATCCATTCCACCGCCATGAATATCAAATGTATCGCCCAGATATTTTGTGCTCATTACCGTACATTCAATATGCCAGCCCGGAAAACCATCACTCCACGGTGAGGGCCAACGCATGATATGATAAGGAGAGGCTTTCTTCCACAACGCAAAGTCTACCTTATTTCTTTTTTCATCCTGACTGTCAAGCTTCCGTCCGCTTTCCATCAGTTCTTCAATTACACGACCGGAAAGAATTCCGTAGTGATGCTTCTCATTGTATTTCGTTACATCAAAATAAATTGATCCGTTAGACTCGTACGCCAAGCCGTTATCAATTATTTTTTTTGTGATTTCAATTTGTTCAACAATGTGTCCTGTAGCAGATGGTTCAATGCTCGGTGGAAGAATATTAAACTGGCGCATTACTTCATGGAACCCTTCCGTATAATGCTTTACAATTTCCATTGGTTCCAGTTGCTCTAATCTTGCCTTCTTGGCAATTTTATCTTCACCTTCATCCGCATCATTTTCCAAGTGACCAACATCAGTGATGTTTCGAACGTACCTTACTTTATATCCGAGAAATCGGAAATACCGCGTGATAATATCAAAGGATAAAAATGTACGCACGTTACCAAGGTGTACATTGTTATACACGGTTGGGCCGCAGACATACATACCAATGTTGCCTGGGTTTACAGGTTTAAAAAGTTCTTTAATGCCACTTAAAGAATTGGTGAGGCGAACAGGGTATTTTTCGATTGGATTCATACTAAAAAATCCGACAAAAATAATATTAATAAACTGACTTTACAGTATTATAAAATTTGGTTGCCAGGGAAATCGCTTTTAAAAATTGGAGATGCTTTCTTGCTAGCATGGCTTCTTTGTTGTTGACCACGTACACAAATAGGTGACTCCTCTGGAGTCAAATAGACAAACAAAATAATTTTCTACAAACAGGTTGCTCCTCTGGAGCAGTAAGCATCAAACAATTAAAATTATTCGGTCAATTTAAAGCAATCAACGATTATAAAGTTTAAAAGCGATTTCCCTGATTTGGTTGCTAAACGGTGGCTTTTTGGGTAAAAGAACATGAGCTGAAATTTTAGCAAAAAAAACGGAGTTCTTGAGTGTTACGAAAGATTACTTGATCCTGAATGTATCCTTGCTGATTGTGAAAGGCAGGAGAAGGCCCCAAGTATCCAAGCATGATTCTACAGTCATCCTTCAATGAAGGTAGCAATGGCTGCACTGTGAGAGTGGAGCAACAGTGGAAGATATCGCATGGCAGACGCTAGACACTCTCATGGCAGACCATGGCTAAGGGCACGGATCTGTCACGGTTCAGGCAGAAGGAAGGCGCACGTTAATGAATTTCAGAATTGAGATAAGATTCCAGATTCTCTGCTGTGATGATTTCAAGCGGAAGCAAATCAATCGATTGAATTTCCTTTTTAAACAAAAGATGATTAGCAAGACACCGAAAGCCTAAGAATGCTTGTCGCTTAGGATTCTGATTAATAAGAAATGTAATTTCGCCCGACTTCAAATATTCTAAGTTCTCAGGAATTAAATCATACCCAATTAGCCTAATTGCTTTTTGTTTTATTTCCTTCAAGTGAGCAGCAATTGTAAATGCTTTTGAGGTACTCACATAGATGCCTTTTAGATCAGCTGTATTGCACAGCTTAGATATCTGATCATGGAATGACTTATCGTGCGGATTGGAGAGACTCATCGTAATTGTCTTGAATACTCTGTTCTTTTCTTTCAGATAATCGATAAACCCTTTTTCCTTCTCCAGGATATGGACAGAGTTTTCTATGTCTTCATAAATATGGACTATAGCAAAAGTTCCAGAGTCCTTTTGGCCTAAACACATTAGTTCTCCAGCAGTTCTGCCACTTTGCTTTAGATCTTGTCCAACGAAACCCAGGGGTTTAGCCTCATGAATATTGGTATTAAAAAGGGCGAATGGTATTTTTTGTATTTCAAATCGTTTGAAAAAGGGCAAAGACTCACGATAAAATAGGGGAGCTATCAGAATTCCATCAGGAGACGATTGCAGTGCCGATTCCGCTGCTTTTTCAAAAGAAAGACTATCGTGTAGGTTAAAAAGAAAGCGTTCAGTTCGAAAGCCGTAACGTGCCCATTCTATTTCAGCTTGCAAAATACCTTCTATTGGAGCTTCCCAATATGGATCCTGATTTGGATTAGGCACTACTAAGGCAATGTGATAAGACTTATTAGAACCCAGTGTTCGCGCAATTAAATTTGGTTTGTAATCAATTTCCTCTAGTACAGCCAATACTCTTTTTAAAGAATCTTCTGAAACACGCCCGCGATTATGCAAAACTCTATCTACAGTGCCAACAGAAACCTGTGCACGGAGAGCAATATCTTTTATTCGAATACTCTTTGTCATGATAATAAAAAAGCAATTTCACATAAATGTGTACGCAAACACAACAATATCTTAACAAATTTAATTTCTACCATTAAGCCACACGAAGTAGACAACCCAAATAGCCGCGCAGACTATGTAAAGCCTCGCAATCAAAGCTGTTATATATTTCACAAACGATTGCGAATACGATTGCGTAAATTATTTTTGCAATTTTTAAACTAAGGGTTCGCAAAATCTTTACTTTTGAAAAGTACATCATGCCTAATAATGTTTGGTGTGCACAATATTCAACAATATAAATTCTCTAAACCCAAAATTTATGATGAAAAAACTCTACAAAAAATTGAGTTTGACAGCGCTGATTCTGCTGTTTTTGACATCAGCGGGCCTCGCTCAAGAGCGGGTGATCTCTGGTACGGTTACGGACGAAGACGGGGCTGCTATGCCTGGCGTAAACGTTCTGGAAAAAGGCACCTCAAATGGTACTGCTTCTGATGTAAATGGAAATTTCAAGATTAACATTGCCAACGATCAATCAACCTTGATTTTTACGTTTGTGGGTTATGCTAACTCTGAGATTGTTATAGGAGCCAGGTCAGTCCTTAATATTCAGTTGACACCAGATGTTATGACATTGACGGAACTTGTTGTAACGGGTTACATAGTGCAAGAGAAGAAGGATTTGACAAGTGCAGTTGCTGTCGTTTCGACTAAAGATCTGCTTTCGGTAGCTGCAACTAGTGTTGAACAGCAACTTCAAGGCCGTGCTGCTGGTGTAACTGTAACTACTAGTAACGTTCCTGGTCAAGGCGCTAATGTTAGAATTAGAGGATTAGGAACATTGGGTAACAATGACCCATTGTATGTTATTGATGGGGTACCAACAACGGATAATTTGGCTAATTTTAACCAAAACGATATAGAATCCATCCAAATTTTAAAGGATGCAACTTCGGCTTCTATTTATGGTTCGCGTGCAGGTAATGGAGTAATTATCATTACCACTAAAAAGGGCAAAGCAGGTCAGCCTAAAGTGACTTTTGATGCTTATTACGGATCTCAAACTCCAAGGAAGTTTTTAGATTTGCTAAATACCCAACAATATGGGGATTATTTATGGGCAAGTAAAAGGAACGCAGGCGTTGTAAACGCAGGCACCAAAAACCCTGAAAATGGTCAGTATGGAAATGGCGTAAATCCAATAATTCCTGATTACATTGTGCCAAGTGGAGCATTTGAAGGCGATCCGCGGGTTAATCCTTTAAATTACAGTCATGCAAGATTTTTGGATGATGGTAGCAACAATCCAGCTTTTGGGAATTCGGTTTTCCAAATTACAAAAGCAAATAAACAAGGAACGGATTGGGTGAAATCGATTTTTGAGACTGCCCCGCAAACGAATTATCAACTTGGCATTTCTGGAGGCACTGATGAAGCAAAGTATTCAATTTCTGTTGGTCATTTTGACCAACAAAGTATGCTTTTATATAACTCGTTTAAGAGAACAACTCTACGTGTAAATACTGAATTCAAAGTCAAAAAGTTTATTCGTATAGGTGAAAACTTGCAAGTTTTGTTTGCTCAACGTAAGGGTGGTTTTAGTAACCAAAGTGAAGACAATCAGGTTTCAATGGCTTATCGCATGCAGCCTATTGTGCCTATCTACGACATCGCTGGAAATTTTGCAGGAACCTTGGGTAATAACTTAGGAAATGCTAGAAATCCAGTGGCTCAGCTTACCAGAGCTAAAGACAATGGATACAACGATCTTCGAGTTTTTGGTAACGTATTTGCCGAGGTTGATATTCTTAAGGATTTTAAATTCAGATCTAGTCTTGGCGTTGATGCGACTGTTGGAAGAGGAAAAAATGCTACCGCTCCCGATCCGGAATCTTCAGAGGCTGGGCGTTATTATAACTTTAATGCCGATTTTAATTACCGATATTCTTGGACATGGACGAATACGTTGAACTATAAAAAGGTGATTAATGATATTCACAGTATTAATATCCTCATTGGAACTGAGGCGATTAAGAATTTTGGTGAAATTCAAACTGCATCCCGTGAGCGTTATGCAACCAGTGATCCCACAATACCACTTTCTCTGCGTTACATAGATAGTGGAAACGCATTGTTTCAAAATAACGGAGGACGCCCAACACTTGACTACACGCTATTTGGGTATTTTGGTCAGCTAAATTATTCTTTAAAGAACAAATATTTGTTCCAGGCCACTGTGAGACGTGATGCATCTTCAAGATTTTTAGTTGCTCAGCGATATGCTACATTTCCTGCCGTCAGTGCTGGTTGGAGATTATCTGAGGAACAGTTTTTACAGGGTTCAGAACTTATTTCTGATTTAAAAATAAGAGCAGGATGGGGTCAAACTGGTAATCAGTCTGGCATTAGCGACTATAACTCTTACCTTACTTTTAATAACGACTTGGGAAATGGGGGCTATAGCTTGAACGGTAATGCTAACGGGTATGCGACTCCATTTGTAGTAAATAAGTTTGGTAACCCTAATGGAAAGTGGGAAACAACAACATCGACAAATATTGGTTTCGATTTAGGCTTATTAAAGAATGCGCTTACAGTAAATTTTGATTGGTACAACAGACAGACTGATGACGTGTTGCTTCAATTAAATTTACCTTGGGCATTGGGTAATGCAACTGCCCCATCTTATAATGTTGCAGCAGTTAGAAATAGAGGCATTGATTTAGCAATTAACTATTCAGAATCATTTTTAAATGATGAACTGGAACTTTCTGCTGGAGTAATCTTCTCTCAATATAAAAATGAGGTTACGACTATTGATCCAATTAATGATGATGCATTCATTACAGGCCCTGGCCTGAGAACGCCAGCGGTTACGAGATCAATTAAGGGTCAGCCTATTTCTTCTTTCTATGGATACATCGTGGATGGTATTTTCCAGAATGAGGAAGAAGCTGCTGCCGCGCCAAGTTTCCCTGGATATAATGATGCTACGGTTTTCATTAACGGAGTTGCCGAGAAGGGAACTGGTAAATTTAAATATCGCGATGTAAATGGTGATGGCAAAATCAGTGATGCTGATCAAACCTTTATCGGTAGTCCTCACCCTAAGTTTACTTATGGATTTAATTTGAGTGCCGCTTATAAGAATTTTGAACTTACTGCATTTTTCCAAGGAGTACAGGGCAATGATGTGTTTAACTATGTTCGCTATTGGACAGACTTTAATACTTTTCAAGGTAATAGAAGTGTACGCGTTATTAATGATTCTTGGACTCCAACAAACACCGGAGCAAAACTTCCTATCTTGGACGAGAATGATGCCATTAGCAGCCGCCCTTCATCTTACTTTGTTGAAGATGGATCTTATTTAAGAATGAAGAATATCCAGCTTGCCTATAATGTTCCTACTTCATTAATCTCGAAAATAGGATTAGCAAAAGTGAGAGTATACGTGCAAGGTCAGAACCTACTTACGGCAACTAAGTATTCTGGACTGGATCCGGAGTTAAGCTTAAGAGATAATAACAACCAACAGATGGGTGTTGACGAGGGCATTTTCCCTACACCTAAAGTATTTATTTTAGGAATAAATCTCGGATTTTAAAATTTAGGACAATTATGAGAAAAACAAAAAAAATGATATTGGCATCTCTTATGATGATGACCTTTATTTTGCTTAGCATATCGTGCAGTGATAGTTTTTTAGATAGAAAGCCGCAAGGAAGTTATGGCGTAGAGGCTGTAATTAATCCCACAGGGATTGAAGGCGTTCTAGTTGGAGCTTACGGCTCTCTGGATGGTGTACCAGTTCAAGGTGCCGAGTGGCAAGGTGCTATTTCAAACTGGGTTTTTGGTGGTATCCCTTCTGATGATGCTTATAAGGGCACGGATGGAGGAGATCAACCAGAGCAAACCTCTATTGAACGATTTGTTTGGTTGACTACTAATAATCACGTCCATGGAAAGTGGGGTGCTTTATATAACGGAATTGCTAGAGCAAATTTGGTATTAAAGCTATTACCTTCCGTTACAGGACTTTTACCAGAAAGATCAATACAAATTGTTGCTGAAGCCAAATTTTTAAGAGGATTATATTATTTTGAGGCTAAAAAAATGTGGAAAAACATCCCCTATATTGATGAGGTTCAGTACGATCCAGTTAATCCTGAAAGTGTAAAGGTTACAAATACGGTAGATGTTTGGCCAAAGATTGAAGCTGATTTTCAAGCCGCTATGGCGGATCTTCCGGCAACGCAATCATTACCCGGTAGACCTACGAAATATGCGGCAATAGCAATGTTGGCAAAATGCAATATGTATCAAGCATTTGATGTGTATACAGGAGCTCCAAATATTGCAAAAATCACTACTGCAAAAGGTCTATTGGATCAAATAATCAACAGTGGAAACTATATTTTGGAACCGAACTTTTTTTCCAACTTTTCTGCTGGTTCAAGAAACAATAAGGAGTCTATATTTGAAGTGCAATATTCTTTGGTATCTGCCGCTGATGGTGGTGGAAACAAAGGTGATGCATTGGCTTGGCCGTACAATAACGGTCCTGGAGGATGCTGTGGGTTTTACCAGCCTTCACAGAATTTAGTTAATTCTTACAGAACAGATGTTAATGGCTTACCGTTACTAGATACATTTAATGATACTGACGTAGCGAATGACGCTACCCCTACAAGTATCCCTTCCAATCAACCCTTTGTTGCAGAAACAGGTAATTTAGATTCTCGAATAGACCACACCCTAGGAAGAAGAGGAATACCGTATTTGGATTGGGGACTGCATAAGGGTAAAGATTGGGTTCGTGATCAGGCTTATGGTGGTCCTTATAATCCTAAAAAACATAATGCTGAAAAGAAGTTCTCGGGTGTTGCAGGATGGCAGAACCTAAATGCTAACAATTATAGAATGATACGATATTCGCATATTCTTCTTTGGTCTGCAGAGTGCGAAGCTGAACTTGGTAATCTTGATGTTGCTACCGATAGGGTAAACATGGTGCGAGAACGCTCAAGCAAACCCGAAAGTTTTGTTAAAAAATACGTTGATGATGCTGATCCTTCAAAAGGATTCTCAACAACCCCAGCTGCGAATTATGTTGTTGGTCTGTATACGACAGATTTTAGTGATCTCACTTTTGCGAGAAAGGCAATTCGTTTTGAAGAGAAGTTAGAATTTGCAATGGAGGGTACGCGCTTTTTTGAACTTGTACGTTGGGGAATTGCTGAGCAAACCCTTAATGCGTACATTTTAAAGGAGAAGGTAAAACGCACCTACCTTTCAGGTGCTGCTTTTGTGAAGCATAAAAATGAATATTATCCAATTCCTCAAGCCGAAATAGTAAGCTCTTCGAAGAGCGGTGTTCCGACATTGACTCAGAACGAAGGGTATTAATTTTAGTTATTTTTAAACAAGCTGTTCTCTGTAATGGAGAACAGCTTTTTTTATTACTTTTCGGCTATGATTAGAAACCTAAGAAAATATTTTTTTAGAACTTTGGCTGTTGCTTTTGCTCTTCCTTATGGCTGTCAAAATATAGAGAAACCAACGTTGTTTACTTTGCTGCCCACGGATAAAACAGGTTTGATTTTTAATAATGAAATAATCGAAAACGATTCGATAAATATAATTACGCTAGAATACATTTATAATGGTGGATCGGTAGCGGTAGCTGATTTTAATAACGATGGATTGACTGATATTTTCTTTGGAGGAAACATAGTTCAGAATAAGCTTTTTATTAATAAGGGTGACTTGGTTTTCAAAGACGTTTCAAACGAATCTAATATTAACGATTCAAAAAAATGGCGCTCTGGTGTTGCCGTTGTTGACATAAATAATGATGGCCTACTTGACATCTATCAATGTGCCACTATTTCAAAAGATAGCTCCATGCGAGCAAATATTCTTTATGTAAATAAGGGACTCACTAAGGAAGGCGTACCTTACTTTGAGGATCAGGCAGAAAAATATGGAATTGCCGATACTGGCCATAGTTCTAACGCTGCATTTTTTGATTATGATAATGATGGAGACCTTGATTTATATGTGTTAACCAACACCATTGACGTTAATGTGCCTACTACCTACCGTGCCAAAATTATTGACGGATCTGCGATGAATACAGATCGTCTGTATCGCAATAATAATAACGGATCATTTACGAATGTTTCACGTGAGGCTGGAATTAATATTGAGGGTTATGGTTTAGGCTTGGCAATCGCAGATATAAATCAAGATGGTTGGGATGATATCTACGTGAGTAACGATTATATAACGAACGATATATTATACATTAATAATAAGGATGGAACATTTACGAACAAGATTGATAATTTCATAAAACATCAATCACAGTTTTCAATGGGCAATTGCATTCAAGATGTCAACAATGATGGCTTGCTCGATATTATGACATTGGATATGCTGCCAGAAGGTAATTTAAGAAGGAAAACTATCATTGCCGGTGGTAATTATATAACCTATATCAATAATGAGCAGCTGAACTACGCGAATCAGCATGTTCGAAATATGCTTCAATTAAATAATGGGAACGGTACATTTAGCGAGGTGGGACAGATGATGGGATTGTATCAAACTGAGTGGAGTTGGTCTCCGCTATTTGCAGATTTCGATAACGATGGATATAAAGATTTAGTAGTAACAAACGGATTTCCAAAGGATATTACCGACAGAGATTTTAGCAATTTCAGGAATGGGACTGCAGGATCAGTTGCTACGCCCTTGTTTTTGACGGATTCAATACCTGTAGTAAAAATTCCTAACAGAGCTTTCAAAAATTTGAACGGACTTTCATTTGTCGATGTCAACGAAAGCTGGGGAATGAGCACTCCATCATTTTCAAGTGGCGCTGCATACGCTGATTTTGATAACGATGGTGATTTGGATTATGTTGTTAGCAATATAAATGATAACGCATTTCTTTACAAAAATAACCTGCGCCAGATCGATAAACACAGTACTGATACTACCCATTATCTACGAATTAAACTTCTTGGTAAGGATGGTAATAAGTCTGGCTATGGAGCAAAAGTTACGGTTAGGTGTGAGGATGGAACAATTTACTATACTGAACATTCAATTTATCGAGGATACATTTCTTGCGTAGAGGATTTTATTCATATTGGATTGGGAAAAAGTAAAAAGGTAAATTCGTTGCTTGTTAGATGGAAAGACAACACTACCCAATTAATAACTAATATTAAATCAGATCAAGTTCTACTAATAGATCAAAGGAATGCAAGAAAGGATGAAAATGAATTATCATCATTTTCAACATATCCTAAATCAGTTCCGTTTGTGGAAGATGTGAGCAATTTAAATGGTGTGCCTAAGTTTAAACACACTGAAAAAGATATAATTGATTATAATATACAGAGAACACTACCTCATAAATTCTCTCAGCTAGGACCAGCTGTCGCGGTGGGTGACGTTGATGGTAATGGTTGGGAAGATTTGTTGATAGGAGGTTCCAATAATTATCAAATGAGTCTCTATAAACAAACGAGCTCTGGAGATTTTCATCTTGACCCCAATGCTTTTAGCTCAGTTCTCAATAAGGCTGATGATGAGGGATTGAATTTATTTGATGCGGATAGCGATGGAGATTTAGACATATATGTTGCCGTTGGTGGATTTGAAAACAAACCAGAGCATTCGAATTATCAGGATAAGCTGTACGTGAATAATGGTGTCGGACATTTTGTAATCGATACTTTGGCTCTACCCAAAATGACAACAAATAATTCATGCGTAAGAGCTGCTGATTACGATGGTGATGGAGATCTTGATTTATTTATTGGTGCCAGAGTTATTCCGGGCAGGTACCCCTTCTCCTCCGAAAGCTTTCTGTTGGAGAACACCAAGGGAAAGTTTACTAATGTAACATCTTTAAAAGCGCCAGAATTAATAAATGGTGGAA
Source organism: Chryseolinea sp. (assembly GCA_046595655.1). Taxonomy (GTDB): domain Bacteria; phylum Bacteroidota; class Bacteroidia; order Cytophagales; family Cyclobacteriaceae; genus Chryseolinea. Next base: position 49,371 of record JBKJOF010000004.1, on the reverse strand, counting down.
TGATAACGGATGCGTTGTGGACTGATTTTAATAATGACCATCAGATTGATTTAATTGTTGTAGGTGAATTTATGGCCGTTGAATTTTATAAAAATGAGGGAGGGAGGTTTTCAAAAATTAAGAACTCTGGAGTTGGACAGTTTACCGGATGGTGGAATAGTATTGTTGGTGGTGATTTTGATCAGGACGGTGACACGGATTATATGGTTGGTAATTTAGGATTGAATAATTATTACAATGCTTCTCAAAGCCAGCCACTTAGAGTATATGCTAATGACTATGATAAAAACGGTAGCGTTGATGCATTATTAACATGCTACTTTAAATCTGAGGTAGGAGCGATGAAAGAGTACCCGGTTCATTTTTGGGATGAATTGAATTCTCAAAGTCCTAAGTTCAGACGGAAATTTAAAAATTACCATGAGTACGGGAACGCGAGTATAGGGGACTTATTGACAGAGGAGGATTTAAAAGAATCTTTAGTCTTACAAGCTAATTATATGAATACGAGCTACCTTAAAAATAATGGAAACAAAGGCTTTGAGTTAATTTCACTTTCTCAAATGGTTCAGGTAGCACCCGTTAATGGAATGCTGGTTGAAGACTTTAATGGTGATACGTTTTTGGATGTTTTGATGGTTGGAAATGATTACGGTAATGAAATTTTTTCAGGACGGCATGACGCCTTTACAGGGTTACTTGTATTAGGTAACGGAAAGGGAAATTTTGATGTAATCCCCTCCGCGAAAAGTGGATTTAAAGTTGATCTTGATGCAAAGGCTCTGGTAAAATTAACAAGCCCTGGCGGTGATCTTTTTATAGCCACACAAAATAGAGACAGTATAAGAGTATTCAAACAGGCGAGTTCTTCAAATGAAAGCGAAATAAGACCCGCACCACTTGACAGTTGGGCCGAACTTATTTTTACTGACGGACACAAACAAAAAGTTGAGTTCTATTATGGATCGGGATACTTATCTCAATCAACGCGAAGAACCAGAGTACCTAAGAATGTAAAAGAGATTATTATTTACGATTCAAAAGGAAAGTCAAGAAAGATTGTTCCGAACGGTGCGTAAAGTAAATAGAGAATATTTTGTTTGAAGAATAGTAGTTCCCAAACAATCAGAGTTGTTAATAAACCGCGGTTCTTGAATAGTTGTACCGAACTGTTGTTGAGTTGTTGGAGATATCGAATTCGGTCCGATGAATGAAAGCCTGCGGATTTACACAACTCCATGGCAAACTATTTATGGATGTGCGAATTGGTTAAAAGTAAATATCAATCCACACATCCTTGAGTCAGTTATGTATTCACTCTTGACTAAAGCTGCTTTGTTAAATTCATTTCAAAAAATGGAGACCACTCAATTCCGTTACGCGAGAACTCTCCCTTTTCGTTCCATGTCTTTGCAATGAGATCGATTGTAATATGGTATACAATTTTTCCTCCGGGCACCTCGAAACCCAGTCATATTTATTCTTGTCTACAACTTTAAAAAATGCTTCCGTTTGTTTCCCATCCATGAGGAATGATTCATTTCGTAAATTTTTTTCGTTGCATTGAAATTGATGTGGGCTAATGCGTGAAAGGAAATTTTTGTTAAGTTATCTTTTCTTCGACCAGTACCTTCCATCTGAAGAACTAAACTATCTAGCTTAAATTCAATTACTTCTTCTTGTGCGACTTGAATTGTTATACCACCTTGTTGAACAATGGTAGCATCACCTTTCCACTTTCCCGCAAAAAAGGAAAGTACATTCATTTGTTCTTTGCAGACTTTTGAAAAATCCTGAGCCATAGCATTTCCAGAAAGCGCCAATACCAGGCACAATAATTTGATTGTTTTCATTTGACTTTGGTTAAGATTATTTAATGTATTGTTTTAGAGTGGTTACATACTCATCAAAGGCCTTAATGCCCTTCTTGGTGATTTTGCAAGTAGTTAAAGGCTTGCGTCCTTTGAAAGATTTCTCAATCGATATGTAGGCAGCTTCGGAAAGTTTGTCGAGTTGTACACTTAAGTTACCAGCTGTTGAATTTGTTTTCTCTTTTAGAAAAATAAACTCTGCAGACTCCAGGCTCATGAGAAGAGACATAACGCCCAGGCGCAGTTGAGAATGCAATAATGGATCAAGATCGTTGAACATTATTCTTCCGATTTTCTTAATTGATACCCGGGAATTAGGTAGCCAAAAGTTACTGCAATGGCTGCCAAAAGAAATTGAATTTCAATTGGGGCCAAAAAGGACGCAGTACCAAATACCCAAAACACATAGCTCCAATCATCAGCGGTTTAAAGCGCAGCACAACGCCTGATAACAGTGTTGGCACTGCACACATAGTGAAGATAACCGGATTGATTAGCCAGTTGATGAATTTACCGAAGATTACAAAAATGAAACAGTTTATTCCAAATCCAATCCAAATCCTGCTAACATTATCCAGATGAGTTTTAGCAATGGTCTCTTTACTATTTCGAATTCCATAAATAACAGAGATGATGGCCGCGGGAATAGTTAAAGTAAACATCATAAAAGGATTTGCAACATCGGTAAATTTTAGCAATACAAATACGCCAAGGTTTGCGATCACAATCGTCCAGCCCAAGAGTAAAAAATAGAAACTACTGCTTTGCATATTTCCCTTCGCCTGATTAATCATAGAGGTAATTGCATCAAGGCTTCGTTCTGGAGAGAACTTTTCATTTTCAGGTTTCATATTGGTATAGGTTAATGAGTGGTTCTTTTGTTGTTTCAATCATCTAATAAGTAAATGCAAACTGGTTTATAATGTAAACCAAAATATTTTTAATTCCCCTACTTCAGTGTAATTTCGGGTATGTTTACAGGAATTATAGAAACGCAAGGAGTACTTAAACGAATTGAATCGGAAGGAACCAACAAGCATTTCTTGTTCGACAGCCTAATTAGTTCAGCGTTAAAAGTGGATCAAAGTATTTCGCACAACGGTGTTTGTCTTACGGTTACTAAAATTGATGGCGACTCGTACTGGGTTACAGCTATTGATGAAACGTTGAAGAAATCCAATCTTGGAAGTTTAAAACAAAATGATATCGTAAACCTGGAGAGATGCATGATCGCCAATGGTCGTTTTGATGGACACGTAGTGCAAGGACATGTCGATCAAACCGGTGTTGTTAAAAAAATTACTGAAATGGATGGAAGCTGGATTTTTGATTTCGGGTATGATCCTTCTATAGGAAATGTAACAGTAGAGAAAGGATCAATTTGCATAAACGGTGTTAGTCTTACGTGTTTTAATTCGCATAACAATGGTTTTTCTGTTGCCATAATACCTTACACCTTTGAGCATACTAATTTTCATCAGTTAAAGGTTGGTCAGTTGGTTAATCTTGAGTTTGACATAATAGGAAAGTACGTTAAGCGATTATTAAATCCAGCATCTTATTAATTTAGGAAAGGAAAATCCATTTTTCCCGACAACAAATTTTTAGATATCGCTAATGTAATAGGCGAGGTAACGATAGGAAAATCAAGTGGTGTTGGAGATGTTGTTGGTAATATTTTCCGATGAAATAGTCGGATCCCATAAAATATCAATTCCATCAATTCATAGTTGGAGGAGTTTTTCTTTTTGCAAGATATTGATTCAACCACTTTTGGAATTTATATCCCGTAATTCCCGCAAGAATACCAATGGTTCCGCCCACTAAAATGTCGCTAGGGTAATGAACACCAAGATAGATTCGGGTGTACGTCATCACGGCAGCCCACAGGAATAGTAATCCGATCCATTTCTTTGTTGATCTAAATAACAGAAAGAAAAATGTTGCCGTTCCAAAAGTGTTGGCGGCATGACCGGAAGAAAATCCATATAAACCTCCTTTATAAAAAGTACCGTTTGATTGTTTAACCAAATGTAGAATGCTTTGCAGGCTTAACTCATTCGAGGGTCGAAGCCGTTCAAAAAACGGTTTCATTAAACTAGAAGTAATTTGATCAGCCAAAAGAATGGTAAGAAGAATTCCTGTTAATACAATCCACGTTTCTTTCTTATATTCTTTCACAACGAGGAAGAGTAAGAATAAATAAAGCGGTATCCACGTCCACGTCTGCGTAATGAATAATACAACCGGATCGAGCCACGGTGTGTGGAAACTATTCAGAAAAATTAAAACCTTTCTGTCGATTTCAATGAGGTCATCCAGCATAACTACTATTGGTGTTGTAAGGTAGCAATTTCATTTTCTTGTTGAATCCAATCCATCGCTTCCCGCATGGAAGAAAAGAATTCTTGTCGGGCTCCGAGTTTAACTAGGCTTTGGTTAATACCTTTTAAATATTCCTGTACAATAGGATCTGAAACATCCTGGCGAACCCCAGCGATTCTACGCAGTCCATTTCGTGAAGCTTCAGGTAGAATGGTATGAAACATCCAGTATTGATCTTCTTTACTAATATGACCTTGATTAGAAAGATCTGCTATATAATTGGGCGTATTGTAAGCCTTAACAAAGCCAAGGCATTTTTGAAATACGTTTCGGTACTGCTCGCTCGTTAAGGGACCTTGCCAAATTACGCCTGTGCAATTGAGTTGAGCATCAAAAAATATTTCCGCATACGATTCTTTATATAAGCATTGGCGTTCAACATTTTCTGTCTTGGCAATGCGCACGGTGAATTTTGTGCCCCGATTCATTTCACTCTCTACCTCAATAGATCCTCCTAATGTTTCTGCTTGAAGTTTTACTAAATATAGACCAAGACCTTTTCCTTCGGTATGGAAATGAAAACGTTTATATAGTTTGAACAGATTTTCTTTGTTCTTATTCAAGTCAATGCCCAGTCCATTATCTTTTACTTCTAAAAAATAATACAGTTGATCTTCATAGGCTCTCACTTCAATAATAGGATTGCGTTCGCTCGACCGAAATTTAATCGCGTTGCTTATAAGGTTATACAAAATACTGTGTAACATAGGCTTTATAGAATAGGTGGCAGTTCCTATTTCAATACCTGTTATTAACTTAACATGATGCGCTTCAATTTCTTTTCGAAGTAATTGGGTAACCTCTTTTATTTCATGATCGAAATTGATCTTCTGGCGAATCCGAAAAATATCGTGACGAATGTCAATGATCTTACTTAAATCTTTTATGATGTTGTCGAGCCTTTCGGTTAATGTGGAAATGTGATTGAATATTCGAGCGTTATCTTCAGAAAAATTCTTGTGATCTACTAATGCAACAAGACCAAGTAAACTGGCAACAGGACCTCGAAGATTGTGTGATACCGTATGTGAAAACTGCCGAAGCTCATTATTATGTTTTATTAATTCAGTATTGGTTTCAATCAGGTCTTTATTTTTCTGAACCAGTTCCGATTCCAGATGCTTATTTTCATTTACCAATACTCCCTTTTGGTCGTTGATAACATGATAGGCTTGTAGTAATTTAGTTTGGTTTACCTGCAAGTTGTCACTTTGGGTAATGATCTCTGCAGTCTGCGCTTCGATCTCAGTGTTCTTTTCTACTAATACTTCATTTGTTTTATTCAGATCTTTAATCAGTTGATCATTTTTTCTTTCCGTTGTTTCTAAAACCCACTTCAGAAAAATTATGGCCGCGGACAGAATACAATATGTAACGAATATTACAACGTTGGTAAAAGTATAATTGCCTTCCTTTAAATTATCCTGACGATAGGCAACCCTAAAAAAATGATGGAGAGGATCGTGCGCCATTAATATAACTATACCTATCAGCGAACACAGAACAAGTAATGATTTCTCTTTTAACGAAAACAAAATGAGGGGAAATATGCTGCCCCCCAAAATGACAAATCGAAATGTAAAGTAGTCTAGTTCTTCTTGTTTATCATAGTAAATGGTCTTCGAATAAATGGAAACGATCATCACCAGAATAGGAAGAAAAACGCTCATCCAAATGCGGCTTACCACCATGAATGCAAAACGATTGAGTACAATGGTAAACAGAGACAGAACCCCAACAATAGGTATTGCAGCAGTCACTGCGTTCCACCCATACCAAAAGTAGTAGCTTACCATTAGAATAACGCTTAGAAAACTGAGAATTACCGCGATAACATTCGACAGATAGACACCCCTTTTTTCCGAAGAAGAATGGACGAAAGAAAGACCAGAATTGGTTATGGAGTGAAGAAAATTCATTCGATGCGATAACGCCTTTATATAGGGATCAACCAAATTTAAGTATTTATCCTTCTAAAATAACACCCAAACTAATTATGAAGGTATCTCTATTTCAGATTTCCACTTTTTATTTTTTACAGAAAACCCACTTTATTGTACATTGAACTTTTAATTTTTGTCGCTTTAATCGTATGGAAAAATTTGACCTTGTAGTAATTGGTGCCGGCCCTTCCGGATATGCAGCCGCTATGCGTGCGTTGGATTTTAAAAAGAAGACATTACTTATTGAAAAGAATATAGTGGGTGGCGCAGGAGTAACCAATGGAGCACTGTCGTCTAAAACCTGGTGGGAGCTTTCTCGTGAGACTGCCTATTTTCTTAAAAACCTAAAGCGGTTTAATCTCGAGGTGCCGAGTATCAACTACAGTGAAGTTCAGTCAGAGGTTAGGCGAGCCGTGGAAGAGCGGAAGTCTATGCTAGACGATCACATTAGCTTCATGCACAATTCGCTTCACGCAGATTTAATTTCATATAAAAGAGGAACAGCAAGGCTCATTAGTCAAAATGAAATTGAAATTGAAACCGGTAGTTTTTCGAAAGAAAAAATTTGGGCTGAAAACATTATCCTGGCCACAGGAAGTCGTCCTCGTTATTTACCGGAGTTGCCGATCGATGAAAAAATTGTAATGACCAGCGATGGCATTGAAGACATGGAAGACTTTCCCGAGAGCATGGTGATAGTGGGTGCTGGTGTTATTGGTTGTGAATATGCCACCATCTTTTCAGGATTTGGAAAAACAAAAGTGCATCTTATTGATAAAGGTTCACGCATATTACCCTTTGAAGATGATGACATCGTAAAGGTAATTGAGCGGAACATGGAGAATAGTGGTGTACTCATTCATCGAAACTCCAGACTCATTCGTATGGAAATTAAGTACGGACGTGTTGAGTATGAATTAGAATATGATGATGGTGGCAAGGAAGTATTCAATGTACAGAAGGCTTTGGTAGCTGTTGGTCGTATACCTAACTACGAAGATTTGTGGGATGACAACGTGAAGATTAGTATTTCCAAGCGAGGCATTGAAGACAACGATACTCAAACTAATATTTCAAACATCTATGCTGTTGGAGATATTACCGCAGACATTTCCCTTGTGAATGTTGGTGAGCTGGAGGGAAGATATGCAGTGGAGAAAATATTCGGAGCTCCTTCGCGTAAATTAATTTATGAGAATATTAGCACAATTATGTTTCTGAACCCCGAAGTGGCCAGCGTTGGATTGAACGAAACACAAGCGCGTGAAAAAGGGATTGACTATAAAGTTGTTACGCTTGATTACAGTTGTATTCCACGTGCTATTGCAAAAAGAAACACGCAAGGCTTCATTAAACTTTTGGTGACTAATGATGGCCAGATGAAAATTCTCGGTTTGAAAGTGATTGGCAATCATGCATCGAGTGCCATCCAAGCTGTAGCGTTGCTGATTTTTATGGATAAAGGAATAGAAGAATTAGCGGAATGTGTTCATCCTCATCCCTCAATTACGGAGGGTATACAAGAATGTGTTCGGGTACTGCTTGGAAAATCTTTATTTAAACCTTCTGCTTTGCGCGAAAAGGTAACGTGTAGAACAAATATTGCCGGTGTATATGCAGATATAAATTTTTAGATTGAGAAAAAACGTGACCACTGCACAGATCTAATAATATTGAACAATCTCCTTCAGTTCTTTTCTTTTTAAATCCGGTACGAAAGTTTCGGTAGCCGAGTATCCAATAGGTATTAGCAAAAAGGGTCGTTCGTTCTCTGGTCGTTTTAAAATCTTCGACAGAAAATTCATTGGACTAGGAGTATGCGTTAACGCTACAAGCCCTGCGTGATGAATTGCTGTTAATAAAAAACCACACGCCAGGCCTAGAGATTCAGACACATAATAATTTGTACGCTTTGCTCCGTCAGATTCAAGCTCATATGCCTTTTTAAAAACAACAATAAGTAGTGGAGCAATTTCAAGAAAGGGTTTCCTCCAATCGGTTTGGAGAGGTTCTAAATCTTTTATCCAATCCTTACTCATTCGACCTTCATAACTTTCCTGCTCTTCCTTTTCTGCCTCAATTCTAATTTGTTTTTTGATTTCTGGATTTGATACAACACAGAATGTCCAAGGTTGTTTGTGCGCCCCCGATGGAGCCGTTGACGCTGCCAGTAATAGTTTATCGATTACTTCTTTTGGGATTGGTTTGTTTGAAAAATCGCGTACTGTTCTTCTATTGCTTATCCATTCATAAAACTCAGAGGATCGTTTTATCATCTCCTCTTCTGAAAAAGTAAAGGGGATATATCTTACGAATGGATGCCCGTTTATATTTTTAGATTCCATAGTTACAATGAATATTGCAACCGAAAGGTAGTTACAATAGTGAATTAAAAATGTAAGCTGGTAGACAAGATGGGCTAATCTGTATTACTTGATTTTAATGCAATGTCGTTTAGTTAAGCTCCGCATACGTCCTCTCTTCCGGAGAGGAGCGAGGTGAGGCAAAAAAAAGGGTTTAACTAAACAACATTGGATTTTAATGAGTCAAATATTATTTAACATGTCTTTTCTTTAATATTTCAAGGACATCATTAAGTGAAAATTCTTTTGCTGTTAGCAACACTAAATAGTGATATAACAGATCAGCAGATTCGTTTAAAAATAATTCTGCATTATCGTCTTTCGCTTCAATAACCATTTCAATAGCTTCTTCACCGACTTTTTGCGCTACCTTATTAATGCCCGACTCCAATAGACTAGTAGTGTAAGAACCTTTTTGAGGATTTGTTTTTCGATCTTTAATTATATTCTCAAGAGAAAATAAATCCCACCGATCATTCTTTTCATCGAAACAAGTATCTGCACCGGTATGGCATACTGCTCCAATTGGATTGGCCTTTATCAATAACGTGTCTTGATCACAATCCAGCATCATCTCAACAACATCTAAGAAATTGCCAGATGTTTCTCCTTTCGTCCACAATCGTTGTTTGCTTCTACTAAAGAACGTCACTCGTTTTTCAGTCACTGTTTTTTGAAAGGCCTCTTCGTTCATGAAGCCCAGCATCAGCACACGTTGCGTCTTTGCATCTTGCACAACGCAAGGCACCAGTCCATCAAGTTTTGAGAAATCTATTTTCATTTTGATTATTTGTGATTTAAGATGTGTGATTTGATTTAAACCCCGAATGTTGAATCCTGAACTTTAAACCTTAAACTCTAAACTCTAAACTTTAAACCTTGAACCTTGAACTTTAAACTATCCCACCATCCTCACCCTAACTCCATTTTGATTAAGATATACTTTAAGATCCGGTATTTTAATTTCCCCGAAGTGAAAGATGCTTGCGGCCAATGCAGCATCAGCCTTCCCCAATACAAAAGTATCAATGAAATGATCCATATTGCCCGCGCCACCAGAAGCAATGACTGGTATGGTAAGTAAAGAATGGAGTTTGCTTAAAGGATCATTTGCAAAACCATTTTTTGTTCCATCATGATCCATGCTTGTAAAAAGTATTTCACCGGCACCCCGATCTTGTCCTTCTTTCGCCCAACTAAAAAGGTTTTTGTCTGTTGGATTTTTTCCGCCATGTGTATGAACAATCCATTGGGTTTCAACTTTACGCGCATCAATGGCCAACACAATACATTGTGCTCCAAATGATTTTGACAACTCGTCAATCAGTTGAGGATTTCGAACGGCTGCTGAGTTAACACTTACCTTATCAGCACCCGCGTCAAGGAGCGGAGCAACGTCAGCAACAGAACTAATTCCACCGCCAACAGTGAAGGGGATATTGATATGCCTTGCAATTTCTTTAACAAGTGATGCAAAAGTTTTTCGTTCTTCGTTAGTTGCAGAGATATCTAAGAATACTAATTCATCAGCACCTTGTTGAGCATACTGTGCAGCAAGTTCTACCGGGTCGCCAGCATCGCGAAGACTTAAGAAATTTATTCCTTTAACCGTGCGACCATCTTTAATATCCAGACAGGGGATGATGCGTTTAGTGAGCATGTTTTAATTGGTCAAGGGAAATTCTTCCTTCATAAAATGCTTTACCAACGATGACACCATCTACCTTAATGTATTTTAATTCTTTCAAATCATCGACCGAGCTAACGCCACCACTGGCAATAATTTTAAGTTCAGGAAAACGCTTTTTAAGTTTTTTGTACAAACCGAAATTTGGCCCTGCTAACATTCCATCGGTATTGATGTCTGTGCAAGTGAGATGCGTTAAACCTTCCTTCACAAACTGACCAACAAATTCATAAAGATCAAGTGCGGTATGTTCTTGCCAGCCGGTAATCATAATTTTTTCATCGCGTACATCGGCACTTAGAATAAAATTTTCAGGATGATATTTTTTCATCCATGAAATAAATTTCACTGGATCTTTCACCGCCAGACTTCCTATGTTGATTTGATTAATATCTAATTCTAACAATCGCTCTACTTCTTCTTCTGTTTTTACACCACCACCGAAATCTACCTTTAGCGAAGTCTTGCCTTGAATGTCTTCAATCACTTTCCAGTTTACAACCTGTCCTTTTTTAGCACCATCCAAATCGACAAGGTGAATGTATTTTAAATCAGCATCTTCAAATTGTTTGGCTACATCCAGAGGATGTTTGCTGTAGATCTTTTTCTGTGCATAATCACCTTGCGTGAGTCGAACACACTTTCCGTCAATAATATCAATGGCAGGAATAATTCTCATATAATATAAATTGAATACCTCTTTTTAATTAAACGTTTAAAAAACTTTTTAATACCAACTCGCCAGCCTGCGCTGATTTTTCTGGATGGAATTGCACTGAGTAAAAATTATCTTTATGCATGGCCGCACTAAATGGATTAATATAATCAGTGATGGCCGATGTATTGACATTTACCGGCACGTAATAACTGTGTACAAAGTAAGCGTATTTATTTTCAAGTTCGGGTGTTAACCAACTATCGCTAATGGTTAAATTATTCCAGCCCATGTGTGGCACTTTCATATCGCCTTGCGGGATAAAGAGTTTCACGTTCTCATTAAAAATGCCGAGACAATCGGTATCATTTTCTTCTGAGTGTCTGCACATCAATTGCATTCCCAGACAAATTCCAAGAACAGGTTGTTTAAGGTCAATGATAACCTGATCGAGTTTTTTATCCTTGAGATATTTCATAGTTGTACTGGCTTCTCCAACACCTGGGAAAATTACTTTATCAGCCTTCCTAATTTCTTCTGCATTATCAGTAATACTAAAATCAACACCAAGTCGCTCCAGAGCAAATGAGACTGACTGAATATTTCCTGCATTGTATTTTATGATTACTAACTTCATTGTACAATTTTTAGTATGTGCCTTTGACTTTGCGTTCTTGGTATATTTGTCTTTGCGTGAAATGAATTAAGTTCATGCAAAGACGCAAAGGAATTGCGCAAAGATCGCGAAGAATACATTCACGCTTTACAAAACTCCTTTCGTGGATGGCAATTGATTTCCCTCTTTCTTCACTGCCATCTTTATTGCTTTTGCAAAAGCCTTGAACAGTGCTTCAATTTTATGATGCTCATTTGTTCCTTCTGCTTTCATATTCAGATTACATTTCGCAGTATCAGAAAATGATTTGAAGAAATGATAAAACATTTCAGTGGGCATCTCGCCAATTTTTTCACGCTTAAATTCTGCTTCCCAAACGAGCCAGGGTCTTCCTCCAAAATCGATCGCCACTTGCGCGAGGCAATCATCCATTGGTAAACAAAAGCCATACCGTTCAATTCCTCGCTTATTACCAAGAGCATTAATGAAAGCTTCACCTAGAGCCAGAGCAGTATCTTCAATAGTATGATGTTCATCGATATGCAGATCACCTTTTGTTTCAATCGTGAGATCAATATTTCCGTGACGCGAAAGTTGATCCAGCATATGATCGAAGAAAGCGATACCGGTACTGATTTTTGATTGACCATTTCCATCTAGGTTAATATCAATTTTAATGTCAGTCTCTTTTGTTTTGCGTGTGATGCTTGCTTTGCGTTCCGGATTGGCAACGAGTTTGTAAATGTCTTTCCAGTCTGTTGTAGTCAATTCGCAAAAGGTATCGAGATTTTTTTCTTTTGCTTTACTGGTTAAACTTCCATCATTAATGAGAATACCTTTTGAGCCAAGATTTTTTGCGAGTTCAATGTCGGTTAATCGATCGCCAATGACATATGAGTTTTTTAGATCATAATCTCCTGATAAGAACGCTGTCAACATTCCGATGCCAGGCTTTCGTGTAGGTTTGTTTTCGCTTGGGAATGATTTGTCGATTAAAACCTGAGTGAATTTTATATTCTCATTCTCAAAAGCTTTCATCATTTTATTGTGCGCTGGCCAAAAGGTGTCTTCGGGAAAACGATCTGTTCCAAGTCCGTCTTGGTTTGTTACCATCACCAATTCATAATCGGTTTCGGAAACAATCTTACTAAGCCAGGTAAAAACTCCGGGATAGAATTCCAATTTCTCCAAGCTGTCAATTTGTTCATCCGCTGGTTCAAGGATGAGCGTTCCGTCACGATCAATAAACAATACTTTTTTCATAGTTGTTTCAATGCGTTGAGTAGGTCTAGGTTTTCTTTTGGTGTGCCAATCGTAATACGAATACAATTCTCGCACAAGGTAACTTTTGAACGATCGCGAACGATAATTCCTTTTTGCATTAGATACTGATAGGTAGCTGGAGCATCTTTCACTTGAACCAACAGAAAATTTGCATCCGAAGGATATATTTTTTTAACGATCGATAACAGTGATAGTGATTTTACCAAAGAAATTCGCTCTTGTATAATTTCGTTCACATTCTCAACCTTCTTATCAACCTGAAGCAGTACCTTTAATGCTTGCTCTTGTGTAAATACATTTACGTTGTAGGGATACTTTATTTTATTAATGATATTGATAATTTCTTCCGATGCAAAACACATTCCTAATCGCAGGCCAGCCAATCCCCACGCTTTTGAAAATGTTTGAAGTATAACCAGGTTGGGATAATTTGAAAGTTCGTTGGTAAAGCTTTTGGTTGGCGCGAAATCAATGTACGCTTCATCGACTACAACCAATCCAGGGAAACGATTCAAGACTTCAATTACCTTATTGCGACTTAACAAATTCCCTGACGGATTATTCGGACTACATAGAAAAAGTATTTTAGTTGTAGGCTTAAATGATTTTGGAAATGCAGTAAGATCAATATCAAAATCAGGGGTTAATAAAAGCTGTTCAATTTTCACTGCGTTCACATCAGCGCAGACGGCATACATTCCATAGGTAGGCGGAGTGAGTAAAACAGAATCAACATTTGGTTCGCAAAACGCACGAATAAGCAAGTCGATTGCTTCGTCACTTCCGTTACCTAAAAATATTTGCTCAGGCTTAACTCCTTTTATCTCAGACAACTTTTCTTTCACTTTCCATTGCAATGGATCAGGGTAACGGTTGTAGGAAGATGGATATGGATTTTCGTTGGCGTCTAAAAATATTTCCGCCTCACCTTTAAATTCATCTCGTGCAGATGAGTAAGGCTTCATGTTCACAATATTTTTCCGCACAAGCGACTGGATGTTCATACTTTGTTTATGTTGTTAATTGATGGTTGATCGTTGTTGGTATTTATGAAACTGGAATATAGAATTTAGGAGTTAGAATGTATCGGGCAATTTTGATATGTTGTGAACCTTAAACCTTGAACCTTAAACCCGAAACTTTAAACCCGAAACTTTAAACCCGAAACTTTAAACCCGAAACTCAAAACTCTAAACTCGAAACTCTATCCCCGAAACTTCAAACTATCCAACCTAATCGTAACTGCATTTTTATGTCCCATTAATTGTTCTGCCTCTGCCATTTGTTCTACCACAGGGCCTAGAGTTCGAATACCTTCTTCAGTCAATTGCTGATAGGTAATGTATTTCATAAAGCTTTCTAACGCTACACCGGCAAAAGCTTTTGCATAACCGTTAGTTGGAAGTGTGTGATTTGTGCCCGATGCATAATCGCCAATCGCTTCTGGAGAAAAATTACCTAAAAAGATCGAACCTGCATTCGTTATTTTATCGGAGATCGCTTCGTTGTTTAGCGTGTTGATAATTAAATGCTCTGGAGCATATTCATTAATAAAGTCAATGCTTTCATTTTGATTACTCAAAACAATCACGCGACTATTCGCTAGTGATTTTTCTGCAATTTGTTTTCGCGGTAATGCATTGAGTTGTGTTTCAATTTCCTTTTGAATAGGAGAGACAAGAGATTCGTCATTCAAAACTAAAATCACCTGACTGTCTTCACCATGCTCAGCTTGAGATAATAAATCTGCAGCAACAAATGATGCGTTGGCAGATTTGTCTGCCATCACCAATACTTCTGATGGACCGGCAGGCATATCAATTGCTACACCTTCTTCGGTTATCAATTGCTTTGCTTTTGTTACGTATTGATTTCCGGGTCCGAAAATTTTGTACACTTTCGGAATGGATTCTGTTCCAAAGGCCATCGCAGCAATGGCTTGCGCACCACCCACCTTAAAAATTTTTGTAACGCCAACTAACTGAGCAGCAAAAAGAATAGCAGCATTTATATTTCCTGATTTATCAGGAGGTGAACACAACACTACCTCTTTACATCCAGCAAGTTTCGCAGGAACACCCAACATAAGAACGGTAGAAAATAATGGAGCTGATCCGCCAGGAATATAAATCCCTACCTTATCAATACCTATCGCTTTTCTCCAGCAGGTTACGCCCGGCATTGTTTCAATTTTTACAACCTCACGTTTTTGTGCTGCGTGAAATTTCTCTATGTTACTTGCCGCGGTGCGAATGGCATTCTTCAAATCTTCTGACAATGTTTTTTCTGCTTGCTGAATTTCTGATGAAGTAACTTGCAAAGTGTCAACAGCAACCTTATCAAATTGAAGTGTAAGTTCGCGAAGCGCACTATCTCCGGACTTTTTCACTCGGTTCAAAATATTGCGCACAGCACTGTCGAGAAATTCCAATTCAAGCTGAGGACGCTGAAGAAGCGGAGCCCAGTTTTCTTTTGAAGGATTGTTGAATATTTTCATTTTCTAAAGGATATAGGATTTAGAATTGAGGAGTTAGAATATCGAATATAGAATTTAGAATGCTTGTAAAATCTATGACGTTCAACCTGAAACTTTGAACTCGAAACTTTAAACCTGAAACTTTGAACTCTTTTCACGCAATCATCTTTTCAATAGGCACTACTAAAATTCCTTCTGCTCCAAAACTTTTCAGTTGATCGATCTTTTCCCAGAAATCATTTTCATCAACAACGGAATGTAATGAACTCCACCCTTTGCGTGCCAATGGTATGATGGTCGGACTTTTCATTCCCGGAATAACACTAGTAATTTTTTCGATGGCTTCATTCGGGCAGTTCATCAAAATGTATTTGTTGTTCTTTGCTTTTTGAACTGCTTCAATACGGAACAAAAGTTTATCGAGTATGTTTTGTTTTTCCTTGGCCATTTCTGGATTAGTAATGATCACAGCTTCAGATTGCATCACGATCTCAACCTCTTTCAATCCATTACTTAATAAGGTACTTCCGGTACTTACTAAATCACAAATAGCATCTGCCAATCCAATGCTCGGAGCTATCTCTACTGAACCACTGATTTCGTGAATGCCAGCAGTTATGTTATTTTTCTTTAGAAATTCGGTAACGATATTCGGATAGGAGGTAGCAATGTTTTTTCCATTAAGAGACGCGATACCATTATAGGTATCAGCTTTTGGAAGCGCTAATGACAAACGACACTTTGCGAAATCTAATCGCTTTACAATTTCATTTTTCTTTTGTTTTTCGGCCACCACGTTTTCACCCACAATACCGACATCAGCAACTTTATCTTCTACATATTGAGGTATATCGTCATCGCGCAAAAAGAGAACCTCAACTGGAAAGTTTCTTGCCTGAGCCTTGAGTTGATCTTTACCATTGCTGAACGATAGCCCGCTTTCCTTTAGAAGTGCAAGCGACCCCTCTTGTAAACGACCTGATTTCTGAATGGCGATTCTGAGTATTGTGTTGTCCATAGTTTTGTTTCTCAACGTTGAGATTTAGTAATTATTCAATTGAGTGATAGCATAAAAAAAGGCCTGCTACAGTGTAACAAGCCTTTTTTGAATTTTCTATACTTTAAACTCAAAACAAAAACCTGCCACCCATCGCGTGATTTGCATGATGATGGTGATGAGTAGTTGTATTGATTGTGTTTTTCATTTTGTATTGGTGTCGCGAAGAAATCAAATAGTTTTCAAACATCAAAACATCCATAGGTAAACTTCTAAATAATTCTTTGCTAACTAATGGTAGGAAGAACTTATTCTATCCACTCTTTCGTTCCGCTATTCACTTACCTTACCTTTGATTAACAATTGGGCAACAAAAGCAGTTATACAGTTTATGACACGGTTCTCTTTTCTTTTTATCGCGATTTTATTTTTGGCTTGCACCGATAGTGTGGAAACACGTAAGCAACGTTTCTTAATTCAGGGAAATGAAATGATAACGCAGCAAGATGGAGCTCAGGCCGAACGATTTTTTAAGGAAGCTATTAAACTAGATACCTGTTTTGTAGATGCTCTTAATAACCTTGGAACGCTTTACTATGGAGAAAAGAAATATGGCCAAGCCGTTTCTTTTTATGATCGGGCAGTCGGCTGCCATCCTGAATTTACAAATGCCTATTTCAATCGGGCTAATGCATTTTATGAATTGAATGAAATGTATAGTGCATTAAAAGATCTTGATGTGGTTGCAACTCGAAAACCAGATACATCTGTCTTATATTTTTCCAGAGGATTGGTGTATACCAAACTTCGTGAATACGATAAAGCTAAATCTAATTTTAAAAGGGTATTAGAATTGGATAAGAATAATTTAGATGTGCTTATTAACCTGGGCACAATTTATTTCTATGAAAAAAAGTTTGATTCGGCACGCGTTTTAATCGATGAGGCAGTACTGCGGAAACCTACAGAAAGCATTGCCTATAATACACTCGCGATGATTGAAACGGAACAAGGTAAGTATGAGCTCGCCATGGGTTCAATAACAACCGCTCTTCGACTCTTACCCAACGATCCATTCTATCTTAATAACCGAGGCTACATTTATTTGATGACAAACGATTTTGATAAAGCACTACTCGATATTAACGAGAGCATCAGTCGTGATCCCTATAATGGATGGGCGTATCGCAACAAAGGGATTTATTATTTGAAGAAGAAGGAATTTGCAGATGCCATTCGCATGTTAGAGCAAGCAGCTGGGTTAGATCCTTACATCGATCAGGTTCATACTTATTTAAGTGAAGCGTATCTTCAGGCAAATGAATTTGATAAAGCATGCAAAGCGTATAGGAAGGCAATCGAGAATAAAGAACAAGCCAGCAAAAGTATGAAACCCTGCAAGTAATGTTGTTGGAAGAATTAAAACCCAAACTCTCTGCACGTCTTAAGCAATCTCTTCCCGGAAGGATTGCTCATGAACCAATGCGTGCCCAACCCGTGGGCAGTGTAATTCCAAACTTTGAACATAAGCTTCCGCCAAAGCCTGGCAGTGTTTTGATATTATTATATGAAGAGAATGGAATCATAAAATTTCCGCTTACCAAGCGGCAGGAGTATGCAGGCGCACACAGTGGACAAATTAGTTTCCCGGGAGGCAAGGCAGAGCCGGGAGAAGATGCGATTCAAACTGCTCTACGCGAAGCGCATGAAGAGATTGGAGTTGATCTAAATCACGTTCAGGTACTTGGAGTACTCAGCGATTTTTTTGTGATCCCCAGTAATTTTTTGGTTGCTCCGGTAGTTGCCATTTCGCATCAAAAAGTTTTCACACCTGATCCGTATGAGGTAGCGAAAATCCTATCCGGTAATATTCTCGATCTCGTTAAAGACGATGCCATCAAAGAAAAAGAAATTCTAGCAGCAGGAAAATTCACCATGATGGCTCCTCATTTTGAAATTGAGGGTGAAGTGGTTTGGGGAGCAACTGCTATGATGTTGAATGAATTCCGAATGATCCTTCAAGAAGCGATTGGCGAGTCTAAAGTTTAGCGTTTAAGGTTCCGGGTTCAGAGTTTCAGGTTCAATGTTAAGGAAACGATGAACTCGAAACTTTGAACTTTAAAACCCTTTCATTATTTGGATTAATTCCAAATAGCCTTTACTATTGCATTGTTTTTAAACATTCTAAATAGTGAAGAGCAAGGCTTACCTACTAATTGTTTTGATTTCAAGCTTTTTTACAAGCTTTTGCCAAGTCTTAACTCGCGAAGACTCCTTAACAGCTGGCCTTATCCGGTCCAATAACACCACGGTCCTCTCTGGCTATGGCCAAGTAAAAGTAGAGTATGATGCTCGTTTAAAGACTGCCGAGGCAAATCTTACTCGCAATGTTTTGTTTGTTGGACATCGGTTCAGCAAGTCAATCTATTTATTCTCCGAGTTGGAATTGGAAGATGCTAAAGTAGTGGGAGGGAAGCCGAGTGGCGAGATTTCAATGGAGCAGCTCTTTCTTAAATTCAATATCAATCGCGATCTCTATTTGCAAGCCGGATTATTTATTCCGCGTATTGGCCTTATCAATGAAAACCATTTGCCAACCACATTCAATGGAAATGATCGTCCATATGTTGAACAATTTATAATTCCGTCAACGTGGAGAGAGATCGGTGTTGGTCTTTATGGAAACATCCGATCAATCCCTGGTCTTAATTATACATTTGCTGTTGTGAATGGTTTAAACTCAGCGGGATTCACGAATGGTTCAGGAATTCGCGAGGGAAGATTTGAAGGCAGTAATGCAACAGCATCTAACATCGCGGTGACGGGTTCTTTACTTTATTATTTAAAGAATTGGCGTTTGCAAGCGTCAGGCTATTATGGAGGTAGTGCAGGTCTCACCAAACGAGTAGCAGACAGTTTGCAACTAAACTCTGGATTATTTGGAACACCGGTAGCGTTGGCCGAAGCAAACGCACAATATCATAGCAACGGTATTTCTTTCCGGGCACTTTTTGCAATGGTTCAAATACCAGATGCTTATAAAATCAATCGTGCTTATGGCAATCCCAATACTCCACTTAGCATGCTGGGAGGTTATGCTGAACTGGGCTATAACGTTTACAAATTGATTGACGAAGAATCTACAAAGAACCTAACAATTTTTGCACGTCAGGAGATTATGGATTTGAATTATCGAATTCCGAAAGAAGGAATAAGAAATGGCGTGAATAGGAAAAATTTTACTGTAGTGGGTATTACCTATCGACCTGTAAGTGGTGTGATTGTAAAAGCAGATTATGTCTTTCGGAAAACAGGCCAACGCAATGATGCGCTAATCGTAACGCCTTTTCCACAACAATTACCTTACTATACTTCGAATGGATTTTTCAATTTAGGCTTCGGCTACAGTTTCTAATATTCACCAATGCAGTCTAACGTCTAATGTCTAACGTCTAATGTCTAACATCTCACGTCTAGCATCCAAAGTCTACCCATGAAAACGAGAAGAGAATTTATAAAAGATACCTGCACAACTTGCCTCGGCACTGCTTTTCTGGGTCTCACTTTTTCGCAGCTCACTTCGTGTTCGTCACTTCCGGTTTATAAAACAAAATTAGGAGGCAAGTCCGTTGAGGTTCCGCTTTCTTCTTTTGTTGAGTCCAATCTTGTTATTGTTCGCGATCTGCAAATGCCATTTGATATTCTACTCGTGAAAAAATCAGAACAAGAATACAACGCTATTTATATGAAATGCTCTCACCAGGAAAACCCAGTAACAGCAACGAAGAGTGGGTTGTATTGCTCCTCACATGGAAGTTCATTTGATCTGGATGGAAAAGTAACGAAGGAACCAGCACCGAAATCCCTTACAACTTTTGAAACTAAGCTTAACGAAAATTCAGTCTCGATACTTAATATAAATATCTAACATGAAAAAAATACTTTTTATAACAATGGGCATCGCTGCATTAACCATGTTCTCTGCATGTGATGATAATGAAAATGGATCACAGGTTGATGCAGAATTAAATTCACAAATACTTTCTGATTTTTCAGTGAATGTAGCACAAGCATCTTATAATGATTTGAAAAGTAAAGCCTCTGCGCTGAATGAGAACATCAAAGCGCTAGCAAGCGATGGTGGCAAGACAACAGAGAAACTTGATGACTGCCGCGCGGGTTGGAAAGCTGCCCGTCAGGCATGGGAGCAGACTGAATCATTTTTGTTCGGCCCTGTATCAACAGGGGATGTTGATCCGCGAATCGACACCTGGCCAGTAGACTTTAATGTATTACAACAACGGCTGGATGGTAACGATGAATTTACTGCAGAATACATTGGCGATTTACTGCCAGAACAAAAGGGTTTTCATGCTATTGAATATTTAATTTTCGGAGAAGAAGGAAACAAAACTGCTGCAGGTATTACCTCACGCGAGCTCGAGTTCTTAACAGCCCTTGGGTTAAATTTAAAAGCACTGACTTCAGAAGTTGCCGAAGCATGGAATCCAGAAGCAGCAGATAACTATCATGACGTATTTGTTAGTACAAATCAAAAGGATGCCTTTGTCCAATTAGTAACTACAATGGCTGAAATCTGTGGCGAAGTGGGAGAAGGTAAAATAAACGATGTATACCAGTCGCAAGATCCATCCATGGAAGAGTCACCTTTTTCGAAGAACTCAATAACCGATTTTACAAATAATATAATCGGTGTACGAAACGTATATCTAGGAAAATATTCCACTGATGGTAAAGGCCTGGAAGATTTAGTTAAAAAACACAATCTTCAATTGGATCTACAAATTAAGACAGCAATTGATGCTGCCATTACTTCACTGAACAATATTACAGATCCTTTCGGTGAGGCTATTATATCGCAGCCCAACCAAGTAAAGAATGCAGTTGATGCTATTAATGCCTTGGAAGAGATTTTAGATGATGGTGATACTTTCGTGAATACAGATTTAGCTGGATTTGTTTTACAACATATAAAATAATTGATTCATAGTCGTTAAGCGTTTATGAGAAAGGAGAAGATGATTTTTGAAGTGGTTTTTTTTATTGGAGTAATACTCTCTGTATTTTCTTGTATTGAACCCGAACCACTGGCCGAGTCTGATTATAATGAGTGGCTCTCTGGTGGTTCACAAACTGTTTTCAATTCAGGTGCTGGCGCTTTCAGATCTGCTTTTCCTGAATTGACTGAGGCAAGAGCCAAAGTCCATGGAGTTGGTGATGGTGCATTCAGTCAAAGTTTTGTGAGTGCACCCGCACCAATTAATCCTGGTCTTGGTCCAATCTTTAATAATGTATCGTGTACTTCGTGCCACATCAATGATGGAAGAGGTAAACCTCCAGTGAATGGTGAACAACTTTCGTCTTTGTTAATTCGGTTGAGCATTCCAGGAACAGATGTACATGGTGGTCCTAATGCGGCTCCGGGTTTTGGCGGACAACTTCAGCAACGTGGAATCTTTGGCATTGCGCCCGAAGCGTTCTTGAAGATTGACTACAATGAATTTGAATATTCATTTGCTGATGGTGAAAAATATTCGCTTCGTTTTCCAACGTACACACTTCAAAATCCATACACTGCTTTACCTTCGGGTTTAATGATCTCACCTCGCATTGCTCCACCTGTATTTGGACTCGGTTTGTTGGAGGCGATTGATGAGGCCGAGATCGTTGCGTTTGCTGATGTAGATGATCTAAATGGTGATGGCATTTCAGGCAAACCAAATTATGCGTGGAATATTGTTGAAGAAAAAAAGACATTGGGAAGATTTGGATGGAAAGCGGCCAACCCTTCTGTATTACAACAATCCGCGAGTGCATATAATGAAGACATGGGCATAACCAATTTTGTTTTTCCAAACGAAAGTTCCAAAGGACAATCTCAATACGATGAAAGCGAGGATGAATACGGAGTATCCGACAGTCTGTTATATGCTGTGGAATTTTACATTCGGACATTGGCAGTTCCAGCAAGAAGACGAGCCGATCAGACTGAAGTGTTGAATGGAAAAAAAATATTTGCGGATGCAAAATGCTCAAGCTGTCATAAGCCGAGAACACGTACAAAAGTGAATGTAGCATTTCCTGAAATTTCCAATCAGGTAATTTTTCCATACACCGATTTGCTTGTTCACGATATGGGTGTTGACTTGGCAGATAACCGCCCCGACTTTGATGCCAATGGACAGGAGTGGAGAACCTCACCGTTGTGGGGAATCGGATTGACGCGCGTTGTTAACGGTCACCAAAACTTTTTGCACGATGGTCGTGCGCGAACATTGTTAGAAGCAATTATGTGGCACGGTGGCGAAGCCGGTCCATCCAAAGAATATGTAAGAACTCTTTCTAAGACTGACCGCGATGCGCTAATAAAATTTTTAGAATCGTTGTGATGATAAAGGTTTTGTTAGCCGATAATCAAACCCTAACGGCTGCCGGACTTAATTCTATGCTGAATCAAAAAGAAGACATTAGTTAAAGTTAATCTATACTTTTGCGCCAATTAAAAATGTAGCGCATGAATCAGATTAGAATTTTTAGAATAATCAGTTTAGCAGAAGGTATTTCACTGCTCACCTTATTATTCATTGCGATGCCCATGAAGTATTGGATGGGAATGCCCGAGGCCGTTAGAATAGTTGGATCAATCCACGGAGGATTATTTATACTCTACGTTGTTGTTTTAGCGGTGATCCATTTTACACAACGATGGTCATTCCTTTTTTCATTGGGCGCGTTGGCGGCATCTTTTATTCCATTCGGAACATTTGTATTGGATAGGTACCTTCGGAAAAAGCAGGCCGCTACAATTTAGTTTTTATGATGGCTGTTGGTTAGGTAGTGATCTTTCAAAAGATCGGCACCAAAGTCGTTGTCTTTTTCTCGAAGAATTAAATGGATGTGATTTCCATTTCCCTGGAAGTTATCATACTCTATTAAGAAGTCGGGTCCATTGATAATGTAGTAACACGGTTTATTTTTTACTGTGCTTCCAATCCAGGCAAAATAAATTTTATCCAGGCCAGTCTTCAAAATTTTATCATACAATACATGGGCGGTGCTGTGTTCAAAATTGTGGATATATTCCTGCAACAGAATTTCAAGAATTGCTTTTTGATCCTTATTAAATTCCTTTACTGATATTCCGTAATACGTTGTAATTCGTTGACTGCTTTCTGGATTGGTAATGATATCCTCCGGAACTTTTTCAGATAGAATGGCTTTCTTCTTTTGATTTTCTGATAAAAAATTCAGCAGCATAAATCCATAGTCTTCCTCTTTACTCAGAATTCGTAAGCCTGCATACTGGCCAGATCTTACTTCAGCAGGATCAGTACCCATAAAGAGAGGAGAGAAAGAAATAGAATTACCCTTAACCGTAATACTTAACGCCATGTGATGACCTCCAAAATTAAATCCCCAAGGTTCTTTAGTTTGCGGTTCACCCCAAATGGAAATGTAATAGTTGGCGTGCGCCCACTTAAGATTGAGTAGAGTTTCGTAAAGGTCTTGGTTCATCTTTCCGCTCTCAAAACCTTGCTTGATGAGTACGTTTAGAATGTCATCAAGCTGCATGATGCTCGTTAGTTTCAGATACCCTTGCGAGCTAAAGATGACTGAAAGCATTTGGTGAAATGCTATTCGGCTAGTATCGGAAAGCGAACCATACTGTATTCCCGCCCGTGGCACCAACCCTACAGGTAGGTTTGTCCACTGTAGACGCGTTGTATCGGTGAAGGAGTATCGTGTTTTTTTAAGCTCATCAGCACTGAGTGTTTTTAAGAAGTGTTTGGCGGTTGATGTAATGAAAGAAGCAGATTGCGCGTGAAGATTAGTTACAGCGAGGCAAACGCAAATTACTAACCCAGCAACTTTGAGAGTAGATATAAATTTATGCGTCATAGTGGTAGGTAATATTATTGGTTGAGGCAGATGAATTCGCTCTCTAACTTACTCAATATTATTCGTAAAGAAGAAGTGAGAATCTATCGAATCAGGATGTAGTGAAACAAAAAAGCCCGGCTAATGCATGGCTTTTTGTTTTAAAAAATAAGGTAGAGAATGGAGTTCTTTTTTAAACACCTGTATAATTAAATGGTGTAATCTCTTTCAATCGGGTTTTGATTTTATCACTCACGTTTAAACCATCAATAAAAGTAGTGATGCTCTCTTGCGTAATTTTTTCATTCTTACGCGTAAGATCTTTTAATGCTTCGTATGGATTTGGATACCCTTCTTTTCTTAATATAGTTTGAATGGCTTCCGCAACAACGGCCCAGTTGTTATTCAAATCCTCATCGATTTTATTTTGATTCAATTCCAATTTGCTAATACCTTTTAAAAGGGATTGAAAAGCGATGTAGGTATGTGCCAACGGAATACCGATGTTTCGCAGTACAGTTGAATCGGTAAGATCGCGTTGTAATCTTGAGATGGGAAGCTTCGCTGAAAGATGTTCAAAGATTGCATTGGCAAAACCTAAATTACCTTCAGCGTTTTCAAAATCAATCGGGTTCACTTTGTGTGGCATGGCCGATGAACCAACTTCGCCTTCTTTAATTTTCTGTTTAAAATATCCCATGGAAATGTATTGCCACATGTCGCGACTAAAATCGATGAGTATGGTGTTGATGCGTTTTAAATTATCGAACATCGCGGCCATGTTATCGTAATGTTCAATCTGTGTGGTTGGGAAACTTCTTACCAAACCAAGGTGATTGCAGAACTCATCTCCGAATTTATTCCAATCAATAGTAGGGTAGGCTACGTGATGTGCATTGAAGTTTCCGGTAGCACCACCAAATTTTGCAGAGTGAGGAATAGTTTTGAGTTGCGTCACTTGTTTGTTCAATCGTGAAACAAAAACCATCAGCTCCTTACCTAATCGCGTTGGTGAAGCAGGTTGGCCGTGTGTAAAGGCCAGCATCGGAATATCTTTCCAGTCTTTTGATAGCGCATTTAATTTGTTCAGTACAACATCAAATAAGGTATAATATTCACGCTCCATAAATTCCTTCAACAATAACGGAATGGCGGTGTTGTTAATGTCTTGCGAGGTAAGGCCAAAGTGAACAAATTCTTTAAAGTCATCAAGCTTTAACATTTCAAACTGCTTCTTGATATAATACTCCACGGCCTTCATGTCGTGGTTTGTTATTTTTTCGATTTCTTTGATTTCACTGGCTTGTGCCTCAGTAAAATTTTTGTAGATCTTGCGGATGTCGTTAATCTGATGTACCGGAAAATTCTCGAGTTCAGTAATAGCACCCGAAAGCGAAATGAGATATTCAATCTCCACCTGAACCCTATAGCGCATTAGGCCGTATTCAGAGAAAAATGGAGCGAGTGGTTTTACGACTGAGAAGTATCGGCCATCAACAGGCGATATGGCGGTGAGGGGTGTAAGTTGCACGTTTATATTATTAAGGCTCAAAATTAAACTCATTCATGGATTGACCAAAATTGGATTCGTTAATCCTTTACATGAGTGGAAAATGATGTCAGGCCATTTTTTCTAGTTTTGCGCACTTTATGAGAATTTCTACACATATTTTTTTCTTTCTGGTGCTAATTGTCTTGCCGTTGTCTGCCTTCTCGCAAAATAAAGCGGGAATGGAGCTTAATATTCGAAAGGCCAAAGAGGTTATAAAACTTGATGGTGAACTGAACGAAGGCGATTGGCAAACGGCAAGTGTGGCGAAAGATTTCTTTCTCAACTATCCTGTCGATTCGCTACCACCAACATTTCAATCAGAAGTCAGGCTAACGTTTGACGAGCACAATTTGTATGTAGGCATTATTTGCTATGATGATAGCACCAAAGATATTGTGCAATCTTTACGCAGAGACATTGATTGGGGACGCAACGATAATATCGGAATTTTCATGGATCCTTTTAATGATTTCACCAATGGATTCTTCTTCACCATTACCCCAATGGGTGTACAATCGGAAGGAACGATTTCAAATGGAGGATCTAATGATGATGGTTTCAACGATAACTGGGATAATAAATGGTACTCGAAAGTAAAGCGAATGAAGGATCGTTGGGTAGCCGAAATCGCGATACCTTTTAAAAGTCTTCGCTATAACCTCAGTAACTGGAACGTTACCTTTTTACGGAATGATGTAAAGCGAAATCAGATAAGCAGTTGGATTGCTACACCAATACAATTCAATCCCGGTTCTTTTAGTTATGCAGGCAAATTGGTTTGGGAAGAACTTCCACCACGTCATAAAAGTAACATCTCATTAATTCCGTATGCGGCACAACGAGTAAATAAAGATGTTGAAAATAATGAGCCGACTGAAGGTAAATTCAATTTTGGTCTGGATGCAAAGATTGGATTAACACCTTCCCTTAATTTAGATCTCACCATAAATCCTGATTTTTCGAATGTCGAAGTAGATCGGCAGGTAATTAACCTCACCCGTTTTGAATTTGGTTTTCCTGAACGAAGGCAATTCTTTTTGGAAAACAGCGATTTATTTTCTCAGCCAGGGTTCCCAGATTCAAGACCTTTTTTTACACGAAGAATTGGTCTTGCAAGAGATACCTCTGATAACATTCAAAAGGTTCCTATTTTATACGGTGCGCGTGTAAGTGGAAAGCTTGGTAAGAATTGGCGCATAGGAGTAATGAACATGCAAACTGCAGCAAAAAAATCATTAGGGTTGCCTGATCAAAATTATTCTGTTGCTGTGGTGCAACGCCAGGTATTTTCCAGATCAAATATTGGTTTTGTATTTGTAAATAAACAATCGCTTGGTTTAGGTACTTATGATTCAACCAAATTCTATCACAGCAGTGTACTGCGTGAGGTAACAAAAAATGGAAAAACGCACAACGAATTAAATACTTACAATCGCGTTTATGGAGTTGATTTTAATCTGGTATCAGAAAGTAATACGTGGCAGGGGGATATGTTTTACCATCGATCTGCAGATGCCTTTAGTGAAGACAAAAATTATTCGCACGGAGTTTTCTTAAGTTACAACATACGGAATTTAATAGTAGGCGCGGGTGAACAAAGTATTGGAAAGAATTTTAATGCCGAATCAGGATTTGTTCCTGGTCTTGACGTCTATCCTGGACTTTATTCAGGCTTCGCTTTTGCGGAAGGAAAATTTTTTCCGAAGGAAACAAAGATTGCTACAATGGGACCTCAGGCGCAGATTAATTATGTGATGATGCCTGATGGAACAATAACAGATCGGAACGTAAATTTGGGTTACAACATTAATTTTTTAAACACCGCCAGCATTGGAGCAGGTTGGCAATATAACTTTCAGAAACTGACTGAAGATTTTAATCCGATTAGTCGTGAAGATAATACCAAACCTGAAAACGATACAACTTTGCTAGCAGGTCAGGAGTTTGCGTGGAATCAGTTCAATGTAAACCTTCAAACAGATTCACGAAAGATATTTAATATCAGCGCACAAACCAGTTATGGTCAATATTATAATGGAACACTATTTAATGTAAGCGGATCGCTAAATTATCGCTATCAACCCGTGGGAAGTCTTTCGGTGCAAATAGATTACAATGATATCCGATTATCAAACCCATTTGTATCTACCAAGTTTGTCTTAATTAGCCCGCGTTTGGATTTAACGTTTACAGATAAATTATTCCTCACTACTTTTGTGCAGTATTCCAACAGAGACGACAATGTTAATTTAAATGCACGGTTTCAGTGGCGATTTAAACCAGCATCCGATTTCTTTGTTGTGTATACAGAAAACTATTTGCCAGGGGCGCTCCACGTGAAGAACCGGGCTTTGGTTTTAAAAATTACCTATTGGTTAAATCTGTAGTAACTAATTCGTAAATCGTATTATTATTTACAACTAAGATTATGGCGTTCAGTTTTTTTAAAAAATCAGATAAGTCAGAGAAGAAAGAAGAGGTGCAACATAGTGGTGCTCATTATTTCGACCTGAAGGTTAAGAATATTATTCACGAAACCAAGGATGCTATTTCCATCGCGTTCGAACAGCCGTCAGATAACAAAATTACCTACAAATCAGGACAGTTTTTGACCTTGATTGTTTCGGTTCAAGGCAAAGAAGTAAGGCGTGCTTATTCATTGTGCAGCTCTCCTTTTATTGATAGTGATTTAGTGGTAACGATAAAACGTGTCGACAATGGTTTAATGTCGAACTGGTTGCCTGATCATTTAAAGGCAGGCGACACGGTGAAGATAATGGAACCGATGGGTCAGTTTACCACTGAGTATAAAAAAGATCAGAAGCGTCACCTCATTATGTTTGCAGGAGGTTCGGGTATTACACCGATGATGTCTTTGATTAAGAGTACACTCGATCAGGAACCCGATAGTATCTGTTCTCTAATTTATTGTAACCGTGATATTGATAGTATCATTTTCAAAAACGCTTTCGATGCGTTGCAAACTGCAGATGAAGGACGTTTCCATGTTATCCATATTTTAGATAATGCACCAATGAACTGGCAAGGTTATTCCGGTTTGTTGAATCATGACATGCTCACTAAACTTTTTGAACGCATTCCAGAATGGGGCATCGACAAAACCACTTACCTCATGTGCGGACCAGAAGGTATGATGAAGAATGTGGACACCTTGTTGGAAGCACGTCATATTCCGAAAGACAAAATCTTCAAAGAAAGTTTTGTTCAAGGCACGATTAACAAAGACGTGAAGAAAGAACCGGAAGTAACTTCGGGAGAACAGAAAGCACGCGAAGTAACGATTCGTTACGATGGTCAGGAATACAAAGTAGTAGTACAACCCCACCGCGCCATTTTAGAAACAGCATTAGATCAAGGAATCGACTTGCCCTACAGTTGTCAAAGTGGATTGTGTACCGCTTGCCGTGGAAAATGTCTTTCCGGAAAAGTGAAGTTGGATGAGGAAGAAGGATTGTCACAAAGCGAACGCGCAGAAGGATATGTATTGACGTGTGTTGGCCATCCGCTTTCGGATGATGTGGTGATTGAGATTGGTTGATTATAAAATTCCTTCAGGTAAGTCTCGCATAAGAATTACCTGAAGGATTTTTCCGAATGCACAAATTACTCAGCTTTCAACGACTTCACCGGATTTGTTGTAGCCGATAGCATTGCCTGATAAGCGATGGTAAGCAGTGCTATCAACAAGGCCGCTAAACCTGAAACAACAAA
Source organism: Chryseolinea sp. (assembly GCA_046595655.1). Classification (GTDB taxonomy): domain Bacteria; phylum Bacteroidota; class Bacteroidia; order Cytophagales; family Cyclobacteriaceae; genus Chryseolinea. The sequence goes on along the minus strand of JBKJOF010000004.1, from coordinate 19,911 downwards.
TATCCACCACGACAGCGATATTTTGTATGCAAATCGTTGCAGCCATTGGTTCATAAAGTATCCGGCCACTGGCGCGGCAATGCAAAAAGAAATGAGCACAATCTTTAAAAAATCCTGCGACAACAAGCCGACAATGTTTTGAACAGAAGCGCCTAGCACTTTGCGAATACCAAATTCTTTGGTGCGTTGTTCTGCAGAGAACATCACCAAACCTAAAAGACCAAGGCACGAGATGACGATGGCCAGACCAGCAAAGACATTGGAAAGCTGAGTAACAACTTGTTCATTGCGATAGAGCTTATTATATTCCTCATCCAGAAATTGATACGCGAATGCAAAGCTGGGGTTGATGTTTTTATATATTCGCTCAAGACCTTCTAGTACTTCCTTTGTTTTTCCGGCTTCCGTGCGTACGAGTATTACACCAAAGTTTTCATACTCTTTAACATCGACAATGAGAGGCTTGATGGGCTCATGCAGTGAATGTGTATTGTAATTCTTCAGCACACCAATAATGTGTCCTTTCTTATTCCACGCGGAAACCCACTTGCCAATAGGGTCTTTCATATTCATTTGTTTAACTGCTTCTTCATTCACCATAAAGGCATCGGCTGAATCAGTAGCGAACTCAGCCGAGAATCCACGCCCTTCAGCAATCTTCAGATTCATGATGGTAAGAAAATCAAACCCAACGGACATAGGTTTGAAACCTGTAGACGTACCGCTTGCTTTTCCTTCCCACCGGATTGCATCCTGATCATCTGCAGTTTCGGTTTTTCCGTCTTCAGCACGATCAACAACAAAAGTCATGGCATGTGGCGTTTCGCTTGCACGATCTACCATCATTACACCGGGTATACTAGTGGCCATTTTTTTAAAACGCTCGTACCCTTGTTGCTTCGCGAGCTCTCCTTCTAGGCTGATGTAAATCAAATTTTCGCGATCGTATCCGATGTTGGTATTGCGAATAAAATGCGTTTGTTGTGTCATCACAATCGTAGCGATCAACAAAGCGATCGAAATCACAAACTGAAATGTCGCCAGTCCTTTTCGAAACCAGATGGATGATTTGGTGAAACGCAATGCGCCTTTTAGAATTCCGGCAGGTTTAAGGCTGGAAAGAAATAGGGCAGGGTAGCTTCCTGAAACAAGACCTGTAAACACGACAAGCGCAAGTAACAGCGACACGGTTTTAAACTCGAATGGAAAAGTGAGATGCTTGCCGGTAAATAAATTAAATGAAGGAAGAAACACAATCACCAATACCACGGATAGAATGAGAGCCAGTAAGGCCAGAACAATAGACTCACCAAAAAACTGACCGATTAACCCCCACCGCGATGAACCCACGGCTTTTCTCACACCTACTTCTTTCGCGCGTTTGATCGAACGTGCTGTAGCGAGGTTCATAAAATTAATACAGGCGATGATGAGAATAAAGAAAGCGGCATAGGTAAAAATCGTGACATATTCCATGCGACCACCGTGAGGTTTACCATTCACGAATTGTGCCTTCAGATATTGATCCCGAAAAGGTTGCAATCCTAATTCAATCTGGAAGGGAGCCTTAGGGTCTATTCGCGATTGCATAAGTCGGTTTAATTTTATCTCTACGATTTTTACATCGGCACCATCGTTTAGCTGAAACGAAGTCAATGCTACTGGCGATGCCCAGGGCAACTGTTTCATTTGTGACTCCCAGTTGAGCAGAAAATCAAATTGTTGTGTACTCTTGGGCGTTACGTTTTCGAAGACAGCATTTACCACAAAGTCAAGTGCGTTTTCATACCGCATACTTTTTCCGATGGCGTTTTCGACTGAGCCAAAGTAGATCTCCGCCAGTTTGCGCGAAATCGCCATGCCGCTGATATCCTTCAACGCAGTGGCTGCATTACCGGAAATCACTGGATAGCTGAACATGGTTAGAAAATTTTGATTAGCACGAGCACCATTCCATTTATGTAGGCGAGTTCCCACTTGCAAAGTCTCAGGATGTCCCCAAGGTAATTCATAACCGGTGGCATAAAAACTAATGGCCTTTACTTCGGGGGCAACTTGTGCAATGTCAGCGATTGGAATCTTACGACCCAGACTATCAAATTGTACGGGCGTATTGTAACTACCTTCAGTTCTGCCATCGGCCGTGATGGTTTGGTACATATTGAAGAGCTGGTCTCCGTTCGCGTGAAAGTTATCCATGCTTCGTTCATCCTGAATCCAAAGGTAAATGAACAGGCAGCACGTCATACCAAGTGCCAGCCCAACAATGTTGATCGAAGAAAATGATTTATGGCGAACAACATTGCGTAGAGCCATAAGCAAAAAATGTTTGATCATATAGTTAGGGGATGAAGAGGTTGATTTTTTTCTTTTTATAGCGAATGGCTTAAGAAAGCCAAGAACACTTCGCACGTAATCGAGGCGTGCGTTAAACAATCCTGACTGCTCTAGTTGGTAATCAAATTCTTCCTGAAGGTCGCCTTCAACTTCTTCTACCAAGTGAGGAGCACAATACCATCGTAGCATTTGCGTAGCCCAACGCGGAGGATGTTGTTTTTGATTATTCATCTTCGCGATTTAAATGGATGAAGGAACTAAGTTCCAAAGGTTGCTGCGCACGTCTTTAATCTCAGTTAAGGTTTGTTTTCCGTATGCCGTAATTTTGAATAATCGTTTTCGTCTTCCACCCCGCTCGGCTACTGGTTCACTCATTTTGGAAGTGATCATTCCTTTTTCCTCCAGCCGTTGCAATGAGGCATGCACCTGGTTGAGCCGTACGTCTCGTTCGGTTTGTTCAATGATTTCATGGGTGATGTTGACACCGTAAGCTTCACCACTCAAGGCAGCTACCATCAACAAAACAATTTCTTCAAACTCGCCTAGATAAACTCGCTTCATACAATATACTTTGTTATTACTTCTATTTTTGCTGATCAAATAGCTTGCCAGTGTTCGAATGATGCAATTTTGGCTTAAAACTCGAATGCTTTCTAACACATCGTTCGATATCAGACAGTGAGTGGTCTATTTCGAATCACGAAACTTGAATGAAAAATTTCAGTATCCAATACGCGGGGTGCAATTAAAATTATTGTCTTGGACTAAAGTCCATTGGGAGAAGGTTCGAAGTACGCAGAAAAATATGAGGAGGCTCCTCTGGAGCCAAAGCACCATACCTAAATAATTACTATAAACAGGATGCTCCTCCGGAGCTAAGTACATTTTGAATTATTTTTTTTCAAGTTGTTTCATCGACTTAATGCTCAAAATCTAACCGCAGATCAGTACGCATACAATTAGCATTAGTATCATATAAAGTGCCTTGCTCCAGCGGAGCAACCTGTTTGTAGAAATATCCCATGCATTCAACCTGACTCCAGAGGAGTCACCTGTTTGTGTAGCATCCGGAGTACGCAGAAAAATTTCAGGAGGCTCCTCTGGAGCCAAAGCACCATACCTAAATAATTACTATAAACAGGATGCTCCTCCGGAGCTAAGTGCATTTTGAATTAATTTTTCTCAAGTAGTTTCATCGACTTAATGCTCAAAATCTAACCGCAGATCAGTACGCATACAATTAGCATTAGTATCATATAAAATGCCCTTGCTCCAGCGGAGCAACCTGTTTGTAGAAATATCCCATGCATTCGACCTGACTCCAGAGGAGTCACCTATTTGTGTAGCATTCGATGTACGCGCAAGAAAATTAGGAGACTTCTCTGGAGCCATTGCGCGTACTACTTTTAATTGCTATAAACAGGAAACTCCCTACCGAGCTATATTTTTATGATAATTGTTTGTGAAAAAAGAATTTTCATAATGAATACAGTATCAAAAATTTAATTCGTTGTTCGTCTATCTTTGTCCAGTATTTCGATAATCCTTATCCTACAACCTACTAGTATGCAAAATCTTCCTTGGAAAAAAATCGCCATTGGTGTCGTGGCCGTTGGTATCGTTGCCTTTGGCATTTTCTATTTCACCAACAGGGCCGGAAAAAATCCATCACCCAGTTACATCAATCCCGCTTTTGGAGAATACATTACCTCATACACTGCCGGTGTGGTTTCATCGGGTTCAACCATACGGATCATACTGGCCAAAGATGCGGTCGATTCTTCTTCCATCGGGCAGGAAACTTCGGTCAAACTTTTTTCATTTAGTCCGAGTATAAAAGGGAAGACTGTATGGCTCGATAAAAATACAGTGGAGTTTCGACCAGAAGCACGTTTGACTTCCGGGCAGATTTACGAAGTGGATTTTCAGCTTGGTAAGTTAATGAAGGTAAGTGATGAGCTGTCTGAATTTAAATACAGCTTTCAGGTAATGCCACAGAATTATGAAGTATCGATCGAAAATATTAAACCTTATATAAAGACAGAACTGAAACGCCAACGCATTGAAGGTATTCTAAACACGGCTGATTTTGCTGAGGAGGGTGCTGTTGAAGGTACGCTGAAAGCCAAACAAGAAGGTAGTGATTTGAAAGTGACATGGACGCACACACCAGAAGGCAAGCAACACATGTTTACGATTGAAGATGTTGCACGCAAGGAAGCAGCCAGTAAAGTGAATTTGTCAATTAATGGAAATAGCCTTGGCATTAAAACATCGGAAGAAAAAGAAATTGAAATTCCGGCTCTAGGCGATTTTAAAGTAGTGAATACGAAGGTAGTTCAGAATCCAAATCAATATGTTGTTCTGCAATTTTCTGATCCATTAAAAGAAAAGCAAGAATTGGGCGGACTCATCACCATTGAAGAAGATCGTGCTCTTACTCTCGATTTTGAAATTCATGACAACGAAATATGGGTGTATCCTCCCGTTCGACAAGTGGGCACGAAAACCATGCGCATTGAAACTGGAGTGCGCAACATCAATGATTTCAGAATGAAACAGTCGTTGACTGCTGAAGTGACGTTCGAACAGATGAAACCGTTGGTGCGATTTGTCGGTAAAGGAAATATTTTGCCAAGTACCGATGGATTGATTCTTCCATTCGAAGCGGTGAACCTGAAAGCAGTTGATTTGACCATCACTAAGATTTTCGAAAACAACATTCTTCAATTTTTACAAGTCAACAACCTTCAAGGCAATTACGATCTGAATCGTGTAGGTAGAATTGTAATGAAGAAGAAAGTACAATTAGACAACACCGGTATTACCGATCTCGGAAAATGGAATCGGTATACATTAGACCTGTCTACATTGATCAACACCGAGCCCGGTGCTATCTATCAGATTTCACTAGGATTTAAAAAACAATATTCCGCTTACATCTGCGATGGTGAAGAAGATGACAACCAGACGGAGGTAGATGAAGAAAGTTTTGAAGGCAGTCAGGGTTATCAAGGAGATTATTACGAAGAAGATTATGAATACTACGATGATGACTACGATTGGGAGCAACGCGATAATCCTTGTAATTCATCTTACTATAGTTCTTCATCCAGAACCATAAAGAAAAATGTATTGGCTTCTGATCTTGGAATTACTTCTAAACGTGGAGACGATGGTAACACAACGGTGTTTGTAACTGATTTAAAAACAACAGAACCGATGGCGAACGTGTCATTGGAGTTTTATGATTTTCAACAACAACTCTTAGGTACACTTACCACTTCATCAGATGGCAAAGCAATATTTAATTCGAAAGAAACTCCGTTTGCTTTAATCGCGAAGAATGGTGCGCAACGCGGATACCTACGCTTGACGGATGGAGAATCATTATCGCTTAGCGGATTTGATGTGTCGGGAGATTACATCAGCAAGGGATTAAAAGGATTTATGTATGGCGAACGCGGAGTGTGGAGGCCGGGCGATTCGTTGTATCTCAGCTTCATGCTCGAAGACAAAAACAAAACGTTGCCTTCGGCACATCCTGTGGTTTTTGAATTACAAAATCCCCAAGGCACTGTTACCAATCGCCAGGTAAAATCGGTTTCTGAAAATGGATTCTATCTTTTCGCTACATCAACTGCTGCAGATGCTCCAACAGGAAACTGGATGGCGCGAATTAAAGTAGGCGGAACAGAATTTAATCAACAAGTAAAAATCGAAACAGTTAAACCAAATCGATTAAAAATACTTCTTGATTTTGGCACTGAGAAAATAACAGGTAGCTCGCTCACCGGTAACCTCGATGTGAAGTGGCTTCATGGTGCACCCGGAAAAAATCTGAAGGCTGCCTTTGATGTTACCTTACTACAATCGAACACAACCTTTACAAAATACGATGACTATATTTTTGAAGAACCATCCGGTTATTATACTCCTGAAACACAAACAGTTTTTGAAGGCAATACGGATGCAGAAGGAAAAGCAACGTTCAACGCAACATTAGAATCGTCTGCGAATTTCCCTGGCTTTATGACGGCAGTGTTCCGTGGAAAGGTGTATGAAGAGAGCGGTAACTTTAGCATTGATCGAATCAGTTTGCCTTATTATCCATACGAATCGTATGTAGGTTTAAAAACTCCAAAAGGAGAGGAGTATAGTGGAATGCTTTACACCGATAGCACACATCGAATTGACGTAGCATTTTTAGATGTGGATGGAAATCCGGTTGCAAGAAGTGGTGCAGCAATTACGCTGTATCGTTTAGAGCGGTATTGGTGGTGGGATAATTCGCAGGATAATATTGCGAACTATGTTCAAGGTAACAATGCACAAGAGATCGCATCGGGAACGCTGAACGCAGCGAATGGAAAAGCAAGCTGGAAATTCTCTGTGCCGATGGCTGATTGGGGAACGTACTACATCCGCGTATGCGATCCGGTTTCTGGACATTGCACTGGTAAAACGGTTTACATTGATCAACCCGGTTATTATAGCCGATACAGTCGCGAAGATAAAGGTGGTGCAACGAAGCTTACTTTCTCTTCTGATAAAACAAAGTATAATGTAGGAGAGAAAATAAAACTCACCATACCAAGCAGTGGACAAGGCCGCGCGTTGGTGTCGGTTGAAAACGGAAGCAAGATTCTGAATGCATTCTGGGTGGAAACACAAAAAGGTGATACACCTTTCACGATTGACGCAACGGCTGAGATGACACCGAATATTTTTGTCAGTGTAAGTTTGCTTCAACCGCATTCTCAAACCGTTAATGATTTACCAATTCGTTTGTATGGTGTTATCCCGATAGGAGTAGAAGATCCATCCACACATCTTGAACCAGTCATTTCAATGCCAGATGAGATTGAACCTGGACAGGAAGTAACAATAAAAGTTTCCGAGAAATCGAAACGCAAAATGACGTTTACCTTAGCGATGGTCGATGAAGGATTGCTGGACATCACCAAGTTTAAAACTCCAGAGCCGTGGAAGAAATTTTATGCACGTGAAGCATTAGGTGTGAAGACATGGGATTTGTACGATGATGTGATGGGAGCTTTCGGTTCGCGCATCGAACGATTGCTCGCCATCGGTGGTGATGATGAAATGAAAGCGAAGGAAGAAGATCCACGCGCGAATCGTTTTAAAGCAGTCGTGAAATTCTTTGGTCCTATTACTTTAGATGGCGGAACAAAAGAAATTAAATTCACCATGCCGCAATACATTGGATCTGTGAAGACGATGGTCGTTGCAGGTTATGAAGGCGCTTACGGACATGCAGAGAAAGCAACACCGGTTCGTAAACAGTTAATGGTGTTAGCAACTTTGCCGCGTGTGTTAGGTCCTGAAGAAACATTGAAACTTCCGATTACTTTATTCACACAAGACAAAAAAATTAAGAATGTAAAAATTGAGATCAAAGTGAAAGGTCCGATTACACTTCCAAACGGATCGACACGTAATGTGGTAATGTCACCATCGGGTGATCTTACCGTTGATTTTGATCTTGCTGTAAAATCAGAAACGGGTATTGGAAAAATTACTGTGATTGCTTCTTCGGGCTCAATTCAATCGACAGATGAAATTGAAATTGAAGTACGTAATCCAAATCCTCCGGTGAGTCAGGTTTCAGATACCTTCCTGGAAAAAGGAAAGACGTGGAACGGAAGCGTTGTTCCTGTCGGAGTTGCCGGCACGAATGCTGCTGTGTTGGAGATCTCGACTATTCCTCCGATCAATCTTGGATATCGTTTAAAGTATCTCATGGAATATCCGCACGGATGTATTGAGCAAACTACTTCGTCTGCATTTCCTCAACTCTATCTGGATGTGGTGAAAACACTGACGGATTCAGAGAAAGCAAGAACAAAAAATGATGTAACGAAGGCGATCGAACGCATCAAGATGTTCATTACGCGTGATGGTGGTTTTGCGTATTGGCCAGGATATCAGGATGCCGATAGTTGGGGAACCAGTTATGCCGGGCATTTCTTAATAGAAGCGGAAAGCAAAGGATATTATGTTCCTGCGGATATGTTGAAGCGCTGGAAAAAATATCAACGCAACAAAGCGATGGAATGGAGGCGCAATGACTACAAGTATTACAACACCGATCAGATGCAAGCGTATCGTCTTTATACCTTGGCAGCGGCAGGAGCAGCAGAACTCAGCGCGATGAACAGGTTGCGCGAGATGAATGATCTTTCTCCTTCAACAAAATGGACGTTGGCTGCTGCATATGTAAAAGCCGGACAACCGGAAGCAGCAAAGAAAATGGTAGCCGATCTGACCACGAAAATAAAACCATATCAGGAGATGAGTTATTCGTATGGAAGTGATTTGCGTGATAAGGCGATCATTCTGGAAACGCTTATTCTATTAGATGAAAAGGCAAAAGGATTTGAATTGCTGAAAGAGATTTCTAAACAACTCAGTTCGCAAAGTTATTGGATGAGCACACAGACCGTAGCGTTTTGTTTAAAATCCGTTGGACTTTTTGTGTCACAAGAAAAGCGAGGTGATCTGAAATTCGCCTATACCTATGGAGGCAAAACTGTTCATGCAAGCACCGATTTACCATTGTCGCAAGTTCCGTTAGCCATAACAGGAACTCAGAAAAGTGCGATCAACATTACGAATGAAAGTGGTGGAAGTTTATTTGTGCGCGTGATAAACACGGGCATACCCGCACGTGGAGCAGAAGAATCAGAAGAAAATAATCTGGTGATCGCTACAAGTTATTTCGATGCAAAAGGAAATGTAATTGATCCAACCAAACTGGAGCAAGGCACGGAGTTCATTGTAAGTGTATCCGTAAAAAATCCAGGACTTCGTGGTCAATATGAAAACATGGCGCTGTCACAAATATTTCCTTCGGGCTGGGAAATTAACAATCTCCGTTTGAATGATGATGAAGCAACAACCAAAACCGATCGCGGAAACTACCAAGACATTCGCGATGACCGGGTGTATACTTACTTCGATTTATCTCCAGGAAGCGTGCGCACGTTCAACACAATTCTTACTGCGAGTTATGCCGGTTCCTATTATTTGCCGGCCGTAAGTTGTGAAGCGATGTATGACCATAGTATTTATGCGAGGAAGAAAGGTCAGGTTGTGGAGGTGATGAAGGGTGTAGTTGTTAATCCATAATACAAATCATTGAGAGTCTGCATTCCCTTGTTGGTGAAGAACACCAACAAGGGCGTTAGAAAATAATGAGTTATGGGCAACCCTGATGGACGGCTCAACAAGTAGATGACGGAAAACAAAACTATATGACATTTTAGAATCACTTAAGTTTAACAAGTTGACAGTGTTTTGTAGATATTTTTTATCAGTACTAGTAGGCATTCTTTTTTACTCATGCACGAGTAAAACTGTGGACTGTGATACAGCGGAAATGCCAGCCGTTTATATTTTATTTAATGATTCTCTTTATAAATCAAAATATCCGCTTAAGAACATATCTATTTCTGTTCTAAGTAGAAACTCCGGTAAGGATTCAAGCGCAGTAGTTATTATAAAAGATACTTCTTCTTTTAATCTCAATCACGTAATTGAAATTGGAAATGGAGTAAATTCAAATTCAATTGTAACGATAGAATTTGATGGTAATAAGTATATATTTTCAGACTTTGAAATTAGAAAAGCAAAAATTGAAACTATGTTTGGACGGTATTATGAAACTTGTATCATAGATAGCTGTAAAATGAATGGGGAATATATAAAAAACAGTCCTTTTCAAATTCATTCAGGCTTATGAGATAACGTTCAATAGAGAATGCGGTTAGTGAGTTCTGACTGCAAAAATGGCAGCCCATAACAACTCCCAGCCTTTGTTGGTGTTCCTCACCAACAAACATGCGCATGCTAACCTTAATTAACGTTGTATAACATGGAAAATAATGTATTAGATGGCAACGAATATTCAAAGGACTATGCAGAGTTTATCACGGTTACATGTCTTGAATGGAAACCATTATTATGCGATGACCGGTTTAAGGATATTGTTACCGATAGCTTATCGTTTCTCACAAAATCAAAACGAGTTAAAGTATATGCATTTGTCATTATGTCAAACCATTTTCACATGATATGGCAAATGGTGGGAGACAATAAAAGGGAGGATGTTCAACGCGATTTTTTAAAATTTACCGGACAGCAGATTTTAAAGATTTTAATAAATGAAAATTCTCCGATGCAGAACGAATTAATTGTTAACGCGAAAGATAGGAAGCGTCAGGTTTGGGAGAGAAACTCATTGGGAATTTCCCTGTGGTCGAATGCAGTATTCTGGCAGAAGTTGGATTACATACACAACAATCCGGTAAAGGCTGGATTGTGTAGAAATGCGGAAGACTATAAATATTCAAGCGCAGGTTTTTATTTTAAGAGTGAAAAGTATTGGAATTTCTTAACTCATTGTGATGGGTAACGATTGTGCATGATGATGTTTTGTTTGCTTGTTGGTGAGGAACACCAACAAGGGCGCAGGAACACCAACAAGGTCCGGTGTAATAACAAACCAAATAAAATGAAAAGACGTAATTTTATAGAATTGACAGGAGGTTCGATGGCCGCGATGATGCTGCCACTGAAATTAAATGCTGAACAAACAGAGATGATGGAATCCAAAAGAAAAATTGTAGCGTATGGAGCTGGATATAATCCGCCCTTCATAAAGTATGTTGCCGAACTGACTGGCAAACCTAAACCAAGAATTTGTTATCTACCAACTGCCTCGGCTGATGGAGAGGAAGGTATCATTCGATGGTATGAGCAATGTGCTTCGCTAGAGGTTTATCCATTCGTGCAAAAAATGTTTATTAACAGTTACGACCAGAAAGAATCTTTTGAAGATGTATTGCTCAGCATGGATGCAATTGTAGTGGGCGGAGGAAATACATTAAACATGATGGCGATCTGGAAAGCACAAGGCGTTGATGTGATTTTAAAAAAAGCGTGGGACAAAGGTATTGTACTCGCGGGTGGTAGTGCAGGTTCTTTGTGCTGGTTTGAAGAAGGCACTACCGATTCTCGTCCCAAGGAATTAAGTAAGGTGAGTTGTCTTGGATTTATAAAGGCGAGCCACAGTCCGCATTATGATGCAGAGCCAGAGCGCAGACCGAGGTTTCAAGGTTATATAAAATCAAAAGAGTTTAAAGCAGGATACGCCTGTGACAATAAAGCCGCGATCTATTTTGAAGACAATACAGCTAAAGAAGTAGTGGCTATAAATGAAGAAAGCAATGCATATTACGTTTATGAAAAAAATGGAGAAGTGATTGAAGAGAAGTTAGAGAAGCGAGTGTTATAATTTCCTATCAGTATGGTTGGTTTTGTTCGCCAACAAACAATTTTAAAACGTAAGCATTGACATACCTTTCCCTATTTTTGTAATTCATGAAAGGTAGGAACAAGATCAAAATTGCATTTAGTGTAACATTCGTTGCGTTGGTGGTCTATTACTTTTGTTTACCAAATACCTTATTCAACGATCCGTACTCTACTGTATTAGAAGATCAAAAAGGAGAATTGCTGAGTGCTTCAATTGCTGAAGATGGCCAATGGCGTTTTCCTGAAGTCTATGCTGTTCCTCAAAAATTTGCGCGTGCTCTAATCACATTTGAAGACAAGCGTTTTCAAAATCACGAAGGTGTAGACTTGCGTTCGCTTGGTCGTGCGATGAGACAAAATATTCAGGCAGGTGAAGTGAAGAGTGGAGGAAGTACCATCACGATGCAAGTCATTCGCCTTTCGCGAAAAGGAAAATCACGATCGTTATTTCAGAAAGTAATTGAAATTGTGTTGGCCACAAGATTGGAATTCCGATATACCAAAGATGAAATCATCGGACTCTATGCTTCTCACGCACCATTCGGAGGAAACGTTGTTGGACTTGAAGCGGCATGCTGGCGTTACTTCGGTCGCGATCCGCAAGAACTTTCGTGGGGAGAAGCTGCATTGCTTGCTGTGTTGCCGAATGCACCGTCGCTTATTCACCCCGGAAAAAACAGAGCTCGATTAAAAGCGAAACGCGATAAACTTCTTGATCGATTATTAGAAACAAAAGCCATCGATGCATTTACCTGTTCACTGGCGAAAGATGAACCGATTCCTGAAGCACCTCAAGCACTACCCCGATATGCAAGGCATTTATTAGCGCGCGCATCGAATGAAGGTTTAGCTCAAAAGAAAATTCATTCAACTATTCAGTCTCAATTGCAACTACGTGTTGAGCAAATCATTCGCGATCATCATCAGCGATTAAAAGCCAATCAGGTTTTTAATGGTGCTGCGATTGTAGTAGAAGTAAATACAGGTAATGTAATTGCGTATGTAGGCAATACAGAAGTTAAAGAGCGTGGACATTATGGAGATGCTGTTGATGTAATCATATCACCTCGTAGCACAGGCAGTATTTTAAAACCTTTTCTATTTGCAGCGATGTTAGATGAAGGCAAGATGCTTTCCAAAACCTTACAGCCTGATATACCTACGATGATCAATGGATTTGCACCACAAAACTTTTCATTGAGTTATGATGGTGCAGTGTCTGCCAATAAAGCGTTGATTCGTTCACTCAACATTCCGGCAGTACATGAATTGAGAAATTATCGCTACGAAAAATTTCATTCGCTATTAAAAAATTTGGGTATGTCTACATTAGATAAACCAGCTGATCATTATGGTCTCTCTCTTATTTTAGGAGGAGCAGAAGGAACACTTTGGGATATTACCGGCATGTATGCTTCGATGGCCAGAACGCTAAATAATTTCTTTCAACATCCCGGAAAGAATAAGTACGATCGAAATGATTTTCATTCATTGAATTTTATCAAACAAGATTCAACAGAGATACAGAAAAATGAATTACGTGACTTAGAAGAAAATTCGATTCTAAGCGCGGCATCCATCTATCAAACATTCGATGTGTTGAAAGAAGTTTATCGGCCTGGAGAAGAAACAGGGTGGAGGTATTTTAGTCATTCGAAAAAAATAGCCTGGAAAACCGGAACAAGTTTTGGCTTTCGCGATGCGTGGGCAGTTGGTGTAACGCCTGATTATGTAGTCGGTGTGTGGGTAGGAAATGCTGATGGAGAAGGAAGGCCCGGACTTACGGGAACAGAAGCCGCTTCGCCTGTGATGTTCGATATTTTTTCACAGCTTCCAAGCACAGGTTGGTTTCAACAACCTAAAATAGAAATGGAACAGATTACTATCTGCTCGCAAAGTGGACATCGTAACACTGCATTATGCAATCAGGTCGATACCGTTTGGGTAACGAAAGCCGGTTTGCAAACAACCCCGTGCCCGTATCATAAGAAGGTACATCTCTTATCGAACAAAAAATTCCGCGTGCATAGTGAATGTGAATCATTGGATCGGATGGTGGATGTGAACTGGTTTGTATTGCCGCCATCACAAGAATATTATTTCAGACAAAAGAATGCATCATATAAAGCATTACCAGCCTTTCGAAATGATTGCCAATCATCTTCTCCCATAACGGCCATGGATATGATCTACCCCAAACCCAATGCAAAAATTTTTATTCCCCGTGAACTAGATGGAAAATTGGGCAGCGCAGTATTTGAACTCGCTCACAGAAACCCATCCGTGAAAGTGTATTGGCATTTGGATGGTCATTATATTGGGATCACTCAAAAAAGCCACCACTTACCCTTAAAACCCGCTTTAGGAAAGCATAAGCTAACGGTGGTAGATGAAAATGGCGAATCTGTCGAGCAGACTTTTGAAGTGCTTTAAAACCCTAATCGTCTGATGCGTAGCTGATTAATTGGTATGTATTAATTCTTTACTATATTCGTGTTAGGTGTATTGCCTTTAGATTAAAACCATGTGCTTATGAAGACCCAGAAATTTTTTGCACTGGTGGGCATTTTTTCAGCTTTTATAGTATTTCAGCCCACCGTAGCTGCGCGTCAGGAAAATCAAATGTTAACCGACTCACCCAATTTTGTGGTGATTGGAGCTTTTGCAATTCCCAATAATGCCAAGCGATTTACCGAGCAAGCAAATAAGAAAAATTTGCACGCTCAATTTCAGATCAACCCTAATCGTAATCTCTATTATGTTTATGTACTGAGTACGATTGATCGTGCCGAAGCCATTGACGAAGCTTTGCGATTAAGAAAACAACCTGAGTTTTTTGATGCATGGGTTTATAATGGTATGCTGGGAGGTATGAATTCAAATGATGGTGAACAGATGTCATTAATTTCAGCGGGCATTGATATCAATCCGGCAACGGAGCAGGGGATAGAAAATGTTAAAGGAGATGATCCTTCATCCACTTCGATACAACCCGATGCGAATGTAACGCCAGGTTCAGGTGAACCGTCATCAACCGAGCCACAACAATCTTCTTCATCTGCTGTTGCTGAATCAAAAACAGACCAAGCTTTAGAACCTGCTGTTGAAGGCGCCAATTTCTTTTTCGAAATTTTCAGAACAATTGATAATGAAAAAATAGAAGGCGATGTAGAAGTTATTGACATTGACCGTACCCGTAAGATGGGTACATACAAAGGTAACGTGGGTGTGAAGGTATCTGACCCGGCAAGTAAAAGTGATAACGTATCACTCGTATGTGACGTGTTTGGATATCGTAAAGTTCAACGCGATTTAAACTACACTACTCCCGAAGGTGAAGGCGTTGAAAAAAACGAAAGCGGTGCAACGGTAGTTCCGTTTGAATTGGTGCGATTACAGAAAGGCGATATCGCAGTAATGTATAACGTTTACTTCTTTAAAGATGCTTCTATCATGCGGCCTGAATCACGTTTTGAAGTGACTAGTTTGCTTGACATGCTAAAGGAAAACCCGAAGTATAAAATTAAATTACATGGTCATGCTAATGGTGGTGCTCACGGCAAAATTATATCAATGGGTAAAGACAGTAAGAGCTTCTTCTCGTTGAGTGATACAAAAGAAGGGTTTGGTTCTTCAAAAGAATTATCGGAAGAACGTGCATCGATTATTCGTGATTATTTAATAGCGAATGGAATAGAAGAAAATAGAATGCAGGTTAAAGCTTGGGGAGGTAAGCGTCCTCTTCAAGATAAGCACAGCGCTCGTGCACAGGAAAATGTTCGTGTTGAAATAGAGATTCTGGAAAATTGATTTTTTGGTATTGTTAACTGTAAGGCCCTTGATGATTCATCATCAAGGGCTTTTTGTTTACGTAGTCATTGCTTTTAAAACATCATGTTGGGTAATGATGTGTACTTTTTCTTGTGCGTCACGAATGAGCACCGCTTTGTTGTCTTTATTAAGAAGTGAAGAGAGAACATCCAGCGTACTGTCGGGCGCTACAAATTGCATCGGCTTGTCCATCACTTCGCCTACTTGTTTCTGTTGTAGTTGTGGATCGAGCATAATCTTTTCGAGCAAGCCTGAAGAACTTACGCTACCAATGAATTGTCCGTTTTCTGTTACAGGAATTTGATCAATACCTTGTTTGCTCATCACCAAAATAGCTTCACTTACTTTTGAATTTTTATCTACCGTGAATAGACTTTCTTTGTTATCTCGATGCGCAATGATGTCGCGAGCTGAACCAAACGCACGAGTTTCCAAGTAGCCGTGATCTTTCATCCACTGATCGTTGTATACTTTCGCTAAGTAACGTGTTCCATGATCAGGTAATAGAATAACCATTAGATCATCTTTCTTTAAATGTTCACGAGCATATTCCAACGCACCGTGAATGGCAGAACCACTTGACCAGCCTACAAAAAGACCTTCTTCTTTTGATAATCTTCTGGCTCCGATGGCGCCATCTTTATCGGTTACTTTAATGAACTGATCTATTACATCGAAGTTCACATTCTTCGGCAAGATGTCTTCTCCAAAACCTTCTGTGAGATAAGGATAGATTTCATTCTCATCGAATAATCCTGTCTCTTTATATTTCTTAAAAACAGACCCATAGGTATCAATACCAATCGTAACGATGTCTTTGTTTTGCTCCTTTAAATATTTTGCTGTTCCACACATCGATCCACCCGTGCCTACTGTGGCAACATAATGTGTGATCTTACCTTCCGTCTGTTTCCAAATTTCAGGACCCGTTGTTTCGTAATGCGCTGCAGTGTTAGAGAGATTATCGTATTGGTTTGGATAATATGAATTTGGAATTTCTTTGTTCAGCTTACGCGCGATAGAATAATAAGAACGAGGATCATCTGGAGTAACATTTGTTGGGCAAACAATAACTTCAGCACCAACCGATTTTAAAATATTAATTTTCTCTTGCGATTGTTTATCAGCCATTGTAAAAATGCAACGATATCCTTTCGCTATTGCAGCAAGCGCTAAACCCATACCTGTGTTTCCAGAAGTACCTTCAATAATGGTTCCACCTGGTTTTAGCAATCCAGCTTTCTCAGCATCTTCAATCATTTTCAACGCCATGCGATCTTTAGTGGAATTGCCCGGATTGAAATATTCAACTTTGGCAGCGATCGTTCCGGCAATGCCTTTCGTCATTTTGTTCAACTTCACTAGTGGGGTATTACCGATGGTGTCAAGTATGGAATTATAAATCATTTGGATGTTGTTTCAGTAAGCAAAACTACGAAAACCATTCGAATAGAATGATGACTTTATTGGTTGACGAAAGGAAGATGAAAGGTTGTCGCGAATGCGATACGACTAAGAAGTGAATGTTGAATTTATGAATTCGCCCCAGCGAGAAGGTACAGAACAGCCATTCTAACAGCCACTCCGTTCTCAACCTGATCGAGAATAATGGAATGAGACGAATCGGCTGCATCACTGCTCAATTCTACTCCTCTGTTTATTGGGCCTGGATGCATAATGATAATCGGTTTCTTCAGGCTGTCTAATATTTTTTTAGTGATGCCGTAATACAATGAATATTCCCGAAGCGATGGAAAGTATTTAATGTGTTGTCGCTCGAGTTGAATGCGAAGTACGTTTGCAACATCGCACCATAGCAGGGCCTTGCGCACATCAAACTCAACTTCTACCCCAAGGTGTTTGATGAATTTGGGCAATAAGGTTGGAGGTCCACACACCATTACTTTTGCTCCTAATTTTTGTAGAGCAAAAATATTAGAGAGTGCCACGCGTGAGTGAAGAATGTCGCCAATGATGGCAATCTTTTTTCCGGATACATCTCCTAGTTTTTCGCGAATGGAAAAAGCATCAAGCAAAGCCTGTGTAGGATGTTCGTGTGTTCCATCACCCGCGTTTACAATATTGGCGTTGATGTGCTTCGCTAAATAATGTGGCGCTCCCGGACTGGCATGTCGCATCACAATCATATCCACCTTCATGGCTAAGATGTTGTTAACAGTATCCAGTAAGGTCTCGCCTTTTTTTACTGAACTATTAGAGGCAGAAAAATTAACGACATCAGCCGATAATCTTTTTTGAGCAAGTTCAAATGAAAGTCGGGTGCGCGTTGAGTTTTCGAAAAATACATTGGCGATGGTTACATCACGCAGCGAAGGTACTTTCTTAATCGGTCGGTTAATGACCTCTTTAAAATTATCGGCTGTTTCAAAAATAAGTTCAATGTCTTCACGGGTGATGTCCTTAATACCAAGCAGGTGTTTTTGACTGAGTTTAGACATATACTTTAATCCTTATTAATCAACCAGATTTTATTTTGTTTATGCCCTTGCGCTTCGAGTTCAACCAGAACACGTTGCGAGGTAAGTGTGTTCACCGTTTTGCCTACGTAGTCTGCGGCAATTGGTAATTCACGATTGTATTTGCGATCGATTAACACCGCCAATTCAACTGTAGCCGGTCTTCCGAAAGCGATCATCGAATCCATGGCCGCGCGGATGGAACGTCCTGTAAAAAGCACATCATCTACCAACACAACATTTTTACCTTCAATGATAAAAGGTATTCGAGTCTCGCTGGCTTTGGCTGGAATTTCCCTTCTGCGAAAATCATCGCGGTGAAAAGTAGCATCCAGATAGCCCAACGGGATTTCTTTTTTTATGTCTTTCTGTAATTTCTTATGGAGGATTTCAGCTACAAAAATGCCACGAGGCTGCATACCGATGATGACTGTTTCCGAGAAATCGTTGTGATTTTCAATTAATTGCTGACAAAGACGGCTAATGGTAAGGTCGAGGAGATCGGAGTCGAGTATGAGTTTTTTCTGCATAGCTGCAGGGCAAATATAGTGATTTCAGGTTTACTTCATTGGTACTTACTATTCCAAAATTCAGAATAATCTGACCGCTTTATTTCTTTCGGAGTTTTAGCAACGCCATCAAAGCAATAATTACCCAAACAATATTGATAAACGCATTGGGGAAAGCTTCCTTATAAACCGAGTAGACAATAAGCAGCAATCCTCCAGTAAGGTTCAATACATAAAAAAGAATGGAGTCTGATTTTATTTTCTGATAGCTGTTCAATCCGTATGCTGCCAATACTTCTACCGATCCGATCCATCCCAGAATGTTGATGAAGAGATCCATGGATAACTACAAACCTTTAGCGTTTTGCTTTTTTTTCTTGAAAACTTTTCGCTTGCTAAGGTAGAAGAAGTTCAGACCACCAAGGATTGTGAGCACACCCAGAATGATGAGTATGATAAACATGCGGCTACGTTGCAATTCAAGTTTGGTGATCTTGTCATCTTTTTTCAGAATGTCGAGTTCTTTTTCTTTTTGCTGAAAGCCAACAATCATTTCCATCTGCGCAATGTTACGGCTACTTTCTTCGCCATAAATTTTTTCACGGGCTACATCATATTTTACTTCTGTTTCGTATGCTTGCTTCCAATCGCCTGTATTGGAAAAGTTTTGAGCAACGGCTTTATAAATGGCAGGCAAGAATGAATAGGCCTGAAGTTCGCTGCATAAAGATGATGCTTCATCTAAATATATTTTAGCAGGTTTGGGTTGTTTATCTTTCGCGTAGGCAATACCTAAGTTGGTGACAATGTTAAGTATACTCAGTTTGTTGTTGGCAGCACGTTCGATGGCCAGAGCTTTTTCGTAATGTTCAATTGCTTTTAGATAATTTCCCTTCTTAAAGTAAATGTTCCCCATGTTAATGAGTGGATCAGCATACTTCATACCCTTTTTCTCAGCCAATTCATACGCTTTTGAAAAGTTGTCCATCGCTTTTTCATAGAGCTGCATCTCGATGTTCAGATTACCAAGATTGTTCATCGACCCAATCATTCTGTTTTGGTCGTCCAACTCCATAAACATGTTGTATGATTCTTCAAGATATTTCAGCGCTTGTGCGTAATCTTTCTTTATCGCATAAATGTTTGAGATGTTATTTTTTGCTGTGGCGATACCTTCTTTATTCTGAATCTCCTCATATAGTTTTAGAGAAGTCATGTAATAATCCAACGCCTTATCAAAGGCTCCTTGATTTTTGTACGCGATCCCTAAGTTGTTATATGAAGCCGCCATTCCTCGTTTATCATTTATCTCTGTAGCCAAGTTTAAGGCTTCACGAGTATAGCCAACTGCTTTTAAAGGTTCGTTTTGCAGATTTGCGCGAAACAGTTCGTTTAGTGTTTTTACTTTCAGTTCGTTT
>JBKJOF010000127.1:0-77741 GCA_046595655.1 Chryseolinea sp. | reverse complement strand
ACCACTCAAAAGAAGACAATGGTATGAAGGCCTATTCTCAAATATTAAAAATATAAACCTGCCACTAAGTCTTACGGGTTAGTTCAGAATAGCTCTATTGCAAAATCTCGGTTTAAGCATTCTGCTTCCATACCAAGAAAACATTTCGCCATCTACCAATATTACTTTCGATGTGGGGCTGATCGCCTGAAGTTCTTCAATGTGCTTTTCGCGAAACGGAAAAGGTTCGGATGAAAGAAAAATAAAATCGGTTTCAAGAAGTTTATCCGTTCATTCGTCAGTTCAGGATACCGAATTTCGTTTTCCAACGCGTTTCTGAAACCAAGACGATCGAGAAGAGAATGAATAAAAGTATTAGTCGCAGCGGCCATGCAAGGCTTTCTCCAAATCAAGTAAAGAACAGACTGACCATTGCACTTTATAATTGACTGAAATTCCTTTCGAACGTCATCCACCAACTGTCTCGACTCAGCGGCTTTATCTGTGATTTCCCCCAGAGATAAAATCATTGACACTGAATCTTCAATTGTGATAATGTCACTCATCCAAACCGGATACGTTGATTGAAGTTGCCGGATGCCCTCCTCAAAATTCTCCTCTTTGTTTCCAAAAATTACATCAGGCTTCAGTTTATTAATTTCGTCAAATTAAAATTCTTGGTTCCACCAATAATGACTTTGGTTCTCAGCCAGCTTTCTGGGTGCACACAAAATTTCGTGATCCCTACCACCTCATTACTCATTCCAAGATCGGCAAGCAATTCGGTTTGCGATGGAACCAGAGAAATAATTCTCTGTGGAGGAAATGGAATGGTGATAGAATTACCAAGTTGATCAATGAAGGTGCGCACCATCTTCCAAATGTATTGAAGATAGAATGTGAACAATAAAATTCCTTCGTAAAATAATTGTGAATGGGCTGGTTAGGCAAATGAGACAATAAAAAAACGCACAGAGTACGCAAAGAAAAGACCCTCTCTATAAAAACTTTGCGACCCCATGCGTTAGACCTTTATTCAGCCTCGATTGGCTGATGAAGCTGATTTGGAATCCGGATGCGGAACGTAGTTCCTTCTCCGTAAATTGAGTCTACTTCAATTGTTCCGTTAATCCGCTGAATTGTATCCTTCACAATAAATAACCCGATACCAGTTCCATGCGATTGGTCTGTGCCGCGAAAGAATAAATCAAAAATTTTATCCTTACCCTTTGGCTCAATACCTATACCGTTATCGGTGATGCAAATATCACAAAAATCCTCCGTAACCACGGCATCAATTTTCACGAACGAGCTTGTTTTTCTTACATCGCAATACTTCATTGCATTTGACAAAATATTCGTAACGATGGTCTTCACCCGAACTAAATCTGAAAAGAAATCAACCTCCGCGCTTACAGAAATGGTGGTTGCAACTGGGTGGGTGTGGAACTGGATTTGTAATGTTTCGACCTCTTCCGTTAACAACTCCTGCAGGTTAACTTGTTGGCTCTGTAGGGCTAATTTTTCGTGCCTAAAAAAATGTGTCATCTCATCAATGAACAAATTCATTTTCGTCAGGCTTTTCTTAATCATGGCAATATATTGATCCTTTTCATCGCCCGATGCACGCTCGGCAAGGCTGACCAATCCCAGAGCAGAAAGCAATGGCGCCTTAAGATCGTGGGTCGTTTTGAAAATGACTTGGTCGAGTTGCTGGTTGGCAAGAACTAAGGTCTGCTCTTTTTGTTTCTTGGCCGTGATGTCGTGGAGATTCAGCGTTAAACCCTGCACACTATAATGCTCCAACAGATTGGAAACCTGAATATCAAAGTAAAATTGTTTCCCGTTACGGGTGAAGGGAACATCCGTAAATACCTTCGTGGAATTAACCGCTACAGCATCCTTCCAGTCGTCAAGAGTTTTTCGGTTTACAAAGTCTAGAAGACTTCGGCCAATTAAGGATACCGGATCAATTCCAAATACTCGCGCTGTGGAAGAGGATAGATAGCGAATTCTAAATTCACTATCTACCACGATGCTAACATCGACAGCATTTTCAATCAATTCCTTAAATAAGGCTTCATTGCCTTTTATAATCCCACCACCATTCATCGTCCTCTATCCTTTCAATGGGTTTTAAATCAAAACGAAAAAACAATCGTTTGATATTTTTTCTAAATCAATATTGCCATACTGCTCAACTGACTTGATACTTTTAAACTCGCAGCCCCTATTACTGCCTGGTTTAGCTCAAACTTTAATTTGCCGTCAACTACTTTAAAATTAATGCAGCTACCTTTCGCTCCCATTCCATTCCCATCGGTAATAGTCAGAATAGATTTAGCCGCGATAGTTCCTTTAATGTTATCAAAGTCTTTGTTCTTTGATTTTCCAATATACACCACCTGGCAATCTCCCGCTTCCGCTGCTGAAGCTAGTTTTCTGATAACGTATTTCTTCGCTCCTTTTGGTTTGTTGTCATACCATTGTTTGAGAGTAGCGAAAACATTGTCATCCCCGATTACTCCGACAACAAAGTCTCCCGCTTCAGCTTCATTTGGCCATTGCACATACTTGATAAAGTTGTACAACATGGCTGCGTGGATTTCATGGTTGGGTCTTTCCTGTGCAGGGGCAGGAGTAAAAATCAGGATCGAGAAACTTAAAAAAATAATAGTTTTCATAGTTTTCATTTTGAGGGCTCTATGCGAATCTATGAATATATTATCTAATTATTAAAAAAGTAACATGAATAAACCCCGGGGAATTACCCACGAGGTTTTTCAAACAACCCTAAATCTTATTATATCAGGATGGCCATAGAGGTAAGAGCGCCTGCAACTTTGAGGTTGGAGGCCTCAATCACCTTCTGGTTCAATTCAAATTTCATTTTGTTGTCTATCGTCTTGAAGTTGATAGCACTGCCTTTCTCACCTAAGCCATTCTTATCGGTAATCACCAAGGTCTCTTTCCCTTTCGTCTTTTCGTTAACGCCTGCGAACTCACCGCTTTTTGACTTATCGATATATATCACTTGGCACCCAGTAACCTCCGCTGCTGAGTTAAATTTCTTGATAACATACGTCTTTGATCCGCGAGGTTTACCACCATACCATGAATTAAGTGTGTTATATATTTCTGTGTTTCCAACTACACCAATCACAAATTCTCCTGACGCTGCGTGATCAGGCCATTGTACATAACGGATGAAGTTAAAAACCATCATAGAATACACTTCATGCATCGGTCTTTCTTGGGCAAAAGCGTTTGCACTGAATAGAAGGGTGGCTATTGTAAGAGCTTTAATTTTGTTCATTGAAAAAATACTTTTTAGTTTGTTTGTGCTACAAAAATAGACTTTCCTCTTTCCTCGGACAATCTTATTCAAATGGCTTTCTCTTGAACGTAAGATTTCTATTTTATTTCAATTTGCTGAAATCGTGTGCAGGTTTGAGCTGAAAAAGAAACTGACAAATCTGGTTAATTACGCCTCTATCGGTTCATCATAAACCATTTTAAAAGTAAGGAGGGTGTATTTTAAAGGTAATGAAATGAGGGTGGATGCAATACCTTTGGCAGAATTCGCGAAAATACTCTGAGTCAATAACCGGTTGATTTTTAGATTTACCTGTCGCTGAAATGTAACGCTATCTTTAAGTTTTAGGAGATTTCAAAACCCACGTAGTTATTACACATTCTGAAATGTAGTAGAGCGTGTCGAGTATAAAATGGAAAAACCCCGAAGCGTTAACTCCGAGGCTTTCCAAACAACCCTAAATCTTTACTACTATATCAGGATGGCCATAGCAGTTAATGATCCTGAAACCTTAAGGTTTGAAGCTTCAATAACTTTCTGGTTCAATTCAAATTTCATTTTGTTATCAACCGTCTTAAAGTTAATGGCACTTCCCTTCTCTGCTAAACCATTCTTATCCGTAATCACCAAAGTGCCTCTACCTTTTACCTTTTCATTCAGCGCATCAAACTCACCGCTCTTTGCTTTGTCTATGTACACAACCTGACAACCAGTAACATCGGCTGCTGAGTTAAATTTCTTAATAACATAAGTCTTTGAGCCGCGGGGCTTGCCACCATACCATGAATTAAGTGTGTTGTATACCTCTGTGCTTCCAACTACTCCAATTACAAATTCTCCTGATGCTGCATGATCAGGCCATTGCACATACTTAATGAAGTTAAAAACCATCATAGAATGTACTTCATGTAATGGTCTTTCTTGTGCAAAAGCACTTCCGCTCATTAAAAGTGCCGCGATTGCAAGGGCTTTAATCTTGTTCATAGTCAATTGTTTTTTTTGTTTGTTTGTGATACAAAAATAGGCTCTCCCATTTTCACGGAAGAGCCTATTCAGACGGCTTTCATTCAAACGTAAGTTTTAAACTTTATTTTAAATAGCGAAAATCGTGACCCGCCCTCAATTGCAGTAAAAACTCATATATCAGATTAATTACACTTTCTACATCATCCTTATGTACCATTTCTACGGTGGTGTGCATGTATTTTAGAGGTAATGAAATCAGCGCAGAAGCGACACCTTCGGCCGAATACGCAAAAGAATCTGTGTCGGTACCCGTTGAGCGCGAAACCGCCTGACGTTGGAAGGCAATTTTTCTCTTCTGTGCAGTTTCAATTACCATTTTCAACACATTCGTTTGTACAGCAGGTCCGTAGCAGACAACTGGCCCACTGCCCGCTTTCAAGTTGCCGCTCTCCTTTTTATTATACATCGGAGACTGTGTATCGTGCGTTACATCTGTGCAAATAGCAACATCGGGTTTTATTCTGCGCGATATCATTTCTGCTCCACGCAAACCAATTTCTTCCTGAACGGCATTCACTATATAAAGACCAAACGGAAGTTTCTTTTTATTCTCGGAAAGTCTGCGAGCCACCTCGGCAATCATAAATCCGCCCATTCGGTTATCAAGAGCACGACCCACAAGCCAGTTCTTATTCAATTCCATTAGTTCATCCTGAAAGGTAATAACGCAGCCCACATGTACGCCCAGCGATTCAACCTCCTTCTTAGATTCGGCTCCAATGTCGATGAAGAGATTTTTGAGGTTTGGTGTTTCTTCTTTTGCTGCATCGCGTACATGAATAGCTGGCCAGCCAAAGACACCTTCTACAATACCTTTATCAGTATGAATATTGACACGCATGGACGGAGCGATCTGATGGTCTGAACCACCGTTTCTCCTTACATAGATGTACCCGTCTTCAGTAATATAGTTTACAAACCAGGAGATCTCATCGGCATGAGCCTCGATTACTACTTTATAAGGTGCCTTCGGATTGATTACACCTACAACCGTTCCATACGTATCAACAATGTGGTCGTTGATGTACGGCTTAATGTAATCCAACCAGATTTTTTGTCCCGAAGACTCGAAGCCCGTTGGTGATGCGTTGTTGAGGTAGGTGTAGAGAAATTGTTTGCTTTTTTTATCCATGGGTTTAATTAGTTAAAAGCTTGAAGCTTGAAGCTTGAAGCTGAAAGCATAAAGCGTGAGTTAAATAAATTGAGTAATGGTCGTTTCTGTTTGAGCTTGGCGAATGTTGAAAATATGTTCTTCTAAATTCTATATTCAATTACCTAGAGTGGAATGTTTCCGTGTTTCTTCCTCGGTAAAGTTGCTACTTTATTTTTAAGCATATCAAATGCACGGATCAGTTTTTCGCGGGTTTGGTCGGGGTAGATTACTTCATCGATGTAACCACGATTTGCTGCGCGATAAGGGTTCGCAAATTTTGTGGTGTACTCTTCTACCTTTTCATTCAGTTTCTCTTTCGGATCTGGAGCTTCCGAAATTTCTTTCTTGAAAATAATTTCGGCTGCACCCTTTGCTCCCATCACAGCAATTTCGGCTGAAGGCCAAGCGTAGTTTAAATCGGCACCAATATGTTTGGAGTTCATTACATCATACGCACCACCATACGCTTTGCGCGTTATTACCGTAACACGCGGAACCGTTGCTTCGGAAAAAGCATAAAGTAATTTCGCTCCATTGGTAATGATGGCATTCCATTCCTGATCAGTGCCCGGTAAAAATCCTGGAACATCTTCCAACACTAATAATGGAATATTAAAACAATCGCAGAAGCGAACAAAGCGTGCAGCTTTTACACTTGAATCAATATCCAACACACCTGCAAGAGAAGCGGGTTGATTACCTACAATACCAATGCTTCTTCCTGCCAATCGCGCAAAGCCAACGACAATGTTTTCTGCAAAATTTTTATGCACTTCAAAAAAGCTGGAGTCATCTACAATACCTTGAATGACTTCCCGCATGTCGTACGGCTGATTGGGATTCGCAGGAATGATATCATTTAAAACAGAACGAGTTTCATTCCCTATTGCATACGG
Source organism: Chryseolinea sp. (assembly GCA_046595655.1). GTDB lineage: Bacteria > Bacteroidota > Bacteroidia > Cytophagales > Cyclobacteriaceae > Chryseolinea. The sequence goes on along the minus strand of JBKJOF010000127.1, from coordinate 71,371 downwards.
AGTCATCGGCACAACGTCTTCGCAGTTTTGCGGAACGTAGCTCAACAACTTCTTAATGTAGTTGATACATTCTAATTCATTCGCACAGGCAAAATGAGTTACGCCACTTTTTGTGCTGTGAGTCGTTGCTCCACCTAATTCTTCAGCTGTAACATTTTCATGCGTAACGGTCTTCACCACGTTTGGCCCGGTCACAAACATGAAGGAGGTATTCTCTACCATCAAAATAAAGTCGGTAATAGCAGGAGAGTAAACTGCACCGCCAGCACACGGACCCATGATGGCTGAGATTTGTGGAATCACTCCCGAAGCCAATGTGTTACGATAAAAAATATCAGCATATCCCCCTAAGGAAACTACACCCTCTTGAATGCGCGCACCGCCAGAATCGTTCAAGCCAATAACGGGTGCACCATTCTTCATGGCGAGATCCATAATCTTCACAATCTTCTCTGCATGTGTTTCGGAAAGAGAACCTCCGAACACTGTAAAATCCTGGGAGTAAACATACACTAACCGTCCATGCACAGTTCCATAACCCGTCACTACACCATCGCCTAAATAATATTCTTTATCAAGACCAAAGTCTTTGCTTCGGTGCAGCACAAACTTGCCGAGTTCCTCGAACGATCCTTCATCCATCAATAGCAAAACACGCTCACGTGCCGTTAACTTTCCTTTGGCGTGTTGCTGTTCGATACGTTTCTCTCCGCCTCCCAAAAGCGACTCCTCGTTTTTGAGTTCCAGGGCGTCAAATTTTTGCTGAAGGATGGGGTCTTTGATTTTCCGTTTCGACATAGCGTTGAAGAATTTGGGTAAATATACAGAACGCAGGCAAGTTTTAGGATTTATCAAACTAATGTACGATGTACAATTTACGATGTACACTTTATGCATTGATGCAATCGCAGTTCGCACCTCGTAAATCGAAAATTATTGATGTTGATCGTGGACGATATATTTGTATTTTTACGCGCCTTCAAGAGCGCTATGAAGAATAAGTTCGCCATTATTGATATGGGTACGAATACCTTCCATCTGCTAATTGCAGAAGAGGATGAGCGTGGTTATCACATTACCTATCGGAAAAGATTGGTGGTAAAGATTGGCGAAGGAGGAATTAATCACGGCTATATTACTGAAGACGGCATTCATCGAGCACTGCTTGCGATGCAGAGTTATAAAAATACCATCGATGAGCAATCCATTAAAAAAGTATATGCCTTTGGCACCAGTGCGCTGCGCAATGCCCGCAATGGAAATGAAGTAGTTGATCGCATAAAAGCACTCACCAACATTACAGTCTCCATTATTTCTGGCGATCAGGAAGCCGAATACATCTACATGGGCGTGAAGTCTGCGCTCGATATGGACGGTGAGAAATCATTGATCATTGATATTGGCGGAGGAAGTGTTGAATTTATTTTGGGTGATAACGACAATGTGTATTGGAAACAAAGTTTTGAAATTGGTGCACAGCGCTTGTTAGAAAAGTTTCAGGAAAATGATCCGATCACATCAGACGAAATAAAAAATCTTGACGAGCATTTTGCACAAATGCTCACTCCGTTGTTTGATGCCTTGCAAAAATATCCAACCGATATTATGATTGGATCGTCCGGAACGTTCGACACATTAAGCGACATCTTTTGTATTCAACACGACATTCATAAATCTGCAGAAGAAATTGAAACTCCATTAAGTCTTGCTGGTTTCCACGACATTTATCACGAACTGTTAACCAAGAATCGTGAAGCACGAATGCTCATTCCCGGAATGATTGAGATGCGCGTGGATATGATTGTTGTTGCCTGTTGCCTTATCCGTTATCTTTTAGAACGACATACCTTTAACCGCGTTCGCGTTTCTACCTATGCATTAAAAGAAGGTGTTTTAGCATCCATCATCCAGGAAATTAAAATCACCGCATAATTGGCAGAACGTCTTTTAAATTTTGGATGACCTTCTCATAATTTCAACATTACTTCTAAATACTTTCGCGTTGGGTTTCAAATGTTCAGCACTATTCATTCTCAGTTTTACTTTTGCTCAAAAGGGGAAGCAATTGACAAGAGAAGGAAATCCCAACTACACATCTTAACTCTTTTAATCCTGTTTAATCTTATCACCTTTTATGGGCGAGTAATCCGTTTTGATTTCTCCATTTACCGTAAGCTTTTCAAAATAACATTTAACACCGGTTGCGATATTCATGTCCTCAACATTTTGAATATGAAAATGCAAATGAGGTTCAGAGGAATTTCCAGAGTTACCGCAAAGCCCCAGGAGCTGTCCTTGTTTTACCTTGTCACCTTGTTTTACTTTTATAGAATGCTGTTTGAAATGCGCAAAGAATAAATATTCATTATTCGCAGTTTTAATAATGACTGTATTTCCCGGAACATAAATCGGATTGAGTTCTCCCGGCTTATTGTCTTTAACTCCATCTACTACTAACACAATTTCTCCATCAGAAGGAGCAATCAATTCTTTTCCAAAAGCATAATAATCTTCATTCGTCTTTCCATCGGTTTTGTATGAATTACCTTTCTCATCTCTCACCACAATGTCGAACGCATTTTTCTGAGCTACGCTGATAACATGATAATTTAATTCCTTTGTATCCCCTCCCCAGAAAACGGTCCACTCACCTTTAAACGGAAGTTTAAGTTTGGTTGTGTTGCGTTCAAGCTTAGGCAAATTTCTTTCGGTGTATGGCTTTACAAACATTCCATTGATTTTTGAATCGTCATCAACAGAAATGTTTACTGTGTATAAAGCGCGTTCAAAATTTGTTTTGTATGAACCATAGCTGTTTTCGTATCGCTCAAATTCGCGCTTGGTTATTTTTCCGGCTTGCGATTTTAAGTTCGTTAAAAAATCTTTCGTTTTATCAAGCGGTAATGCCTTTTGCATATCGGGCGAAAACATATTGAAGATTGCATCAAAGTTTTCAGCGTTATAGTTTTTCTCAAACTCCGCAGCAACGGTTTTATAAACTTCCTTTTCAGGTTACGCGCAGGCGAGGTTGAAAACCAACAAGAGTACGATGAGTGAAAAAAAATTTTTCATGGCTTCATTTTTTGGATGGTTAATGTTGGTGTATGATACTTCATAGCCAAACGGTATTCAATAAAACTTAACTACAAATTTAAACGCAATCGGGAAGTAATGATGAGGCTTGCTTCTTGGCCCACGTCACGAGCTGAGTAAACTAGAATTTAAATATACACTGCGCCACAATGTTCATGCATACATTGTTGGTAGTAGTCCTTGGACTATCTGCCATATTGAATCATACTCGGAAGTTCTTTTCCGTCACGTAAATAATTGTCAAAATGCTTTTTCATTTCAGCAAACCTGTCTTCTCTAAACTCTGTTATCCCGTGATCTGCTCCTTCAAAAAGGATAAATCTTGTTGGATGTTTATACTCATAGAGTTTGTTCACCAACTCAAATGACTCTGATGGAAGAACTCTCCAGTCTGAGCTACCATGCATAATTAGTATTGGGGTTCTTTTGCAAAGCTTGTCTGCCCAAAATACAGCAGACCTCTCTTTTAAACTTGCCTCTTTGTTCGATATATAGTTTGGAATAAGCTCACTCAAAACATGTTTTTCCATATCTGGTCTACTCGCAATATTGTTAAAGGCATTTGCCAACCCTGCTGTTACAACAGCGGCTTTAAACCTACACGTTTTTTTCAGAGCCAGGTAGGTCATCATTCCGCCACGACTTGTCCCCTCAATTCCAATTCTAGAAGTATCAGCGTTTTGTATTTGTTCAAGCAGGGGTATTAGATTAAGAACATCGTTAATATCTTTTCCACCAAATTCTTCAATTCCTTCACCTCCATCATTTCCTCTGTACTGACTTGCAACTAGTATGTAGTCCCAGCTTGCGATTCTGCCAAGAAACAACGCGATGCTCAATGGGTTCCATTGTCCAAAATCTCTATTCCCGCCACGGTTAGATATTATGCAGGGATATTGTCCAGGTTTCTTTGGCTGCACTATGTATGCAGTCACTTTTAAACCATCCGATAGATATGTTATTCGTGAATAGTTAAGATCATAAATCTTTGCTGCTTCGTAAGGATACCGAGAATTTAAAATCCGTATCACACTATCCGACAATTCGAAATTTATTTTTTCTATAAGCTTTCCATCTTGCGAGTACAACGTTGAGTTTACCAGAAGAAGAACCATGAAAACCAATTGCACTTTTTTCATGTCGTACTTTTATAGGGTGAAGTAATTTTTATGCGGGCATTACCGCCAACGTGTGTACATGAAACGTATGCGACTTAAAGACCACATCATTATCAACTGATGATGAATAAAGTTACCTGCAGAACTTAGGAAAACAAAATGAGCCAGCATATGTTTTATATGCAGCGCTACAAGCAGGTCTTTATTAATCAATTTGCAGTTTAAGTTCTTTCAATACTGGTTCATAATCTGCTCCAAGCCAGAGCAGGTGACCCCAGTGATTATTGAATGTCACTAACTTTGAGTTTCGAATGTTGGTTTTTGCGTTCTGGGAATGAGATAAATCCACAGCATTGTCATTTACACTGTGTAAAATTAAAGTCTGACATTTTATTTGTTTTAAAATCTCCTGATCAATAGTCTGGTCTAAGTCATTGTCAAAGCCTTTATATGAACGCATGATTAAAGTCATTTGCTTTAGTTCTTGAAACTCGTCTTTAGTAAATTTAATGGGGCGATATTTTGACAATTCCTTAAACATAGTTTTAGTCATAGCGTTGGGAAAGAGGCTAAAGAATAATTTATAAAAAAACCAAGTGTAGCGTTCAGTTTTAGGAGCAAAAATCTTTTTTGCTCCTTTGTACACTTTATCAGTTCTGACAAACCATTTTTTCGTAAGGGCAGACATTAATATCAAATTATCAACACGGTCAGGATAGTTGGCAGCAATCTCTAATGCAGCCAACCCTCCAGCAGAGATACCAACAACGATCGTTTTTTGAATATTTAGCTTGTCTAAAAGTGCAACAAATAAATCCGCGATTCCCCTTGGTGTTTTATTTTGTTCAGTCAATGGTGTCAGACCGTAACCTGGTCTGGAAGGTGTAACAAAACAAAATTTGTTCGCATCTAAACCTTTGTGAAAAATGGTTTCTTTGCAATTTGTATGTCCACCTACTACTATTAACATTGGTTTACCATTCCCAAGCATGGTATATTCAATTTCCCCTTTTGATGTTTCTATCTGTGATGTTGTCATTTTAAACTTGCTTGTAACAATTGTATAAACGCAATTAAGTTTCGTCTATCCAATCACCGTTCACTCAATATAGATGTATGCGTTAACTTATGCAAAGCGCATATCAAAAAATGATTTGTACAAATGCGTACTAGCGAACGCCTGCACGAGAAGATAAATTCTCATTTCAAATCAAACGACTGACTGAACTTGTCATTGTTTAGAATCTCATTTAATATTTTTTCAGTTGTTACTCCATTGTTTTTAAATGGATGTTCTTTGAACAAGTTTGAATAAATTCTATCGCGTTGATTGAGTAGGTCATCCACCCAACGTTCTGATAGTTCATATATCCGACTTGAAAAATCCGAATGCCATTTTAAATTTTGAGGATTTACGTATCCCTTTTCAATAAAACCTTTTGTCTTTTTCGGACAACGACAAGCATTTTCTTTGTTCATCAACCCGCATCGATTGTGCATCCACTCATAAAGATCTTTTCTCGCTCGCGATAATTTTTGTCTGAAATTATCAGTTGTAGTTTCAAAAATATCGGCTCCCAGAGTTTGGTCAATTTCGAATACATCGCCAATGATGTAAGTAAGTCTCTGCTCTCTGTCCAGACACATAATCATCCCTGCCATACAGGCTACCTTCGATTCTTCAATTTCCCACTTCACTAAATTTTCTTCACTGCTTGTCAACTCTATTGTCGCAGAGTTCTCAATGACGTTAAAGAATTTTTCAAATCCTGATTCGTATCGCAACTCGTTAGCCGATTTTTTAATGTTCAGAAAATGATTGAAAGTAATTCGATATAACCAGGTTCTGAACTGGCCTTTTCAGGATTGTAATTACCTAAGTTCGAAATTACCTTTATCAGAATCTCCTGCGTAGCATCTTCTGCATCAGTTATATGGTTCAGGTTTTCGAACTCATGATCTAAATTTAATCTTGTACACTAATATTGATTCTAAATGCTAAAAAATCAGAGTCACCGAAGTTAGTGACTCTGATTAGGAAAAAAAATCATTTTCAAATCCTGCCTCTTACAGATTCTCCAAAGCGCAAACTTTTCGGAGAAAAAAGTTGATGAAGGTAAAACTTAAATTTTTTACTTTACTCCACAATACGTACACATCTTGTTGCGGTAGTTTTATTTCGTCAATGTCAATTTTAGTTCTTCGGCTCTTGCTCGTCCTGCTTTATAATTTTGGTCAAGACTTATGGCTTTGTCAAGATAAGTTATTGCTTGATTTCTGTATTTTTTGCCTTGATGTTGTTTTGCCCATGCCCAATAGGTAAAACTCATAATTTTCCAATTTGCATATTCGTCATTTTTGATTTGCTTATTTATGATCGATTGAAAATCTTGCTTAGCGAATTTTCTTTTCGAGAAGAAAATCCAAGGCAAATTTTCAGAAACACTTCCCCTTAAAAATTCAGGCTGGTAACTAATGCTTGCATACTTATTCACTGCATCGCCAAACAAAGTAAATGCTTGTCCAAGAAGTTTTAATTTTTTTGTTTCAGCCCCAACTAGTGATAATGCCGATGCCCTGTAAGAACTAATGAACGGCATTAATTCTTGGGTTGTTGATGGTGAATTAAATAAATCACTCAATTGATCAAAACTTTTTTTAGCGTACCCTTTGTATTCCGTTTTTGAAAAAAAAGATAAGTTCAAAGCTGTTTCGTGATAAATTATTCCAAGTCTTACTTTGTTAATCTCGTTAGGTTCTTGCTGGAATTGTTGTTCTACTTCTTTGAGTTTTGCTTTCAATTCAGTCGTGTCAATGAGTTCCATGACATCGTCTAATTGATGTTCAAATTTTTTGACTTTTGAAACGTCTAATTGTTGTGCCGTTAAGCTGTTTGTAATTGTCATTGCTGTAATTATTAAAGTGAATAATTTGTATTTCATTTTCTTATTTGTTTAATGAGATACAAAGGTGCAATGACTACATGCCCAAGACGATGACTTAAGTTAAGACTTTTGTTTGTGGAATATTCTGCTTCTAATTCTGCTCAAACTTTCAGGACTAATGCCTAAAAAATTGGCAATATATTTTTGTGGAACTCTTTGGAATAAGTCAGGTTGTGATTTTATTAAATTTTGAAATCTTTCTTCGGGTTTGTCTGACGATAAAGACATTGCTATTGCAGTAGCTCTTTGTGCAACTTGTTCAGCCATAAGTCGCCCAAAAGTTTCGTATTTGCTACATTCTTTGTAGAGATGAGAAAGATTTTGTTTGTTGATTAGAAAAACAGTTGTGTCTTCCATTGCTTGCAAATTCATTTTTCCTACTGTGTCGTAAGTAAAACTTTGAAAGTCCGTTACCCAAGAGTTGTCAAACGAAATATCGCAGGTTTTTTCTACTCCGCCTTTTACGTGAAAATGTCTGATCGAACCTTCGGCAATAAATGCTATGAAATTGCAAACTTTGTTGTCTTGCAGTAAAAAAGACTTTTTCTTCAAAGTATTTTCTTCAAAATATTTGTCTATAAGGTTAAGTTCTGTTTCCAAAAGAGGAACAACCTGCTTACAGTATTTTTTTAGTTTGTCGTACATTGATGTGTCTGTAAAATTAGTGTGAACGTTTGTATATGTGATGGTGCTGGTCTATGAAGATAAGCTGGCCCACAAAACGCTATTTTTAAAACTAAACTACAAACGTAAACTGAACCCCGCCATTAATTATGCATTTTGTGTGTAGTGGCTTTTCGCACGCACTGTGTCAATCGATTAATCGTCTCCATTTAATCCGTCAGTCTTTCTGTCTCTTAAATAGTCAAACACTAAACTTAACACGACTAAAAAAGGTAATGCCATCCATCCGGTCAACGCAAACTCCATTCCGTTTTGTCCGTCCGATACATAACAAAGTGTTCGTCCGGTTGTAAAAAATGCCGCCAATGAACATTGTATAAATGTATACTCCACAATGTTAAATATTAAGAGTTTGTCATAGTCCAAATGGTACCCTTCTGAGAGTCTTTTGTTCATAAGTCTAACAAAAACAATAGGTGCTGTTAACGTCCCAATAGTCGTTAGAGTCCACAATATTATCCAAGTGTCAGAACATTCAATACCCAGCAATCCAATTCCCATCTGCACTCCTAAAATTGCTATTGCTGTAAACCCTGGTATAAAAATTCCAGCAATACAAAACTTTAATGTTGGCCTTATAAAATTGTATTTCTTTTCCGTGGTCATCTCTTAATTTAAAAAGTCATTACACACAACGGTTCGGCTCTAAAACGTGTTCGGCTAAAAACCAACAACACTGTCCATCGTTGCAACATAAAGTTAAAAGCACACTTGTTAATAACAAACAAACCCGCATATGTTTTATAGTGTTAGCGGGGCGTTGTTTTTATTTGGTCTGTATTGTCCTAACATGATTTCAATTAAATCGTTCATATGGCAAAGTCCATTTAGTCAACGTCATCTCTTTGTTGGAGAGTACGCTTTAAATGTCAAAAACATTCCTGTAAAAATTAAAAATATCTCAACAATCAAAATAGGATTGCTATTATCAAATTTCGCTTTTTGTATCTGTGGAAAAAACATCCGAAATATGCCAACTATAATAACGAGATATCCGAGTATTGTGAGAATGGTTTGCCAACCGTAAACCCAAATATTATGGCTCTTTACTATAGCCAATCCTACAATAAAAAGAAGTACACCATTCAAATAAATGAGCGGCTCAATTTGTTTGTCATAAAGTGTAGGATTCCAAAATCTCATTTCTGAAAAAGCCATAACTATTAGTGTCGGCCCAAGAATTCCTGCAATTGATTTAGATTTTTTCAATTCTCCTCTGTCTTATTGTTATGTTCTTAGAATCTTGACTATTGCTTCACTTTCAATCAGTTAAGTTTATTTTTTCTTGGGTCAATCATTGCCCGTTAGTCGTCTACAGTCGAGTCACCCAAGGGAGTTTCACCCTTAGGTTCTCACGGAACCGTACGTGAAAGTCTCCCTTCATACGGCTCTTCCTGTTCAATCACAAATGTGAATCCGGTCACTAATTATGCACCCGTTGGTTGGGCTACTAATCGGTGTTTTGATTGTGTTTTTTAATAATAGTTTTGATATCCTTAAACTTTAATTTATTCGTTTCAATTTCATTAACCAATAAATGATCATCCTTTAGCAAAGAAATCATCACCTCTTTAAAATTTTTTTTTCCCACTACAGCCAGTACTTTATTTTTTGACTCAATAGCATAAATTTTTTCTGGGTTTAATACCATGGACCCGTAGCTAATTCTATTCGGTCCGTTATTGATCCAACCACTCGGAGCTTCAATCTGTAAAAAATATAAAGTCAACGCACCACGGGTTTCAATTTTACCTTCTATATAATCAAACTGCTTTTTGTGATTCCCGAATAGTTCGAAATGCTCAAAGATTTTGATGGTGTCTTTATCATACGAATAACCAAGAAGATCAAAAGCATAAAATATTTGGGGACGCTCATTGGGTTTTTTATACAGCTCAATCTTAATTCCTTTGGCTTCACTTGATCCATTGAACTTTAAATATCCAGGTGTAATAGTACTGTCTCTTTGTAATACATAACCATTGAATTTTGCTGACCAATCTTTTTGTCCAAATGAATTCATCAAAATGCAAACACAAAAAATTGCTAAAAGTGTTCTTTTCATCGTTATTATTTATACTTTATAACATCGCCTATTCATGCACTTGGACAATCATCATAACATGAATAAATGCTAAAAACTATCCGTAGATCCTCCACCACCAAAACTTCCACCACCACCCGTTTCCATTTGCTCACCGGCCACTGCCTGATTTCCTCCTAGCGTTTGTGAAACAATAAATGCCTGAAGATTGAGATTGCCCCATTTCTCTGCCAAATGATTTTCACGGGTGAAGCCGTGGCGAATGGTTTTTAAATAATTAAACAACAACAATGTAAATCCAAGTAAGATGGCGCCCGCTAATGTTAACGTAATTTCTGGATGACCTAAACTAAAATAATATTTAAAGGTAAAGACCGAAAATGCGATTACAATCAAACTCACTCGCAACAATACCATATCCCTATTTTTTATTCCGAAGTATAAGTAGGCAGCAGGTATCATCACCGTGAGTCCGTAGAAAATAAACGCGAAGGGAATATCTTGTCCTTCTTCAAGGTATAAGTCCATGAGGTGTACACTCAGCTCGCGCACTACTAAATAATTTCCGGCAATGTAGATGAACAACAAACTGATGGCTTCCACAATCAAAAGATTATTCGACCAGAAGTTTAGCGATGTGCGTGTTTTTATCTTTTTTACGATGGCGTACACCACACCAAAAGCAATGAGTAATACAAAGGGAATGATTTGTTGAAATATTCCACCCGCATCATAACAGGTAAAAAATAAAATTCCGGCAAATGAAAGTGTCGCACAGATTGTGGTGAGCAGATCAAGGTAACGGTAGGCCACGAGCGAAAAAACAATGAAGCAAACGTATAAAATCGAATAGGTGTTGAAATCAAACATCCAGATTAAACCCGTAATGGTAAAACCACAAGCGTGGTACAATATGCCTTCGGTAACGCCTGACTTGTAGTGATGATTTTTTCCGATAAAGATTTTATCGAGAAAAAGAAAAGATGTCACCCCGTATATCATACACGCCACCGGATAAACACTTTCGCCCGCACTGCTGATCATCAATCCTAAAAATCCGGAGACACCAGACAACGCCAGCAGCGTAGCTACAAAAAGAAGAATACGAATGATGAGGTTAGGATGATAAAATGGCGACACATAATTTTCTTTTATCGTTTTCAGCTGCGCGTCTTCAATCAGCCCTTGCTTACACCAACGCTTCGCTTCTTTTATTACGGCCAGATTATACAAGCCAATTTCGTTATATGCGCTCCTCATGATTTCTGACTGAAGTAGTTTTTAAACTTGATGATAAAATAAATAAACCCGCCACAAGAAGCGATGGAATACAAAAACCAAATCTCGATTGCATCGCGCAAAATGGTTTCAGCAAGAAAATAAGTTGTGCCAATGTAGGCGGAAACAAAGGCGTAGAGCAAAAACAAAAATGACTTCTTCCACTTCGCCATGTAAAATGCAAAGGCACAGCCTCCATAAATTAACAACAGGTAGACGAACCACCATTCGCCCAAGAACATTCCGGTGATGGCACCAACAAAAAATATAAGGGTGCAAAAATTAAGGTATGTAAACGTGAAATGATTTTTGATTGACCTTCTTTCCAGCACCAATGCAATGCACGCCACAGATACACTGAAAATAATAGCGGTGTTGTGAAGATTCGCTGTCTCAAAGAAATTGCCTTCATACCATTTCTGTGGTGAGATGCTGATACTCCAGAAAGACGCGAGAGCAGTAATGGCAAGCGACAAAATTCCAAGATGATCAAACCGGTACGCGATGTAGAAAAAGAAAGCGGAAGTAAAGAGCGTGATCAGTCCGAGATTGTCATCGAATATGGCGAACTGAAATTGTATATATCCCAACACCGAGATGAAGAGCAACGCACCTAACAAAACAATGTAATCAAAGTATGGGGTTGGTCCTTTAACAGGTGAATTGGAATAAGCAGGTGCATTTTTAAATACATAGAAGAAACAACCGATGGTGAGAACAATCAACGCAATGATGCTCAACAAATGACCGAGATCTCCAATGTTCTGATAGATGAGTATACCTACTCCGGTTGTAAAGAGCAACACGCCAAGGTATAAAAGAGATCGAAGTTCATAAAAAACAGAAACTACTTTTCCAGAAGTGATGACGTCTATTTTTGTGAACTGATCTTGAGTGATGAATCCTTTTTCAAGGAGTTCGCGCGGAGTTTCTTTAGTCATGTGTAGGCTCTAATCAATAAAGCTAACAAGTTATAAAAAATGAAGGAATGAAAGAGCTGATTCCGATTTTTGCCTTGACGGTAGTCTTGAACTATTCCTAACTGTTTAAGACTGATCTATGTCTAGTATCGCCAAGCAAGTCGTGCTTTTTTCCTCTATTACTGTACTAACTTTTCATGGCTATCATTCTAAGCGGGACATTACAGTGTCGTTTATTGCTAACGTTAATTGTTAACGTTTATTTAATGAAAATGCAAGTCGGATAATATTTACCTTTATGTTTTTATGCCTTTAGAAATTAAGCCTGCGTTTACCCTCTTTTCTGTTATTAACCTGATCGGAATCGCGCAAGCTATTTTCTTTTCAGTATTGCTATTTATTCCAAAAGAAAACAGAAGCAAGGCCCATCTTTTTCTGGCGCTGTTTCTACTTGCATATGCGCTGGTCCAATTAAGCGAGGTGTTAGACGAATCGAAATACATAATCGTTTTGCCAAACATGAGTCAGGTTTTTCCTGCATTAATTTTTGCGATGGGGCCTCTCCTATTTTTTTATGTTCGGGCATTAACCAATAAAGATTTTACACTCAACTGGAAACACCTACTTCATTTCATCCCTCTTTTAGTTCTGCTTCTTTTACTCATCCCCTATTTTAGTTTAAGCACAAGTGAAAAATTAAAGATCATTCTTCAAGAGTATGATCAGCCCGACACGGACCTAATTATTCCGTACATCGCTAATATTCAAATTTTTATTTACTTACTCTTAAGCATGCGCGCTGTTCGAAAGTATTCTGATAATGTTAAAGATTACTTTTCAAACACAGACAAAGTAAGCTTGCAGTGGCTTATTTATTTGATGATTGCATTGTCATTAATATGGGCGGTGTGGCTGTTGCATACAAAATATCCCATGGACCTATTCAAGTATACCGAAGCCATTCTCTTTACTGCTTTTATTTATGCGCTTGGATTCAAAGGAATAAATCAACCTGACATTTTTAGAAAGACGAGCCTTCCTACTCAAATTGAAAAGATTGAATTGAAAGAAGAGATACCTGTTACCAGAAAATACGAAAAATCGGGAATTGCTTTTGACAAAATTGAAGATTCACTTTCCCGGTTAAATAAAAGCATGGAGCGAGATAAAATTTACCGAAATAGCCAGCTTACATTGTCTGAACTGGCCAATGTGATTTCCGTGCCGGCACATCACCTCTCTCAATTATTAAATGAAAAACTTAATGTTAATTTTTACGACTATGTCAATACCTATCGCATTGAAGAAGTGAAGACAGAATTACTGAATCAAAAAAAAGATAACTTAACCATTCTCGCTTTGGCATTAGAGGCTGGATTCAATTCTAAAGCGTCATTCAATAAAGCGTTTAAAAAATATACTGGCGTTTCTCCCTCTGAGTACAAGCTTCACAATCGAAAAGAATCGAAAACACACCATGAAGTGGTATCATCCGATTAGGGAAGTCGTTTTCCAAAAGTATTCAACCTTCATTTGTTCCTTATTCTGCTTTTATGATAACACTCTGGTCAAAAAGTTTTTCAATCTTATTCCTTGCCGTTGGCTTGGCGGCATCATTAACATGCTATTCGCAAGAAAAATTAGAAGTAGGTTTTCGGTTTATTCCACAGGCCACTTCGCTCCTGTATAAAACACCCAATCCGGTTGGCGATTATCTTAAACTTACTCCTTACGATTTCCGGGTACGGACTGCACAAGGTATTGGTGCGGTGTATCATCCTTATAAACGATGGAGTGTGGCGGCAGATATTCTGTATTCTTTACAAGGGGGTGGATATGAATCTCGCAAAACAAACATCGACTATTTAAAAATTCCTTTTTGGTTGGGGTACAATGCTTTGCCACACCACAAAGTAATTTTCAATGTTCAGGTCGGAGTAGATGTGGCTTGGGTAGCTAGCGCAAAAATGCGATATGACGATGGACAAACGATAAACATATCTCCTTATGTGAACCGCGCCAACTGGGGGATTCCATTTGCCATCGGTGCAAAAGTGAAAGTGTATAAAAACTATTTTCTCAATACGCAGCTATATCTATACATGGGTTGCAGGTCGATCGCCAAAACCAGCTCTACCTTTAAGGTAACCGATTACATACTGCCGGGTATACGTTTCAGTATTGACAGAAGCATAAGAGACAAACAATAAAGCCTACAAAAGAATTATGAAATCAATAAAATTTATTGCTAATAAGATCATTCACTTAGCATACATTCTTTTTTTTCTTTCCGCGTGTAACAACAATGAACCACAACCCAAATCAATTCAGGAAGTTGTTGATCAAATTGTTTTTCCGCATATCGCACTGGGTTCTAATGTAGGCATCATCGTGGGTGTAATTAAAGGTGGTGAAAAAACAGTATACTCATATGGTGAAAAGGAATTGGGAAGCAAAGAAAAGATAACAGCTCAAGGCGTTTTCGAAATTGCTTCCGCAACCAAGACGTTTACTGCAATCGCTCTGGCGGATATGCATTTAAAAGGGGAGGTGAGTTTAGATGACCCGATCGAAATGTACTTACCTTCAACCGTAAACGTTCCATCTTTTAATGGAAAGAAAATAACGTTAAGGCATCTGGCCAATCATACCTCCGGCTTTCCTCGTCAGCCATCAAACATGAATAGTGACGCATACAACCCATACAAAGATTATGATGAAGAAAAGATGTATGATTTTATAAGCCACTTTACTTTATCATCGGAACCAGGAACAAATTATGAATATTCGAATGTCGGTTATGGATTGCTGGGCCAAATACTTAGCCTAACAAATAATACAGATTATGAAACCGTTATTGCAACACGCATTCTCCAACCGTTAGGCATGGCACACACCGCTGTAACCTTTACAGATAATCAATTAAACTATTTAGTGCCGGGCCATTTTGGAAACAGAAAAGTTGAATCATGGTCGAAATACATGCAAAATATAATTCAAGGAACAGGTTCGTTAAATTCATCTATGGATGATATGATACTTTATCTGGAGGCTAATATGGGAAAGGTAAGTGCCTTGCAAGAAGCAATGACACTTACACACACGTTAACAAAAGCAGTGTCGCATGAAAAATATTATCAGGATGGAATAGCACTGGGCTGGAGTCTTTTTACAACCGATGGGCAAAGCATCATTTGGAAAAACGGACTCAACGGAGGGTATTCTTCCTTTATAGGATTTAACAAAGCGACACAAACCGGTGTCGTTATTCTTTGCAACTCCTCACTCAATCCAGATCTCTTCCAAACCGATATGGGGTTTGAAATTTTAAAAGGATTGGATCACTTGTAAAATAATTATCCTTCCTTGATTCAACCGTAGTATATAAATAACCGGTAATAAAAAAGAGAAGTAATAATTAGCTCTATGACTACCTGATCTCTTCCTTAACTTTTACAAAAAAATGCGGTCTTTACAAGAAGAAATTTCCTGTAAAGACCGAAATGAAAATTACACTACGATTAAAGTCCTGAAATAATTTTATCCTTTGGATACTTCACTTCAAACTTGTAGACTACCTTCTTGGTTTCGTTTGGCTGAAGACTCATTTCCCATAGTAACTTACCAGTGTCTTTATTGTACTTCGCGCCAGCAACATCCGTAGTGGTTATTTCAATCTGACTGTTTTGTGAAACCGGCATCTGATCTTCCACTGTAATTTTGATTGCCTCACTCTTCGTATTGCGAACTGAGATTTCATAGGCATAGGTTTCGCGCTGATTCGTACCAATGTATTTACGTGTAGTTAAATCTTTCAACTTCTCGCGCTTTACCACAATGCGTTTGTCGCGGCCTAAAGAAACTGAAAGTGTATCATGAATATTATTAGGATCGATAAACGATTTCGCTACGAACGTACCTTCAAAAAATACATTCGCTTCGCCCGGCAACAAACTGAATTCTTCCCAACCGGTTATACGTGCTAAGAGAAAAGCATCACCCTCTAATTTAGGTGCTACTGCATATTGGTAATCGGCTTTTAATTCATGATTTCGAATATCGACTAATGTAGGTTTGTTTGATGAGCTTACGGTGTAAGGCAAACTAATATCAAACTCAGTGTTCAATGAAGTTTGAATCGTGCTTACATAATTAGCCGCGGTCGTAGCGTCTGTTTCCGACTCAGCTTCTTCTTTTTTGTCCTCACTCTGCGGCATTGAAGCATACCCTCTTATCACCACACCACTCGCCTTTCCTTGCAACCTATTATACATCGGCTGATCAATATTCAAATACCAAGGATCTAGTTCAGGTTTCAATCCGCCTAAGTTTGGATTCGCAGTAGAGAGTTTCAATTTTACATTCTTCCATTCTTCGCCTGTGCCCTGTGTTACATTCGCTTTATAACTTAACTGCACCGGGCTCTTGGTATTGATGGCACGCAAATCATAAATTGGATACCAACCGGCATTCACAACAATGTATTGAACATCCAAATCAACGGAAGTTGGAGCATCAGCCGAAAGGCTAACCATAATTTCACTGGTGTTGCGTGAATACAATTCATTCTGCTCGTTGATCTGACGTTGAATTTTTGCAATGCGTTCATTCAGCATTTTAATCTTGTCGTCTTGCTTCATCCGTGAGGTAACGATATCACTCAAACGTGCACGATAAAAATCGGCCATTGATTTTAACTCAGCAACCGTAAGATTTTGATTGGTGCCACCAATCTTTTGATTGCTCAGCAACATCTGTTCTTCCTTGTTCAAAATTTCTTTCTGTCCTTGTTCCAACAGAACTTGCCTCTGACTTAATTCCAGCGAATCTCTTAACAATCGAAGTGATTTTGGTGTATTTAATTCGCTTAGAAAATTCTGACGATTGGTAATTCCGAGAATAATAAAATTTCCTTTTCCTGCCACTTGAATACTTTGCTGATCGAGCTGTGAGGTTAGTCCTGTTAAGATTAAGGTAGTCTTCCCAGCTTCAATGCGGGTTTTTACTTCGCGTGTTATTTGTGCTTTGCTAAGGAACACCGTAACATCTGTAATCTTCGAATCAACTGGTTTTTCTTGCTGAGCAAATCCCGCAAAGGAGATAACCAGTGCGAGCATTATTAGATTCAATCTTTTTTTAGTCTTCATACTTCCGTTATTTTTCTCTTTAGATGTTCACACGAGTCGAATTCCATACTCGAAACCGATTTTTTTTATCTGATTAAGGTGAGAAGAGTCTTTTTAGCGCTACTTAAACAGTCAAGGTATTGACAAAATAATGCTTCAGCGGAGCAACCTGTTTATAGAAGCAGCACAGAATTAAAGAACTGGCTCCAGAGGAGCCACCCACACTCTGAAGCACTGCACTATGGACAACTATAATATTATGTTTCTTACGATATTATTCCACCACAAACACAAGGTCAATTCCAGAAACAAGACGAATGCAAACATTATTATCATGATCAATCTTGTTTGTTAAAAAACGACCGATGAAAATTAGGTGGCTCCTCTGGAGCCAATCAAATAAACCAATGACATTGCTACAAAGAGGTTGCTCCTCTGGAGCAAAAATCTCTCTCATCCGCACGTTCGAAAAAGAAAGCACTTGATTTTTTAAATAATGTAATTCGGTTGAAACCAACACAACCTTATCTTTGTCCCATGACAGATCCCATTTACACCTATCCACAATTAAAAGAGTTTGCTTTAAGCATCTTTAAAAAAATTGGTTGCCCGGATCAGGAAGCCATAACGGCAACGAACGTTTTGCTTAATGCGGATTTGCGTGGGATAGATTCGCACGGCATTGCACGACTCTCAGGTTATGTAAGATTATGGGAAGCAAAACGCGTTAACGCAACACCGAATGTGCGCATTGTTCATGAATCACCAAGCACAGCAGTTGTCGATGGTGATAGTGGATTGGGTTTAGTAGTAGCGCCAAAAGCCATGAGTATCGCTATTGAAAAAGCACGCATTGCTGGAACGGGTTGGGTAGCTGTAAAAAATTCAAATCATTTTGGCATTGCCGGGCATCATGCAATGTTGGCACTCGAACATAATATGATTGGCATCGCAATGACGAATGCGAGTCCGTTGGTAGCACCAACATTTTCAATAGAACGATTACTTGGAACCAATCCCATTTCCGTTGCCATACCCGCAGATAAGCAACCACCTTTCGTTGCTGACTTTGCAACTACCACAGCAGCCAATGGAAAATTAGAAATTCTTCAGCGCAAAAATCAACAAGCACCATTCGGATGGATTCAAACAAAAGATGGCAAGCCATCAACCAATCCTGAAGAAACAAAAAGTGGTGGCGCTCTTATTCCATTAGGTAGCGATCGCGAACATGGAAGTCATAAAGGATATTGTTTAGGTGCGTGGGTGGATATCTTCTCAGGAGTTTTATCAGGATCAAATTATGGTCCGTGGGTTCCACCATTCGTTTCCTTCTTAGCACCACCAGCTGATCCGGTTGGAGAAGGCATTGGTCATTTCTTTGGTGCAATGCGCATCGATGCATTCAGACCTGCAGATGAATTTAAATTTCACATGGACAATTGGATCAATCGCTTTCGATCGGCAACACCTGTTGAAGGACAAGAAAGAGTATTAATTCCAGGAGATCCGGAACGTGAGATTAGTGCAAAACGATTGAATGATGGAATACCTCTTAATCCTAAAGTTGTAGAAGACTTAAAGCAATTGGGTGTTAAACTTGGGCTTACACTTTAAAAAGTAAAATAAGCACGATAGGTAATGGGAGAATTGAATACACTTGAGCTGGTGTACAATAAATCATACCCAAGAAAAATATTAAACCTGCCTCTAATACCGAGTGGAGAAGAGTAGCCAGCACCTATAAAGGCGCGTTCGTAAACTCTCCGTTGATTGTATCTTGCATCCACACTGATGCTATAAAAATCGTAATCGGCTTGAACGAAGAATTGTTTGAAAATATTATGTCTTACAAACGGATAACCTCCAAATACCTGATCTGTAATTTTTAAGTCACTATAGCCGGTATACTGATACTCACCACCAATACCCACAGAAAGATTTTTAGTCAACATGTATCCAGCCTGCCCGGTAACACCTATCGTGAAATACCTCCCGTAAAATGTAGTACTTCCGAGTCCAAATCCGCCAAGACCGACTCCAACATAACCTCTATCCAATGGTGACCAACCAGCATCATCTTCAATATCTTTTTGTGCCTGAGCATTCAGTGCAACGATTATTAACAATACAATGCAGAGCCATGATCTCATAAGTAATGTATTATTACTTCTCTTCAACGATAAAAATGTCTTCGTTATCTTTCTTCATCAAATATTTTTCGCGGGCAAACTTCTCTAACGATTCACGATCACCAAATAATTCATCACGATCTTTCTCAACTTCCTTTATTTTTTCCTCGTAGTAGACTCGTTCATTTTCCAAATCGCTGAGTTTTCCGCTCAATTGAAAACGGGCAATCAGATTGTTTGAATCTAAAAAGATCATCCAAACTAAAAAAGCGAGACCAGCTAAAACATATCCATTACGGAGCGGCTTGGGAAGTTTCTTTAACATATTGCGTTTAAAAAGTAATACTAAATTAGAAAAAAAAGTCCACAGTCCACAGCCCACGGTCAACAGTCGGCCTTGGACTATGGACTGTCGACCTTGAATTTATCTAAATCCTCAACATAAAAAAGCCAGACACATGTCTGGCTCTTCTATTTTGCAACGTATTTGAAATTAGAAATTCTTTCCTGGGAAGTAAGCTGTCTCACCAAGTTCTTCTTCAATTCTGATCAACTGATTGTACTTCGCCATTCTATCGGAACGAGAAGCTGAACCTGTTTTAATCTGACCCGTGTTCAGTGCTACCGCAAGATCAGCGATGGTACTGTCTTCTGTCTCACCCGAACGATGTGACATTACACTTTTGTATGAATTGCGTTTTGCAAGATTAACAGCAGCAATTGTTTCAGACAACGAACCGATTTGGTTTACTTTAACTAAAATAGAATTTGCAATACCTTTATCGATACCTTCCTGCAAGCGTGTTACGTTGGTTACGAACAAGTCATCTCCCACGATTTGTACTTTCTTGCCAATCTTATCCGTCATTCCTTTCCATCCATCCCAATCATCTTCTGCCATACCATCTTCAATAGAAATGATTGGATATTTTGCAGCCCATGTTGCCCAATAGTCAACCAACTCAGGAGAAGTCATTTTCTTTCCGTCTGATTTCTTGAATGTGTAGATACCGGTTTTAGCATCATAGAATTCTGAGCTTGCAGCATCCATCGCGATAAAAATATCTTCACCCGGTTTAAACCCTGCTTTCTCAATCGCCATCAATACAATTTCAATTGCTTCTTCATTTGATTTGATGTTCGGTGCAAAACCACCTTCGTCACCAACGTTAGTCGAGTAACCTTTATCGTGAAGAACTTTCTTCAGTGTATGAAACACTTCTGTTCCCATGCGAAGCGACTCAGAAAATGTAGCCGCACCCACTGGCATTACCATAAATTCCTGAAAGTCGATTGAATTATCTGCGTGACTTCCACCATTCAAAATGTTCATCATTGGCACAGGTAATGTATTTGCGCTAACACCACCAATATAACGATACAACGACATGCCTGACTCCATTGCTGCTGCTTTCGCAATCGCTAATGAAGTACCTAAAATTGCGTTCGCACCTAAGTTACCTTTGTTAGGTGTGCCATCGAGTTCAATCATAATCTTGTCGAGCAAGTTTTGATCGAATACATCGAAGCCTACAATTTCAGAAGCAATCTTTGTATTAACATTATCAACTGCTTTCAATACGCCTTTGCCTACATATACTTTCTTATCGTTGTCGCGAAGTTCTACAGCTTCGTGAGACCCTGTAGATGCGCCAGATGGAACAGCGGCACGGCCAAATGCTCCCGACTCAGTAACGACATCAACTTCAACTGTTGGATTCCCACGACTGTCAAGAATTTGGCGGGCGTGAATGCTTTCGATTAAACTCATGGTGTTGTTTTATTTTAGAATTGTGATTTAAGATTTGTTATGATGCAAGTGTAGATTCAGCAATATCGGATTTGACCATTTCAACGAACTGATCAAAAAGGTAGCGCGAATCGTGTGGTCCGGGAGATGCTTCTGGGTGATACTGAACAGAGAATGCTTTTTTATCTTTTAAACGGATACCCATAATGGTGTTATCGTTCAAATGGATATGTGTTACTTCTACGTTCGGATTTTTATCGATGTCTTTTTCACTCACTGCGAAGCCGTGGTTTTGTGATGTCATCTCTCCTTTTCCGCTAAGCAGATTTTTTACAGGATGATTTAATCCACGATGTCCGTGGTGCATTTTATATGTAGAGATCCCACTGGCAAGAGCAAGCAGCTGATGACCCAGACAAATTCCAAACAAAGGTTTATTAGAATCCAATGCTTTCTTTACGGTCTCAATACCGTAACCCATTACTGATGGATCGCCCGGACCGTTTGAGATAAAATATCCATCCGGTTTCCATGCCGCCATTTCATCGAATGATGTTTTGGCTGGAAACACTTTGCAATAACATCCACGTGAAGCTAAGTTTTCACTTATGCTTTTCTTTATTCCAACATCTAACACTGCCACTTTAATTGGAGCTGATGGATCACCTACGTAGTATGCTTCTTTTGTGGTTACTATAGATGACAGTTCAAGACCTTCCATTGATGGTACCGTCTTAATCTTCTCACTTAACTCTTCTGGTGAAAGTTCAGAAGATATAATCGCATTCATCGCGCCTTTGCTGCGAATGTAACGCACTAACATTCTAGTATCAATATTGGTAATGCCGACTACGCCTGTCGCTTCAAGATAGTGCTGCAGACTCTCCGTTGCCGACTTACGGCTAAACTCACTTGCAAATTCATTTACCACAATACCGGCAATTGTAGGTCTTGCCGATTCTTGCTCAACATCAACAGCTCCATAGTTTCCAATGTGCGCTGTGGTGTTCACAATGATTTGTCCGTAATAGGAAGGGTCGGTGTAAATTTCCTGATAACCCGTCATCCCGGTGTTGAAACAGATTTCACCACCTGAGGTTCCTATTTTACCAATTGCGATGCCTTCAATAAGAAGGCCATCTTCAAGAAGGAGATAAGCTTTTTTCTGCATAAGGTTCACAAAAATACATCAGGATTTGGTGTGATGGTATCCCTTTTTTGAGGTTTTTCTGGTAATGATTGATATTGTCCCATAAAAAAAAGGGATTGAACTTTCGCTCAATCCCTTTTTGTATAAATTAAATTCACTCACTATTCTTTGTCTTTTTTAGGAGCGGCTTTTTTTACTTTCTTTTCAGCCTTCTCTGCTACTGGAGCATCTGACTCGGTTGCAGTTTCTGTATCCTCCGCTTTCTTTCCACCACGGCTTCTTCGAGTCTTCGCTTTCTTCACTTCAGCTTCTTTACTGTAAAGTGTGTTGAAATCTACTAACTCCATCAAACACATCTCTGCATTATCACCTAAGCGAGTATCTGCCAGTTTAATGATGCGGGTATACCCACCTTTACGATCAGCAACCTTAGAAGCTACTTCTCCAAATAAAGTCTTGATCGACTCCTTATTCTGAAGATAGGAAAACACTGTTCTTCTAGAGTGAGTAGTATCGCTCTTTGCTTTTGTAATAAGGGGCTCGACATATTTGCGCAATGCCTTCGCCTTTGCTACAGTAGTCGTAATGCGCTTATTCAAAATAAGTGAAGAAGCCATGTTCGATAGCAACGCACTTCTATGTGACGCTGTTCTACTTAAGTTATTTATTTTATCACCGTGTCTCATTATTCCTAGTCTTCATCAAGTTTATACTTCGCCAAATCCATCCCGAATGTAAGGCTCTTCTCAGCAACCAATTGCTCTAATTCAGCCAATGATTTCTTGCCGAAGTTTCTGAACTTCATCATGTCTGAAATTTCAAGTTGAACTAAATCACCAAGGGATTTAACATCAGCAGCTTTCAAGCAGTTGTAAGCGCGCACAGAAAGATCTAAATCATGCAATGCAGTCTTCAACAACTTGCGCATGTGTAGCATCTCTTCGTCAACCTGCTCAACTTCTTTATCCTTACCAGTTTCAAGTTCGATCGACTTGTCGGAGAATAATGCAAAGTGTTTGATTAGAATATGTGCAGCTCCTTCCAAAGCCTTTTCAGGATGGATTGATCCGTCTGTTTCAATGTCGATAACTAATTTTTCGTAATCAGTCTTTTGCTCAACGCGCGTGTTTTCAACGCTGTACTTTACATTCTTGATTGGAGTGAAGATCGCATCGATTGGAATAAAACCAAATACTTGTTCAGTAGGTTTGTTTTCTTCTGCTGGCAAATACCCTCTTCCCTTTTCAATGTTCAGCTCAATTTCGAAATGAGCTGATTCATCCAAATTACATATTACATGCTCAGGGTTAAGGATTTCAAATGCACTTGTGAACTTAGCGATATCGCCCGCCTTCAATTGCTTTTGCTTCTTAATGCTTACTGTGATTTTGCTGTCGAATGTATCTGTAACTTTCTTAAACCGAACCATTTTCAAGTTCAGGATAATTTCAGCTACATCTTCTACAACGCCTTCAACAGTTGAAAACTCATGAAGAACGCCAGGAATCTTAATGCCTGAAATAGCATATCCTTCCAATGATGACAATAAAATTCTTCTTAACGCATTACCAATTGTAACACCATATCCTTTTTCCAAAGGCTTAAAAGTGAACAGGCCGTGGAAGTCATCCGACTTTTCCATCGCTACCTTATCAGGCATTTGAAATGCAAATATTGACATAGTAATATTGATTAACTGTTAATGTTAAAATTACTTCGAGTACAATTCAACGATTAGTTGCTCATTGATGTTCTCCGGGATGTCTGCACGAAGTGGTATGGTCACTAATTTACCTACCATTTCTGCCTGGCTCCACTCTAACCAGTTATATTTCTTAGCACCTTGTGATGAAAGGCTTTCTGTAATTACTTCCAATGACTTTGAACGCTCACGCACTTCAACCACATCGCCAGCTTTTAAAGAATATGATGGAATATTAACTACATCTCCATTCACCAATATATGCTTATGGGATACTAATTGTCTTGCGCCTCTACGTGTGGGGGCAACACCTAATCTGTAAACCGTATTGTCTAATCTTGATTCAAGAAGTTGCAATAATACCTCGCCTGTAACACCTTTCTTACGTGTTGCTGTATTAAACAACTTCGCGAATTGTCTTTCTAACAATCCATAGATGTATTTTGCCTTTTGCTTTTCGGCAAGCTGGGTAGCATATTCTGATTGCTTGCGCTTTTTGCCACGGCCATGTTGACCAGGTGCATAGTTTTTCTTTGCAAGAACCTTGCTGTCACCCATTACGGGCTCATTAAACCTTCTTGAAATTCTTACTTTGGGGCCGGTATATCGTGCCATTTCTATTTTAGATTTTAGATTCTAGACTTAGACTTTTTCGTCCGCATCTCTAACCGTTAATTATTCAACTTTACTTCTCTCTAATTTTAAATCTGTAAATCACAAACCTAAAATCACAAACGATTAAACTCTTCTCTTCTTTGGAGGACGGCAGCCGTTGTGTGGAAGTGGAGTGATGTCGCGGATTAACGTAACTTCAATTCCAGATCCTTGAATGGTACGAATTGCTGATTCACGACCAGCACCAGGCCCTTTCACAAATACTTCTACCTTTCTCAATCCTAATTCGAAAGCTTTAGTCGCACAATCCTGAGCTGCCATTTGAGCTGCATAAGGAGTATTCTTCTTAGAACCTTTGAAGCCCATCTTCCCGGCAGATGCCCAAGAAATAACCTGGCCTGAATTATTCGTCATAGCGATAATGACGTTGTTAAATGTAGCACGGATGTGTGCCTGGCCTACGGCCTCAACATTCACTACACGCTTTTTCGCTTTATCTTTTCTCTTCTCAGCTGTCGCCATTATTGAAAAGTTTAAATTTTATTTAGTTGCCTTCTTCTTATTCGCCACCGTCTTACGTTTACCCTTACGAGTACGCGCATTGTTTTTAGTCGTTTGCCCACGCACAGGTAAACCTCTGCGGTGACGAAGACCTCTGTAACACCCAATGTCCATTAATCGCTTAATGCCCAATTGGATTTCTGACTTTAACGCACCTTCAATTCTATGCTTTTCAGCAATGATCGCGCGGATGGCGTTCGAATCTTCATCGTTCCATTCTTTCACCTTCTTATCCCAGTCTATACCGGCTGTTGTAAGAATATGTTGGGCTGACCTGCGGCCAATACCAAAAATGTACGTGAGACTGATTTCGCCTCTCTTGTTGTCCGGAATATCTACACCAGCTATACGTGCCATAGTTTGTTAACCTTGTCTTTGTTTAAATCTAGGATTCTTTTTGTTAATCACATACAGTTTCCCCTTGCGCCTGATGATCTTACAGTCTACGCTTCGCTTCTTGACGGATGCTTTAACTTTCATAATCTTCTATTTGTATCTAAATACAATTCTACCTTTTGTTAAATCATAAGGTGACATTTCCAGTCTCACCTTATCTCCTGGTAAAATGCGGATGTAATGCATTCTCATCTTACCAGAAATGTGTGACAGTACTTCGTGACCGTTTTGCAGTTGCACTCTAAACATTGCGTTCGATAATGCTTCTACGATCGTACCATCTTGCTCTATTGACTTTTGTTTCGCCACTTATATGTATAATTTTCTTCTATATAGTCGTGCGTTGTCAATATCTCGGTTTCATTCTCATATACGGCCACCATGTGCTCAAAGTGTGCTGAGGGTTTCCGATCTGTTGTTCTTATTGTCCAACCATCTCGTTCCTGAACTACATTCTTTGTGCCTCGGTTAATCATGGGTTCAATCGCGAAAACCATTCCGGGAATAATCTTCACTCCTTTTCCACGCTTACCATAGTTCGGTACTTCCGGATCTTCATGAAGACTTTTACCTACTCCATGTCCAACCAACTCCCTAACTACTCCGTATCCAAAGCCTTCCACATAAGTTTGAATAGCACTACTAACATCTCCAATTCGATTACCTGCTTTCGCTTGTTCGATGCCCAAATAAAGGGAATCGTAGGTTCGATTTAAGAGAAGCAGTGTTTCTGCGCTTGCACCCATCAATGGATAAGTATAAGCGGAGTCACTGTGGTATCCTTTAAAATATACACCACAATCTATTGAAATGATATCAGCATCTCTGATTTCATAATTTCCTGGAAAACCATGAACCACTACTTCATTCACCGAAATACAAAGGGATGAAGGAAAACCATGGTAATTTTTAAACGATGGTGTACCTCCGTTGTCCCGAATGAATTCCTCAGCAAGTTTATCCAGATCCTTGGTTCGAACGCCAGGCTTAACATGCTTGGCTACCTCCCCGTGAGCTTTGCCCAAAATTTGAGCACTCTCTTTAATAATCTGAACTTCCTCGGCCGACTTTAAGTGAACCATTCAACTTTTAGGCCGCAGCAAATTGAGAACGTCCTTTTACTCTTCCAGACTTCATCATACCTTCATAATGCCTCATTAAAAGGTAGCTTTCAATTTGTTGAAGGGTGTCTAACACAACACCAACTAAGATCAACAATGAAGTGCCACCAAAAAACTGAGCGAAGTTCTGACCAACCCCTGCCCGGACTGCGAATGCTGGAAGCACTGCAATAACAGCCAGGAAGATTGCCCCTGGAAACGTAATTCTTGATAATACTGTATCTATAAACTCGGCAGTTTGTTGTCCTGGCTTAATGCCTGGAACAAATCCACCGTTTCTTTTCAAGTTGTCAGCAATGTCATTCGAGTTAATCGTAATTGCTGTATAGAAAAATGTAAAGATCAAAATCATGGATGCAAACAGCAAGCTGTATTGCCAAGAGTATGGGTCCGAAAATGTTGATCTCAATGATGCCCCTAAGTCGCTCTCTGCCCAAAGTCCTCCAAGCAACGCTGGAATAAACATCAACGCTTGAGCAAAGATGATTGGCATTACACCAGCAGAGTTAAGTTTCAATGGGATGAACTCACGCTTCCCACCATATAACTTATTTCCAATTACCTGCTTTGCATATTGAATTGGTATTCTTCTTGTTGCCTGCGTAAGCGCGATAACCGCTACTACTATTCCAAAAAGAACAAACATTTCTACAATAAAGAAGATAGCTTTCCCTGGCCACTTGTCACTGATTTCAGATGCTAAAGAGATAGGTAATCTTGAAACAATACCGATCATGATTAGCATTGAAATACCATTACCAATTCCTTTATCTGTAATGCGTTCGCCAAGCCACATACAGAACATAGTGCCTGCAATAAGAATGATGACCGATGATATATAGAAAAACGTTCCTGGGTGAATAATTACTGATGGATCTAATGCTCCTTTCAGGTAACTGTAACCTTGGAATACAGTTATAAATATTGTTAATACTCTTGTATACTGATTCAATCTCTTACGGCCAGAATCACCTTCCTTTTGAAGTTTCTGGAAATAGGGAACTGCGAATGACAGCAGCTGAACAACGATCGATGCAGAAATATAGGGCATGATGCCTAGTGCAAAGATTGATGCGTTATTAAATGCGCCTCCAGAAAAGTTGTTAATGAATCCTAAAATACCACTCGTCTCGCGATCTGGATCCAAAAGCGTAGCTTCGATACCAGGCAACACAATAAAAGAACCAACCCGGAAGATGATAAGAAATCCGATTGTATTCAGAATTCTAACCCGCAGGTCTTCTATTGAAAAAATGTTCTTTATGGTCTCTAAGAAACGCTTCATTACTTCACAGTTGTCACAGTGCCACCATTCTTTTCGATTGCTTCAGTAGCTGTATTAGAAAACGCATGCGCCTCAACATTTACCTTAGCCTTTATTTCACCTCTACCCAGTACTTTTACTTTATCAGACTTGTTAACCACACCCTGTTCGATCAAAATCGCTAAAGTAAGGTTTGCGGATTTCAACTTCTCAGATAAAGCATCAAGTACATCAAGGTTGAGAGCCTTGAAGTAAATTTTGTTATTGTTCTTGAAACCAAACTTAGGAACTCGTCTTTGCAAAGGCATTTGACCACCTTCAAAACCAGTCTTCTTTGAATAACCAGATCTAGATTGAGCACCTTTGTGTCCACGGCCAGCAGTACTACCGCCAGAACCTTGACCTCTACCTAATCTCTTATTTGTTCGAACCGACCCTTCAGCCGGTGTTAATGTATGCAGTTTCATATTAAAGTGCTTTTACCGTGATAAGGTGATTTACCTTTTTAATCATACCGGCAATCTGAGGAGTTAACTCTACCTCAACCGACTTATTTATTCTTCCAAGACCAAGAGCCTTTATGGTACGCTGCTGCGTATCAGGGCGTTTGATCATACTTCTGGATTGCGTAATCTGTACTTTCGCCATGGCTACTATCCGTTAAATACTTTCGATAAAGAAATACCTCTGTTCTTTGCTACTGTGAACGCATCACGCATGTTGGTCAATGCCTTGAAAGTTGCTTTTACCACGTTGTGTGGGTTTGAAGAACCTTTAGACTTTGCCAGTACGTTGTGTACTCCAGCACTTTCTAACACGGCACGCATTGCACCACCGGCTATTACTCCAGTACCTGGTGAAGCTGGCTTCAGAAGGACGAATCCACCACCAAATTTACCAGTTGCTTCATGTGGTACCGTGCCTTTGATAATCGGAACCTTAACTAGGTGTTTCTTTGCATCATCAATTCCTTTCGTGATGGCGTCTGTTACTTCGTTGGCCTTACCAAGTCCGTATCCAACTACACCATTACCATCGCCCACAACAACAATCGCTGCGAAACTAAATCTACGCCCGCCTTTCACCACTTTCGCTACACGCTCAATGGCTACTACTCTCTCCTTGAGATCAATTTCGCTGGCTTTTACTGTACTAATATTGCTTACTGACATATTTCAGTTACTTAGAATTTCAAACCACCCTCTCTGGCACCTTCTGCCAAAGCTTTGATATTTCCATGGTACAAGTACCCATTACGATCGAACACTACGGTAAGAACACCGGCTGCAGCACTTTTCTCTGCAATCTTCTTTCCTACTGCTTTTGAGTTCTCCATATTCAAACCTATTTTTTCACCAAGTTCAACTGTTGAGGAGGCCACAAGTGTAGTACCTGTGCTATCGTCAATAATCTGGGCGTAAATTCCGCGATTGCTTCTAAAAACAGATAACCTTGGTCTCTCCGTTGTTCCTGTAATCTTCTTACGAACACCCTTCTTAATTCTTTCTCTTCTCTCTGTATTCTTGCCTGCCATAGCTTTCTATGATGCTTGTTTATAAATATTATTTAGCGGCAGTCTTACCTGCTTTTCTGCGTACATACTCACCTGTGAAGCGAATACCTTTTCCTTTGTAAGGCTCAACCTTACGAAGTGATTTTATTTTTGCAGCCACCTGACCAATCAATTGCTTATCGATACCTTCAAGTATAATAGTTGGATTTTGTCCCTTTTCTTGAAGGGCAACAACTTTAATTTCTGATGGAACCGCCAAGAACACATTGTGTGAATATCCTAAACTAAGCTCCAAAACATTGGATTGTGCGGTTGCTTTGTAACCAACTCCCACTAATTCAAGTTGTTCTTTATAACCGGTTGAAACTCCAGTCACCATATTTGAAATCAATGCGCGGTATAACCCATGCATAGACTTATGACGCTTTTGCTCAGTAGGACGCTCTATAGTAATAACACCTTCTTCGTTCTTGATACTGAAATCAGGATCGATCGTTTGGTGTAACTCACCCTTTGGGCCTTTTACAGAGACCTTATGATTAGAGAAGTTAAATGTAACTCCCTTTGGAACTGATATCGGTTGTTTACCTATGCGTGACATGTATTCTTTTGATTAATAAACGTAACACAAAACTTCACCACCTATATTCATCGTGCGAGCTTCCTTATCAGTAATCACACCTTTCGATGTTGATAAGATAGCGACACCCAAACCATTCATCACACGTGGCATTGTATCCATGCTGGCGTACTGACGTAGGCCAGGGGTGCTAATTCGTTGAAGTTTTATTATTGCGGATTCTTTTG
Source organism: Chryseolinea sp. (assembly GCA_046595655.1). GTDB lineage: Bacteria > Bacteroidota > Bacteroidia > Cytophagales > Cyclobacteriaceae > Chryseolinea. The sequence goes on along the minus strand of JBKJOF010000127.1, from coordinate 41,152 downwards.
TTTCCGGATTGTATTTCAAAGCGATCTTAATCACGCCCTGAACTTCACCTTCCTGGAATTTGTAATTCAAAATATATCCCTTTTCAAAAAGAACTTTTGTAATTTCCTTTTTGAGATTTGATGTAGGAATTTCCACCACTCGGTGATTCGCCTTTATGGCATTCCTTAATCGGGTCAAATAATCTGCGATCGGATCAGTCATCTCTTTAAACTTTTCTTATAAAAAGCAAGCCCGTTTTTAAACCGGGCTGCAAAGATATATAACAATTTATATTATCCAAACTGTCATCGGGTTTCGGCTATTAAACCGACTTCGATACTCAGCAACCAATATGTAGTGTAATTACCAGCTCGACTTTGTCAATCCAGGGATTTTACCAGCAGATGCCATTTCACGAAATACGTTACGGCAAACTCCAAATTTACCCATATATCCTTTCGGACGTCCGGTTAGTTTGCATCGGTTGTGTAACCGAACTGGCGATGCATTGCGTGGCAACTTATCAAGTTCAGTATAATTTCCAGCTTCCTTTAAAGCCTTTCTTTTGGCAGCGTAAGTTGAAACCAACTTTTCGCGTTTTGTTTGTCTGGCGATTGCGGATGTTTTAGCCATTGCTTAAGATTGATTTTTGTTAGCAAAAGGCATCCCGAATGCTTTCAGGAGCTCATAACTTTCTTCGTCAGAAGCAGCAGTTGTTACGAACGTAATGTCCATACCGCTGATCTTGTTTACTTTTTCGATAGAGATCTCCGGAAAAATAATTTGCTCTTTAACACCGAGCGTATAATTTCCATGGCCATCAAAACCTTTAGCACTTATTCCGCGGAAATCGCGAACACGTGGAAGAGCGATGTTCATCAATCTGTCTAAGAACTCATACATCTTTTGGCCACGCAATGTTACGCGTACTCCAATCGGCATGTTTTCTCTCAACTTGAAATTAGATATCGCCTTCTTTGATTTTGTTGAGACCGATTTCTGACCTGTGATGGTTGTAATTTCTTCCAACCCTTGATCGATCAATTTCTTATCGGTTACCGCCACACCCATACCTTTGTTGATACAGATTTTCTCGATCTTCGGTACTTGCATCACAGAAGTATAATTGAACTTCTCTTTCAATGCTGGTACGATTTCGCTGACGTACTTTTCTTTTAGTCTTGGAGTTGCCATTACTTAATAAATTCTCCTGTTTTTTTAGAATATCTCTGAAGCTTATTCTTTTCGTTAAGCTTTTTACCTGTACGGGTTGGTTTACCTGTTGCAGGATCAATCAACATCAAATTGCTGATGTTAATTGTACCTTCCATCTTTTTAATTCCACCTTCCGGTTTCCCAGCGGACGGTTTTTGATGTTTAGTAACGATGTTAATTCCCTCGACAATTGCTCGGTTCGTGTCTGTAAATATTTCCAGAATCTTGCCGGTCTTTGGCTTTTGTGCTGTGCCTTTATCGTCACCAGCAATCACCATTACAGTGTCACCCTTGCGGAGTTTTACTTTTTGTTTTATACTGTTTTTCTTCTCCATGGCTTATATAACTTCTGGGGCCAATGAAACGATTTTCATAAACTGCTTCTCTCTTAACTCACGAGCCACCGGGCCGAAAATCCGAGTACCGCGTGGTTCATTCTGAGCATTCAATAATACTGCAGCGTTATCTTCGAAGCGGATGTATGAGCCATCTTTTCTGCGTACTTCTTTTTTGGTTCTTACTACTACTGCCTTTGATACAGTACCCTTCTTTACCTGGCTACTTGGAATTGCTGATTTGATCGTAACAACAATCATATCCCCAACAGAAGCGTAGCGTCTTCCTGTTCCTCCAAGTACGTGTATGCAAAGAACTTCCTTTGCTCCACTATTGTCTGCTACTGAAAGTCTTGATTCGCTTTGTATCATAATTACTTCGCCTTTTCAACTATTTCAACTAATCTCCAACGCTTGTCCTTGCTCAACGGGCGGGTCTCTGAAATACGTACTGTATCTCCAATACCAGCTGAATTGGTTTCGTCATGCGCTTTGAACTTAGTAGTTCTGTTCACAAATTTTCCATAGATGGGGTGCTTTACTTTTCTATCAACAGCAACAGTGATGGTTTTCTGCATCTTATTGCTGAGCACTTTCCCAATTCTTTCTTTTCGTTCGTTCCTTTCCATCGGAATTATTTTTGGAGTTCTTTAGCCCGTAACTCAGTATTGAGCTTGGCAATTAGTTTGCGTGCTGCCCGAATTTTCATTGGGTTTTCAATTGCAGCCACTTGATGTGCAAAGCGCATCTTTCTGTAGCCTTCTTGTTCCGTACTGAGTTTTTCTTTCAGTTCTGCAACATTTAAAGCCTTTATTTCTGAGTTCTTCATCCTATTCTACGTAATCTCTTTTCACTGTAAATCTTGTCTTGAAAGGCAATTTCGCCTCTGCTAACAAAAGTGCTTCCTTAGCCATAGCCATGTTAACACCACCCGCCTCGAACAAAATAGTACCCGGCTTAACGACTGCTACCCAATATTCAGGAGCTCCTTTACCTTTACGCATACGCACTTCTGCAGGCTTTTGAGTAATTGGTTTGTCAGGGAATATTCTAATCCAAACCTGACCTTCGCGTTTCATCGCACGGGTTACTGCAATACGAGCAGCTTCAAGTTGGCGAGAAGTAATCCATCCACCTTCTAAACACTTCAGACCAAATTGTCCAAAAGCGATAGAGTGGCCTCTGCTTGCCATTCCTTTAACGCGACCCTTTTGTTGTTTTCTAAATTTCGTTCGTTTGGGCTGTAACATTGTTACCTACTTTAATGGGTTCTGACTAATTAACCATTTCTTTTTACACCACGGTCGCCTCCACCGGTGTTACCACCGCGTCTTGCTCCGCCACCACCTTGACCACCGCGTCTATCATCTCCACCACGGGCGCCTCCGCCTCTATTTCCACCTCGTCCACCTCTATCTCCACCGCGCTCATTTCTGTCGTTTGACTTACCAGAACCACCTGGTCCTGCTGGTGCGTTGCTTCCAACTCCTACGTTAGGAGAAAGATCACGTTTACCATAAACCTCACCTTTGAAAATCCAAACCTTGATTCCCAGTTTACCATATACTGTTTGTGCTTCAGATAAAGCATAATCGATATCAGCACGAAGTGTATGCAAAGGCACTCTTCCTTCTTTATACTGTTCTGAGCGTGCCATTTCAGCACCTGCTAGACGACCAGAAACTTTAATTTTAATTCCTTCTGAACCTACTCTCATGGCAGCTGCAATGGCTTGTTTCATTGCACGCTTGTATGAAATACGAGCTTCAATTTGTTGAGCAATTGACTCGCCAACCAATCTCGCATCTAATTCCGGACGCTTAATTTCGAAGATGTTTATTTGAACATCTTTGTTCGTGATCTTTTTTAACTCTTCCTTGATCTTATCTACTTCAGTACCACCTTTTCCAATTACCACTCCAGGACGTGCAGTGTGAATAGTTAATGTAATTCGCTTTAATGTTCTTTCAATAACGACTTTCGCAATACCGCCTTTTGGAATACGAGCATCAACATATTTTCTGATCTTATGATCCTCAACCAATTTATCAGAGAAATTCTTTCCACCGTACCAGCTGGAGTCCCATCCGCGTACAATACCTAGCCTGAATGCTATTGGATTAATCTTCTGTCCCATTATTCCTTCGTTTCTTTTGTCGATACTACTTCAGCGGCCGGATTGTTCTTCATCATATCCAACACTAACGTCACATGGTTTGAACGCTTTCTTACGCGATGCGCTCTTCCTTGCGGAGCTGGCTTCAATCTTTTTAACTGACGCCCACCATCTACGAATATTTCTTTCACGAAAAGATCAGCTTCTTCCAATTTCACATCTTGGTGTTTTGCTTCCCATCCAGAGATGGCAGAAAGTAAAAGCTTCTCAAGCTTTGGAGAACCTACTTTTGGTTCGTATTTCAAAATGTTAAGCGCCTTGTTCACCCGTTCGCCTCTGATTAAATCTGCTATCAATCTCATCTTACGAGGAGAGGTTGGCACATTCTTCAATTTCGCTACTGCAGGACCTGTTTTGGCTGCTTCTTTACGGGCATCGCGCTTCTCACGCTTTAGCACCGATTTCTTTGTCTTTTTAGCTACAGCTTCCATGATTACTTAGACTTATTACCAGAGTGTCCACGGAATGTGCGTGTTGGCGAAAATTCACCAAGTTTATGACCCACCATATTTTCAGTCACATAAACCGGAATGAATTTATTCCCGTTATGAACTGCGAATGTATGACCGATCATTTCAGGCACAATCGTTGATCTTCTCGACCACGTCTTTATTACAGACTTTTTACCTGATTTCTCTGTGGCTTCCACTTTTTTCAAAACCCTGAAGTCACAATAGGGTCCTTTTTTAATCGAGCGTCCCATTATTTTTTGCGCTTAGATATGATTAGACGATCTGAGTATTTCTTTGGATGACGAGTCTTTTTACCCTTAGTATAAAGACCGTTGCGTGATCTTGGATGTCCTCCAGAAGCACGACCCTCACCACCACCCATCGGGTGATCCACCGGGTTCATCGCAACTGGTCTTGTACGGGGACGAATACCTCTCCAACGACTACGACCTGCTTTGCCTACACTTTCGTTCATGTGCTCTGCGTTAGATACCGTTCCAACGGTAGCCATACAAACATCCATTACATTACGCATTTCACCAGAAGGCATTTTCAATGTTGCCATTCCGTTTTCACGGGCAAGCAATTGAACAAAGGTTCCTGCGCTACGTGCGATTGCACCACCTTTTCCGGGTTTCATTTCCACATTATGAACGACAGTACCCAGAGGTATTTTAGAAAGCGGCAAAGCATTTCCTACTTCTGGTGCTACGTCAGCGCCTGCAAAGATTTGTTGACCAGCCTTTAAGCCTTCTGGAGCAAGAATGTAAGTCTTTGAGCCATCAGCATAATATAAAAGCGCCACGCGTGCTGATCTTGTTGGATCATACTCAATTGATTTTACCGTTGCTGGTACGCCAAATTTATCGCGCTTGAAATCAATCTCGCGTGATTTCTGCTTGTGACCTCCACCGATGTAGCGCATTGTCATGCGACCATCTGTGTTGCGACCACCTGTTTTCTTTATCGTAGTAACCAAAGATTTCTCAGGTTTCGATGCTGTAATGTCATCGAAAGATGGCGCGAGTCTATGTCGCGTGCCTGGGGTTACTGGTTTTAATTTCTTCAACGCCATTGTCTATGAATTATACGTTGCTATAAAAATCGATTACTTCTCCTTGAGCTAAGGTCACAATTGCCTTTTTGTAGTTTGGCTTGCGACCTGACAACACACCTGCTTTTGTGAAGCGGGATTTGAACTTGCCCATTACGTTCATAGTGTTTACGCTTTCAACGTTTACACCATATTTCTTTTCTACGGCTTTCTTGATCTCTACTTTATTCGCAGCAGTATCTACAATGAAACCATACTTGCCTTTCTCATTCAGGGCAGAAACTTTTTCTGTTACCAGTGGCTTTTTGAGTACACTCATTATTCCTTCGTTAATAAGTTTTGAACTTTCTCAAGAGAACTCTCAGCGATGAGGACGTTATCAGCATTCATCAAATCGTAGGTATTGATTTGTTCTGCTGTAGTGATTTTTGTATTCTGGATGTTTCTTCCAGACAATACCACGTTCTTGCTTCCTTCAGGCAAAACAAGAAGTGTTTTCTTGTCTGCTAATGACAATGCATTTAGCATCGTTACGTATGACTTTGTTTTTGGAGATTCAAAATTGAAATCTTCTAAAACAGCAATCGAATTATCTTTGAGTTTGTAAGAGAGAGCTGATCTACGCGCCAGATCTTTTACTTTTTTATTCAATTTAAAAGAGTAGTCGCGTGGCTGAGGACCGAAAACTCGTCCACCTCCTTTAAACAACGGACTCTTGATGTTACCAGCACGAGCTCCTCCAGTACCTTTCTGTTTCTTTATCTTTCTGGAAGAACCAGAAATTTCATTGCGTTGCTTAGACTTGTGTGTTCCCTGACGTTGATTAGCCAAGAAACTTTTAACATCAAGGTAAATTGCGTGGTCGTTTGGCTCTATGCCAAATACTGCATCTGAAAGACTAATCTTTCTGCCAGTGCTTTCGCCACTATATTTGAGTATAGCTACGTCCATTACTTTTGAAGAATTACGGTTGAATTTTTTGCTCCAGGAACGCAGCCGCTAACAACAATCACATTAGAATCTGCGATGATCTTAACAACTTTCAAATTCATAAGCTTAACATTATCATTACCCATGCGGCCAGCAAGACGCTTTCCTTTTGGAACACGTGCTGCGAATGATGCGTTACCGTTTGAACCCGGTGCGCGAAGACGGTTATGTTGACCGTGAGTTGCTCCACCCACACCAGCAAAGTTGTGACGCTTAACAACACCTTGGAAACCATGACCTTTAGAAACTCCACAAACATCTAAAACGTCACCTTCAACAAAGATATCCTGAATAAGGATTTCTTTTCCCAGCTCAGCCAATCCATCATATTCAGTGCTGAAGTCTCTAAACTCAGCCACTGCTTTCTTAGGAGTAGTATTTGCTTTTTTGAAGTGACCAATAGCGGCCTTCGTAGTATTCTTTTCTTTCTTCTCGCCAAAGGCAAGTTGAACAGCACGGTATCCGTCCGTTTCTTGATTTTTTACTTGCGTTACAACGCAAGGACCAGCTTCAATCACTGTACATGCTATATTCTCGCCATCTGGGCCGAATATGCTGGTCATTCCTATTTTTTTTCCTATAATTCCAGGCATTGCTGAACCAATTTATGCTCGTTTCTCAGGACTCTCTACACTCTTTCCGTAAAAAGGATTGCAAAGATAGGAACTAAAGTATAGTTACCAAATACGGGTTTCAAAATTTTTAGGATTGCGTCTTCTGTGCTTTCCAAAAACCGGCTTATCGTTGAAAATCGCTTATCATTGCTGAGATTACTTATGCAGATATCATCATTTAAAACCTTGTCAGGCTGGATTTTCCTCTTATCACTGTTGTTGATCTTGTTTATGGTAAATCTTTCTTTGGGAAGTGTAAGTATCCCTTTCTCCGAGCTTTTCTCCATTATAATAGGAAAAGGAAGTGCCAATGAGGTATGGGTAAACATCGTTTGGAATTTCAGAATCACGAAAGCAATAACCTGTATTCTTGCGGGTGGCGCTTTATCTGTTGGCGGTTTACAAATGCAAACTTTATTTCGAAATGCATTGGCTGGTCCTGATGTTCTTGGACTAAGTTCTGGAGCAAGCTTAGCGGTATCACTGGTTTTTATGGGTCAGGTTGCGGGTATTCAACTTCTTAGTTCCCCTTCATCTTGGTCAGTGGTTATTTCTGCAAGTCTGGGATCGTTGAGTGTATTCTTAATAATATGGAGCCTCTCGCAAAGGCTGCGAGATAATACCTCTCTATTAATAATAGGAATGATGATTGGAGCTGCGGCATCTTCCATCGTAAGTGTTTTACAATTCTTAAGCAAGGCAGAAGAACAACAGTCCTTTTTACTATGGACCTTTGGCAGCCTTGGAGGATTGAACTGGAGTGAAATTCAAATTTTGAGTGGCGTATTGATCGTTGGAAGTGTCATCGGAATACTCTCTACAAAAGCGTTGAACACCTGGGCAATGGGAGACAACTATACAAGAAGTCTCGGAATAAACATTAAGCGATCTCGCTTTCTCATCATCTTCTCAACAAGCATTCTTACTGGTGCAGTAACTGCTTTTTGTGGACCAATTGCATTCGTAGGATTAGCAGTTCCTCATCTCACTAAATTATTAATCAAGACACATAATCATCGAATATTGATGCCAGCAGTTATTATTATGGGCGCTGCCCTTCTGCTATTCTGCGACATCATTGCTCAACTCCCTGGAAATATGTACGTCTTACCTATCAATGCTATTACTGCCTTGATTGGTGCTCCTGTTGTGATCTGGGTTATTCTTCGCGCGAAGCGGTTGTCAGTTTAGGTATGGATAAAACGAAAACCATATTAAATGCCATCTCTACCCATCAACTTTCTGTTGGCTATCAAACGAATCGCATCGAGAATGCACTCTTTCAAAATCTGAATCTCTCTCTTCAAACAGGAAAGTTAACCTGCTTCATGGGACCAAATGGAATTGGGAAATCTACTCTTATTCGAACATTGGCGGGATTACAAAAACCATTGACGGGTGAAATTCAATATTTTCCCAATGCCAATAAAAAAGAATCATCGCTATCCAAACAAATTGCACTGGTATTGACCGATCGAATCAGCGTACCAAACATGACTGTTTATGAACTCATTTCATTTGGCCGATATCCTTATTTGAATTGGAATATTAAGCTATCAAAAGAAGACACCGCTATTATTCAAAAATCAATTGAACACGTACATCTCGAACATCTTGTCGATAAAAGTTTGTTTGAACTCAGCGATGGGCAACTTCAAATGGTAATGATTGCTCGGGCACTTGCTCAAGACACTCCTATTATACTACTAGACGAACCCACTGCTCATCTGGATTTAAATAATCGTGTTGAGATGATGAACCTGCTTCGTAAGCTTTCACGACTGCTAACCAAAACGATACTGATTGCTACACATGAGCTCGATTTAGCTTTACAAACTGCCGATGCTATATGGCTCGCAGGTCGTAACAAAAATATCATTACCGGTATTCCGGAAGACCTTGTGTTGAACGGAGTCTTCGATGACATCTTTCAATTTAAAGGTTTTGATTTAAAAACCGGAAGAGTAGAACATGAAGCACATCGCAACATCTCAATCAAATTGTCTGGAAGTGGATACGAATTTCTCTGGACAAAAAATGTGCTCGAAAGAAATGGTTATCGTATCACGGACAATAATTCTACTTTCTCTATCAATATCACACGTCAACAAAATACGTATGTCTGGTGGCTGAATGAAGAACAATTCTTTACATCTCTCCATGATGTTTTAAATCACCTATTGAGTGTAGCTGAAAAAAAAGTATAATTCTTTTTTGTGCTTCAATCGTTTGCGTTTTCGAAATACATTTCAAATCCGGAATTGATATTAATTCTATTCAAATCTCTTTGCTAGATTGGCGGTTCGCATAAACCTATACCATGCTAAATACAGAGGAAATATTTCCCTATTCTTTCGATAAAAAATACTCAAAACCAGTCGCTTATTTCTCTATGGAGTTTGCTGTTGATCAGCCCCTGAAAATTTACAGTGGTGGTCTTGGATTCTTAGCTGGCTCACATCTTCGCAGCGCATATGAACTAAAACAAAACCTGATTGGCATTGGTATACTTTGGAAGAAAGGATACTACGATCAGGAGCGCAATCAGGATCAAACTTTAAAAGCTACCTTTCGCGATAAAGATTATTCTTTTCTAACCGACACGGGCATCGTATTTCCAATCACGATTCACAATGCCAAGGTGTATGTTAAGGCATTCCTATTAAAACCTGAAGTGTTCAACTCTGCTCCTCTTTTTTTATTGAGCACCGATATTCAAGAGAATGATTTCCTCGCACAAACCATCAGTCACCGGTTGTACGATCCGAATGAAACCACGCGTATTGCTCAATCCATTTTGCTCGGCATTGGTGGTGCAAAATTATTAGATGTACTAAATCGAAAAACCGAAATCTATCACATGAATGAAGGGCACGCTTTACCGCTGTGCTTTTATTTGCTTGATAAATACAAAGACATCAACGAAGTAAAGAAGCGTGTGGTCTTCACTACACATACTCCTGAAAAAGCAGGCAACGAAGAACACAGCATGCCGCTTCTCAATAGCATGAATTTCTTCAACGGTCTCACTCAGCAACAAGTAGAAGAATATGTATACCCTGAGAATGGTGTGATGAATTATACATTGACTGCTTTACGTTTAGCAAAAGTAGCCAATGGCGTATCTCAACTTCACGGAGAAGTCTCCAGAAAAATGTGGGGCGACTATAAAGGTATTTGCGAAATCAAAGCCATTACTAATGCGCAAAACAGAACCTATTGGAAGGATGATATATTAGACAAAGCACTGTCCGATAAAAATATGGATGCGTTAGCTGGCCGGAAAAAAGAGTTGAAGAAAAAACTCTTTCGCGTGGTGGCTAATCAAACTGGCAAACTCTTCGATGAAAATGTTTTAACCATTGTCTGGGCCAGGCGATTTGCAGCATACAAACGTGCAAATCTTTTGTTAGCTGATTTTCAACGTTTCTTAAAAATTGCGCAGAATAAAGAATATCCAATTCAAATTATCTGGGCGGGTAAACCGTATCCGGAAGATTACAACTCTATCAATCTGTTCAATGAAATCTATTGGAAGATAAAAGAGTTACCGAATTGTACCGTTGTAACGGGATACGAACTTTGGTTATCGGCTCATTTAAAAAAAGGATCTGACATTTGGTTGAACAATCCTCGCTTATATCACGAGGCATCGGGTACATCGGGCATGACAGCCGCGATGAACGGTTCTGTTAATGTATCGATACCAGATGGATGGGTTCCTGAATTTGCGAAGCACGGTAAAAATTCTTTCATCATTGATCCTGCCGAAGATTCTTTATCGCCAGAAGCAAAAGATAAAATCGAAGCTCAACATCTTTTGGATTTATTGGAGAACGAAATCATTCCCATGTATTACAACAAACCAGCAAACTGGTTAAAGGTAGTAAAGGCAAGTATGGAAGACGTGCTTCCGTTCTTTGACTCGGGCAGAATGGCGACTCAATATTATGAAGAACTCTATGAGTAAGTAGAGTTCTTTAAGTAAGTAGAGTTCTTTTGCAAAAAAGGTTACGCTAACTTTTCAAGGTCACGAATCAGAATTCTCTTCCGATCGAAGTTGATGAGATTCTTTTCCTTCATATCGTTTAGAATGGTAGTAACCGTTTGACGGGATGTTCCTGTGAGCGATGCAATATCTTTATGCGTAAGTTGAGTAGGTATCAAAGTTTCGTAACCTACCTTCTTACCTTTCCATGCAGCAGCATCTTTTAAAAATTCTACAATACGAGTGCGCGCGTCTTTAAAAACAAGGAGTTCAAGTTTGCGCTCTAACTTCATAATGCGAAGCCCAATGAGTTTAAGGATTTTAAAACTTAGCTCTTTGTCTTCGTACATCAACTCGCGCAGCTCCTCTAATGTGAGAGGACAAATGGTAGTGTTCTCTATCGACTGCGCAAAATCTTTTCGCTTCTCTTCTCCGGCTAATGCCAGCTCTCCAAAAATTTCTCCGGTAGAAAGAATAGCAGAAATCACTTCATCACCGTTATCAAGGTAATGGCCGATTCTCACCCTACCATTCACAATCATGTAAATGTGCGTGGCCGAATCATCGGGCATATAAACAAACTGGTCGCGCTTGTATAAAAGAAACTCATGTTTATCGCCCATCTTCTTTACCTTATGCGGACAAAGAATATTGTAGAGATTAACACTTTCAAAATACCACAGGGCAGAGGCGTTTGTCATTTTGAGATGGAGTGGTTAATCATTGGAGATTGAGGGTTCATTCTTTCTGATTAATTTTAACGCAGAAGAATAGCATCCATCATTAACAATCAAATTTAAAAGAAAAGTTCATGGCCGACTTAAAGCTAAGCGAAATTTGGATTTACCCAATCAAATCTCTTGGTGGCATTTCTTTGCAACAATCGAAAGTGCTTGAAAAAGGTTTACAGCACGACAGACGATGGATGTTAGTGGATGAAAATGGTCAGTTCCTAACGCAGCGTGTTTATCCTAAGATGGCGCTTTTCAAATTAAGAATGGCGGAAGGGAAATTGATTATTACGTTTGGCGATCAATCCATCGATCTTTCCTTCACTCTTCCTACCACCCTAGATCTCATAAAAGTCGCAATCTGGGATGATTCCGTTTTAGCTTCCGAAGTGAGCAAAGAGCACAGCGAATGGTTCTCAACTTTGCTTGGAATGAAGTGCAAACTGGTTTTCTTTCCAGAAGGAAATTCCAGACCGGTGGACCCTGCCTATAAAGTAGATGATGAACATGTAAGCCTGGCAGATGCATACCCTTTCCTTATCATTGGTCAGCAATCACTTGATCATCTGAATACAAAACTAGCAGAGTCATTGCCCATGAATCGCTTCCGGCCGAATCTTGTTTTTATGGGAGGCGAACCTCATAACGAGGATGCATGGAGAAACTTCACAGTCGGGTCAAATCGTTTTGTTGGTGTTAAGCCTTGTGCACGATGTGTCCTTACTACGGTGAATCAGGATACGGCTGAGAAAGGTATTGAACCACTGCGAACGTTGGCTACTTATCGCAAGCAAAATAATAAAATCCTGTTCGGCCAGAATTTGGTTGCTGTAGATCACGATTACATTCGAGTAGGAGACTCGATTACCTTACAATAAAAATGATTAAACTATTGTCCGCTTGCTGTGGACTAATGAATTTTGCCGCATGACTTCCCTTTATCTCAAAGCCGTACACATTATCTTCATCGTCACTTGGTTTGCAGGCTTGTTCTACATACCCCGGCTTTTCATTTATATGATTGAGGCGAATGAAAAGCCAGAGCCAGAGAAATCAATTTTGCTGAAACAACTAAAGATGATGAGCTCAAGATTGTGGTTCATCATTACCTGGCCATCTGCAATCATTACCTTAATCATGGGCACTTCACTTTTGGTAAATCAACCTGAATGGTTGAAGATGGGATTCATGCACATTAAACTGACACTCGTCTTTCTTCTTTACCTCTATCACATTTCACTACACATCATATTCAAACAACTTCATAAAAACATTTTTAAATACAGCTCACAACAAATGAGAGTGTGGAACGAATTGGGAACGCTCTTCCTTATCAGTATTGTATTTTTGATTGTGTTGAAAGATGCCATGAGCATGGTGTGGGCAATTGTTGGATTGATTACCGTTGGTGCTTTGATGATGATGGGAATTAAGGTCTATAAAAAATTTAGAAAAGATGAATAAGTTAATGGTCAATGGTCAATGGTCGATGGTCGATGGAACGCGATCAAGAGCAACGAGTGCAGTTCATTTACCTTATAAAATTAAGTTAGTTAAGCTTTTTCTATTGTCGATTGCTTACTGTCTACTGCTTTCCTCGTGCATTCAAAAGAAAGAAATACCTCTACCTATCTTTGGCGAACGTGAAGTTGTTGGAGTAGACACTGTTTATCACACCATTGCCGATTTTAAATTTGTTGATCAGGATAGTGCGGAAATAACAGGTGATACATTCAACGATAAAATTTATGTGACTGATTTCTTTTTCACATCGTGTCGCACCATTTGTCCGATTATGAAAGCACAGATGCTTCGTGTGTATGATTCTATTCAACAAGACAATGATGTATTGCTGCTCTCACACAGCATCGATCCTGAATATGACACCGTTGGGTTGCTTCACGATTTTGCCGAACGTCTTGGTGTAAAAAGTGACAAGTGGCATTTTGTAACCGGCAAGAAAGAAGACATCTATAAAATTGCACAAACCAGTTACTTCGCCACAGCACTAGAGGACAAAACTGAACCCGATGGTTTCATTCACACCGGAGCATTTCTTTTAATTGATAAGAAGAAAAGAATTCGTGGCAAATATGATGGGACGAAAGAAGAAGATGTGAATCGGTTATTGGTCGATATTAGAAGATTGAAGAGTGAAGATGGAAAGTAGTGTTATATTTAGAGTTTCGGGTTTCGAGTTTAAGGTTCAAAGTTCAACGTTATCAGTGCCCCCAACTCGAAACTTTAAACTCGAAACTTACTTTATACTTTTAACTTTTTGCTTTCTACTTCTCTCCTGCTCAACCAAACCCGAATCAAAACCATCCGCATCATCCACCAAGTTTCAACAATATATTATTCATGGAGAAACGCTGTACGAAAAGAATTGCAGCAACTGTCATCAAAAAAGTGGTACTGGTCTGGCATTACTTTATCCACCATTAAACAAATCCGATTTCATGGAAAATCATTTTGATGAAGTGATTTGCTTAATGAAAAATGGAAAAGAAGGCGAAGTAATTGTAAATGGCAAAAGCTTCAATAAACCCATGAAAGGAATTTCTACTTTAACTGATTTAGAAATCGCGGAGATTGCTACCTACATATACAATACGTGGGAACATCAACGCGGCATTGTTGATGTGCATGACGTTTCAAGAATAGTTTCTAAATGTGATTCGTTATATTCTGATCATTAACTCCCGCTCACCATTACAAGTATTTCAACAAAATAATTTGCTGCACAGGTTTGTCCGCCACTTTTACCTTGGCATCATCAAAGGAAGCTGGACCAAAAAGTTTTGATGCATTGTTTCCAAATCCAAAACCTTCCTTCGGTATTCCGGTCGATCGGGTGTCTAGCTTTTTATTTTCATTTTCATCGTGAATAACACTGATAGCATAACTACCTGTAGGAAGATCCTCGAAAACAACTTTCATTTCGCTTCCTAATGGTTTTATCGTTTTCACTTGGTATGGCGTTTTCAAAAAATCGTCTTCTTTAATAAACAGGCCAATAAGAATTGTTCCCTTCGTTCCTTTTATATTTTTAACTATTACCTCTAATGAAGTTTGCCCGAAAACATTTACTGAACTGAATAGACTGATTAAAACGATAACGACTTGGTAGATTCTTGTTTTCATTTGTTTTCTTTTATTCAAACATTTTTACTTCAAAGTAAAAATTAAAATTACACATTCTGAACACGCTATTAATCCTGACGGCCTGCGCGAATCAATAGATTAATTAATCCATATAACCCCACCCTATTGAATCGCGTTAACCCTTTAGCAAAACTCAACCCAACTTATACAAAGTAGTCCACCTACAATTTAAAAACACCATCACAAGCTAATTGTTAGTGCGTTGGTTTAATATTTTGTAAGTTTCATTAACGCCAACTAAATACACCTCAACTATGGCATCACTTACCTTAAAAATCAACAACAAAAACTTCACAGTAGATGTCGATCCAAAAATGCCACTGCTTTGGGCCATTCGTGACGTTGTCGGTTTAACCGGCACAAAGTATGGCTGTGGCATTGCACAATGTGGTGCATGCACCGTTCATCTTGATGGCGCTCCGGTAAGGTCTTGTTCTATACCAGTATCAACGGTGGGCACTAAAAATATTACAACCATTGAAGGATTATCGGAAGACAACTCTCATGTAGTTCAGCAAGCCTGGATCACAGAACAAGTTCCGCAGTGTGGGTATTGTCAATCGGGCCAGATTATGGCAGCAACAGCATTGCTGAAGAAAAATCAAAATCCAACAGACAAAGATATTGACACTGCCATGCAAGGACACATCTGCCGATGCGGTACCTATCCTCGAATTCGAAAAGCAATCAAAACTGCTTCAACCTTAATGACTCAAAAAGCATCCGCTAAATAAAAATTGAAATCCTCCCACTCTTCCGAAGAGAGCAGGGTCAGGCTTAAACATCAACAACATGGAATCAAGCACAAAGAATTTATCGAGAAGGAATTTTATAAAACTTACTGGCTTAACAGGTGCAGCACTTACGCTAGGGTTTCAAACATCAGCCGATGGCAAGGAAGTTCAGGTTGTCAATCTTGAAACAGCATCGTCATCATCAGGCATTGATATGAACGCCTGGATTTCGATTGATACAAGTGGAAAGGTTACAATTACCAATCACCGTTCTGAAATGGGGCAAGGTTCATGGCAATCTGTTCCTCAAATTATCGCTGAAGAATTAGAGGTAGATCTTAACAAAGTCAATATTGTTTTTGCTCAAGGTAATAATGCAAAATATGGAAGTCAGATAACCGGTGGAAGTTCTACTGTTCGTGGTACGTATAAAAAATTGCTTAACCTCAGCGCTTCAGCACGCGAGATGTTAATTGATGCTGCTGCTAAGAAATGGAATGTGTCCCAATCAGAATGTTACGCAGAAGATGGACAGGTAATTCACAAACCATCTGGAAAGAAATTTCATTATGGCGAGCTCGTAGAAGATGCGTCAAAATTAGAACCGCCAAAATCGGTAAAACTAAAATTACCAGCTGAATATAAAATTCTGCGCAAGCCATTGCCTCGTCAGGATACCCCGATGAAAACAAATGGGACGGCCATCTTTGGAATGGATAAAAAACTTCCAGGTATGCTGTACGCAGTGGTGGAACGCAATCCAAGATTTCAAGGAAAAGTAAAAAGTTTTGACGACACTGAAACGAAGAAGATCTCCGGAGTGAAGCATGTCATCCCTGTAAAGATGAGCGTCTTTGCAACGTTTAGGGAAGGTGTTGCTGTTGTGGCCGATAGTTTGTGGGCTGCAATGCAAGGAAGAAAAGTTCTCAAGGTAGAGTGGGATGATTCTGGATTCGAACATCTCAGCACCGAACAATTGTACGGCAGAATGACAGATGATCTGAAAACGAAAGAAGGATTATCATTCAGAACAAAAGGAAATTTCTCCGCTGCGCTGGACAAATCAGAAAAGAAACTGGAAGCAGTATATGAAACTCCATACGAATCGCATAGTTGTATGGAGCCTTTGAATTGCACGGCACACTATCAGGAAGATAAACTTGAAATCTGGGGACCCATACAAGGACCCGATTGGGTGCAGGATTTATTAAGTTCATTAATGAATCTGCCGAAAGAAAAAATCATTGTAAATATGACTTTTCTTGGTGGCGGTTTTGGTCGCAAGGCGTTTATGGATTATCCGCATGAGGCAGCAATAATTTCAAAAGAAGTAAAAGCTCCCGTACAAGTAGTATGGACCCGCGAAGATGATACAACGCAAGGCCCATTCAGGCCGGGCATGATGTATCAATGTTCTGGTGGTGTAACGGGCGGTCGTATATCGGCCTTCAAAACAAAAGTTGCCGGACAAGACATGGATCATCAATGGCCAGGAGCTCAGAAAGATTCGTATCTCGGTAGCACAACAGAAGGATTTCTTGAACCTTATTTCGATGGAATCTCCCATTATAGTTTTTCAGATATTCCTCTTGATGTACCTATTCCCGTAATGTGGTGGAGATCGGTGTACGCATCCACCAATGGCTTCGCGTTTGAAAGTTTCATTGATGAGCTTTCTGTTGAAGCCGAAAAAGATCCACTCGATTTTAGAAGACAACATCTGGATAAAGAACGGTATCAACTTCTCATTGATAAATTAGAAGCAGTAACACAATGGAAGTCGCGCAAAAAGAACGAAGGGTATGGTGTGGCCATTACCGAATGTTTCTCAAGCATTGTTGGTGAAGTGGTGAAGGTATCAAAGAAGGCTGACGGAAAAATAAAGATTGATAAAGTATGGGCCGTTATGGATTGCGGTTGGTATGTTAACCCTGATATTATCAAGGCGCAAGTTGAAGGCAGCATCATCATGGCATTAGGTGCAGCCACGGTTCACGCAACTCATTTCAAAGACGGAAAAGCGGTTGAACAAAATTTCAATACCTATAAAATGCCGCGCATCACTGACACCCCTGAAATTGAAATACACATTATTGATAACGATGAAAAAGCCGGTGGCGTGGGCGAACCCGGATTACCTCCATTCACTCCCGCATTAACGAATGCAATATTTGATCTGACAGGAAAACGGATCAGAAAATTACCTTTCAATTTAAATGAGGTGTAGAGTAGAATTTAGAATTCGACAAACCCGAAACTTTAAACCTTGAACTCTGAATCAACACATGAAAAAAATAATCATCACCACATCATTAGTCACAATCGTAATTTCCTTTTTCTCTTTCAATCAGAAGTTTGATCTCAAAGCTAGCGTTGCCCGAGGCAAAGAAGTTTACGAAACTCAATGTATTACGTGCCACATGGAACAAGGGGAAGGACTTGAAGGTGTCTATCCTGCTATTGCAAAATCAAATTACCTAGCGAATCGTGATCGGTTAACAAAAATAATTCGCAAAGGAGTTCGTGGCCAAATGACAGTTAATGGCAACGCGTACGATGGCGAAATGATCGGATTTGATTTAACCGATG
This sequence comes from Chryseolinea sp., assembly GCA_046595655.1. Classification (GTDB taxonomy): domain Bacteria; phylum Bacteroidota; class Bacteroidia; order Cytophagales; family Cyclobacteriaceae; genus Chryseolinea. Next base: position 23,129 of record JBKJOF010000127.1, on the reverse strand, counting down.
AACAAACGTCAGATGTTATCAATTACATTCGGAATTCTTGGGGCAACAAGCATGTGGCCGTTATACCCAATGAAATTCCCGAAGGGTTAAATACCGAGTCGAAAGATTATACACCTTATTAATTATCAAATGAAAAAAACAATTCTCCGGTTATTGTTCGTCTGCTTTTTTAGCCCATCAATTGCACAGAATTATGAGAAGATCATTGTTGATGAGAATGATCCGGTGACGGGCTATTACCTGGCTGTACCTCCACAAGGTAACATTGAAGGTGTGTTGGTTCTGTTTCCTGGCTTTGGTGAAAGACCAGAAAATGTTTTGCCTGAAACTAAACTGCATAATGTCGCTTATGTAAACAACATCCTTACGTTGATTATACCTTTTGGAAGTAAGATCTATACTGATGTTCCTACTCTTAACAATATTAATCGTGCGCTGACGGATTCCATCAAGCGCATGCATCTCGATCCCGATAAATTTGTTGTAGGTGGTTTTTCTGCTGGAGGCACAATCGCAATGCGTTATGTAGAACATTGCATCGAAAAACCAGAATCATTTCCAATAAAACCAAAAGCAGCTTTTACAATTGATTCTCCAATAGACCTTGTTGAGTTGTGGAAATATTTTGATCGGGAATTAGAAAGAAATTTCTCCGATGTTGGTATGAATGAAGCACGATTTATTCAAGGCATCATGAAAGATGAATTGCAAGGGACACCTGAAACTAATTTTCAAAATTATGTTTTCCACTCACCCTTTACCAAAGATTTGAAGCAACAAGGAAACGAGAAATACCTGATGAATATTCCAGTGCGATTCTATCATGATGTTGATTTAGTATGGCAATTAAAAAATCGAAGAAGAAGTGCGTTTGATAATAATGTTGCCTGTGCATCTGACTTGGTTGCACGACTAATGTTGGCAGGTAATGAACAGGCAGAGTTAGTAATCTCTAAACAACCCGGTTATAGAAGTAATGGAATGCGCCATACTCATTCATGGTCAATTGTTGATGAAGTGGAGTTTGTTCAATGGATGAAGCAACTTCTAAAATCCTAAGACTTATAATTTCTTGATGAAGGAGTTTAAAACTATACTGGAAGCGTTTAAGAAAGTTGATTTTAATCAACGAAAAGCAGCCCTTGCAACAGTAGTGAAAGTACGGGGCTCATCGTACCGAAGTCCGGGCGCAAGAATGTTAATTACCGATGACGGGAAATGGGTAGGTTCAATCAGTGGTGGCTGCCTTGAAGGTGATGCTTTACGAAAAGCAAGACAGGTAATGATGAGCAAGCTACCAATGACCGTTACCTACGATACCCGCGAAGAGAGCAATCAAAATTTAGGTATTGGGCTGGGATGCAACGGTGTGATTGATGTATTGATCGAGCCTGTCGATCCGAACGATGTCAATAACCCAACATTGTTTTTTGAAAGCATCATTAGAATGAACGCACCAGTTGCATTGGCGACTGTGTTTGGTGGAGTAGATAAAAGTATCATCGGAAATAAGCTTCTTCTTACTCCAGAAAATACAGCGTTGCATAATTTTTCCAACAAACAATTGGAGAACATTGTCACAACCGATTTATTGACTGTATTTGAAACAAAAACATCAGAAGCTAAAGAATATCAAACAACAGAAGGAGAAGCAGAAGTATTTGTTGAGCTTATTCAACCCACAGTGTCCCTAATCATTTTTGGCGGTGGCTTTGATGCGCGACCAGTAAGTCAGTTGGCGAAATCTCTTGGATGGGAAGTAATGGTGACGGATGAATGCGTAGCTCATATCGCTCCCATCTTTTTTCCAGATGCTGATAAACTTTCGCTTTGTCATCGGGAATTTATTGAACGTGATTTTAACATCACTCCATACACAGCGTGCGTTTTGATGTCACACAACTATGAATACGATCGTGATGTTCTGAAAAAATTAATCAAAACAGAATCGCCCTACATTGGCATTCTCGGTCCGCGGAAGCGCTTTGGTAAAATGGTAAAAGAGTTTTTGGAACAAGCTATTGATTTAGCTAAGGAAGATTTCCATCGCATTCATTCTCCTATTGGGTTAGACATTGGCGCAGAAACTCCAGATGAAATAGCAGTATCCATCATCGCTGAAATACAAAGTAAGTTCTCAAATCGCTCAGGCGGATTTCTAAAATATCAATCAGGTTCCATTCATCAACGTGATCCAAAAAGCGATCAGGTATTTAAACAAGTATACATCTCGCCTTTCGCAAAATCCAAGTCTGCTAATCGATAATTTCATGAAAAACTATTTTCTTATTTGCTGTATACTTTTTGTTGTCAGGGGGATTGCTCAAAATACTCAAAAGGATATTAATGATCAGGTTTGGATTCCTTTCATAGAAAATTTCAATTCATACAATACCGATGGATTTATGAAAGTCCATTCTAAAGATGCTGTGCGTTCACCACGTGACACAAAAACTATTTGGAATTGGGAAGAGTATCGCGAAAAACAAGATCAAGGTAACCAGCAAGGAGTTTCGCAAAATATGAAGCAGAAACTTGAACTTCATTTCACAGAACGAATAGCAAAAAGTGATTTAGCTTTTGATGTTGGTGTGTACAAAACTACAGTGGTATTTCCGAATGGAAAAATAGAATCCTACTATGGACGCTTTCATGTTGTTCTCAGAAAAGAAAATAACATCTGGAAAATTCTAGTCGATACAGATTCATCGGAGGGCGGAACGATAGATGAAAAATCTTTTCTATCAGCCAAGTCGATCGAGTAAGGTGATTCAAAATCGAATGAGCATTGCACTAATTTTATTAGCAGCCGGATCTTCATCTCGAATGGGTCAATCCAAGCAGATCCTACAAATCAACGGCAATTGCCTACTCCTTAATTCTGTGAATGTTGCGCTTGGTGCTAACCTTCATAGTAATAATATTGTTGTTGTATTGGGCTCAAACGCTGAGGCTCATCGTACATTAATTCAACACTTACCTGTCACAATTATTGTCAATCCGGATTGGAAAAAGGGAATTGGGAATTCTCTAAAGAAAGGAACATTACATTTACTTCAATCTACACTACCTCTTCAGGCAATTATTATAATGGTGTGTGATCAACCTCACCTAACATCAGAGCATCTTAAAAAGTTGATTGACAAATTCCATGAGACAAAAAATCAAATCGTAGCATCGCAGTACAAGAATACCTTAGGAGTACCTGCGCTCTTTGATCAATCTATTTTTCAGGAATTACTAAAATGTGGAGATGAGCAAGGGGCAAAGAAAATTATCCGGCAACATAAAAATCTCCTTCAGACTGTTGACTTTCCAGGAGGTGACATCGATCTGGATACTTTAGAGGATTACAACCAATTCTTAAAACTCAAGCTTAAAGAGCGAGCATAAAAAAAGAGGTTACTCTTTCGAAGCAACCTCTTTTATATTGGCTACAGAATCTAGTTACACTTTGATCTCCACATCAACTCCACTTGGCAATTCAAGTTTCATTAACGCATCGACAGTCTTCGCGCTGTTTGAGTAGATGTCTACCAACCGCTTGAACGTGCAAAGTTGAAATTGTTCACGTGCCTTTTTGTTTACGTGTGGGGAACGTAACACGGTGAATTTCTCTTTCTCTGTTGGAAGAGGTATCGGTCCGCTAACAACAGCGCCCGTTGCTTTCACTGCTCTTACAATTTTCTCGGATGACTTGTCAACCAAGTTGTGATCGTAAGACTTCAACTTTATTCTGATTTTCTGGTTCATACTATTGTGTTAAGGAAATCGTCTAAATCCTATTTATTGTTTTGCTGCTGCTGCACCTTTAACTGATTCAATTACCTTCTCTGCCAAGTTTCTAGGAACCGGAGCATAATGAGCGAAAGTAAGTGAAGCTGAAGCGCGACCCGAAGTAATGGTTCTTAGATCAGTGATGTAACCGAATAGTTCAGATAAAGGAACATCTGCTCTGATAATCTGAGCACCACCTCTTGTATCCATTCCTTTCATAACACCTCTTCGTCTGTTCAAATCACCGGTTACAGAACCTGTGTATTCGTCAGGAGAAATTACGTCTACGGCCATGATCGGTTCCAACAACTGTGGACCACACTTTCTTGCGGCTTCTCTGAACCCAACGCGAGCTGCTAATTCGAATGAAAGGGAATCAGAGTCAACGTCATGGTAAGAGCCGTGGAATAATCTAACCTTCATGTTATCAATTTGATATCCAGCCAAAGGACCGTTTACCATAGATTGCTCAAATCCTTTTTGAATAGCAGGAATAAATTCTCGTGGAATAACTCCACCAACAATATCATTAACAAACTCAAGACCTGGTTTATCTTCAGGCCCTAATTCACGGGGACCGATTTCGAATAGAATATCAGCGAATTTACCACGACCACCAGTTTGTTTCTTGTAAACTTCTTTGTGTTCAACTGTAGTGGTAAGTGCTTCCTTATAGGCAACTTGAGGAGCGCCTTGATTAATTTCAACTTTGAACTCACGTCTTAGGCGATCGATGATAATTTCCAAGTGAAGTTCACCCATACCACGCAGAATGGTTTGACCAGTTTCATGATCAGTATTTACGCGCAGTGTTGGATCTTCTTCTACCAATTTGGAAATTGCCATTCCAAGCTTATCAGCATCAACTTGTTTCTTGGGTTCAATAGCATACCCAATAACAGGCTCAGGGAATACCATCGATTCTAAGACTACCTTACGTTTTTCATCGCAAAGCGTATCTCCAGTTTTAATATCCTTGAAACCTACAACGGCACCAATATCACCGCAAGGTAATCTGTCAATTTGATTTTGCTTGTTCGCGTGCATTTGGAATACACGAGAAATACGTTCCTTATTTTCAGTACGCGTGTTGTATACATAAGTACCTGAATCTAGCACACCAGAATATGCACGGATAAAGCAAAGACGACCTACAAATGGATCAGTTGCGATCTTGAACGCAAGACCTACAAATGGCTCATTCTCATTTGGTCTGATTTCCACATCTTCGTTGGTGTCAGGATTTGTTCCGATGATAACATCTTTATCCATTGGCGATGGCAATAATTCCATCACATAATCTAACATGGTTTGAACACCCTTGTTCTTGAATGAAGAACCACACACCATCGGCACGATAGACATTCCTACAGTTGCCTGACGAAGTGCTGTTAATATTTCTACTTCAGTAATGGAGTTTGGATCAACAAAGAATTTTTCTAAAAGAGTCTCATCATATTCAGCAACGGCTTCAAGAAGTTTCTCTCTGTATTCTTTGGCCTCTTCAACCATGTCATCAGGAATAGGAATCTCTGTAAAAGTCATTCCCTTATCATCTTCATTCCAAATGATACCTCTGTTGTTTACTAAGTCAACAACACCTCTGAAGTTTTCTTCAGAGCCAATTGGTAATTGAAGCGCGACAGCTTTGCTACCTAACTTTTCCTTTACCTGTTTGCACACATCTAAGAAGTCGGCACCTGAACGATCCATCTTATTAACGAAACCAATACGAGCGACCTTATAATTATCTGCTAAGCGCCAGTTTGTTTCGGATTGTGGCTCAACACCATCAACCGCACTAAATAAGAAAACCAATCCATCCAATACACGTAACGAACGGTTTACCTCAACGGTAAAATCAACGTGTCCAGGTGTATCGATAATGTTTACGTGGTAATCGTTGTTTCTATATTTCCAATAAACAGTTGTCGCAGCAGAAGTAATTGTGATGCCTCTTTCTTGCTCTTGCGCCATCCAGTCCATTGTAGCTGCACCATCGTGCACCTCACCAATTTTGTGGTTTACACCAGCGTAGTAAAGTATACGCTCAGTTGTCGTGGTTTTACCCGCGTCAATGTGAGCCGCAATACCAATATTTCTGGTGAATCTTAAGTCTCTAGACATGCGTTTGAGATGAATTAAAATCTAAAATGTGAAAATGCTTTGTTCGCCTCTGCCATACGATGTGTATCGTCTTTCTTCTTAATAGCAGCACCTTCTCCTTTTGAAGCCGCTATTATCTCAGCAGCTAATTTATCCATCATTGTTTTTTCGCCACGAAGACGGGCGAAGTCTATCAGCCATTTAATGCTCAAGCTGAGTTTGCGCTCAGGACGAACTTCTATTGGCACCTGGAATGTTGCACCACCAACTCTGCGGCTCTTCACCTCAACTGCTGGTGAAAGATTAGTCATCGCGCGCTTCCAAACATCTAATCCTGGCTCGCTTGTTTTCTTTTCTACCAGCTCCACCGCGTCATAGAAAATGCTGTAGGCAACACTTTTCTTACCCGATTCCATTAGGTAGTTAACGAATTTCGTTACTAGAGTATCCTGAAATTTAGGATCAGGTAGTAAGTATCTTTTCTTTGGTTTTGACTTTCTCATCGCTTCTAAAGATTATTTTTTCTTAGCTTTTGCAGGCGCTCCTTTAGCAGGTGCTGCAGCAACTGCTCCAGCCTTAGGACGTTTAGCACCATACTTTGATCTGCTTTGTTTACGACCGTTTACTCCGGCTGTATCCAACGCACCACGAATGATGTGATAACGAACTCCAGGTAAATCTTTTACTCTTCCACCGCGGATCAACACGATCGAGTGTTCCTGTAAGTTATGACCCTCACCTGGTATGTAGGCGTTAACCTCTTTTCCATTGGTGAGACGAACACGAGCTACTTTTCGCATCGCTGAGTTCGGCTTTTTAGGTGTTGTTGTGTACACACGTGTACAAACACCTCTACGCTGAGGGCATGAATCAAGCGCGGGCGACTTTGACTTGAACGTCAATTTCGTACGGCCCTTTCTTACAAGTTGTTGAATGGTAGGCATTTATATTTAGTTTTATAAACCTCTCAAAAATTAGGACTGCAAAGGTATAATAAGAAACAACGGATGCAAAACCTTTTTCAAGAATTTCAAATCCTCTACTGCGGTAATCCTTATTAATTTAAAGGCTTTTCTCATTATGCCTCCCCAATAGTTCCTCCAAAATTCATGGGGAACTTGGGCATATCGTCTGTACGTTTTATGGCACCAAAGCTGGCCTCGTACTTCTCAATGTTATCTTTCAAGGCTAATAAGAACCTTTTTGCATGCTCTGGAGTGATCACAATCCTGGATTTTACTTTCGCCTTTGGTACTCCGGGCATAAGTCGGATGAAGTCAATTACGAACTCGCTGTTGGAATGGGCAATCATAGCCAGATTGGAATAAATTCCTTCTGCGATTTCCTCCGAAAGCTCAATGTTGATCTGGTTTTGAGCCTGAGCTTGTTGTTTTTTGTTATCCTCTGCCATGGCTTTTAATAAAAAGGGTTGATCCTTTTCAGAATCAACCCATATTGACTTATTCTAAAATCTAGAAGTGCAGTTCACGTTCTTTGTCTTTGGTACGTTCTGTAGCCGCAGTCATTGAATTTAACTCGTCTTCATGCGTAACCAATAGATCATTGTATGCGCGTTGTCCCGTACCTGCTGGTATTTTATGACCTACGATAACGTTCTCTTTCAAGCCCATTAAGAAATCGGTCTTACCCCGTATAGCGGCTTCGCTCAACACCTTCGTGGTTTCCTGGAAGGATGCTGCAGACAACCAGCTTTCTGTTTTCAAAGACGCTTGAGTAATACCCTGAAGCGTTGGTCTTGAAACCGCTGGCATCGCATCACGAACTTCCACTATTTTCTGATCTCTTCTCTTCAATGCTGAGTTCTCATCTCTTAACTCACGGGCAGAGATGATCTGACCAGGCTTAAGAATTGTAGAATCTCCCGCTTCAATAACAACCTTCTTATCTAATATCAAGTCGTTATCTTCTCTGAATTGAAGTTTATCTACGTATTCATTGGTCAAGAAACTAGTATCTCCCGGATCGATGATTTCAACTTTCTGCATCATCTGACTCACAATGGCTTCAATGTGCTTATCGTTGATCTTCACACCTTGCAGACGATATACCTCCTGAATTTCATTCACTAAGTATTCCTGAACGGCTGTTGGGCCTTTGATCGAAAGAATATCCAATGGAGTGATTGATCCATCAGAAAGAGGCTGGCCTGCTTTCACGAAGTCATTATCCTGAACCAAGATGTGCTTAGACAATGGCACCAAATATCTCTTTTGAACACCATCACGTGATTCAATAAAGATTTCTCTGTTACCGCGTTTAATACCACCGTATGTTACTACTCCATCAATCTCACTTACCACGGCTGGATTAGATGGGTTACGAGCTTCAAACAATTCTGTTACTCGTGGAAGACCTCCAGTAATATCGCGCGACTTACCCATTGTGCGTGGGATCTTCGCCAATACTTGACCTGCTTTGATTTTTTCAGCAACGTCAACTGCTAAGTGGGCTCCTACCGGAATGTTGTATCCTTTTGTATCAGTCTTACCTTTTACAACAACAGCAGGGTTCTTCGTCTTATCACGCGTTTCGGTAATTACTTTTTCACGGTGACCAGTCTGTTCATCTGATTCTTCCTTGAACGTTACACCTTCTATGATAGACTCATATTCAATTACTCCATCAAATTCAGATAGAATAACTGCATTGTATGGATCCCAGAAACAAAGCTCATCACCTTTCTCTACCTTTTGGCCATCCTTCACTTTAAGGAAAGCACCATATGGTACGTTGTTCGTGATTAACACTCTTCCCTTTTCTTTATCAATGATTCTGATTTCACCTGTACGGCCCATTACGACCTTAACCGGCTTATTATCTTTATCTGTTGTATCGATTACTCGGATAGCTTCAAATTCAAGTTCACCACTGAACTTCGCCTTGATGTTTGCTTCAACAGCGATGTTAGAAGCAGTACCACCCACGTGGAAAGTACGAAGTGTCAGCTGAGTTCCGGGCTCACCAATTGATTGTGCGGCAATTACACCCACTGCATCACCGGCTTGTGCCATGTTACCCGTTGCAAGGTTACGTCCATAACATTTCGCACATCCACCTATTTGTGATTCGCACGTCAGTAATGAACGGATTTCAACTTCTTCTATACTGGTCTCTTCAATTTGTTTAGCGATCTCATCTGTTATTTCCTGATTCGCATCACAGAGCATAACATCATTGATCGGATCGTAAATAGCGTGTACCGTTACACGACCTAAAATACGCTCGCTCAATGGCTCAACGATGTCTTCGTTGTCTTTCAAGGCCGTAACCTTAAGGCCGCGAAGCGTGCCGCAATCTTCTTCAGTGATTACTAAATCCTGCGCTACGTCTACTAGTCTACGCGTTAAATATCCAGCATCAGCTGTTTTCAAAGCAGTATCCGCAAGACCTTTACGAGCACCGTGTGTAGAGATAAAGTACTCTAATACATCAAGTCCCTCTTTAAAGTTTGAAAGAATCGGGTTCTCGATGATTGAACCAACTGAACCGGCAAGGTTCTTTTGTGGTTTCGCCATCAATCCTCTCATACCTCCAAGCTGACGAATCTGTTCTCTCGAGCCACGAGCACCAGAGTGCATCATCATGTAAATCGAATTGAATCCTTGCTCATCTTCTTCCAATTGCTTCATCAGCGTGTTGGTAAGAAGTGTATTGGTTCTTGTCCAGATATCAATTACCTGGTTGTAACGTTCGTTGTCGGTAATAAGACCCATCATGTAATTGTTCCATACACTGGCAACTTCGCCTTGTGCAGTAGCAACTAGTTTCTCTTTCTCTGCTGGAATCTTCACATCATCCAAGCCCATAGAAAGACCGCCTTTGTAGGCCATCTGGAATCCTAATTCTTTGATATCATCCAAGAACTTTGCTGTCTTTGCCTGACCTGCTAATTTGAATACATCAGAGATGATTGTCTGAAGTTTCTTCTTGGTTAACAACTCATCAACAAATCCAACTTCTTCAGGAACGTATTGGTTAAAGATCACACGACCTGCAACAGTTTCGATTACTCCGTAAGAGAATTCTCCCGTTTTTTTATCCTTTACATTAGCGCGTACCTTAATAGTAGCGTGCTTCGATAATTTACCTTCGTTGTAAGCAATAATTACTTCTTCAGCTGAGAAGAAACGTTTGCCTTCGCCTACGATAATACGTTCTGGCGAACTCTTTCTTCCTTTTGTCAAGTAGTAAAGACCTAACACCATGTCTTGAGATGGTACTGTAATAGGTGCCCCGTTGGCCGGGTTCAGGATGTTGTGTGATGAAAGCATCAATAATGAAGCTTCCAAAACTGCTTCCTGACCAAGCGGTACGTGCACCGCCATCTGATCACCGTCAAAGTCAGCGTTGAAGGCTGTACATACGAGCGGATGTAACTGGATTGCTTTTCCTTCAATCAACTTTGGTTGGAATGCTTGTATACCTAATCTGTGAAGCGTTGGAGCGCGGTTCAAAAGCACAGGATGTCCTTTCAACACGTTTTCCAAAATATCCCAAATCACTGGGTCTTTTCTATCGACAATTTTTTTCGCAGACTTCACCGTCTTCACAATGCCTCTTTCAATAAGCTTACGAATAATAAATGGCTTGAATAATTCAGCTGCCATATCTTTTGGCAAACCGCACTCATGCAATTTCAATTCAGGCCCTACGACAATTACCGAACGACCAGAGTAGTCAACACGCTTACCAAGTAAGTTCTGACGGAAACGTCCTTGCTTACCTTTCAACATATCACTCAATGATTTCAACGCGCGGTTTCCATCGGAACGTACTGCATTTACCTTTCTTGAGTTATCGAACAATGAATCTACAGCTTCCTGAAGCATACGTTTCTCGTTACGGAGAATAACTTCTGGCGCTTTAATATCTATCAATCTCTTCAGACGGTTGTTACGGATAATAACACGTCTATAAAGATCATTCAAATCAGACGTAGCGAAACGACCACCATCAAGAGGCACAAGCGGACGTAATTCGGGTGGAATTACTGGAACCATCTTAATCACCATCCACTCTGGTTTGTTTTCGATACGTGTTCTTGCATCACGGAACGCTTCAACCACTTTCAAACGCTTCAAGGCTTCAGCCTTACGTTGTTGAGAAGTATCCGTTGCCGCTTGGTGACGTAAGTCGTATGACAATTGGTCAAGTTGTGTGCGAGACAACAACATCTCCAATGCATCAGCTCCCATTTTCGCGATAAATTTCTTTGGATCATTGTCATCCAACAATTGATTCTCGCGTGGAAGCTTATCTAAAATATCCAAATACTCTTCTTCTGTTAAGAAGTCGAGTCTGTTAATACCGTCTTCTTCTTTAATACCAGGCTGAACAACTGCATAGCGTTCGTAGTAAATTATCTGATCTAATTTCTTAGTAGGTAAGCCGATCAAATAACCAATCTTGTTTGGCAATGAACGGAAATACCAGATGTGAGCAACCGGTACCACCAATTCGATGTGGCCCATACGTTCACGTCTAACTTTCTTTTCTGTAACTTCTACACCGCAACGATCACAAATAATTCCTTTGTAGCGAATGCGTTTGTATTTACCGCAATGACATTCCCAGTCTTTTACCGGACCGAAAATACGCTCACAAAACAAACCACCCATTTCAGGTTTGTAGGTTCTGTAGTTAATGGTTGCCGGTTGAGTTACTTCACCATGTGAACTTTCCAAGATTGACTCCGGAGAAGCAAGACTAATGGTGATCCTAGAGAAGTCGCTGTTGATCTTTTTATTTTTTCTGAAAGACATGCTGTTGAAGAGTTTTCAGTTTACAAATTCATTTTAAGTCCCTAGTCGATAGTCCATAGTCGATAGTAACTATGGACTATCGACTAGGGACTGACAACTAATTAATCCATTGTGATCTCAAGAGCCAAACCTCTTAATTCATGCACCAATACGTTGAATGACTCTGGAATATTTGGCTTCCGCATATTTTCGCCTTTAACGATGGCTTCGTATGCTTTTGCACGACCAATAACGTCATCCGACTTAATAGTAAGAATCTCTTGAAGGATGTGCGCAGCACCGAATGCTTCAATCGCCCAAACCTCCATTTCACCGAAACGCTGACCACCGAATTGAGCTTTACCACCCAATGGTTGTTGCGTAATGAGAGAATAAGGCCCGATAGAACGTGCGTGCATCTTATCATCAACCAAGTGACCAAGTTTCAGCATGTATGCCATACCTACCGTTACAGGTTGATCAAACTTATCTCCGGTTAAACCGTCATACAAGTAAGTTCTTCCGAACTTCGGCAAGCCTGCTTCTGTAAGTTCCTTGTCTACCTGCTCTAATGATGCTCCATCAAAAATTGGAGTAGCATATTTTCTTCCAAGTTTATGACCAGCCCATGCAAGAACGGTTTCATAAATCTGACCCAAGTTCATACGCGAAGGTACACCCAGCGGGTTCAAGCAAATATCTACTGGTGTTCCGTCCTCTAAGAAAGGCATGTCTTCCGCACGTACGATACGCGCAACAACACCCTTATTTCCGTGACGACCCGCCATCTTATCTCCTACTTTCAACTTACGTTTCTTAGCAACATATACTTTTGCCAATTGAACGATACCCGTTGGTAACTCATCACCTACTTCAAGGGTGAAGCGCTCACGCTTAAATTCACCTGAATACGTATTGCGTCTGGTCAGGTAATTCTTAACCGTCTGAGCTATTAAATCATTGGTATGATCATCTGTAGACCAGTTCTCTAAGCTAATGTCAGCAATCAAGTTTACCTCTTCAGGTACGTTGTAATTGCTTTCATCGCGATAGATGTTCTTGTCTGGGAAGAGATTGTTTTCAATCACCTTACCTATAAACTTCACGCCTTTACTTACCAACTCATCACCAAACTTATGCTTCACACCGTTGCTGGTCTTGCCAGTCAACAGGTGAGTCAATTTCTTGATCATCTCTGTTCGAAGATCGGTAAGTTGTTTGCTGTACTTGCTCTTCAATGTATCCAACTCTTTCTTCGACTTCGTGCGAACATCTTTGTCGCGTTTTGGTCTGGAGAAAAGTTTTACATCAATAACAACACCTTTCAATGATGGTGGTGCCTTCAATGAAGCATCCTTCACATCACCAGCTTTGTCACCAAAGATGGCGCGCAATAATTTTTCTTCTGGGGTTGGATCCGTCTCTCCTTTTGGAGTGATTTTTCCAATCAGAATATCTCCTTCTTTAACTTCTGCTCCTACGCGGATGATACCATTCTCGTCAAGATGCTTCACAGCTTCTTCACTTACGTTTGGTATTTCCGATGTTAATTCTTCTTCTCCACGTTTTGTATCACGCACTTCCAATTCAAATTCTTCAACGTGAATAGAAGTGTAGATGTCTTCGCGAACAACTTTCTCAGAAATTACAATCGCATCCTCGAAGTTGTAACCTTGCCACGGCATGTACGCCACAAGCAAGTTGCGTCCTAATGCAAGCTCACCGTTTTGAGTTGCATAACCTTGACACAAAGGCTGACCTTTTACAACCTTCTCACCCTTCTTAACAAGAGGAGTTAAGTTGATACAAGTATCCTGATTCGTTCTTCTGAACTTGATCAAATTATACGTCTTGAACTCATCGTCAAAACGAACAAGTTCTTGCTCTTCTGATACTTCGTATTTGATAACAATTTTCTTTGCATCAACATACTCAGCAACACCATTACCTTCTGCAAGGATGAGCGAACGCGAATCAAGTGCTACGCGCGCTTCAAGACCAGTACCAACAATTGGTGCTTCTGGTCTCAACAACGGAACAGCCTGACGTTGCATGTTCGAACCCATCAAGGCACGGTTAGCATCATCATGTTCTAAGAATGGAATCATTGACGCAGCAACCGATACAATCTGGTTAGGCGCAATGTCCATGTATTTCAATTCTTTCGGTTCGATTACCGGGAAGTCACCTTCAAAACGCGCCTTAACTTTTTCGTCTTCGAACTCACCATTTGCTTTCAGCTTTTCTTTTGCCTGTGCGATGTGGTGCGTATCTTCTTCTTCAGCCGTTAAGAAAATTACGTTATCCTTAATTTTCACTTTGCCATTTTCAACCAAGCGATAAGGGGTTTCAATGAAGCCCATCTTATTTACTTTGGCGTGAACACAAAGCGAAGAAATCAAACCGATGTTTGGACCTTCTGGTGTTTCAATCGTACACAAGCGACCGTAGTGAGTATAATGCACGTCACGTACTTCAAAGCCTGCGCGTTCTCTTGACAAACCGCCAGGACCGAGTGCGGACATTCTTCTCTTGTGTGTAATCTCAGCCAATGGATTGGTTTGATCCATGAATTGAGAAAGCTGATTGGTTCCGAAGAACGAATTGATAACCGATGATAACGTACGCGCGTTGATCAAATCAACGGGTTTGAAATCCTCGTTATCGCGAACGTTCATTCTTTCTTTGATGGTTCTTGCCATACGCGCAAGACCTACACCGAATTGAGAATATAACTGTTCACCTACTGTTCTTACTCTTCTGTTAGACAAGTGATCGATATCATCGACAACTGCTTTCGAGTTGATCAAGCCGATAAGGTATTTCACGATTAAGATGATATCATCTTTCGTTAATACGCGCTGATCGTAGCTAAGATCAAGACCTAACTTCTTGTTAATTCTATAACGACCTACTTCACCTAAGTCATAACGTTTCTCACTGAAGAACAAGCTCTGGATAATATCGCGAGCGGTTTGTTCATCTGGAGCTTCTGTATTTCTTAACTGACGGTAGATATATTCAACGGCTTCTTTCTCAGAGTTTGAGGTATCCTTAGCAAGCGTGTTGAAAATGATATTGTAATCCGTAATATTAATGTCTTCGCGGTGCAAGATGATTGACTTAACACCTGAATCGAGAATAACATCAGCATCTTCAGCAGAGATCATGTGATCGCGCTCTAACAACACTTCGTTACGATCGATCGAAACCACTTCGCCAGTATCCTCATCCACGAAATCTTCAGTCCATGTTTTTAGAACCCGGGCAGCCAATTTACGGCCGATGGTCTTCTTTAATGTATTCTTATTCGCCTCTACCTCTTCAGACAGTCCGAAGAGATCAAGGATATCCTTATCTGAACCATAACCAATTGCACGAAGCAACGTGGTTACAGGGAATTTCTTCTTACGATCGATGTACGCATACATCACTGCGTTAACATCGGTTGCAAACTCGATCCATGATCCTTTGAAAGGAATGATACGGGCCGAGTAAAGTTTAGTACCATTCGTGTGCTTGCTCATCGCGAAGAACACGCCTGGCGAACGGTGTAATTGAGAAACGATTACACGCTCCGCTCCATTGATCACGAAAGAACCTTTCACGGTCATGTATGGAATGTTACCAAGGAATACTTCCTGCTCCATGGTTTCAAAATCCTCATTGTCCTCATCATTACATGTCAGGCGCAACTTGGCTTTTAAAGGAACGGAGAAAGTTAATCCTCTGTCGATACACTCATCAACAGAATATTTTGGAGGATCGATGGTGTAATCAACGAACTCAAGAACAAAATTTTCGCGCGAATCGCTGATCGGGAAGTTTTCTGCGAATACCTTATATAGGCCTTCGTTCTGTCTTCTTTCAGCTGGCGTTTCAATTTGTAAAAAGTCTTTGAATGACTGGAGTTGAAGATCCAGAAAGTCGGGGTATTCTAATACCTTCTCAATTGATGAGAAGTCTATTCTACCTGTATTAGTCTTCTTTGCCAAGGTGATTTAACGTTTAAGTGCTTAAGTCCTGGACGAGAACAAATGATAATTCAGTTGTTCGGGTACAAATAGGAATAGACCCCGTTCCGATCGTGTGATCCGGAAACGGGGTCTAACCGAAGTGTTAGACGGTACCTTCGTCTTTGAGATGATTACTTCAACTCTACTTCGGCACCAGCCTCAACGAGTTGTTTCTTCAAGTTCTCAGCTTCATCTTTAGGTAAGCCTTCTTTGATAGTTTTAGGAGCGCCATCTACTAAGTCCTTAGCTTCTTTCAAGCCAAGACCAGTAAGATCTTTCACCAACTTAACGATTTGAAGTTTGTTTGGGCCAGCAGCCTTCAACACAACATCAAAGTTAGTTTTTTCTTCAGCAGCGGCAGCGCCACCACCTGATGTAGGACCAGCTACTACAGCGGCAGCTGCAGGCTCAATTCCATAATTTTCTTTAAGGTAAGAAGCAAGTTCCGTTACTTCTTTAACAGTGAGTTCAACCAGTTGATCTCCTAGAGCTTTGATGTCAGCCATTTTCGTAAAAGTTTAATTAATTCAGTTCAGTAAAATTATTTAGTACCACGTTGTTCCAGTGCTTTAACAAGACCTGTCAATGTATTCTGGCCACTAAGCAGCGCAGAGATAACATTCCTGGCAGGAGCTTGGAGCGCTGCAATTACATCGCCAATGAGTTCGTTCTTCGACTTTAACTCCACTAGCGCTTTTAAATTATCATCTCCGATATAAAGATCGGTGTTGATCGATGCTGCCTTCAATACTGGCTTGCCTTCTAACTTCGTGCGAAATTCTTTAATCACTTTTGCCGGTGTGTTTCCAGATTCTTTGGAGAAAATTACTCCTGAGAAACCCTTCAACGTGTCGAACAAAGGTGAGAAGTCTGCATTCTTTTGTCGCTCAAGTGCCTTTTGAATTAACGTGTTTTTGTAAACACGATATTCAACACCACTCTTAAAACAAAGTCTTCTAAAATTGTTCACTTGTGCTACTGTAAAACCAGACGCATCGGTGATGTAGAAGTGATTGTTATTAGCAAACTTATCTGAAAGCTCGTCTATGATTTTTGCTTTTTCTTCTCTGGTCATGTCTTTATTTCTTAAGCACCAGTTATTGAATTTCTATCAACTGTAATTCCCGGGCTCATCGTTGTGGAAATAGTAATACTTCTAAAGTATTCTCCTTTCGCAGATGCGGGTTTTAACTTGGCAACAACATTAATCATCTCCTGAGCATTGTCTCTGATTTTATCAGCAGAGAAGGAAGCTCTACCAATGCCCACGTGGATGACACCTTGTTTATCAATTTTGAAGTCGATTTTACCGGCTTTTACTTCTTTCACCGCCTTACCGACTTCGAGCGTAACAGTTCCTGATTTAGGGTTTGGCATAAGGCCTCTTGGTCCAAGTACTTTACCTAGTTTACCAACCTTCGCCATAACAGTTGGTGTACAAATAATCACATCAATATCTGTCCAACCAGCTTCAATTTTCTTGATGTATTCATCCAACCCAACATGTTCTGCACCTGCGTCTTTCGCATCCTGCTCTTTATCAGGTGTACAAAGCACAAGCACACGCACCAACTTACCAATTCCGTGTGGTAATGCAACCACTCCACGAACCATTTGATCAGACTTCTTAGGATCAACTCCTAAGCGGATGTCCAAATCAACGGAAGCGTCAAACTTTGTGAAAGTGATATCTTTCAATAGGCCTGCTGCATCATTCAAGGAATATTCCTTCTCAAGATTGACCTTCGCAAGGACTGCTTTTCTGTTTTTAGAAATTTTCGCCATGCCTTTAATTATTTATCCCAAGGGGGAGTTCCTGACACTGTAATACCTAAGCTTCTTGCAGTACCCGCAACCATCTTCATTGCTGATTCAACTTTGAATGCATTGAGGTCAGGCATTTTGGTTTCTGCGATGGTCTTCACTTGTTCCCAAGTGATAGCGCCAACTTTTGCGCGGTTTGGTTCTGCTGAACCTTTCTGTTTTTTTGCTGCATCTAAAATCAGGATTGCAGCGGGTGGAGTTTTGATTACGAAGTCGAACGACTTGTCGTTGTAAATGCTAATCAAAACCGGCAATACTTGCCCTGGCTTGTCCTGTGTACGCGCATTGAATTGCTTACAAAAGTCCATGATGTTTAGACCTTTGGAACCCAATGCAGGTCCAATTGGAGGTGCCGGATTAGCTTGACCGCCCTTTACCTGTAATTTTAGATAACCTATAATTTGCTTTGCCATGTTATCTTAATCTTGCTTTTCTACCTGCATGTAACTTAACTCCACTGGCGTATTCCTGCCAAAAATTTTCACCATCACATTGAGTTTCTTTTTGTCTTCAAAAATCTCCTCAACATTTCCAGTAAACCCGCTGAATGGACCATCCATTACTTTTACAGATTCACCTTTAATAAATGGTGTATCGAGTTTTACCTCGAATTCGTCAATCTCATCAACTTTACCGAGAATTCTGTTAACCTCCGATTGACGAAGAGGAACAGGATCTTTGGAAGCACCGGTGCCGTTGTTACCGAGAAATCCAATTACGCCAGGAATACTATTTACTGCGTGATTAGCTTCTCCGTTCGAGAGATCTGCTGATAGAAGAATGTAGCCAGGGAAGAAATTCCTTTCTCTAACCCGCTTTTTGCCATTCCTCATTTCATATACCTTTTCAGAAGGGATCATAATCTGGGGGATAAAATCCACCAGCTTGGAGCGTTCGATCTCAGTTTCCAGGTAGGCTTTCACCTTTTTTTCCTGGCCACTGACAACCCTGAGTACATACCATTTCAGTTCGCCCATTACCTTCTAATTAAAATTCTCTATAAAACCATTGAATACCGGATTTGAAAACCCAGTCCATTGCGCCAATAACCATTGCAAAGATGGCTGACGCCACCAATACCAGAATTGCGCTTCCTTGAAGTTCACTATACTTAGACCAAGTAACCTTATTCTTGATCTCGTCCCATGACTCAACGATATAGGTTTTTAACTTATTCATTTGGTTTCTATTTGCACGGGTGGAGAGACTCGAACTCCCAGCCAACGGTTTTGGAGACCGCTACTCTACCAATTGAGCTACACCCGTTTATTTTAAACATATCTAGCTTTTTGACCTACTTTAGCGGAAACCACTCAACTTCTTGAGCCGCACCCGTGTACCTCAGCCCAAAAGGACTGCAAATGTAGTATAAAAAGCCTAAAGCAAAAAGCCTGAATCGAAAAAGCAGAAAGTTTTTACTGAATGGTGATGGGGCTGTTAAAATCTCCAACATTCTGATAATTAAAAAAGCAGAAAGGGGAAGACCCGGCTTTCTGCTTTTTACTTTATACTTAATTGCTTCTTAATCCAAAATTTCAGTTACCTGACCAGAACCTACCGTACGACCACCCTCACGGATAGCGAAACGTAGACCTTTTTCCATCGCAATCTTATTGATCAAAGTCACTTCGATAGAGATGTTATCACCAGGCATAATCATTTCCACACCTGCCGGAAGCATTACTTCTCCAGTTACGTCCGTAGTACGGAAGTAGAACTGAGGACGGTATTTGTTAAAGAATGGAGTGTGACGACCACCTTCTTCTTTAGACAATACGTAAACTTCAGCTTTGAATTTAGCGTGTGGAGTAACAGAGTTTGGCTTACAAATAACCATACCTCTCTTAATCTGCTCTTTTTCAATACCACGAAGCAGCAAACCTACGTTATCACCAGCTTCTCCTCTGTCAAGAATCTTACGGAACATTTCAACACCTGTGATAGTTGACTCCAAGTTCTCAGCACCCATACCAAGAATCTGAACTTTATCGCCAGAGTTAATAACGCCTCTTTCAATTCTACCAGTAGCAACTGTACCACGACCGGTAATTGAGAATACATCTTCAACAGGCATCAAGAAATCTTTATCAATCAAACGAACTGGGATCGGAATGAAACTATCAACCGCATCCATCAATTCCTCTACTTTAGTAACCCACTGTGCTTCACCATTCAATGCGCCAAGTGCCGAACCTCTGATTACTGGCATTGTGTCACCAGGGAAACCATAGTAAGTCATCAATTCACGAACTTCCATTTCCACAAGATCCAACAATTCAGCATCGTCAACCAAGTCAACTTTGTTCATGAACACTACAAGAGCAGGCACACCTACCTGACGAGCCAAAAGAATGTGCTCGCGAGTTTGTGGCATAGGTCCGTCAGTTGCGGCAACTACCAGAATAGCACCGTCCATTTGGGCAGCACCGGTAACCATGTTTTTCACGTAATCCGCGTGACCAGGACAGTCAACGTGAGCATAGTGACGGTTCACAGTTGCGTACTCAACGTGGGAAGTATTGATAGTAATACCTCTTTCTTTTTCTTCAGGAGCATTATCAATAGAAGAGAAATCTCTCATTGAAGCGAGTCCTTTAGAAGCTAATACTTTTGTGATAGCGGCAGTAAGAGTGGTTTTTCCGTGATCTACGTGACCAATAGTACCAATGTTTACGTGCGGCTTCGAGCGGTCGAATGTTTCTTTTGCCATATTTGAAAATCCCTTTTAAAGTTTAAAGTGTATAGTTTATTAAATTGTATTAATCTAAAATCTTCTTTCTCAAGAAGAACTACACCCCAAACATGTTAAGCCTTCGAATAAGGGTTATTCGTCTGCCTTTCGGCAGTTTGAATTTCTGATACGTTTTGATGTTCGCTACGCATCCGCAATCAGGAATTCATTTTAATTTCAATTTTTCAATAAATACAGGGCCACTCCCTGTCATTCAATCGCTACTGATGCCGAGCTTGATGGAAAACTTTCATCTTACTTCAACAGCCTGATTCAAAAATCAGAGCTGTTGAAGAGAATTGAACTCTCGACCTCTTCCTTACCAAGGAAGTGCTCTACCCCTGAGCTACAACAGCTTTTAAAACCGCTGTTTGTTACTCGTTGCTCGTTATTCGTAAAGTTCGAACAACGACTAACGAGCAACAAGCAACCTGACATTCGAGCGGGAGACGAGGCTCGAACCCGCGACCTATAGCTTGGAAGGCTATCGCTCTACCAACTGAGCTACTCCCGCAATTTATTTATGATTTGGGATTTTAGATTTGCGATTTAGACTCAAATCGCAAATTTTCCATCTTCAATCGTACCATTTTGGTGTGGGGAAGAAAGGATTCGAACCTTTGAAGTCATTATAACAACAGATTTACAGTCTGTCCCAGTTGGCCGCTTTGGTACTTCCCCTCTACAATTTTTTAAAGAACACCTCTTTTCGGCCAACATTTCCTTCGTTTGAAGTAGCGTTTTAAAAAAGAGAGTGCAAAATTATACGCTTTTAAACTTTTTCAAAACTTATATCCCACATTTTCGCAGATATATTAATTGTTGAAGCTGCAATCCATTAATTGCCTGCCTTGATCCTGGCCTCATCCATCAAGGAAGATAGGGTAGGCTGCACCAGGAGAGTGGAGCAACACTGGAAGATGTCGCATGCTACACTTTGGCAGAATGTGCGTTGCTGGTTGCGAATTGCTGCTATTGAAATTCTTTCAATGCGACTAAATCGCTCACATGGCGATAATTTCCGTAATCACTCCTTCTCCAAATTCTTTTTTGAAGACATCAAGTACATGCGATTTGTGTAGTGAGAAGTCGTGGCGCATGGTCGGGGAATCAAACTCAACAAAAAGGACTTTATTTCGGATGTATAATTTCTTAGTTCGTTTGGCTATCGGCTTGCCAACCAATCTTTCCCAAGATTCAATAAGATTTGCCTCATCAAATTTTGATGTGAGCCGATAGGTATTAAATAATTCGCGAATGGCCTGGCCAACGGATTGAAAATCATTTCTGCCTTTACTGCTCATAATGGAGATACCTTTCCTTTGTTAACTGTAAATACAACTGCCTGCACTTTGATTCTTTCCAGAAGTCCTTTTGTTCTTTCGGGCCGTGCATCCGAAATAAATAATTGCCCCAAATCTAATTTAATAAGTTCCAGAAGCCTATCAATTCTGAAATCATCTAATTTATCGAAGATATCATCTAATAAAAGAATGGGCTTATAGCCTTTGTTGTGTTGCACAATTTCAAACTGCGCCAGCTTTAACGCAATAATGAAAGACTTCTGCTGTCCTTGCGATCCAAGCTTCTTTAAATCGGACGAGCCCAGGCTAAATTGATAGTCGTCACGATGAATACCAAAGCTAGTTCTTTGCAGGCCTAAGTCTTTTTGACGTGAATTCACTAGCTCTTTAGCAAAATCTTTTACCTTCAACTCAGATCGGTATTCCAAATCGGTGTCTTCATTATCTTCTACAATAAATTTGAAGTATTTTTTAAAGACCGGTAAAAACTCTTTTGCGAAAAGATCGCGCTTCTCGAAAATGGCTTTCCCTAATTTTACCAATACCTGATCAAAAGATTCCAGCACAACCCAGTCTGGATTGCCTCGGTCTGAAAACATCTTCAACAAACTATTGCGTTGCTTCAGGGCATGATTGTATTGCATAAGATTTTCCAAGTAACGTTTATCTAGCTGGGAGATAATACTATCGAAAAACTTTCTTCGGGTTTCGCTGCCTTCTTTCACGAGATCAACGTCATCAGGCGCAATGAGGACAACTGGATATTTGCCGATGTGTTCACTTAATTTTTCATACTCGAGATGATCTTCCACGAAAACTTTCTTCGAACCCATTTGAACTGAGCTTGCTATTTCCTTTGAAGTTGAATTGATCTGAAACTTACCCTTCACCATGAAATAATTTTGTCCGTGAAGAATACATTGATGATCGGAAGAGGAAAATGCACTTTTTGTTAAAGACAAATAATAAATAGCATCTAACAGATTAGTCTTTCCACTTCCATTTTTACCTACTAAAATGTTGATTCTGGAAGAGAAATCGAGGTTCGCCTCCTCATAGTTCTTAAAATTTAATAGTTGTAGTTGCGTTAGCTGCATGTATAATGTTGACGAAAGTTTGGCTAATGTTCGTTTGGACGTTATTTTCGCAACTCAGATTCAAAAATAGGGATATGCCTACGACAACCAAAGCGAAGAATGAGCCAGCAGTGGCATCGAAGAAGGAAGAAACCGAGTTCTCTAAAGAAACCTACCTCTATTGGTATGAAAGCATGCAATTGATGCGCAAGTTCGAAGAGAAAGCTGGTCAGCTTTATGGCATGCAGAAAATAAAAGGTTTCTGTCACCTATATATAGGACAAGAGGCTTGTGCCTCAGGTGCAGCTTCAGCACTTAGAAAAGGAGATAAGTGGATAACCGCCTATCGCGATCACGGGCAACCACTTGCATTAGGTACTGATCCAAAAGCCGTCATGGCTGAATTATACGGCAAGGAAACCGGTACCACAAAAGGTAAAGGAGGCTCTATGCACATTTTTGATAAGCAAGTTGGATTCATTGGTGGTCATGGTATTGTTGGTGCACAGGTGCCACTCGGTGCAGGTATTGCC